>DATAWT010000067.1:0-114437 GCA_036267075.1 Solirubrobacteraceae bacterium
ACCTTGAGGCGTAAGCCTTCCATCACAGGTGTCGTTGCGTCGACCGCCTTGTTTCTCGCTGTTGCGGGTGGCGGCGCGTATGCGGCTGACAACTACATCATCACTTCGACGCATCAGATCAAGCCCAGCGTGCTGAGGAAGCTCGCCCGTGACGTGCGGGGTCCCCGCGGCACGCGCGGCCCCGCCGGCCCGCAGGGCGTTCAGGGCATTCCTGGCGCCAACGGCCAGCAGGGTGCCGCCGGCCAGCAGGGCGCTGTCGGCCCGCAGGGCGCGATCGGCGCGACCGGCCCCCACGGCTGGAAGGGCGACACCGGCGCTCAGGGTCCCCAGGGTCCTCAGGGCCCCCAGGGTCCGCAGGGCTACAAGGGCGACCAGGGTCAGCAGGGCGCGACGGGTCCGCAGGGCGCCACGGGACCCGAGGGTCCTGCCGAGTTGGAGAGCACCCGGTTCTGCGCTCCTGACCTGTGCATCGACGCGGATCCCAACTCGGGCGGCTCCGGTGGTTGGGGCTGGGACTACGCGGCCAACGCGGCCGTGACCGATCTGACGGTGGGTCAGTCGTATCCGCTGACCGTCACGGTGGTCCAAGACAACGCCGAGCAGGCGGACGGCTCGATGACGTTGACGTGGAATCCCAGCGATTTCACCGGGCCGACCGGCGACATCGCAAGCGAGGGGGCGTGCGTCACGGCATCGACGGGCAACGCCCTGACGTGCTCCTACTCAGGCTCCTCCACAGGCCTGGCGCACCAGTACAAGAGCGAGGCGTTCGACTTCACGCCGCTCAATGACAACCCGGACGCGCAGGTTGTCGCAACCGTGACGGTGAACGGAGAGACCGCTTCGGAGGTCTTCCCGGTCGCCATCACCGGCTAGAGGAAGGTGCGCGCGGCCCAGGCGCTTCGGTGCCTGGGCCGCCCATCACCATCCACTGCGGCCGGAAGGCAGCGTGGATCATTCGCACGGGATCAACGCCGCTCCAGCGAGCCCAGGCCGCCGCAGCGTCAGCTGAGATGTGGCGCGCGCGTGGCGCGGTGCACGACAAGGCCTTCACTTGCGGCAACGGCCGCGATGACAAGCGCGGCGGCGGAGTCCGCCCACCACCAGCCGGTGGCGTGGAACAGCGCCAGGCCGATCAGGGCGAGCAGCGCGGTCCCAGCGCCGATTGCCGTCACGGAGCTGTCTCCCCGCAAGGCGTGGCTGTCGAGGGCGGTCGCGGTGCGTCGCTTGGCGATCGCGAGCGGCGAGAGGATCACGGTGGCGATCCCTGCGGCGAGTAGCGACAGCGCTGAGCCGCCCGGATGGACCTGCTGGACCAGTGCGTGGACGGCCTCCGCGCCGACGGCGGCGCTCACCAACGCGAGTGCCGCGACGATCACCAATGCCGCGCGTCGCTCCACATCTTCCGCCCTGACCGGGTGTGTTCGCTCGGCGCCGAAGCGCCAGACGAGGACCAGCGAACCAGCGAGGTCGGCGAGCATCCCGAGACCCGTCGCGAGCACGGCGACGCTGTGCTCGGCGAGTCCGACCGCGACAGAGAGCGCGCCGACCAGCGCCCCGACGAGGACAGACGCCACGCTCAGGTAGAGCGCCCGCGCAAGCAGGCGGGAACGCTCGCCGGCGCCGCTGCCAACTGTCGGCGTCGGCGAACCCACGCGGCGTAGTGTCGCATTCGCCGCGTGCCTCCTGCGTGGATCGTGCTCGAGCCCGCCTGACGCCCAGCACGGCGACGGGCACCGACAGCCGCACGCCGGCAGCTCGACAAATCAGTAGCGGTCTTCGCGGTTGTACTCCTTCAGGCGCTGCCAGTCCCAGGCAAACCAAAGGAAGCAGAGGACCAGCACGCCGAGTGACGGCAGCAGCGGGAAGGTGCCCGTCGCCACGCCGGCGATGACGCCGGCGGCGATGACGAGAGCTCTCCACAGCCCGGAAAGGACGCGGTCGAGATACCACACAACCATCGGTATCGGAGCTAGGTGATCGTCGCGCGAGAGTGCATGCGTCCACGTGGCCAGGCTTCAGCACTAGTGGCCCGCGACGAAGTTCGCCACGACAGAACGGGTGATGACACCGTGGGTGACAACGGTGCACGCGTCGGCGGCGCGCACCACCGCCGTGTCGTGCAGGTCTATCCCCGCCTTGGCGAGCATCTCACGGGTTAGCTGGCCGGCCGTGGTCGGATCGGGGAAGCTCGGATAGCCGTGGCCCCGCAGGCAGTGGGCGAACGCCAGCAGCGCGACAACCTGGGCGTGCGTCCGCTGCGGTGAGTCCTGGTTGTGATGCTGGCTGCCGGGCGGCAGCAGGTGTCCGCAGGTGCGATACGCCGCAGCGAACGGCGCTGACTGCGTGCTGAACGCGTCCTTGTAGGCGTGCGGGGCGACCGCGGGGTTCGGGAAGTTCGGCACTCCGTGCGAGCGCACGCAGCGCGCGAAGCGCTCGACATCGCGGTTGTCCACTTGGAGCTGGGTCTGACTCGGCGCCGACGAGCCGGAGCCGCCTGAGCCTGAGGAGCTCGTCGAACTCGAGCTTCCGACGCTCGCGACGCCCGGGCTCGAACCGCCGCCGCAGCCGGCGGCGAGTAACGCGGCAGCCGCGGCGACGGGGATGAGGACGTGTGTAAGGCGGCAGCGCATGGGGTGCGGCTCCTTTCGCTCGAGGCTCGCCGCTCGTCGGTCGAGTGGAAGCCGATCGCTGGGAGCGTGCGCCACGCCCGGTTACGCGCCGGTTACCGTGTTATGCCGCTGTTATCCGCGTTGCGGCATCGTCAAGCCGTGAAGATCGGCCTAACCGCGATCAAGCCCGTCCTGCGAGTGCGCCGCCCGCACCCGACCGTTCGCTGGCGGCTGGCGCTCCTCTACACGGTGCTGTTCCTGATCTGCGGCGCGGCGCTGCTGGCGATCACCAACGACCTATTCGCCAACTTTGCGTTCTCGGGACCCAAGCCGGATCTCGGGCCGAGCCGGAACCAGCCGGTGACTGCGGCCCATGTGAAGATCGCCTCCGCGCTGGCCTTCCAGCGCTCGGTCGGCCTCAACCGGCTGCGGATCGAGTCGGCGATCGCGCTGGGGATCATGACCGTGGTGTCCGGCGTGCTCGGGTGGGTCGTTGCCGGTCGCGTGCTGGCGCCGCTTCGCACCATCACCGCGACCGCCGAGCGGATCTCGGACACGAACCTCAACGAGCGCCTCGCGATAACGGGCCCCCGCGATGAGCTGCGCGTGCTCGCTGACACGATCGACCGGCTGCTCGAGCGGCTGGAGGCCGCCTTTGACGCGCAGCGGCGGTTCGTCGCGAACGCCTCGCATGAGCTGCGCACACCGCTGGCGGTGATGCGGACCACGCTCGACGTCGCGATCGCGAAGCCCGGCACGGTGCCGCCCCAGACGCGCGAGCTCGACGCCGACTTGCGTGTGGATCTCGACCACGCCGACCGGCTGCTTGAGAGCTTCCTCGTCCTCGCCCGCGCGCAGAGCGGCCGCCTCGGCGAGCAGAAGCCGGTCGCGCTCGAGCCGATCGTTGCCGCCGCGCTCCGCGCCCGCGCCGATCAGATCGCCGCCGCTCAGCTCAGCGTCAAGACGCGGCTCGCCGCAGTCGCGGTCGCCGGCAGCGCGACGCTGCTCGAACGCATGGTCGAGAACGTGATCGAGAACGCCGTGCGTCACAACGAGGCGGGCGGTTCGATCGAGCTCACACTCGAGCCGTTTGGCAAGGAGGTGCGGCTGGTCATCGATAGCGGCGGCCCGCTGCTCGAGCAGTCCGCGGTGTCGCAACTGGCCGAGCCGTTCAAGCGCCTCGGCGAGGACCGGACCGGATCGCAGAACGGCCATGGTCTCGGGCTCTCGATCGTCGCCGCCGTCGTCGCCGCTCACGACGGAAGGCTGCGTCTTCATGCGCGCGCAGAGGGCGGGCTTCGCGTCGAGATACGCCTCCCGGCGGCCGTGCCAGAGCTCGAGGGGGCGAGCCGATGAGGGTCCTCGTCGTCGAGGACATGCCGCGCCACGCCAACCGGATCGCCGAAGGGCTGCGCGACCAGGGGATGGCCGTCGACGTCGCCTACGACGGCCACGAAGCCGTCTCGAAGGTCAACCTCAACCCCTACGACGTCGTCCTCCTCGACCGCGACCTTCCAGGCATCCACGGCGACCAGCTCTGCGGCGTGATCACCCACGGCGAAGACCCGCCGATGGTCCTGATGCTGACCGCGGCCGGCGCTCCTGGCGACCGCGTCAAAGGGCTTGCGCTCGGCGCCGACGACTACTTGCCCAAACCTTTCCACTTTCCCGAACTGGTGCTGCGGATCCGCGCTCTGGCGCGCCGCAAGCCGACCGCGCGCAGCCGCGTTCTAAGCGCGGCCGGGATCGAGCTTGACTCGCTGACCGGCATCGTCACCCGCGACGGGTGCACGATCGAGCTCTCGCGCAAAGAGCGGGCCGTGCTCGAGGCGCTGCTGAAGGCCAGCCCCGGCGCGCTCAGCGCGGAGCGGCTCCTCGAGCAGGCCTGGGATGAGAACGTCGACCCGTTCACCAACACCGTCAGGGTCACGATCGCCCGGCTGCGACGCAAGCTCGGCGACCCTGACGTGATTCACACCACGCCGGGAGCCGGCTACAGCATCAGCGAAGGGGCGCGATCGGGCGGTTGAACCCGTTGTGGGGGCGCGGTCGGGCGACAGGATCGGCTTCTTGCGCCTCGGCCCGTCGGGTCTCGTCTACGGTTCGATCGGCCGCAGCTCGAGGACGCCGAAGCTCGCTCCCGGGTTCTTGGCGGCTACCTCGAGCGCTTCATCGAGGTCGGCGCATTCGAGGATGTTAAATCCCGCGATCTGAAGCGCGTGCTCGGAGACCGGCCCGTCACCGACCGCCATCTCGCCGCCGCGAATCTGAATCGTCCGCGTCTGAGACAGCGGACCGAGGACGTCTCCCTGCAGGCGCACGCCACGGGCATCCATCTCCTCACACCAGGCTGCCACGGCAGCCGGAACGGTCGCCCGCTGCTCGGGATCGAGCGGGACGCTCGGATCGCGATAGGTAAAGAGCATGAACTTCATCGACCCTCCTCTGCTTGGTGGTGTCCGCTGTCGCTTTGACGACGGGCGCAGTGCGAATTCATCGTTTGGGCACGCCGAGACACCACACGGGTCAGTCGTGCGCGACACCGAGAGGACCCCGCTGGTCGCGGGGTCCTGCGGAGCTGATGAAGGGAAGAAAACCCTCGACTCAGCGGGTCGGCGTCCAGCTGGCCAGAAGCGCCAGCGACCGCTCCGGGCCGGCCTGCGGCTCAGGTCACGCTGGCGTCGTGTGCGGAGTTCGGCCCCTCGTCATCCTCCGCCGGCTCGTCCTCGCCGGTGGAGGGATCATCGACCGGCGCCTGGCCGGGCGGTGGCGCATCGTCTTCGCGCTGCGGGTCGTCCCGATCGATGTCTTCGTTTCCTTCGCTCATCCGGAGGTCTCCAGTCTGGGTGGACGCGGGCGTCGAGCTCTCCAGGCATAGGCCTTTCAATCTCCGCTGTACTCAGTTTGCGTCGAGGTGCGCTTTCAGCTTCGTCACCTGCGCAGCGGTGAAGCGCCACTCGCCGCCGTGGCCGGGCGCCTGGTCGGGGAAGAGCTCGCGGGCGAGCGTGCGCACGCGCTGCGCGCCCGGGCTGTGAGAGTTTGCCTCCTCCGCGCCCCACAGTTCGCCGGCGAGCGTTGCCGCCGTGAGCGGCTCTACCCCGCGGAGGCGATCCGTCGAGCGCCCGAGCATCGCTCGGCCCACAGGTCTCACGCGACGCAGCAGCAGCGGCGAGAGGGCGACCGCGGGTATCAACCCAGCCGCGAACAACACCTTGCGCCACGACGGACGTTGCATGGATCCCTCGGTTCCCGCTGGGCTGAACGCGGAAACGGCGAACCCGACCGCGCGCACAACCCTGCATGCCTCCGCGTCGCTGTGCAGGGCGGTCAATTAGGCACGCGAGCGGGATACCATCAACGGTATCTTCGTGACCGAGCGGGACGAGCCAATGGCTGAGCGTGACTTCCTCGACGAGATGATCGCGAAGCGCACCACGCGCAACCCCGAGTTCCCGAAACTCGTCGACGCAGCGCGGCGGCGCCGCGACCTGCTCCACAAACTCGCCGAGCAGCGTGAACGGCAGCACCGCTCACAGACGGCGATAGCTGCGGCGATGGCTACCTCGCAGTCGTCGGTCGCCCGTCTGGAAACGGTCGCAACCGACGCGAAGCTCTCGACTGTCGAGCGCTACGCCGACAGCCTCGGCTATGTAGTCCAATACCACCTGATCCCTGCCGAGGCTGGCATCGACCAGCCAGCGGTCGTCGTCAATTAGCACCACCGCCCGCAGGCAGTCACCTTCGAGTTGCCGCCTGATCGGCAGCGTGTCAGATGCATCCACGAGCCGCCGAATCGCCTAGTTCGTCGGCGGATTGGGGGTCAGATCGGACGCACCTTGACCCGCGTTTGTCGTCACGATGTTCTCGCGGCGTTGCTGCGGCGCGCGCCCCGCCCACGCTCATCCACAGTGCCCTTTCACGCGGGAGCGGCAACGCGCCGATCGAGGGTCAGCCGGCCCGACGGCGATGGTCTACCTCCTCTGGCGCCCCGGGTCATCGGTCGGGCCGCGAGGACAACCTATGCTGGTCCGTGTGGTCTCTTCCGAGGAGAGCGCGCGAGCGTGGCAAAGAGGCGCGGGGCAGGTCTAGCTGCGAGGTGCCCAGGACTGGCGTGTGCCGCACTTTCGACACACGGGCATCGGCCTGCTGTCTCGGGTGCGTAGACGGCCCCCGCAGCCCTCGCAGCGATTGCTCACCGGCACCTGCTTGTTCCGCTTGTTGATCGTCCATAGCGCCCAGGTCACGGCGAGGACTATTACGACCGCCGTGATGAGGACTGACGTGATGCTGCCGCCAAAGGCGATCACGGTAGGCAAGTGACTCATCGTCGGCGGCGGACGATAGCGCCTTGATGGCCGGGTCCAATCACGGCGATCGGCCGATCCGCGAGGATCCGCGCCGCCACGAGGACCACGAAGCGTCACCGCGAAGCACAGACGTTGTCGGTTTGCGCGCGTGAACCGGCACTAGTCCCAGGCACGAGGAACCGCTCAGCTCAAGGGTCCGCTCGCGCCCGGGATACTCGCTAGTCGCGCACGTAGTGGGCACGGCCGGCACCGTCAAAAGCTGCCGCCGTTACGGCAGCAGTTCTTGAAAGCGCCTCCCGGAACCACACGGGCATGGATCGTTGTTGCCGAGCCGCTCGACCAGCTCGACCTCACCGCCCCTGATCGATCGCTGGCCCCGCTTCACACGCGCCTCGGAGGGGAATCCGTGGCGCCGCTTGCTCATCGGCTCAAAAGGACTGCTCGCTGTCGTGCTTGCTGGACATTGGTCCGCTCCTTCTCTTCGGGGACGCGCGCAACCCGAAGCGCCTTCCAACGCTAGAGATCGCGGCTCGACATGGTAGGGAACGCAGAGACGACTGCCCATCGCGCCAAGCAGTGGCGAGGTCCGGGGTGGTGGTCAGGGGTTGTGCTGGGAGCGTCGGGCGCGGTGGGCGTCTCGGTGGCGGAGGATCCAGAGTGTCTGGCTTTGTTGTTGCGTAGCTCGTCGGCGGCGCCGAGCGTGATAAGTGCGTGCCTGGCGCAGTGGCGGACGACGAACTGCGGGTCGGCGAGTGCTGGGAGGATTGCGTTGCGCGCGGTTTGGTCGCCGATGCGGCCGAGCGCGGTGACGGCGGCGGCCCGAACCTGGGGATTTGGATAGGCGAGCAGTTCCTCCAGGGTCGGGATCGCTTGGGCGGCGTGTACGCGGCCGAGCGAGCGTGCTGCGGCCTCTCTGATCCACGAGTCGCGGTGGCCTGCAAGGTCGATCAGCGCCGCGACCGAATCGGGCGTCGCGAAGCTGCCGAGCGCGATTGTGGCCTTGCGGGCGAGTTCCTCGTCGCTGCCACAAATTTGCGCGATCTCCGCCAAGGCGGCGACGCTGCTCGGTTCGTTGAGCGCGATCAGTTTGGCGAGCGCGAACTCGCGGTCGTCATGGGTGCCGGTGCGGACGACGTCGGCGAGTTTCTGGGGGTCGGTTACCTCTGCGAGCTCCCAGCTCGGCCTGAAGATCGGGGGGCCCTTCTCGGTCCCCAGCAGCCTGAACCGGCCCGCAGACCATCCGGACGCGGGATGTCCCGTGAAGCGCGGCTTGGCCGCATCGAGGACTCGGCACACATACGGCGTTATCCCGAGCCGCGTACCCTCGAGCGTCGCAAGCCACAGCCGATGGCGGGCCAGATGCGTTGTCGCGGTCGGACTGGGCTCGTGCTCGACAAGTCCGGCGCGCTCCAAGCTGCGCAGCGAGATGCGAACCGACGGATACCAGTGGCCTGTCGCGTGATCGAGTTGTCGCGTCGTCGCGCCATGGGCATGGGTCACGACGGCGAGCGCAAGCAACGTCCCATCGCGAAACCGCGACAGCCACTGCGCCTCCGCCGTCAGCGGCATCTCGTCGCCGAGCGCTGTGGCCGCTTCGGCCTCCGTCCAATGCTTGTGATCCGACGCGTCCATCGCCCAGTAGCCGCGACCATCATCACCGATCACGCACCGGAATCAGACACCGACGCCCAACAGACCCCCACGCACCCCCGTCTCGCGTGTTGCGACAGCGCGCCGGCGGCCGATCGGTTAGACGCCGGGCGTCGTGCGCGTGCGTGTTCCCAGCCAGTCGATGATCTCTGCCTGGCTGGCTTCGCCGGCGGCCACGCGCTCCACGAGCGGTACGTCGCGCCCGGGATCGGCGCCCTGAAGCGGGCGTCCGTTCGCTTCGAGGAAGAGGCCGGTCACGATGAACGCGATGCGTTTGTTGCCGTCCGGCAGCGGGTGGTTTCGCGCTAGACGCTCGAGCAACACGGCCGCCTTCTAAGCAGCGTCGGATAAACCTCGACCTCACCGAAGCCGGCTCGCGGAGCCGCGGGCGCCGACTGGGCAACTCCGACGTTCGGGAGTCGCGAGACCTGCTCGGGACTCATACTCAGGACACTGGCGGCGATATCACAGAAGTCCCCGAACTCGGGGTAGCGCATCTACTTGCCGAGACGGCGCAGCGTTTCGTGATGCTCGGAGGCGAAACGCTCACGCTGCGCCTTGCGAGACTCCTCACTCCCAGGCAGGCCCCGTTTCAACGGCGTCGGACGCGAGCCCTTGGACTCGGCCGGCTTGGAATCCGGCGCCCTTTTCGGCTTCGATGTCGCCACACGCACATGGTAGCCGCCACCGGGGCCGCATCTCAGCGCTCGCCGAGCGCCTCAAGCTGCGCGCCTCCTCCTCGCAGAGGAACACTTTGGCGGGAGATGGTTGACACAACCGATTACGCTAGTCATAGTAGCTCTATGGTCGCCTTCGCAGGCCGACTCGCCACTCGCGTCGCCGTCCATTTCGGCGTGATCAGCCGGGCCCGCAACCGCCAACGTCGACGCCGCGCAGTGGCAGTCGGCGGATCCGTTGCCGTCGCCGCGGCCGCCATTGCCGCCTTGACTACCGGGGGCGGACAGTTGTCAGGGGGGAGCGATCGCGCGGCGCGCCTTTCGGCGACGACGGCGGTGCGTCACCTGCGTTCCGGGCATAGCGCCGCAGCATTCAGCTTGCGCGAGCCCGCTGGTGTTGTACTCCTCGCGCGCATCTCTGCCCCGCGTGGGGTTCGGGCGTTCGTGAACGCAGCGATCCCGGGGGTGGCGGGCGTGCGCTTCGGAACTGGGCATAGTCCCGGGCCATTGTCGCTCTCGTGTGCCGTGCACGGTGCAAGAACCGTCTGCACCGAAGCCGTCGAGTGGTGTCCGATGCCAAAGGCAGCGTGGCGATTTCACGTCACCAAGTCGGCTGGCCCGGCCGGCGACGTGCGGGTGGACTTCGTCGTCGGACCAAAACCGCACAACAGCAGCTCGGCAGTCGAATAGCCCAACTCCTGCGGCGCAGCAGAGTGTCGTCCGCGTGAATCCGATAGCGGGGCAGGTGGCCCGGCAGGCGAGATCGGCGCCCCTTGCGCCCCAATCTCTGGACCGACTCTGAATCCTTCGCCGCCCCACGCGTCGCGCTCTCATCCGTCCGCCACGAACGCTCGCCCCACGTCGCATCGCATCTCGCCGTCGACCTCGCCGACGCCTTTCGCCCTCCGTCCTCTCTCCGCTTCCCGTGCCCACCACGCCCCGGCAGCCCATCTTCGCGCCCCCAAGGCCTCCCTGCCGCTCCGCTTCGCTTCGCGTCACACAGGCGCATCTCGATGCTTGTTTGGCTAGATTGGCTAAGTGTTATCGATCGGGAAGGTCGCGGCGGGGCAGCACCGCTACCACGAGCAGCAGGTCCCGCAGGGGGTGGATGACTACTACTCGGGGCGCGGTGAGGCACCGGGCTGGTGGGCCGGGTCCGGCGCGGATGCGCTCGTTCTAGACGGCCGAGCAACGGGCGAGCAGTTCAACGCGCTGATCGCCGCGGATCCGCACTTCCTCGACCGACACCGCGTGACCTCACAAACCGAGAGCGCTGGCAACCAGCTCGCGCGACTCACCCACGAGCGCGCTACTCTCGCCCGCGAACTCGGCGACACCGAACAGGTCCGCAGCGACCTCGACGGGCTCGACCGCGCGATCGCGTCACTTGCCGAGGAGCACCGATCAATGCGCGGCAAGCTCGTCGAACGAGACCTCGCCAACCCCGCTCGCTGGGTCAGCCGCACCTTCGGCGAACGCCCCACCAATGCGCTCGGCGAGAGGTGGGACCGCGCCGTTACTCGCGCCGTTGCCCACCGCCTCGACCACAACATCACCGACCACGACACCCCGCTCGGGCCCCAACACGCCGCCAACTGCGAACTTCGTGAATGGGAACAGGCGCAGCAGATGCCCGAGCACGACCAGCTAGACGTCGGGCGCGGCCACGACCACACGGTCGAGCTCGAAAATGGATTCTGAGATGAGCGAACAGCCGCTTCTCACCGTCCCGCAGGTCGCCGCCCAACTACAGGTCACAGCGCAGACGATCCGCAACTGGATCGATCACGGAACGCTGCCCGCGGTGCGGATCGGCCGCGCGTTCCGCGTCAAACGCCAAGACGTGGAGGCCCTACTCGAGCGCGCGAGCGCCGACAGCAGCTCCCATGCCACGCGCCGCGACGTCTGGCAGCCCACCACGACGACACTCCCACATCGCCACGCCCCAGACCCAGACCAGCCACGCTCGATCTGGGAACCCACGACCAGCCCGGCGGCGGCCCCCAAATCCAGTGCCTGACATCTCGCGCCCAGCGCCACCCGAGTCCAGGCGTCGGCTCCGATCGAGTGCGGTGCCCGCTGGCCCCACAGCGGCTACCTCGGAGTCGCGGTCCCATCCGTTGTTGCGCCTATCGTCCGCGGGCCATGTCCGCAACGTTCATCGCCTCACTCGCCGATGGCGACGCGGTTCTGCGCTTCCCCTTTGACGACCGACTTCGCCAGCTGCTGCGTGCGATTCCGGGGCGACGTTGGGACCCCGAGGAGCGCGTCTGGCGCGTCCCAATCGACCCGGAACGGGCAGAGACAGTGACCAGATTCCTTGCAACCGTTCCTTACACCGTTGCCGTCAGCGACGCGCTCGGGAGGGCACTCGAGCGTCGCCGTCGCAGGCGCCGCCCCGAGCAGTGCGTGGTCGACGTCGCGCGTCCCGATGAGTCGTGGTGGTTCAGCTTCGCGACCGACAACGGGGAGGATCTCGTCGCGATCCTCCTCGAGCATCCGCGGGCGTACAACCTGCCGGCGATCGGTCGCGCGCTGATCCCGCTGGATCAGCGGGCCGCGACTCTCCTGCGCAGCGCCCTCGATCGGACCCCGCGCCTGCGCCTCACCGACGATGCCCTCCACGCGCTCGACGAGGCAGCGCAGCGCGAGCACGCAGCATCTCCCGAGGAGCCGCTCGCCTACGACGTTGACCTTCGTCGCGGCCGTCGTGGCGAGGCCTGGATCGTGATCGCAGCTGAGCATGCGCCGCTCGCCCGTACGCTCGCACACAGGGCCGGCCTGGAGGTGCTCGAGAGCGCGGGCTCCACCGTCGCGCTGGCGCCACTTGACCGTGATGCGGCGCTCATAGCCGAGCTCCTCGCGCAGCTCGACGTGACGGCGATCGACCCGCGTATCGAGGGCTGGCTCGAGCGCGCCACGACCTGGCAGGGGACGATCGAAGTCGACGGACCACCCGACGCGCCAGTGTTCGTGCTGATCGGGAATGCCGAGCGTCTTCCGTCGGCGTTGCGTGAGGCCTCCAAAACGGTCGCTGAAGGCGCAAGCCTGCCGCTCACGCTCGATTCGTGGCGGTTGATCGACGGCCGGGAACTTCGCGGCTGGATCAGCCACGCGGCAAACCGATGCGTCGCGGCGATTATCGCTGGGAGCCCCGCTCCGCCCGCGGTCCTCGAACTGTCAGCCGTCCACGACGACAGCTCGTTTGTCCTCGCGCCCGGACACGACGCCCGCCTGCTCGAGATATTCGCGGCGCTCCCCGGCGTGCTGCCGTGGAAGAACACCGCGAAGGGCGATCACGAACACTCCCGCCTCCCCGCCATCCGCGCCGATCCGTTCTGCGTCCCCGACCTCGACAACTTCCTGGCCGACAGCGGCACCTGGGTGGCGCCCGACGCACTGGTCCTCCTCCAGGAGATTCGTGAGCAGCACGCCTGCGCTGCCGGACTCGTGGCGCTGTCGGAGGCCACCGATTCCGCCCTCGAGGTGCCCGGTCTCGGCGGCGAGCTGAAACCATTTCAACGCGCCGGAGTCGCATATCTCCTCGCTCAGCGCCGCGCGTTCCTCGCCGACGAACAGGGCCTCGGGAAAACGATCGAGGCGCTCGCGACGCTCGAGGCAGACAGCGCCTACCCGGCGATCGTCGTCTGCCCCGCGAGTCTGAAGCTCAACTGGCTGCGCGAGCTCGAGCGCTGGCTCCCCGGCCGCACCGCGCAGATCCTCAGCGGAGCGGCAGCGGGCCGCGCCATCGCGCCGGCCGACATCACGATCGTCAATTACGACATCGTCGCCGCGCGGATCGACGCGCTGACGGCGCTCGAGCCACGGGCGGTGGTGATCGACGAGTCGCACTACTGCAAGAACCCCGGGGCAAAGCGCACGCAGGCAGTGCACCGACTGTCCGAGTCGCTCCCGCGTGACGGACTCGTCCTCGCCCTGACCGGCACACCGGTGCTCAACCGCCCGCCGGAGCTGATCTCCCAGCTGCGGATCCTTGGTCGGCTCGGCGACTTCGGCTCCGGTGCGCAGTTCGGCCAGCGCTTCCGCGGTCCCGACGCCCACCACCGTCTTCACTGGCACCTTCGCGCACGCTGTTTCGCGCGGCGTCTCAAGGCCGACGTATTGCCACAGCTCCCGCCGAAGACGCGCGCCGTCGTGCCGGTCGAGCTCGACAACGAACCGGAATACCGCCTGGCCGAAGCGGACATCGTCGCGTGGCTTCGCAGCCAGCCCCTCGACCTGCGCGAGCTCGACGCGAGGGTCGCTGCTGCGCTGCGCGCCGAACGCCTCGTCAGGCTCAACGCGCTCAAGCTGCTCGCCGCCCGCGGCAAGCTCCATGCTGCGCTCTCCTGGCTCCACGACTTCCTCTCCTCCGGCGAGCGGCTCGTCGTGTTCGCGCGCCATCGCGAGATCCAGCACGCAGTGCTCGAGCGCTTTCCCGCCGCGCTGCACATCCTCGGCCAGGACAGCCAGTCGGCGCGGGATGATTCACTGCGCGCGTTTCAGGCCCCGGACGACTCACAAAACCAGCTGATCGTCTGCTCAATCGAGGTCGCCGGCCAGGGGATCACGATGACGCGATCATCGAACGTCGCATTCCTCGAACTCGACTGGACACCGGCCAAGCATGACCAGGCCGAAGACCGCTGTCACCGCATCGGCCAGGTAAGCGCAGTCAACGCCTCATACCTGCTCGCCGCAGACACGATCGACGAGACGATCGCCACGCTCCTCGAGCGCAAGCGCGCAGTCATCGCAGCGGTCACCGACGGCCGTGAGGACGACGAGACCGGCATCGTCGACGCACTCATCGCCGACCTGCGCGGCGAGCCCTACCGCCACCTGCGCGCAGTCGCCTGAGCGCAGCCGCCCGATCACGAGCGCGTCGCCGACAGTCGCACTCAGATCAGAGCAAGCTCAAGATCACGGCGGTTCACGCCGAGCGCCGCGCACGCGGCAGCAGCCCACCCGAGCGGTCCTCGCGCTCCACTGCCACCGCGAGCTCTTCGGCGACCGCGGCAAGCTCTTCATAGGCCAGAGCGACCTCCACAAGATCGGTCCCGGTCGCGGCCCGGCTGAGCTCAATCACCGCGCCGTCAAAGCGCCGCCACAGCTCCTGCGGCCCACGCCGTCCGGAGCACAGCTGCAACTCCCATGGCGGCTTGCTCGAGGACGCCCGATGCGGCGGCCACTCAAACCCCGCCCCGTCCGCCGCCCGGCAGGCCGCGGCCTCCGCTCGCGCGGCGTCAGCCAAAGCCGCCAGCCGCGAGCTGAAGCCAGCATCTGGGGGAGCGAGACGGTGTGCCTCCAGCGCAGCGCGCCAGCGCTCCTGCGCAGCGCGAAACGCCGACTGGGCATCCTCGGCAGCCATGAGGGGAGCGTAGCCAAAATCAGATGGTTTTGCTGATTTTGCCTGTGAGGAACGGGCAAGCCGATGAGCGACACCGACCGACCAGCCGAGACAAGCCACGCCCGCGCGGCGTCTCCGAGCCGAACCCGCGACTCCTTACCTCCGCAGAGGCCGCCGACTTCCTCACGCTCGAGGAGTCAACGCTCCGCGACTGCTCACGGCGCGGCATCGTCCCAAGCGTCAAGATCGGCCGCCACCTGCGCTTCGTCGAGGCCGATCTCGTCGGCTACCTCGATGGCCTCCGCCGCTCCTTTCAGGACCCAAATGGCACCCGAGTTTGGTAGACAAAGCTGGTAGACGAGCCTGAAAATCGACCAGCCAGCCACTCGTTTTACAGAAAAAGGCCCGAATTTCCGGGCCCTTTTGAGAGCGGATGAAGGGACTCGAACCCTCGACCTTCTGCATGGCAAGCAGACGCTCTAGCCAACTGAGCTACATCCGCGGGACAGCTGAGTATAGGGCGGTCATCGCGCCGTCGCGAGGGGGAGAAACGCCGCCGGCGCGACCCCCGGCTGCAAATCCGGGAGCCGCGCCGCGCCGTCAGGGAACCGCTATGTGTCGTCTATGAGCCCGCCGCCGGCGGTCCGGTCGGTGAACGGTTGCCGGACATGCCTGGGCAGTGGTGGGCCGTCGAGGAGCTCGATCCGCTGGATCCGCTTGACCCGGTCGACCCGCTGCTTGCGCTGGGGGTCGAATCAGACGATGCGCTCGACGGAGCGCTGTAGGTCGAGCTCGTCGAACTGGTCGTCGTGGATGGGGAGCTGCTCGAGGCCGCCTGAGCGACCGCCGCCCCGCCGAACGCTCCGAGCGTGGCGAGCGTCGCGAAGACGGCTACTTTGCGTCGCATCGGGATGCCTCCTTTGCGTTTCATGGACGAGGCAAGTCAATCCCGGGGCGCTAAACCGCCCCACACGCCGGTCTGAGAGCTGGCTGTGAGCGCCGCGCCGACGAGCGCCGGGTCTGCGACGACGAGGGGCGAGGCCGCTTCTCAGCATTCGCATAGCTGGCGGAAATCCGTTTGCGCCACAGTTTCGGCCACGATGGCCCGGGTTCTGCGCCACGTCCTCGAGCCCCAGCCCGCCGGTCCCTCGGCGGGCGGCCTCGCTCATGGTCGCCCCGGCGAGTCATCTCGCGCCGCGAGGGTCCTCGAGCGGATCCGCCGCGCCCCCGAGATCGGCCCGCTGATCGCCGTCTCGGCTCTCCTCAACCTCTGGGCGCTCGGCCGCAACGACTGGGCGAACGTCTATTACTCGGCCGCGGTCCGCTCGATGGCCTCGAGCTGGCACGATTTCCTCTACGCGTCACTTGACCGTAGCGGTGTGATGACGGTCGACAAGCCGCCACTGTCGCTGTGGGTGCAGTCGCTGTCGGTGCGGCTGTTCGGCTTCCACCCGCTTTCGATCCTCGTTCCGCAGGCGCTGATCGGCGTCGCCACCGTGGTGCTCGTGTACGACCTCGTCCGCCGCCGCTTCGGCCGCCTGGGAGGTTGCATCGCCGGTCTCGCGCTCGCGACGACGCCGATCGCCGTCGCAATGTCGCGCGACAACAACCCGGACGCGCTCCTCACGCTGTGCTGCGTCGCCGCGATCTGGTTCGCCGTGCGCGGGTTCGAGGATGGTCGGACCCGTTGGCTGGTGCTGAGCGGAGTGGCCGTCGGCCTCGGGTTCGAGACGAAGATGCTCGTCGCCCTGGTCGTCGTCCCGGGGATTGCGCTCGCCTGGCTCTGGATAGCTCCGGCCGGCCGCGGCCGCCTCGCGGCGATTCGCCAGCTCCTCGCGGGCGGCGTGGCAATGCTCGTCGTCGGCGGGGCCTGGCCGCTGCTGGTCGCGCTGACGCCGTCCGCGGATCGCCCGTTCATCTCGGGCACGGCGGACAATTCGATCCTCTCGCTGATCTTCGGCTACAACGGCTTCGGGCGGGTCGGGGGACAGACCGGCGGACCGCCATCGGGCTTCGGCGGCGCGGGCACCACCTTCGGCGGCGGGACCGGGCCGTTTCGGCTCATCAACGCCGCGCTCGGCGGCCAGGGCGGCTGGCTGCTCGGACTCGCCGTGGCCGGCGCCGTCGCGATCGTGGTCGCGACCCGCGCGCGCCGGCGCGACCTGCGCACGGGGTGGCTCGTCAGCGTCGGCGGGGGGTTCGTCGTCACCGCGGCGCTGTTCAGCTCCGCACACGGCATCTTCCATCCCTACTACGTGGTGCTGCTAGCCCCGTTCACGGCCGCGCTCGCCGGCGCCGGCGTGGCGACGCTCGTCGAGGGGCGCCGCGCCGCGCGCATCGGCGCGCCGGCAGCGCTGGCGCTTGGCGTCGCCTGTGAGCTCGTCATCCGCTCTGACTACGTCGGCCAGCTCGACTGGATGCCGATCGTCCTGCCGGTGGCCTGCGGCGTCGCCGCCGTCGCGCTGCTGCTGGCACGCGAGCGACGCGTGCGCGCCGTCGCGATCGCGATCGCCGTTGGGGCGCTGATCGCCGCCCCGGCGGTCTGGGCGATCGACACGCTCGGCTACGCGACCAACACCACCTTCCCGGCGGGAGGCCCGCAGATCGTGCTCGACGCAAGCGGCGCTCCGGGCGGCTTCCGATTCAGCCCCGTGCGTGTTCGTGGCGGCATCGGCATCAACATATCCCGCCCCCGCGGAGCGCCGCTGTCGCTGTTCGGCGGCGCCGGCAACAGTGGGTCTCCGCGGTCGTTCGGTCGCCGCGCCTCCTCCCAGCCCGGCGCGGGCCCACCCCAAGCGTTTGGCGGCGGCGGGGGCTTCGCCGGCGGCGGCAACGGTTCGCCGGGCGGGGTGCGCGTCTTCCCCAACACGGGCAGCACCTCCGACACGCTCACCGCCGATGAGCGCTACGTGCGCTCCCACGGCGGCGGCGCGATCGCCGTCGCAAGCCAGTCGTTCGCCGCCCAGGCGATCCTCGCCAACGACGCCGACGTCGCGGGCATCGGCGGCTTCGGCGGCGTCGAGTCGGACCCGTCGGTCGCCTGGCTCGCCAAGGAAGTGGCCGACGGCAACATCCGCTGGGTGGACACGGCAGACCTGATCGACAGCTCCCCAGGCCGGCCCGGCGCCGCGGCGGTCGTCGACGCCGCGACCCACGCCTGCACGCCGGTCACCGGCGCCTCGAGCAACCTCTACGACTGCACCGGTCGGGCATCGGCGATCCTCGCGACGACGCGATAACAGGTCCGCCCACGAAGCGCCGTCGCGGTCTCGTATGCTGCCGAGCCGATGACACGCGTCGGCATCCTCACCGGCGGCGGGGACTGCCCCGGCCTGAATGCGGTGATCCGCGCCGTCGTGCGCCGCGGACTCGAGGATCCGCCGGTCGAGTGCATCGGCTTCCGCCACGGCTGGGGCGGCGTCCTCGGCGGCGACAGCTTTCCGCTGACGCGCGGCAACACCGTCGGCCTGCTCAGCCGCGGCGGGACGATTCTCGGCACGTCGCGCACCAATCCCTATGCCGACGGCGCCGACGGCAGCGCGCTCGTCGCGGCGCAGCTCGCCGAGCTCGAGGTCGACGCCCTGGTCGCGATCGGCGGCGACGACACGCTCAGCGTCGCCGCGAGGCTGAGCGAGGCGGGGGTGCCCGTCGTCGGCGTGCCGAAGACGATCGACAACGATCTCGGCGGCACCGAGCTGACCTTCGGCTTCCACACCGCCGTGCAGATCGCGACGGACGCGATCGACCGCCTTCGCACGACCGCCGAGTCCCACGACCGCGTGATCGTCTGCGAGGTGATGGGGCGCGAGGCCGGCTGGATCGCGACCTACGCGGGAATCGCCGCGGGCGCTGACGTGATCCTCGTCCCGGAGTGGCCCTACGACGTCGAGGAGGTCTGCAAGTTCGTCTTCGAGCGCCACTCGCACGGGACGACCTACTCGATCGTGGTCGTCGCCGAGGGAGCCGTTCCCAAGGGCGGCTCCGCCAGCACCGCGGGCACCCAGACGGACGCCTTCGGCCACCCGCGCCTCGGCGGCGTCGCCGTGTCGCTGAGCGCGGAGATCGAGGAGCGGACCGGCTTTGAGACCCGCTACACGATCCTCGGGCACATCCAGCGCGGCGGCACGCCGACGGCCTTCGATCGCGTCCTCGGCACGCGTTTCGGCGTCGCGGCGATGGACGCCGTGCGCGGCGGGCGCTTTGGCGAGATGGTCGCCCTCCAGGCCGGCGAGATCGTCCTTCTCCCGCTCGCCGCGGCGCTGCAGGAGCCGAAGCTGCTCGACCCCAAACTGCTCGAGATCGCCTCGGTCTTCTTCGGCTGAGGCGCGCGTTGAGCTCGCTCCAGGCCGAGCTTGCCAAGCTGATCGGCACCGACGCCGTCAGAGCCCCGGCCGCCGCCGAGCTCCAGGACGAGACCGAAGCGCGCGGCGCGGCCGCGCGCGCCGAGGCCTACGTCGCGCCGCGCCACAGCGAGGAGGTCGCGCTCGTCCTCGCCCACTGCAACGAGCGGCGGATCGCCGTCACGCCCCGCGGCGGCGGAAGCGGCCTTGCGGGCGGCGCGGTGCCGCTTGAGGGTGGCATCGTCCTCGGTCTCGAGCGCATGGACGCGGTGCGCGCCTTTGACCCGCAGAGCTGGCGGATCCACGTCGAGGCCGGCCTTCGGACCGCGCACGTCCACCGCCTGGCGCGCGAGAACGGCCTGCTCTTCCCGCCCGACCCGGGCGCGGCCGAGCAGTCGCAGATCGGCGGCAACATCGCGACCAACGCGGGCGGGCCGCACGCCTTCAAGTACGGCTCGACGGGCGCCTGGGTGATCGGCCTCGAGGCCGTGCTCGCAAGCGGCGAGGTGATCGAGATCGGCGGCGCGATCCGCAAGGACGTCGCGGGCTATGACCTGCGCTCGCTGCTCGTCGGCTCAGAGGGCACGCTCGCCGTCATCACCGCGGCCTGGCTGCGCCTCACGCCGGCGCCCGAGGCGGCGCTGCCGGTCGTCGGCCTCTACCCGACGGTCGCCGCCGGCGCGCAGGCGCTTTCGCGCGTCATCGAGAGCGGCCTCGGCGTCGCCGCGCTCGAGTACCTCGACCCGACGGCGGTAACGCTTGCCAGGAGCGGCTTTCCGGCGCCGTTGCCAGACAGCCCGGCGCTGATGGTGATCGCCGAGGCCGACGGCTCGCGGCCGGAGGCGGAGCGCCTTGCAACGGAGGTCGAGGAGGCGCTTGAGGACGGCGCCGGCGCGCTGTTCGCGCCGAAGGGGCGCGCCGAGGTCGAAGCCCTGTGGCGCTGGCGCCACGGCGTCTCGCTGACCGTCAAGGCGACGCTCGGGGCGAAGATCAGCGAGGACATCGTCGTGCCGTTCGAGCGCCTGGGGGAGGCGATCGAGGCGACGCTCGCGATCGGCGCCCGCCACGAGCTGCGAGCCTGCTCCTGGGGGCACGCCGGGGACGGGAACCTGCACAGCACGTTCCTCCTCGACCCGGGCGACGGCGCGG
Source organism: Solirubrobacteraceae bacterium (assembly GCA_036267075.1). Lineage (GTDB taxonomy): Bacteria > Actinomycetota > Thermoleophilia > Solirubrobacterales > Solirubrobacteraceae > Palsa-513. The sequence goes on from DATAWT010000067.1 coordinate 20,086, forward strand.
CGCTCGCGCGCGCCGCCGCGGCCTGCGAGGAGCTCTTCGCGATGGCGATCGGCCTCGGCGGCTCGGTGACCGGCGAGCACGGCCTCGGCTGGGTCAAGCGGGGACAGCTCGCGCGCCAGTGGCCGCCCGCCGCGGTCCGCCTGCACGAGGAGATCAAGGCCCTGTTTGACCCCAATGGCATCCTCAACCCGGGCAAGAAGCTGGCGCGCTAGCGTGCCCGGCTGATGCCCTCCATCACGATCGACGGCGCCGATCTCCTCGTTTGCCTGAAGCCGCTCGAGCAGCTGGCCGCGTTTCGCTTCGGGACGCTGCGCGTGCCGCTCGCATCGGTCACGGCGGCGCTCGCGGCGCCCGACGCCTGGAAGGAGCTGCGCGGGATCCGCGCGCCCGGCACCGGCATTCCGTTCGTGATCGCCTACGGCACGCGCCGCTTCAGCGGCGGCAAGGACCTCGCGCTCGTCCGTGGCGGGCGCCGCCCGGCGCTGCGCGTCGACTTCGCCGAGGGCGCGCCGTACGCGCGGCTCGTCGCGAGCGTCGCGGACCCGGAGTCGGCGGCGGCGGACATCCGCCGCGCCGCCCACCTTGACACCTAGGAACGCGATGTATAGAGTAGTGAGGTATGAGGGCCGAGGCACTCAAGGGACATCTCGACGGGTTGATCCTCGCCACGCTGAAGGACGGCCCGGCGCACGGCTACGCGATCGCGCAGGCGCTGCGCGCTCGTAGCGACGGCGCGTTCGACCTTCCCGAGGGGACGCTCTACCCGGCGCTTCACCGCCTCGAGCGCGCCGGGCTGGTGTCGAGCGTCTGGTCGACCGAGGCCGGGCGGCGCAGGCGCACCTACTCGCTGACGCGCTCGGGCGGGCGCACGCTCGATGAGCGCCGCAGCGAATGGCGCCTGCTCTCAAGCGCGATCGAATCGGTGCTCGCATGAGCTGGATCGGCGAGTTCGAGGAGGAGCTGCGCCGCCGCGGCGTGCGCGCCGCCACGCGCCGGCGTCTGCTCGACGAGTTCAGCGACCACATCGCCTGCGAGCAGGAGGTGCGGATCGAGCTGACGCGCCTCGGCGCGGCCCGCGAGATCGCCGGGCAGTACGCCGAGGAGCTCGCCACCGACGAGACCCGTCACGCGGCGCTCGGCGGGTTCGCGGCGCTCGCGCTCGCGGCGATCGCGCTCCTCGTCAGCCAGGCCGGCCTCGGACGGATCGGCTATCCCGGTTTCAACCACGGCACGACCACGCCGCTTGCCGTGATCGCGATCCTCGCGATGGTCGTCGGCTCCCAGCTCGCGCTCGTGGCCGGGACGCTCGCCGCGTGGCGCGCGCTTCGCCGCCGCCGCGAGCCGACGCTGCCGAGCGCCGAGATCGCGCTTATCCAGCGCCGCACGAGGCTCGGCATCGCGGCCGGGCTGACGACGACGGCCGGGATCCTGCTCTACGTCGTCAACTTCGTGAACGTGCTCCCCGCGTGGTGGCTCGCCCTGAGCGGAGCGCTTGCGGCGCTCGCTTCGGGGGCTTTGGTGGCGGCGTGGCGCACCAACGCCCGCAGCGCGGCGACCGTTTCGCTCGCGCCGGGCCCGGCCGGCGACGTGTTCGACGATCTGCCGCCGCTTCGCGCGCTCAGAGCCCACCCGCTTCGCCTCGTCACGCTCGCGACGCTGACCGTCGGTGCCGCGATGACCGTGGTCGTCTGGCACGCCGAGCACTCGCTGATCGAGGGACTCGAGCGGGGCGGCTTCGAGGCGCTCGCGCTGGCCGCCTGCTTCGCGCTGTTCGGCCGCGCGATCGGTGCGCGTCGCTGAGCAAGCAAGCGGAGTAGCGTGTCGTAGACGATGACGCTGCCGGTTGAGGGCTACCAGCTCAAGGGGATCTCATCGAAGGCCTTTGAGCATCCGGCCGACCGTGCGGCGACCGCCGCGCTGCAGTCGATTCCCTATCTCGACCGCGTCATCCGCAAGCTGATCGAGCTGCGCTATGAGAGCGCGATCCGCCAGGCCGCGCTCGGCATGTCGGTGCGCCTCGGCGAGGACCAGCTGCCGAAGGTCTGGGCGCTGCAGGAGCGGGCCTACCGCACGCTCGACATCGAGCGCGTCCCCGACCTCTACCTGACGCAATTCCCCTTCGCCAACGCCGCGACGGTCGGCGCCGGCCAGCCGATCGTCGTGCTCCAGTCGGGCCTCGTGCGCCTGCTCGACGAGGAGCAGCTCTACGCGGTGATCGCCCACGAGGCGGGCCACGTCCTCTCAGACCACGTCCTCTACGCGACGGCGCTGACGATCATCGCGAACATAAGCCGGCTGCCGGGGCTGCCGCTGCCGCTGATGCCGCTGCGCGCCGCGCTGCTTGAGTGGTACCGCTCGGCCGAGCTCAGCTGCGACCGCGCGGCGGCGCTCGTCACGCGCGACCCGCTGACGGTCTGCCGCGTGCTGATGATCATCGCCGCGGGCGCTGAGGCCAAGCGGCTTGACCTCGACGTCTTCATGAAGCAGGCGAAGGAGTACAACGAGGGCGGCAAGGGCCTCGAGCGGCTCTCGCGCATGCTGCTTGACCTGCGCGTCATGCATCCGATGCCGGTGCGGCGCGTCCACGAGCTCATGGCGTGGGTCGAAAGCGGCGAGTACGACCGGATCGTCGGCGGGTCCTACGCGCGCCGCGACGAGCCTCCGCGGCCGCGCGCCGAGGCCGGCGACGCCGTCTCGCATTACGCCGAGCGCTTCAAGAACGTCTTCCGAGACGCCGGCGAGTCGATCAACGACGTCGGCCAGCAGCTGAGCGACTGGCTGCGCGGGAACGGCAGCGAAGCGGATCACGAGGGCCACGCCGCCGAGGACGACGACGAGGACTGACTCAGGGCGCGAGGACGAGCGCGTCGGGCGCGCTCGGCGAGCCGTTCTGAGCCGGGGCGGGGGGGACGCTGACAGGCGTCGCCGAATGCAGGTGGATCAGCCGGAAGCCGTCGTGGTCGACCTCACCGACGGCGGTGAGCTGCGCGCCGAACAGCGTCGCCAGCGCCGGATTCGCGACGGGGTTGAGGGCCCGCTGGCCCGCGCCGCGCTGCGGCTCGAGCATCACCCACAGATCGCTCGTCGTGACCGCGGCTCGCAACGGATGGCGCTGCATGTAGAGGCCCGCGACGTTGAGCTCGAGGCCCGGCATGACCGCCACCGGCTCACCGCGCGCCTGCCCGCGGACGAGCGCTGCTGAGCCGTTCCAGTCGGTGGCTGCCTCATAGCGCCAGTTGGTCTGCGTGACGATCACGGTGGCCAGCGCGAGGACGCTGTAGAGCGCGAGCGGCACCGCGCGCGCCCGGATCAGGCCGACGGCCGCAAGCGGCGCGACGCAGATCCAGACCGCGAGCAGGTTGCGCGCCAGCAGGTGATCGTCGATGCGCGTGAGCGCCCCGGCGATCGGGATCCCGGCCGCGATCACCGCCACGACGACGAGCAGCAGCGTCTCGCGCCGCCGGCGCGGCCGCACCAGCGCGTAGAGGATCGCGAGCACGAAGACGGCGATGCCCGCCCCCTCGAGCCACGCCGTGGGAACGTTGGTGCCCATCGAAAACTGGCGCACGACTCCCTCGAGGCGCCCGCCGAGCGATTCGGCGGCGATGTATGCGGTGCGCTCGGAGTCCCCGTTCTGCGCGGAGAAGAGCGACCAAAGCGGGATCGTCGTCGCGGCGACCGCCACCAAGCACGCTCCGAGGCGGATCCGCTGGCGCGGGAATGCGAACGCGAGGACCGCCACCTCGCCAGCGATCAGGAAGACCGCGAAGTAGTGCGTCCAAAGGCAGACCACGGCCGAGGCGGCCCAGGCGATCCAGCGAAGCCACGAGCCCGGCCGCTCGCGCAGCCCGGCGAGCGCCCAGATCGACAGGGCGCCGGCCAGCACCAGCAGCGCATAGGCGCGCGCGTACAGCGAATAGCCGACGAGGATCGGGCTGATCGCCGCAAGCCACGCGGCGGCGGCGGCGACACGCGCTCCTAACAGGCGCCTTGTGGCGGCGAACGCGACCGGCACCGTGATGACGCCCGCAAGCAGCGAGACCGCTCGCAGCGCCCCCGCGCCGTGGCTTCCCGCGAGCTTCAGCCACCCCCACGTCAGCACGTAGTAGAGCGGGGGGGTCGACTCGGTCGCGCGGATCGCGTTCCAGACGCCGGTGATCGACGGCTGGGTGGCGATCGCGCGCGTGAAGACCTCCTCGTAGCCGAGACTCTGCGTGCCGACGAACGCGATCCGGATGATCAGCGCCGCGGCCGTCGCGGCAGCGACGAGCCACCAGGCCAGCGGAAGCTCCTCGCCGTCGCCGCGGCGTGCTCGTGCGAACTGAAGCGTCGCCGCCGGCAAGTTCGCGGCTAGGGGATCAGGACGATCTTGCCGCGCGTCTTGCGCTTCGCGAGATCCTCGAAGGCCGCGCGCACCTCGCTCAGCGGGTAGGTCGCGGCGATTGGAATCTCGAGGCTGCCGTCGGCGACGAGCGCCGCGAGCTCGGCGAGCTTCTCGCGCGTCGCGATCGCGTGCGACCCCTGGCCGCCGATCCCGAGCCGCTCGACCGCAGCGAAGTCGGCAATCGTGTTGATCCGCTTCGGAGCGACGCCGAGCTCGATCGCAAGGTCGGCATAGCCGCCCCCGAAGGTGTCGATGAAGGCGTCGATGTGGCCGCCCGAGGCCTCGCGGATGCGCTCGGCCTGCCCGTCGCCGTAGGTGACGGGAATCACGCCGTGGTCGCGAAGCCAGTCGTGGTTTTCCTCGCTCGCCAAACCGATCACGGTCGCGCCGGCATGGCGCGCCAGCTGCACCGCCGCCGAGCCGACGCCGCCGGCGGCGGCTGAGACGGCGACGATCTCGCCGGGCTTGGGTGCGACGGCGTCGACGCAGGCATAGGCGGCCATCGAGGCAACGAAGATCGAACCTGCGACCTCCCACGAGATCTCGCCGGGCTTCGCGGTGATCTGTGCGACCGGCGCGACGACCAGCTCGGCGTGGCTCGCGCGTAGCTCGGTCCAGCCGAGCACCTCATCGCCCGCGGACATCTCCTCGACACCGGGGCCGACGGATTCGACGACGCCCGCGAAATCGGCGCCCTCGCCGCTCGGAAAGCTGGCCGGCCAGAGCTCGTGGAAGAGGCCCTCGCGAATCCCGATCTCGCCGGGATTGATCGACGCGGCGCGCACGCGCACGAGCGCCTCGCCGGCGCTGGGGACGGGGTCGTCGACGTCGCGGACCTCGAGCACCTCCGGGCCGCCGTACTGGTCGAACCTGACTGCCTTCACGTGGACCTCCTGTTGGCGCCCCGGGGCGGGGAGCGGATCGGCGTGATTCTAGGAGCGCGGTCTTCCAGGACGTTAACCGGATCGTCACCGGCGAGGGCGGCCGTCGGCACTAGCGTCCGGTGGCGTCGATCCAGAAGAGCGGTCAGGCGCCCGCGGCGTCTCTCCCGCGCCACGACGGCGCGCGCGAGATCCACCGGCGCCAGCCGGAGCTGCGGGGATCGCCCATGGAAGTGGCGGTCCCCGCCTTTGGCCTGCTGCTCAGCTGACGGCGGGCCGTTCTGCGACAGCGGGCGAACCAGGCCAGGCCGTAGCCTCGGTTGTGCCAGGATGGCCCCATGGGCTCTCAGATCCGGGAGTTCGATGGAATGGCGCTCTACGCGGCGCTGGATACCAAGCGCCGGGCGGAGGGGCTCAGCTGGACCGGCGCGGCCGCGGCGATTTGGAACGTGGCGGCGACGCTGAACGCTGCTCGCGACGCGCGCGGACTGGCCAACCATCCGATCAGCCCCTCGACGCTTCAGAGCCTCGGCAAGCGCAGCGACACGAGTTGTCAGCACGCGCTGTTCTTCCTGCGCTGGCTGGACCGCAGCCCGGAGAGCTTCCTGGTCGGCGCCACTCTCGGCGCTGGCGCGCCGCTGCCGGCATGCGGCTCGAACCGCCGCCCGCGCTGGGATCTGAAGGCGCTGCACGCCGGGCTGAACGAAGCCCGGACGGGCAGCGGTGTGACGTGGGCGCAGACCGCGCTCGAACTGCGCTGCCAGCCGGGCCAGCTGACCGGTCTCAAGAACGCGCGGTTCGCGACCGGCATGAACCTCGCGATGCGCATCACGCAGTGGATCGGTCGTCCGGCGGCCGACTTCGTGTACGTCGCGCGCTGGTGAGGCGGACGTCGAGGTTCAACAGGCGGTGGTTGTTGCGCCGTGTCACGCCGCCGCAGCGCGACCGCGATCGGATGCCGCTTGCTGGTTGGTGTGTCCGGGCTCCGTGTCGGCTCTAGCCGTGACTCAGCTGCGCTTGCAGTTCGCCAGCGCATTCGCGTAGAAGCGCAGATAGTCGGCCCAGTGCGCCTGCCAGTAGCTCTGGTCATGGCCGCCCGGCCAGACATGGAACTGCACCTGCTGGCGGTCCGCGCGAAGCTCGGCATCGAGCTGGGTGTCGGCCGCTCGGAACGGGTCCAGGGTGCCGACGTCGATCCAGACCGCGAGCCCCCGATAGGGGTCGTGTGAGCGCGCGGCGGCGAGCACGTCGTGTCGGGCGAAGTCGGCGGCATCGTCGAAGGCGCCCGCGGCCGTCTCGCCGCCCTGCGCCCACAGTGCAGCGGAATCGGCGCCGACCGCACAGAAGCGACCGGGATGCAGGCGCGCGAGGTCGAGCGCTCCGAAGCCGCCCATCGAGAGGCCGCCGATCGCCACTCGCGAGGGGTCAGCGCCGAGCCGGTGCAGCGCCGCCGGGATCACCTCATCGATCACGTAGGCGCCCCAGTCACCTGAGGAGCGGTCATGCCAGTAGGAGTCGGCGCCGCCGTAGGGGAACACGACGTCCGGCGCGCGGGTACCGAGGCTCGCGAGCGCCGCGAACATCGGCGTCACCAGGTTCGATGTCTGGTCTTCCCCCTTGCCGTGCAGGAATACCAGCAGCGGCCGCCCGCGACCGTTTGAGTGCGGAGGGATGACCGTCGCCACCGACAGCGGCTGATGTACGTAGCGGCTCTCGATCGTGAAGGAGACGACGCGGGCGCCGTGCGTGTCCTGCCCGGCGGCGCTCGTGGCGACGAAGACCGCGACGAGGATCGCGACGAGGATGAGGGCGATGCGACCGCGCCGCCGGCGCAAGCGAGGAGTCGACGCCACGCGGTTACGGTAGCGGCGACGAGCGATGTCGTGACTGGGGAAGAACTCCTGCCGCACCCGCACTTTGCGGCATTTCGACCGCGACGCTGCTACGGTCCGCGTCGTGCTGGCGACGAGGGACGCCGTCGATCTGGACGTTCTGCTGCTCGCGGAGCTGTGGAACGCCCGCCTCGACTTCGAGGCTACGCATTGTGCGCGCCGAGCGCTGACGAGCGCCGAGCTCGCGGAACTGACGGGTGCCTCCGAGAGCCGAGTCCTGTCTCGGCTCCTCGCCCTGCGTGCGATCGGGCGTGTGTTCGAGGACGGCGTGCGGGATCGCTGGACCCTCGCAGGGTTCTGAGCGCGAAGGCGTCGCAGCCTCGACGCTCGTAGCCCCATTCACGGGATCGTCACCCTGGCGCCCGGCGCCTGGTCTATAAGTCAGTGGCACGACCTCCCCGCGTGAAGACGGGGAGGTGAGGGCCAAAGCGGGTTGAGCTTCCCCCGGCTGGCTCTAGCAGTGCCCGGCGGCGGTCCGTCAAACGGATGACTGCCGCCACTTCGACTCGTTGACCTCTCGGGGCACGGACCCTGGGGCGTCGCGCCTTCGAGCGTCTGCGTGACGGCACGGCCTTCTACCGCGATTGTCCGAGAGGAGAAATGTGCTTCACCCCGAGATAACGCACGCCCTGGCGCGCGAGCGCGCTTTGGAGCTGCGAGGCGCTGCTGACCGGTATCGACTTGCTGGCGAACTAGGACGTGAGACGGCCGGCTGGCTGCGAGCGGTTCCGTGGGTAGCGACGCGGACGCGTCGGTTCGCCTCGCGCGCACTCAGGCCGGTCAGTCCCAGGGGCTGACAACACAGTCGGGCGGTGCTCGAACGCGGACCTCAGTGCGGTGCCGCAATTGCACGTACGGTACGTGCGGGTCGAACGCGGGCTTGCGGTAGAGGCGACGACCGGAATCGAACCGGTGTAGACGGCTTTGCAGGCCGCTGCGTAGCCACTCCGCCACGTCGCCAAGCTTGAGGCAAGCGTACATCGCTGATCGGTCCTGCCGACGGCGCCGTGTTCGTGCAATCGACATGAGTTGCGCTCCGCTGACGGCGCGAGGGATCGTCTACCCTTCGCGGTCCCAGGGCGATTAGCTCAGCTGGGAGAGCGCCGCCTCGACAAGGCGGAGGTCACTGGTTCGAGCCCAGTATCGCCCATGGCATGAAAGCCCCGCTATTCGCGGGGTTTTCGCGTTTCTGTGGGTACGCGATTGCCCATTCCCGTGCCTAATTTCACCAGGCGCTCCGACCGATGCGAGCTGAACATCGTCTCGTTTCAGCCCATCAAAGTGGCGCCGCGCGGTGGGAGCCGCCGGCGCCGTGCGACACGGAGGATAGAACTCTATGCCGAGCACCACCACTACCGGCCGACGCCGTAGAGCGCCGGCGGCCACCCCGCTCGTTGCGGGAAACCGCGAGCTCCGGCTCGCCATCGAGAAGTCAGAGCGCGCGATCGCCAAGCGGCGCGCCGACGTTGACGCCCAGCTACAGAGCGCGGTCGAGATCGTCGGTCGCGCATGGCTACTGCGCGGCTGGGGGCCAGCGCAGCACGTGACCGCCTACAGCGATCAGGGCGGCGGCGCGGTCATCATCCTCAAGAGCGAGGCGATCGACGTTCAGCGCACGCCAGCGAGTTGGATCGCCGCGGCGGCGGCGCTGGTCGAAGAGGGCTGTACGGAACTCCGCTCGCGGCGTGTCGCGGTCTGCGATGACCGCGGGCTGATTGTGCTCAGCTTCGCGTCGGCCGCAGTGCAGAGCGGGTCCGAGCGCCGCGTGAGTCGTTACCAGCGCGGTCGTCGTGTTGCCTCCGAGGAGGTGGCGGCATGAGGGCGCTAAGGCATCCCTACAGAGCGCTACGCACGCGAATGGGCAAGGCCGCAGCGCTCGCGGTGATCGGCTCGCTCGTGCTCGCTACGGGCGCCGCAGCCTATTTCACCGCCAGCTACATCCTCGCCGCGACGGGCACGAGCACACAGACTGTCGCGAGTTCGGGTGGCACTCCGGGCAATCTCGGAAACGCTCTCACGCTCAGCTCGAGTTGGGGACCGACATTTAGCGGCGGGCAGGCACTCGCGCCTGGCGTCACCGATCCAATCGGAATCTTCGTCACGAACAACGACCCGTCGCACACCTACAAGCTGTCGAACCTGACGGCCGCGGTGAGCGTCGACACAACGCATCAGACGGCCGGGTGCCAGAGCTCATGGTTCACGGTCTCGTTATCGGCGGCGGACGGCAACGGCGGCGCAGTGGACGCGCTCAACACGAGCACGGCCTACGACGCGGCGGCAGGCTCGACGGCCGTTCATGTTGGCGACTCCAACGGGACTATCGCGATGACGTCCCTACCGACGGTCGACCAGAGTTCGTGCGAGGGCGCTCAGCTCTCAGTGACACTCACGGCGGGCAGCGTCACGACGCCGTAGCTCATCGGTCCGGGCGCGCTCGACGTTGGGGCGCGTCCGGCCGATACCTCCAACATGAACCCCAATCCAAACATCACGATCACGCTGCCGCTCGAGGATGCGACATTGCTCGGCAATCTCGCACTCCATGCTCGCACCCACAAGACGTCAGCCGAGGACGTCGACACGGACGCTCGCCTGAACGGAATCATCGCGACGATTGATGCGGCCAAGCAGTCGGCGCGCGAGCGCTAGTCCGCCCAGGCGTCACGAACGTCGAGCACGAATCGCGCGAGCCCGCGCCGTAAGCGGTCGGGCGTAGGCTCGTGTGCGCCACAGTCGGCGCATAGGACGTCGCCGGCTATGCCGTCGCGACGGACGCCATAGTGCGGATGCGCCTGGAACTCGCCGCCGCATCCGAGGCAGCGCTGCGCGACGGCCCATCGGAGTTGCTCGAGGCGGTCGCGATCCCCGCGCTTGTCCGGCGCGCGGTAGCGAGTCTTGGCATCCCACACGAACGCCTCCGGTTTGCCGCCGTAGACGTCGTCTGCGAAGTCCCTAGCCGGTCCCTCGAGCACGAGACACGGTCCCAGACGCAGCGTCGCGACGGCTTCGAGGAGTGTGATCTCCCAACGGTCAGCGCTCGCCGTAAGTTCGCAGTTACTCCGCTGCGCTGTGCCTAACGTGTCATCCATGACCAGTGAAGTTTATAACGACTCGGCGGCGGGGTCGAGAGTAACGGCTCTTCTGCGCCCCGCGGTGTTCGCACAGCTCGAGGAGCTCGCAGCGCGCCGCGGTGTGACGCGACACGCGCTCACGTGTGAGGCGCTCGAGGAGTTCGTGCTCGCGCACGCCGACGAGCTCGAGGACTCGCGTGGCCTCTGAGCCGTCAAGCACACTCCATCGTCGCGACGTCTCGACGATGCTCCGCACGGAGCCGGAGCCGGTGCGCTGGGTCATCGACGGGATCGCCGCCCGCGGCACGCTCGCGATGCTTGCCGGCCGAGCCAAAGAGGGGAAGTCGCTTCTCGCTGTAGCTCTCGCGGCGCGAGGAGTGTCGGGCGGGGGAGACCTGGCGGGAATCGGCGTCTCTCCGCTGCGTGTGCTCGTCGTAGACGCTGAGAACGGCGGACCGGAGCTCCATCGTCGCGTGCGGGCGTTGGGACTGCGGGAGGAGCACGCTGGCGGCTTCGAGGTATACGAGGCGCTGGGTCACGACCTACGTAACGACCTTGGCGAGCTCGAGACGGTCCTCATCGAGCATCGCCCGGACCTACTCATCCTTGACTCGTGGCGCTCGTTGTGGGGCGGCGACGAGAACGATCCTCGCGAAGTAGCGACCTGTCTCGACCCGATCCGCAACCTGACGCGCGAGCACGACACCGCGACGATCCTGATTCACCACAGCCGCCGCGATGGCTCCGGCTATCGCGGTTCCGGTGCAATCGCCGCGTGTGTCGAGAACGTCGTCGAACTCAGCCGCTCCGACGAGGACACGGACCGTCGTCGTCGCGTGCTGCGCAACCCAGCATGTCGCTACGACCAGGAGGCGGACGATCGTTGGCTTCGCATCGAGGCCGATCGCGAGCGCGGGATCCTCTCTCTCGCTACTGCGGAGGCGTTCACTCCCGCACCGCCTCCGACGAAGGTCGGTTACGCAGGGGCGCTCATCGAGGAGATGCTGCCGCGTGATCACGCATGGCATCCGGCCAAGCCGATCCTCGAGGCTGGCGAAGCCGACGGCTTCCCGATTCGCACGATGCAGCGGGCGGCTCGCCAGCTTGGCGTCGAGCTCAGCCGCAACGGCTATCCGTCGGTCTCCGTCTGGCGCTGGCCCACACGCGACACAGTCGCGACTGCCTCATTTGGAGTGTCGCCAGTGTCGCCAGTGGAGAACTCTAAGTCTCTCTCTCCTCCCAGTCACGACACACGCGACACACACGACAGCGAAAAAGACCCAGTCGCGACTGTGTCGCGTGTGTCCGATCACCCTCACGCGCGGCCTCCGGATATTCCGCCTGACACGCACTGGCTCCCGGACATGCTCCCTGGTGCGGCTCCTGGAGCCGCCGAGCGTGTCGCGGCTGTTACTGCACACAACGCCAAGCCCGAGGAGGCCCGATGACTCAACCGACATTCCACGACGCGATGCGCGGCCTAGGCGGCGTCGACACTCCAGCGACTCAGCGGCGTGACGACGACGGCAAGTTCGCCGCTCCCGACACTCGCCCGCCGCTCGAGCGTGAACGCGAGGACTACCTCGAGCACGGCGGCACGCTGGACGACGCCGGCGTAATCGCCGCTGGCGAGTTGGAGTCGCTTCCGCCGGAGCTCCAGAAGGAAGCGTGGCGGCGCTGGCCCAACTTGACCGAGGCGTCTGCGGTCGCGATGACGACGTCCTACTTCGCGGCGGGGCGTCGCGACGGCCACTCGAACTAAAGGAACCGACTCCGATGCCTACAACACTCCGACGGCAGAAGCCTCCCACGCTCACGCAGGCGCGGTCCGCGCTCAATCGTCGTCGCAACGAACTTCGCCATCGTGAGAGCGAGCTGTACAACGAAAAGCTCGTCGGGGAGGCACGGCTCGCGCAGGCCGACGCCGACCGTGTCGCAGCACTCAAGCGCGCCGGCGCGGAGGGTGAGCCGGTAGACCTGGGAGATATCGCCGCCGACGTCGAGCGCACACGAGTACAGCTCGCGGATATCGCGGTAAAGCTGGCCGGCGTTGGAGAGGCGCTCGACGCAGTCGCCAACGAGGAACTCGAGCTCTACGACCTGAGGCGCGACGAGTTCATGCAGGAAGGCCGAGCGCAGTCAGCTGAGGAGAAACGTCTCGCTGGCGAGCTCGTGAAGCGCCTCGAGGGCTTCAAATCGCAAGTCCGCGCGACGACGATGGCCTGGTCGAACGCCTGGCACGGCCGTATCCACCTTGACGCGCAAAACAGCCGCAAGGCCGACGTCATCGGCCGCTTGCGCACCGGACGTCTCCCCGTCGAGCGAGTCCGAATCGGCGTGAACGACTACCCGCTGACCGACGTCATCGACGCACTCAGCGCATACCTCCAGTGTCACGACGGCCTGCCGTGCTACGCGCTCGAGCAGGATCGTGGTCAAGGGTTGGCGGGTCGCTATGTCGACTGCACAACCGGCGGCGAGTTCGAACTCCGGCGCGAGCAGCTCAACGACGAGAGCAGAGCCATGCACACGCCCGACGAGTTCGGTTTCTGCCGCTATCACAGGCAAGCCGGTGACGTGCCGCAGTCGCCACGGCGCGACAAAGCCGCGGAAGATCTCGCGCTCCGTCGCAGGATCGCAATAGGCCAAGGCAGGGACACGACGAGCCGCGGCGAGCCGCTAGTCGACCCGGAGCCGCAGTCGTGACCAACCGTGTTCGGGCGTCGAGGGACGCTCGCCCGCTGGTCGTGCATCGAGGCTTCAGCCCCTCCTCCCTCGACGCACGCCTGCACGCACGCGCACGCCTCGGGCGTCACGGGCTCCTCTCAGGGCGCTCGAGGCATTGTGCGCTCGCTGTCGGAGCGAGCTTGTGACCTGGCGCTGGTGCACGAAGCACGGACGGTTCGCTCGCAGCCTCGGACGTTGTCCAGCGTGTCCGCCAAAGCGCGGTCGCGACACAGCCGCTCGTGCTGCGCAACGTCGCTTCCGTGCCGAGCTACTCGAGCACTCTGACGGCCAGTGTGCTCACGTCGACGCCGCCGGCGTCCGGTGTACCGCGACGACTGGTCTCGAGGCCGCACACGCAAGCAGCTATGCCGAGGATGGCAACTTCACCACCGGAGCGATGCTCTGCCTGTCACATCATCGCCTACTCGACCAGCGAACCGATGCGGTCGATCGATGACGCGCGCCGACTACTCCACGTCGCACATTGCGCCGACACACGCAGAGACCATCCGGCCAAAAGGTCAAGCATGACCGCGCCACGCGACCTTGACGCAGCGTCGAAGAAGCTCTGGCAGCTCGTCGTGCGCGAACTCGAGGCCCGCGGTGTGCTGCGCGACGTCGACGCGCCGAGCATCGAGCGCTACGTCCGCGCCGAGGAGGTTGCTCGACAGGCTCTCACGCGGATACGTAAGCGCGAGAAGACCGAGGGCGAGGAGGCGTGGCGGATCCGCGTCACGCACGGCGGCTGGGGCGTGCATCCCGACGCCCGAATCTTCCGCGAGTCGACGCGAGACGCTGCCACCTACGCTCACGACCTTGGCTTGACTCCACGAGCTCGCGCCTCGATGCGGCAAGAGGAGCCGACTGGCCCGGACCCGTTCGCTGACTTCCTGGGAGCGCCGGCGTGACGCTCTCGCTCGAGGACTTCGAGACCTTCTGCGAGCGCGTGATCCTCGACACGGGCAAGCCGATGCAGCTCGAGGAGTTCCAACGTCAGATGGTCCGCGACTTCGTCGACCCTGACGTCCGCGAGACCTTCTGCGTGTTGCCGGAGGCGAGCGGCAAGAGCACGCTCTTGGGCGTCTACTGCCTCTATGTGTTGATGCGGACGCCTGGCGCGACGGTCGTGCTCGCATCCGTGACGCAGCAACAGGCCGGCTCCGCGATGTTCAGGCAGGCGAGTGACGCTATCTCGCGCTCGCCCGGTCTCGACCGACACCTACGGGCCGTGGACGGTCGCTTGCGCATTCACGGACCGGCTAGGGCACGGCTCGACGTGAAGCCATCGAATCCGAGCACGGCGCAGGGCGCGATTCCGAATCTCGTTGTCGTCGACGAGCTAGGGGAGCTGCGGTCGATGGACCTGGCGCGCGTGCTGCGCGGCAAGTTGAGCAAGCGGGCCGGAGCCAAGATGATCGTTGTGAGCTCGGCGGGCGAACCGGGCGGCGAGTTCGAGGTCGCGCTTGAGGAGATGCGCAACGACGCCGAGGAGATGCACCGCGAGGGTCGCCACGAGCGCTACCGCAAGGGAGCCAGCGTCGTGCATACATGGCGACTCCTCGATGACGACTCGCTGACCGACTGGAAACTGCTCAAGCAGGCCAACCCACTCTCGACCGTGACGCCCGACTCGCTGCGCGAGAAGTTCGAAAGCCCGCTCACGAACACGGCGCACTTCTCGAGGTACACGGGCGGTCGCGCCGAGTATGGCGAGGATCACGTCATCGGTCGCGACGTATGGGAAGCGGCAACGGCTGACTTCGACGAGCTGCGCGAGGAGCGCCTACACCGCGAGATCCTGGGCGTCGACTTCGCGATGAAGTACGACACGCTGGCGCTCGTTCCGTGCATCCTGCACCGCTCAGGGCTCGTGCTCCTCGGTCCCGCGAAAATCCTCGAGCCGCCGCGCCCCGGTCAGCCAATCGAGATCGCGGTCATGCAGGAAGCCGTCCTCGAGGTCGCAGGTGAGAACGGCTTCAGCGATGTCTGGCTCAACCCTGCCGCCGGCAGCTCACCGCTTGAGGAGTGGATAGACGCGAATGTCGCGCCGGTCACGGTCTACGGCATGACGCACGCCGAGGCGCTCGACCTGACCGAGCTCTTTCTCAGCTACCTGCACGCTGGCAAGCTGAAGCACACCGGAGACGCAGCACTCGCCGGACACGTCCTCAACGCCACGCCGCGCTACGGCTGGGACGGCGACCGATTCGTCTTCACGCGGCCGGCGCAGTCGCGCCGAGCGAAGGTCCAAACGACCCGCCGCATCGACGCTCTGTCAGCCGCCACGCTCGCGCTCAAGGGTGCATCGACCTGGCCGCTCCCGTTCACCGCCAAGCAAGCCGCCGAGATCCGAGGGAGGTACTCACACGATGACTGAACCCGAACCCACAGACGCCTACGAGCGGCACCGCCAGCGCTTGCGCGAGGAAGGTCTAGACGACCTGCTAGAGATCATCGACCTGCCTAACAACCGCGGCTTCATTGCCTCGGACGGCACCTTCTGGATCGATGGTGGCGACGTACGGCTTCGCGGCGACCCCGAAGACGGCACGAAGCGTGTGTGGGCACCGGGCGATACGTGGGACTGACTCGAACCTGCGCCCGAGAGGGTTGCGACACGTCGCTCGACGGCTACCGCGCTGACGCCCGTTTCTGCACTGGGGCCTGCCGTGTGGCCGCATCACGCCACGGAGGCGTACATAGCCGTACACCGCGCGCCTCAGGGGCATCAGAGATGCGGTTCCCGGCCGCTTGCGCCAACCCATTCGCGTCAACGTCGAATCGCGACCTCGAGGCGCTGGCACCATGAGCGCCCTGATCGACGCACCTACGGCAGCCGAGCTGCTTGGCGTTCCGGAGTCATGGATCCGTGAGCAGGCGCGCCGTGATCGGGTCCCGCATATCCGCCTCGGCAAGTACACCCGCTTCGACCGTGACGAGCTGCTTGCCTGGGCGCGCGGCCGGCAGCGAGGGCCGATATCGTCGCGAGCGTGAGCACGAAGCGTCCGTACGGCACCGGCTCGCTCACGGTCCGGACCGACAAGCTGGGACGCGAGTCGTGGTTCGGCAGGGCCTACATCGACGGCCAGCGCGTGAACCGCAAGCTAGGCCCAAAGCGCCAGACGGGCAGCGCGAAGGGCCTCACTCAGACGCAGGCAGAGTCCGCGCTCAGGCGACTGATGGACGAGGCTCAGCCGAGCGCGAAGGGCGACCGCCTCACGCTCTCGCACGCTGGCGAGCGCTACCTCCGCTATCTCGAAGGACTAGGCCGTAAGCGGGCGACCGTCGTCGCTGTCGAATCCGCTCTCCGCGTGTGGCTGAATCCGCACCTCGGCGATCGGTCGCTCGAGGCGATCACGCCCGAGGACATAGACGACCTCATCGTGACGATGCGGGGCGCCAACGTCGGCATCAAGTCAGTCCGGAACTACATCGGGACTCTTTCCGCGATCTACCGCTTCGCGCAGCATCCGCGGCGGCGCTGGGCCACGAGTAACCCGGTCGATGCCGTCGAGCTCCCGCAGCTTCCGCGTGGCGAGGGGATCAAGTTCCTCACGATGCCCGAAGTCGAGCGTCTGGCAGCCGCTGCGGTGGGCGGCGATCACCAGGCGCTCGATCGCACCCTCTACCTCGTCGGCGCGATGACGGGTCTACGGCAAGGCGAGCTGATCGCGCTGCGCTGGGCGGACATCGACTGGAGAGCGCACCGGATCCGCGTACGCCGCTCTCACGTCCTCGGTGAGTTCGATGAGGTCAAGTCGTCGCTCTCGCTGCGCGCCGTGCCGATGAGCAGCCGGGTTACGGCCGCGCTGAAGGCGTGGCGAAAGCTGACGCCGCGTGGCGGAGACGACGCGCTCGTCTTCGCCGAGCCGACTGGAGAGGTGCTCCGTCGTGGCGCGCTGATGCGTCGCTACCGGCGCGCGCTTGAAACCGCGACGCTGCCAGCGATGCCGTTCCACGCGCTCCGCCACACCTTCGCCACCTCCTGCGCTGCCGCCGGCGTTCCGCTACGCACGCTGCAGGAGTGGCTCGGGCACCGCGACCTCGCTACGGTCCAGCGTTACGCGAGCTACTCGCCTAACGAAGGCGAGGTCGCGATGGTGGATCGCGCGTTCGGGAGCTAGAAGCCGCCCGCTTGCGCGATCGCGTCCCGGATCTCCTCGAGCGTGCGGCGAATCTCAATGACGGAGAGCGCAATGACCGCGCTGATCCGGTCCTCGGTGGCGGTCATCGCGCCGGCGACTGGAGTTGGCTTGTCGAGGAGTTGAGTGAGTTCCTCGGCGTATGTGTCGGTAACGGACGGCATCAAGCCAGTATCCCGACCGGCCCGGACGGACGCATCCGCTGGCGGGCGGATACTCGCTCTTTGAATGTCCGACTCGCTGATACTCGGACTCGCGGGCATCCTGGCCGCTGGCGTTGTCGGTCCCGGCGTGGGCTACTGGGCGGCAAGCCGCTCTGATCGACGCCGCTTCGAGCACGAGCGCGGACTGAAGGCCTCGGACGATGTGCTCGCGCGCGTCGATGACGTGGCCGCCTCGCTTCGGAGCCTCAGCGAAGCGTGCAGCGTGCTGAACGCCTACGTGACAATCCACGGTGCGGGTGAGGAGGTACGACCTCCGCATTCGGCCGCCCGCGTGGCATTGAGGGCTGCCGAGGCTGAGATAGCAAGGCTTGCGATCCGCCCGCGAGTTCCGCGTGACACGGTCGCGAAGGCCGAAGCCGCGTCCTCCTGCTTTAGTCGGGGACTCGACGTAGTCACGATGGCAATGTCTGCGACAACCGCTTCCGAGTCGAGCGCTGGGCCAGACTCGCCGGCGTTGCGCAAGGTTGTCGCGGCGGCTCTCGGCGCGCTCCCTGACTATGGGGGGATGGTCACGCGAGGTGACGCACTGATCTCGGAGTTCGAGGACTCGGCCCGTGCCGCGATGGCTCCACTTCTAGGATCGGAGGAGCACGCGACGGCTCGTCGGTCCATTCCTCGTCCCAATCCGACCTGACGCAGCATGACCGCAGGTGGTGGAAACGCCGCAAATAGCAGGCTGTAGGGTAGGACATCCGTCCGCGCGTCTG
The DNA here is from genome assembly GCA_036267075.1 of Solirubrobacteraceae bacterium. Taxonomy (GTDB): domain Bacteria; phylum Actinomycetota; class Thermoleophilia; order Solirubrobacterales; family Solirubrobacteraceae; genus Palsa-513. The sequence goes on from DATAWT010000067.1 coordinate 38,117, forward strand.
TTTCGAGCCCAGTATCGCCCATGGCAAGCGCGGCTCTCGGCGCTCCCGAGCGGTGGACAGTCATTCTCTCGACACGCCGCCCGCCGTCGGAGATGATCGGCCCGGAATACTCGAGCGACGGAGGAGATTGGTGACGACCGAGGGCACGCTCGAATGGGACGGCCACAGCACCTGGTACCGCATCGAGGGCGCGCTCGATGCGCCACCGATCCCGCTCATGATCCTCCACGGCGGCCCAGGGGCGGCGCACGACTACGTCGAGCCGATCGCCGAACTCGCCACACGTGCCGGCCGCGCGTGCGTCCTCTACGACCAGCTCGGCTGCGGGCGTTCGGAGCACCTCCCGAACGCTCCCAGTGAGTTCTGGACCGTCGAGCTCTTCAAGCGCGAGCTCGTCGCCCTGCTCGAGCATCTGGGCATCGCCGCCCGCTATCACCTCCTCGGCCAGTCATGGGGCGGGATGCTGGCGATGGAGCACGCGGTCACGCGCCCCGACGGTCTGCGCTCGCTCGTCATCGCCGACTCGCCAGCCTCGATGGCGCTGTGGATCAGCGAAACCGCGCGCCTTCGCGCACAGCTGCCGCAGGACGTCCAGGCGATCCTGACCGAGCACGAGGAAGCCGGTACCACCGACAGTCCCGACTACGAGGCGGCGGTGATGCGCTTCTACGAACAGCATCTCTGCCGTATCCCGTTCCCGGACTGCCTGACTCGCAGCTTCGCCCAGATGGCCGCGGATCCGACCGTCTACCACACGATGAACGGGCCGAGCGAGTTCCACGTCATGGGAACGCTCGGCGCCTGGGACGTCACAGCGCAGCTGGGAGATATCGAGGCACCGGTGCTCGTCATCTCCGGCGAGTACGACGAGGCGACGCCGGACGTCGTGCGCCCGCTCGTCGACGCGATCCCGCAGGCGCGCTGGGAGCTCTTCGAAGGCGCCAGCCACACGCCGCATCTGGAGCAGCCCGACCGCTTTCTCGCGCTGGTCGAGGAGTTCCTCGCCGCGCACGACTGAGGCGAGCGGCCTAGCTTGCGACGGGCGCTCGCGCGCAGTGGTCCAGCAGCGCGACGCAGGCGTGGATCGCCTCCACGCGCGGCACCTCGATCTCGAGGCGGCGCGCGATCTCGATGATCGCGCCGGTCATGCATTCGTACTCGAGCGGCCTACCGGCCTCGAGGTCCTGCAGCATCGAGGTCTTGTGGTCGCCGACCTCGATCGCGCCCTCAAGCCGGCGCTCAAGCGACACCGCGGGCTCGGCGCCGAGCACCGTCGCCACCGTCGCGATCTCGCCGAACGCGTCGAGCATCAGGGCCCGCATGTCTTCGAGGTCGCCGAACTGGCGAAGCGTCGCGCCGGTCAGCGCCGAGACCGGGTTGAAGGTCGCATTGCCGAACAGCTTGAGCCATATCTCGGCGCGCACGTCCTCAACGACCGGCGCGCGCAGCCCGCCGGCGCGGAACGCCTCAGAGATCGCCTGGCAGCGCTCGCTCAGCGTTCCGTCGGGCTCGCCGAGCGTGAATCGCGTGCCTTCGACGTGGCGGATCACGCCCGGCTCGACGACCTCAGCCGAGCAGTAGACGACGGTGCCGATCGCCGAGCCGGCCGGGATCGCCGCCGCGATCACGCCGCCCGGGTCGACCGACTCGAGCGCGAGGCCGTCGAGCGGGCCGCCATGGTCTCGGAAGTACCACCACGGGATCCCGTTCTGAGCCCAGATCGTCGCCGCCCCCGGGGCGAGCAGCTCGCCGAGCGCCGGCGCGATCGACGGGATGCTGTAGGCCTTCAGCGCCACGATCACGACGTCGGCGCCGGCGATCGCAGCCAGATCCTCGCTAGCTTCGACGGCGACCGCTACGTCGCCGCGGTCCGAAAGCACCCGCAGCCCGTCGCGGCGCATCGCCGCGAGGTGCTCGCCGCGCGCGATCAGCACGACGTCGGCGCCCCCCTCGACCAGCCTCGCGCCGAGATAGGCGCCGATCGCGCCGGCCCCGACGACCGCGAACCTCATCCGAGGATGCGCTCTGCGATCCGGCGCCGCTGGACCTTGCCGGTCGCCGTGCGCGGGATCTCCGCCAAGACGTAGATCGCAACCGGGACCTTGAACGCGGCGAGCCGCTCGCGGCAGTGCGACTGCAGCGCCTTCTGATCGACCGTCTCGCGCAGCGCGACGGCCGCGCCGACCTCCTCGCCGTACTTGTCGCTCGCGATTCCGAACGCGACCGCATCGACGACCGAGCCGTGCGCCTTCAGGGCGTCCTCGATCTCGCCGGGCGAGATGTTCTCGCCGCCGCGGATGATGAGTTCCTTGATGCGGCCCTCGAGGTACAGGTATCCGCCGTCGATGCGTCCCCGGTCGCCGGTGCGAAACCAGCCGTCCACGAAGGCCACGGCGTTCGCCTCGTCGTTGGCGAGATAGCCGGACATCACGCCCGGACCGCGGATCACGACCTCGCCGACCTCGACGTCGCGTCCCGCCTCATCGACCGTGCGAATCTCGGCTCCGGCGGAGACGCCGACCGATCCCGGTACGTGCGCGGCCGGCGGAAGCGGGTTGGACGTCATCTGGTGGCTTGCCTCGGTCATCCCGTAGGCCTCGAGCATCGGCGCGCCGTAGGCGTCCTCGCAGCGCGCGAGAAGCTCCGGCGAGAGCGCCGAGCTGCAGGAGCGGAGGAAGCGAAGCGTGTCGGGGCCGCGCTCATGCTCGCCGCGGTGCTCGAGCGCCATCGTGTGAAGCGTCGGTCCCGCCGACATCCACGTCGCGCCATATTCGGCGAGCTGCCCCCATAGCCGGCGCGGCAGCACCCGCTTGCCGACGACGACCGATCCGCCGACCGACAGCGAGGCGAGCGTCGAGGCGACGAGCCCGTGAACATGGAACAGCGGCATCGCTCTGAACGCAACGTCGTCTGGCCCGAGCTCGTAGAAGGCGGCGATCGAGCGCGCCGACGCCGTGAGGTTTCGGTGTCGAAGGGGCACCTGCTTGGGACGGCTCGTGGTACCGCTGGTGTGTAAAAGCAGTGCGATGTCGTCCGTCTGCGCCTGCTCGTAGGCGGCGGTTGGTCCGTCGAGCTCGCTGCCGCGCGCCTCGATGAGCAGCATCGAGTCGCCGGCGGCCTCGCGCGCCAGCGCGCAGTCGCCCTCCGGAACGATCACCGCCGTCGGCGCGAGATCACCGAAGTAGAAGGAAAACTCGTCGCGCGTGTAGGCCGGGTTGAGCGGCGCCGCGGCCGCGCCGAGCGCGGCGATGCCCAGCAGCAGCGGGACGAGATTCGGCTCCTCGGGGATGACCACCGCGACGCGGTCACCGCGGGCGACGCCGCGGGCACTCAGATGGCTCGCGACGTCGCCGACGAGCTCGGCGAGGCGGTCGTGGGAGACCCGTGTACCGTCGTCGGCGAGCACGATCGCGTCGGCATCGCCGCCGCGGTAGAGGCTCGCGAGCGTTTCGCCGGCTGCCGTCATCGCTTCCGGGCACGCTAGCGCACACCGCGCGGCGTTTCCGCGCCGCTGTGGTAGTCCTTCGCCAAATCGAGCGAATCGGGGTGAAGCCTTGGAGCTTGGACTGCACGTTGCCAACTACACGTGGTCTGGAGGCGGGGAGCAGATCGCGCCGACGCTCGCCGGCCTCGCCCGCCGCGCCGAGGAGGCCGGCGTCGCGCGGCTCACGGTGATGGACCACATTTGGCAGATCCGCGGCGTCGGCCCACCCGAGCACGCCATGCTCGAGGCCTACACCACGCTCGGATTCATCGCTGCCAGCACGCAGCGGATCCGGCTCCACACGCTCGTCACGGGCGTCGTCTACCGCCACCCCGGAATGCTCGCCAAGCAGGTCACGACCCTCGACGTCCTCTCCGGCGGCCGCGCCGGCCTCGGCATCGGGGCGGCATGGAACGAGGAGGAGTCGCGCGGCCTGGGGATTCCGTTCGCGCCGATCGCCGAGCGATTCGAGCGCCTCGAGGAGACGCTGCGGATCTGCCTGCAGATGTGGTCGGGCGAGGAGGCGCCGTTCGACGGAGAGCACTACACGCTCGGGCGCACGCTGAACTCGCCGCAGGCCCTGGCGCGGCCGCGGCCGCCGATCATGATCGGCGGGGGCGGGGAGCGAAAGACGCTTCGCCTCGTCGCGCGCTACGCCGACGCCTGCAACATCATCGCCCGCGAGGGCTTTGCGCAGAAGCTCGACGTCCTGCGCGGCCACTGCGAGGCCGAGGGCCGCGACTACGACGCGATTGAGAAGACGGTGCTCGTGATCGCCCCGGTCACGCACGAAGCAGGCCCCGAGCCCGTGCTCGAGGCGCTGCGCGAGGTGCACGACGCGACCTTCACCGCCGCTTACGTGATGATCCCCGACGCCGAGCCGCTGCCGGCGCTCGAGATGCTCGCCGAACACGTGATCCCCGAGATCTCGGGCTGGTGAGGCTCGCAACATCCAGGCGCGGGCGATCGTCGCGGTGGTGCAGCGTGTGGGCGGGGAACGGCGCCTCGAAGATCGTCGGCAGCGCTCCGCGGCCGGTCCGGATAGGCGCATAGGCCCTTACGTCACGCCGCGCCGCAGAAGTGTCCGGACCGCGTCCGGGCGATCTCACTCGACGCTCCTTCGCGAGCAGAAGTCAGTGGGAAAACCCCCTTTTGTGGACCCTGGCCGCCGCTATCATCGCGAGCCGAAAGACCGAACGGATCTCGGCCATGACCTCGACCACGGACCGGCCGCCCGGCTGCGCACGGGCGGATTGCGAAGCGGCTTCCACGCCCGCGGCGCGACCGCGTGCCCGCCGGGCCGCCGCCGCGATCTGCGCGCTGGCCGCCGCGGCAGCCGCGACGTCGGCGCTTGCTCAAACGGCGGCCCCTCATTCCGCAGCGACGCCCAGCGCGCGCCTCGCGGCAAGTCACCACTCCGCGCCGATGATCGCGCTGGGCTCGCGCCGTACGACGCTTCGCATCGGCCTGTTCACCGCGGCGCCCTCGCGCCTTCCCGCGGCGGGCGGCCAGGTCAAGCTCACCGCCGTCGTCGCGCACGCCTCTAGCTGCACGTTCACTCTGGCTGCGAGCCTCGGCCGCTCGCCTGTCCACCGGGCCTGCGGCTCGGGCAAGGTCACGGCGCTCGTGACGCTTCCGCGCAACCGTTCGACCTCAGACCGCTCATTCCGCTTCAGCCTCACCGCGACTGGCGGCGGCGCGCGCACGAGCGCGGCGCCGGTGACCGTGATCGAGGCCGCAGCCTCGCGCCGCGGCGCCCCGCAGATCACGCTCGCGCCGGCCAGCGCGGGGGTCGCGGTTGGCGGAACCGTTCGGCTCAGCGCGGCCGCGCGCGGGACGCCGAAGCCCACTGTGCGCTGGCAGGTTTCAGAGAACGGCGGGCGCAGCTGGGCGGCGATAGCGGGCGCGAAGTCGGGCACCTATGTCTTCGCGGCGCAGCTCAATCAGATCGACTGGGAGTATCGGGCGGTCTTCACCAACAGCAAGGGGTCGGTGGCCACGACGCCCGCGCGGATCATCGTTCAGACCGCCGCATTGCCGGCGATCATCGCGGTCTCGATCGTCACGGCTCCCGCAAGCGTTTCCGTGGCGAGCGGAGCCAGCGCGACCTTCACCGCCGCCGCCACGGGTCAGCCGGCGCCGACCGCGCAGTGGCAGATCTCAAGCGATGGCGGCGGGAGTTGGACGCCGATCTCCGGTGCGACCTCGACCAGCTACACGATCGGCTCTGCGACGCTGACGCAAAGCGGCGACCAGTTCCGCGCCATCTTCACCAACCAGGCGGGCTCGGTCGCGACCTCTGCGGCGACGCTGACGGTCATCGCGCCCAGCCAGGCGCCGCGGATCACGACGCAGCCGATCAACCAGGGCGTCTTCCTGAATCAGTCGGCGACCTTCACCGCTGCGGCCTCAGGCCAGCCGGCCCCGACCGTTCAGTGGCAGGAGTCAAGCGGCGGGGGCGGGAGCTGGACGCCGATCTCAGGTGCGACCTCGACCAGCTACACGACCGGCTTGACACTGCTGAACCAGACTGGCGAGCAGTTCCGCGCTGTCTTCACCAACTCGGTCGGCAGCACCGCGACGAGCGCCGCGGTGCTGACGGTGAGCGTCTCGCCGATTCCTCCGGCGATCACCACCGAGCCCACGGCACAGACCGTGATCGCCGGCCAGACCGCGACCTTCACCTCCGCCGCGACGGGCACGCCGACTCCCACCGTCCAGTGGTACGGCTCGACGAACGGCGGCGGGAGCTGGGCGGCGATCGCCGGGGCGACCGCGCCGACCTATTCGTTCGTCGCGCTCGCGAGTCAGTCGGGCGAGGAGTTCGAGGCCGTCTACAGCGGTACCAACGGTCAGGCCAACGCGACGACCAACCCGGCGACGCTGACCGTTGAGACGGCGCCACAGGTGACCGTCCAGCCGCAGAACCAGTCGGTCGCCTCAGGGTCGGGGGTCAGTTTCTCCTCGGCTGCGAACGGATCCCCGACGCCGACGGTTCAGTGGCAGATCTCAACCGATAACGGCTCGACCTTCGCCAACATCTCCGGCGCGACCGTGTCGACCTACAACACGACCGTCACCGGCGCCGACAACGGCTTCGAGTACCGGGCGGTCTTCACCAACGCGGCAGGGACGGCGACCTCGAACGCGGCGACCGTGACGATCGTCGCAAACGGCACGCCGCCCCAGATCACCGAGCAGCCCTCAAATCTCGCGGTGGTGGCCGGGGAGACGGTCAGCTTCAGCGCCGGCGCCAGCGGCGCGCCGACGCCGAGCGTGCAATGGCAGGTCTCGACCAACAAGGGCGGCAGCTGGGGCAACGTCTCCGGTGCTACGTCGCCGACCTACACCTTCAGCGCCCAGGCGGCTGAGAACGGCGATCAGTACCGCGCCGTCTTCAGCAACGGCTTTGGCGGCCCGGCGACGACCGGCGCCGCGTCGCTAGTCGTCGGCGGCGACTCCGGCAGCGCGAACTGGTCCGGCTATGAGGCCGACGAATCGGGCACGAAGTACACGATGGTCACGGGCAGCTGGATCGTCCCGCCGGCAAGCTGCCCGGGGGCCGGCGCCTACTACTCCTCCGACTGGGTCGGCATCGACGGCGCCACCAGCTCCACCGTCGAGCAGGACGGCACCGAGAGCGACTGCGCCAGCGGCAGCCCGAGCTACTACGCCTGGTGGGAGTTCTATCCGGCTGCGACCCAGGTGATCGGCGGTGACACCGTCCTGCCCGGCGACTCGATGACGGCGTCCGTCAGCGTCTCCGGCAGCACATGGACGCTGGGGCTGCAGGACTCCACGCAGGGCTGGACCTTCTCGATCAACCAGACGCCCGCGCAGGCACCCGACGAGAGCTCGGCGGAGTGGATCGTCGAGCGCCCGAGCCTGTGCTCGAGCGGCCCGAGCTGCATCACGTCGCTGGCCGACTTCGGCACGACCGGCTTCAGCGGGGCCAGCGCGACCGCCAACGGCGTCACGGGCTCGATCTCGACCGTTCACGGCGCGCCCGCGCAGATGGAGGGAACGCAACAGGCGAACCCGCACCTGCTCGCCCTGCCAAGCCCGCTGGGCGCCGGCGGAAACAACTTCACCGACACCTGGTACGCCAGCTCCTGAGCGGCGCGCGAGCCGCATCTGGACGTTCGTCGGGGGTGAAAAAAAGCCGCGACCTCCGGACGTTCATCACCTGACGGCCGCACGAAAAAGGCCGTCAGGTGGGTGTCAATGAAGCGGGTCCGCGCCGGGGGTCACGGAAGGCCCTCTGGCGCGGAACTCGCGACCGGAAAGGAATTCGCGTGCGGACACGACTTCAAAACATCGGTGGCGAGGATGGCTTCACACTCATCGAGCTCCTCGTCGTCATCCTGATCATCGGCATCATCGCCTCGATCGCCATCCCGTCGTTCCTCAACCAGACGGGCAAGGCCTACGACGCGTCGGCCAAGGAACTCGCCCATTCGGCGCAGATCGCCGTCGAGGACTATGCGACAGACCACAGCGGCAGCTACACGGGCATCACCGCCGCTGCGCTGCCGAACTACGACGCGACGATCCAGACGACCTCCAACAGCGGCAGCAACGCCTACGTCGTGAGCGTGACCAACGCCACGGGGACCGGCTACACCGTGACGACCAGCCCGGCCAACGGCGCCGAGACGTTCAGCATCACCCGGCTGAACGGACAGATCACCCGGACCTGCACGCCGAGCACCGGCCAGCACGGCGGCTGCACCAACGGCACCTGGTGAGCATGACCGCGCGCCGTGGCGCGCGGGGATCCGAGTAGCACCTTCGCGCTAGGTGCGCTCGACGGCAAGGTCGATCACGGCCGCGCCGTCGAAGCGCCCGGCGCGAAGGTCGTTAAGCGCCGTCGCGGCGTCCGCCAGGCCGTACACCGAGACGGCCGTGCGAATCGGCGTTGCGGCCGCGAGCTCGAGCAGCTCGCGGCCGTCGCGGCGGGTGAGGTTGGCGACCGAGCGCAGGACGCGCTCGCCCCAGATCACCTCGTAGGGGAACGCCGGGATCTCGGACATGTGGATCCCGGCGCAGACGACGCTGCCGCCGCGGCGAACCGCGCGCAGCGCCGCGGGCACGAGCTCTCCCGCGGCGGCGAACACGAGCGCGCAGTCAAGCTCCACGGGCGGCGCCTGCGAGGACCCGCCGGCCCACTCCGCACCGAGCCCGCGGGCGAACTCCTGCGTTCCCTCGTCGCCATCGCGCGTGAACGCGAAGACGCGGCGGCCCTGCGCGCGAATGACCTGCGCAAGGATGTGCGCGGAGGCGCCGAAGCCGTAGAGGCCGACGCACTCGCCGTCGCCTGCGATCCGAAGCGCCCGGTAGCCGATCAGGCCGCCGCAGAGCAGCGGAGCGACCTCGAGATCTCCGTAGGAGGCCGGCAGCTCGAGACAGAAGGCTCGCTCGGCGACCGCGTATTCGGCGAAGCCGCCGTCGACGTCGCGGCCGGTGAAGCGCGCCCGCGGACAGAGGTTCTCCTGGCCACGGCGGCAGTAGCCGCACTCGCCGCAGGCCCACGCGAGCCAGGGCACGCCGACCCGCAGGCCGGCCTCCTCGCCGTCGGCGATCGTCGCGACGATCTGATGGCCGGGGATGACCGGCGGCGCAGGAATGTCGACCTCCCCGTCGAGCAGGTGAAGGTCGGTGCGGCAGACGCCGCAGGCGTGGACGCGCAGGAGGACCTGGCCGGGAGCGGGCCGCGGGATCGCGACGCGGACCTCATCGATGCGCCCGGGGGCGGCGATCTGGACGGCTCGCATGCGACCGGCGGCCATCGACGCGCTCAGATCGTCGCGGTCGCGCGCCGCTCGTTCGCAGAGCGGGGAGCTTCCATCGCCGCAGCCGCGATCAGCGCGCTCACGAGCGCCAGCGCGACCGTGCCGATCGGGCAGACGATCCAGGGCAGGCCGTCGAGGCTGCTGAAGGGGTAGAAGAAATGCTCGCTCCCGCCGGCCGCGTCGAAGAGCAGGTGGGCGACCGTGACCGCGAAGACCGACCAGGCGGCGATCGCCCGGCGCGTCAGCGCCCACGCCAGCAGCGCGAGCGCCACGGCGAAGATCAGCGAGTGCGTGTCGGGTCGTCCCGACATCGTCTCGATCGTATGCAGATTGAAGCTGCCGGCGGCGATGAAGTGATCGAGGTCGATCACCGATCCGCCGATGAAGGCGAGCACCGCGTAGAGGGTGCGACGGCGGCTGCGCCAGACGATCGGTGCGATCGCCGCGAGGCAGATCACGCCGTGGATGGCGACCGCCCAGACGGCGGAGAGGAACGGATGGCTCGGGTCCGACAGGAACGGCCACGCGGGGTAGGGGCTCACGCGGATCGCCGCGCGGTCAGGGCTTCGACTTCGTCCCGCCCGGCGAGCGCAGCGTGCGCGTCAGTTCGACCGTGTTCGCGTAGGTGCTGGGGCGGGCCGAGCCAAGGCTCACGAGGACCTTCAGCTGCGCCGTCGTGTGGGTGACCCGGGCGAGCCGCGAGCGCGCCGAGGCGCTGAGGGTCATGTGGAGCGTCCCAAGCGTCCTGCCGCTCAGCTTGAACGACAGCTTCGCGAGCGTCGCGCTGCCAAGGCGCAGCGTCGCGGTGCCGTGGCAGGTGCTCCGGCAGCGAAGCTCGGTCGTGATCAGGCTGCCCCGCAAAAGCGCCACCGCCGGAAGGACGACCGGGACCTGCGAGCACGCGCCGCTGCAGGCGCCCGTCGGAACTTGCGCGCCATGGCCGTGAGCGCCGCCCGGGGAGCCGCCGACGCCGCCGGTCCCACCGCTGGCCGCGCTGAAGCTGCCTGAGGTCGCGTTCACCGAGGAGGCGGAGTCATTGAAGTACGTCGCCGCGCTTGGGCCGCCGGCGCCACCGCCACCGCCGCCGCCCTGGCCGCCCGAACCGCCCTCGCCGCCCGAGCCGCCGGCGCCCAGCAGCGGAACCCCGTGGACGCCGCCCGGCGCGCCGGTCCCGCCCGAGCCGCCGCTTCCGCCGTTGCCGCCGCTTCCGCCGTTGCCACCGTTTCCGGCGCTGACGGTCGTGTCGAGGAGGGCGTTGATCGTCGACCCGCCGCTCAGATAGAGGCCGAACGAGCCGCCGCCGCCACCGCCGCCGGCCCCGCCGCCGCCGCCGAGGCCGCCGCCGCCACCGCCGCCACCACCGTTGCCGGAGCCGTAGACGACGCCGCCCGGCTCGAGCTGCTGATCGCCGCCGCCACCGCCACCACCGCCGCCGCCGGCTCCGGCTCCGCCCGCCGTGCCGTTGCCGCCGTTGCCTGGCGTCCAGCCGCCCGCGCCGCCGCCGTTGGCTGAGCCGGCGCCGCCGTTGGCGCCCGCGGCGCCCGCGTCTCCGTCGCTGCCGTTGAGACCTGAATGGCCGTTGGTGGTGGCGCTCGAGACGCCCGCCGCCGCGCCGCCTCCGGCCTGTGCCGAATTGCCGATCGGGGTCGATCCGGGCCCGCCCGCGTAGAGCCCGATCAGCTCGAGCTTGCCGCCTGCGCTCGTTGCCGGGCCGCACGCGCGGGCCGATCCGCTCCCGGAGCAGCTGTGGGGCGTGCCCGGCGCGCCACTGCCGCCGTAGCCGCCGAAACCGCCGTCGCCCGCGGAGCTACCGGCCAGCGGTGCGCTGAGCGAGTTCGCGGCCAGGCGCAGCAGCGGATTACCGGCGTAGACGGGGTTGGCGCGCAGCGAAGCGTCGTTGCCGTTGGCCCCCGTTCCGGGCGCTCCACCGGGGGGGTCGACCGGGCTGCAGTGAAGCGGGGAGCCAAGACACGCCGCCACGACCTCCGCGGGCATCTGCCCGCTGCCGCCGGGCGCGCCGCCGTGGCCCGAGGCGCCGGCGGCGCCCGCGGCGCCGCCGGCGCCGCTTGTCGCGTTGCCGGCGTTCACCGCGACGTTGTTGAGCGTGATCGCGGAGCCGCCCGTGGCGAGGACGCCGTAGGTCGACGCCGACGGGGCGTTGGCTGCGATCGCGTTCAGGCTGAGCTGCTGAACGGTGATCCCCGTCGCGGCGTTGGCGACCAGCCCGGCGGTCGTGCCGGTGATCGTCGTCGGCGTGCTCGGGTTGAACGTCGGCTGCCAGCTCGAGGGGTCAAAGCCGCCGTAGATCCCGATCCCGTCGGCGGCGGAGCTGAGCGTGAGCGGGCCCGGATAGCTGCCCTGCGCGATCCATAGCTCGCGAAGCCCTGTGGCTTCGGCGATCGCGAGGCCTTGCTGCGGCGTCGCGACCGGAGCGGCCTGGGTCCCGGGGTTTGAGTCGCTGCCGCCCGGTGAGACGAACACGGCACTCGAAGGAGCGCCCGGAACGGCGATCGCGAAGTCGACGGTGACGGCCTCGTCGGCCTCGACGCTGTTGAGGGTGCAGCTTGTCGCGGCGGGGCTGCTCGGTGCGCAGCCGGACCAGCCCGCGACCTCGAAGGAGGCGCCCGGAGTCGCCGTCAGCGTGACGTTGTCGTTGTAGTTGACCAGGCAGCTCGGCTGCGAGCTCGCACAGCTGACGTTGCTGTTGGCGTCGGTGATCGCGACGCTGCCGGAGCCGCTGGTCGTGTCGGAGACGGTGAACTGCGCGGGCTGGACGAAGCTCGCGATGTCGGTTTCGGTGACGCTCGCCGAGAAGCTGCAGGTCCCGCCCTGTGCCGGCGGCCCCTGGCAGGTGCCACCGCCGCTCCAGCTCGCGAAGTGGTAGCCGTGGTCACCGCCGCCCGGCGGCTTGCCCTGCGTCGAGATCTGGATCGGGTCGCCGTAGCTGACCAGGCAGCTGACGCTTTCGGGGAACGGGTTGAGCAGCGACGTCTGGTTGCAGCCGTTGTTGGCGTCGATCAGCGTCACGGTGCCGAACGCCTGCGACTCCGCCGTGATCGTGAACTGCGAGGCTGCGAACGTCGCGGTATCGGTCTCCTCCTTGGAGACCGTCACGACGCAACTCGTCGAGATCCCCGAGCAGCTCCCCCCGCTCCAGCCGGAGAAGACCTGCCCCTTGGCGGGCTTTGCGGTCAGCGTCACCGAATCGCCGTAGTTGGCGATGCAGGCTGTCGCCGCCGGATTGCACATCGCGTTGTTGCTCGTGTCAGGGTTGCTGACCGCCACGGCCCCGTTCCCGACCACGGCACTGGCGACCTGGAACTGATCAAGCTGGAAAGTGGCGACGTCGCTCTCGCCGGTGCTCAGCGCGGTGAGCTGACACGGGTTGTTGGCCGCGCCGCCGCACTGCGTTCCGCCGCTCCAGGTCGTGAAGTGGTAGCCCGTGCTCGGAGTCGCCGTCAGCGTCACCGTATCGCCCACGTCGACGGAGCAGGACGCGGTCTTGCCCGAGCAGCTGACCCATCGGCTCGTATCGGAGACGGTCGTCGTGCCGTTGCCGCCGCTGGCTGCGGTGATCGTCACGGTGGCGTCGAAGGTGGCGGTCTCCGTGTCTGAAGCCGACGCCGTGAACTTGCAGACCGTGGGCGTCGAGTTCGTCTGCGTCGAGCAGATGCCGGTTGAGAAGCCCGTGAAGTTCGCGCTGCTTCCGGGAGCGGCGGTGACGGTGATCGCGTCGCCCTGACCGACCGTGCAGGTCACGCTCGTCGTCGCCGTGCTGGTCGAGCAGTTGTGGGCCGAGTTGGGGTTGTCGGCGAGGGAAGTGGTCCCCGGTCCCGTCGAGGTGAGCGTCACGTTGTCGAGGATCTGCGTGAAGGCGGCGCTGTCGGTCTCGCTGCGGCTCGCTGTGAAGGTGCAGGTCGCGGTCGTCTGGCCGTTACAGGATCCGCCGCCGCTCCAGGCCGAGAAGCTGAAGTTGGCGTTGGGCGTTGCGGTGATGCTGATCGCGTCGCCGTCGTCGACCAGGCACGAGGTCGTCGTGCACGTCATCTGAGCGGTCGTGTCGGTGAGCGTGACCGAGCCGTTTGCGGCGGCCGGAATCGCGATCGCGTCAACGATCGCGGCGAATCCGGCGGTGTCGGTCTCGGAGCCGTTCGCGGTGAAGCTGCAGGTCGCGTCGCTCGAGCCGCTGCAGTGGCCGCCGCCGCTCCAGGAGGAGAACCTGTAGTGGGCGTTCGGCGTGGCGGTGAGCGTGACCGAGTCGCCGTCGTCGATCTGACAGGTCGAATTCGAGCACGTCGAGTTCGTCTTGTTGTCCTTCAGGCTCAGGGAGCCGTTGGCCGGCGTGCCGAGCGTGATCGTGTCGACGATCGCCGCGAAGCTCGGCTCGTCGATCTCGGAGCCGCTGGCGGTGAAGCTGCATGACGCGCCCTGGGTGGCGCACTGGCCGCCGCCGCTCCAGCCCGAGAAGGCGAAATGGCTGTTTGGAGACGCCGCCACGGTGATCAAGTCGCCGTCGTTGACCTGGCAGGTCGAGCTCGAGCAGGACGTCCCGGCCTGGCTGTCATGGACGCTCACACTGCCGTTGGCAGGCGTGCCGACGGAGATCGTGTCCTTGATCACGGCGAAGGTCGCCTCGTCGCCCTCTGATCCGTTGGCGGTGAAGCTGCATGAAGCACCCTGCGCGGCGCATTGGCCGCCGCCGCTCCAGGCCGAGAAGGCGAAGTGGGCGTTTGGCTGCGCGCTGATGCTGATCAAGTCACCGTCACCGACGGTGCAGGAAAACGCGCTGCAGTTGGTCCCTGTGCTGCTGTCGGTGAGCGTCACGCTGCCGTTGGCCGGCGTACCGAGCGTGATCGTCACCTCGTTTTGGGTGTAGATCGCCTGATCGTTCTCCGACCCGTTGGCGGTGAACACGCAGTTGGCGCCCTGCCCCTCGCAGGAGCCGCCCGGCGCCCACGACGAGAAGCTCCAGTCGCTGCCGTCATGTGCCGTCAGCGTCACCGAATTGCCCTCGACGACGGTGCAGCTCGTTGTGCAATCCCCGCTGTTGACGCCATCGTCGAAGCTGATCGACCCGTCCGCGTTGCCGGGGGAGAGGCCCGTCGTGATCGTGTCGGGGTCGCCAACCGCCGCTGCATGGGCGAAGAGGCCCGGGGAGCCGCTGAAGCGGGGTAGCAGCGTGGGCTTCGCCGACTGTTCGAAGGCCCCCCGAAGCGACGGCGCGTGCTTGCGCAGCGCCGCCGCGACGTCGAGGCGTCGACGCACCGCGGCGCGGCTCGAAACGCGCTTCGCGGGTCGCGAAAATCGCCGCGCGGGCGACCTCTCGGCCGCGGCCGCCTGGATGGAGCTCACCGGCTGGGCGGAGGAAAGCACCCTCTGCGCGATCGCTGCGCCGCCCGGAGTCGCGCCGCGGGGCACGAGCGTCGCCACAAGAAGGATCGCGGCGCCCAGGCCGGCGAGGGCTACGAGCGTCAGGGCAGCGCGGCGATGCCGTCGCCGCGGCGGCCGGCGGCGCGTGAAGAGTGGCCCCAACACAGGCACCGGCTAACTATGGCGGACGCTTCCGGACCGCGTCGAGGAACGTCTACCCGGTCGGGGTGGGTTTTCCCACCTGTTTGTCGCCCATACATCCGTCGAGACCTATCCAACGGGCGTTCGAAATGCGCGCTCGTAGGGAAACACACAAGGAAGCATCGTGACCGAACAGGCGACATCCACCTCAGAAAACGTCGAATGCATCGCCGCGGAGGTGCTGCGCGACCTCTACTGGGCATTCGCCGGCGAGCCGCCACGCGCCCTGCGCGCGTACCGCGACGAGGACGCACTGCTCCTGCTGCTGCGCTTCGAGGCTTCAAGGGACGCCGAGCCGGACGTCGCCTTCATGGCGCTGCCGTCGATGGTCGCCGAAGCCGTCACCCACCGCACCGGTCGGGTGCTCGTTCCTCGCGACGCGAGCGTCTGCGCCTCAAGCGGCCTGGCGGTGCTCGGGTTCGCCCTGCTTGACGCCGCAAGCGGCGCCCTGCGCCCGCTGACCGGCGATGACCTCCGGGAGGCGCCTTCGCCGCCGCGGCGGCCCGAGCTTCGCGTCGCCGCTTAGCGCCCGCCGACGTGACGCGCGAGCAGGTCGCGGAACTCCGACTCGGCCGCTTCCGTCGCGAACGCCCGGCGCGGCACGAACGTGCACGCCCGCTTCGCGCCGCGCAGCACGTAGAGCTCACCGGCCGAGCCCCAGCGGTTCCAGTGGCGCCATTCGAAGCTTCCCTGACCGCTTGAGTTGGCAGCGGTGACACCGTCCTCGGAGAAGCTGAGCGTCTGCTCCGAGCCGGACTGCGCCATCCGGCCCGAACCAAGCCGGGGAAGCACGGCGACGAGCACGACCCAGTAGGCGAGCTCGGCTGCGCCGACGAGCAGGATCGCGAGCTTCCCGCTCGCGATCCCCACCGCGAGCAGCGCCACGCCGAGCACCAGCATCAGCATCGCGGCGCGGCTGCGCGAGGCCACATAGACCATCGCGCGCTGGTTCTCGGCTTTGGAGAATGTGAAGCGAACCGTGACCACGCGCGGAAGTGTAGAAGCGGGCCGGCAGGCGATCGCGCCACAGCGCGGAAGGTGACGGGATGGCGTCGCAGCAGCCGGGCGAGCCGCTCCTGGCTGTAGGGTCGGGCCGGCCCGCAGACGCCCGCTTGATGACAAGACCGCGCCCGCACCAAGCCGCCCTCGCGCTCGTTCTCGCCGCCTCGGCGGTCCTCGAGCTCTACCGTCTCGGCCAGAACAGCTGGGCCAACACCTACTACTCGGCGGCCGTGAAGTCGATGCTCGGCTCGCTGCACAACTTCCTGTTCGTGTCCTCGGACCCCGGCGGGCTGGTGACCGTCGACAAGCCGCCGCTCGGGCTGTGGCTGCAGACGCTGAGCGCGGCGATCTTCGGCTTTCACCCGCTCAGCCTGCTCATCCCCGAGGCGCTCTGCGCGATCGCCACGGTCGCCGTGCTCTACCTGATCGTCGCCCCGCGCTTCGGCGTCTGGGCGGGCATCCTCGCTGCTGCGGCGATGGCCACGTTCCCATCGTTCGTCGCCTCGGGACGCGACAACAACCTCGACGCGCTGCTGATTTTGCTGATGTCGCTGGCGTGCCTGAGCGGACTGCTGGCAGCCGAGCGCGGCTCATGGCGCTGGCTCGCGGCCACCGCGCTGCTCGTCGGCCTGGCCTTCAACACCAAGACCCTCGCGGCCTACCTGATCGTCCCCGGACTCGCGCTCGCCTGGCTCGTCTGCGCCCCGCGGCCGATCGCCGCGCGGGTCAGGCTGCTCGTCGCCGCCGCGGCGGTGCTCGCCGTCGCCTCGCTCGCCTGGGTCGTGGTTGTCGAGGCGACGCCGCCGTCCGATCGCCCCTACGTCGGCGGTACGGCGGATAACTCGGAGTTCTCGCTGTCGTTCCTGCACAACGGCTTCGGCCGCGTCCTTGGCGAGCGCAACGCGCCTTCGCCGAACGTCGTGATCTCACCGGCGCCCGGCAGCCTCCGCCACAGCGGCGGCACGGCCTCGACCGGCTCCCCGGGCCCTTTGCGCCTGTTCAAGATCGCCGACGGCGGGCAGTGCGCGTGGCTTCTCCCACTCGCCGCCCTGGGGCTGCTCGGGCTCGCGCTCGAGGTGCGGCGGCGAAGACGCAGCAACCCGCGTCTCGCGCTGCTTTTGGTGATGGGCGGCTGGTTTGCGATCGAGGCGCTCGTCCTGAGCTTCTCCTCGGGCATCGTGCATCCGTACTACGTTTCGGCGCTCGGGCCCGGAACGGCGGCGATGGTCGGTGCCGGGGCCGCGTCGATGACGGGCCTCGTGCGACGGGCCCGCGGCTACCTTGTGTTACCGGCGCTCGGCCTGATCGGGAGCCTCGCGGTGACGCTCGAGCTGCTGCGGCGCGAGCACGACTGGCTTCACTGGATGTGGCCGGTGCTGATCGCGATCGTGGTCGTCGCGCTGGTGATGATGGCTTGGCATCCGCGCGTCTCGGCGGTCTCGATCGCCGTCGCCGTCGCGGTGCTGCTGGTCCCGATCGCGCTCTACTCCGCGAGCACCTGGGAGGTTCCCGTGAACGGAACCTTCCCGGCGGCCGGTCCCTACATCGAGGATGATACCGAGAACCTCGGCATCCCGCTCGACCAGGTCCCGATCTACAGCCAGCTGCTGGCCTATGTCCACCGCCGCCAGCCGCCGAGCCGCTGGGATCTCTTCACGCAGGGCGCGACGACGGCCGCGCCGCTGACGCTGCTCGGTGGCCGCGTCGCGGCGCTGGGCGGCTACGGCACGATCGACCCCGTGCTCACGCCGCCGCAGCTCGCGCAGCTCGTCACCGACCGCGAGGTCAAGTTCGTCGCGCTCGGCGGCGGCTACGCGACGCGCGGGGGCAACGCCGCATCGACGGCCGTCGCCGCCGCCTGCCTGCCGATTCCCGCCTCGCACTGGCGAAGCCCGCAGAACATCGGCACACCGGGCCATCCGCTCTACATCTACCCCCACGGCGGCTGGAATCTGCAGCTCTACGACTGTGCCGGCAGGACCGCCGCGCTCGCGCGCGAACACTGACCTGCCGATGCAAGCCATACGTCGCGATTCGCGACCGCTGGCCACTAAGATCTTTCGCCGGTCATGGACTCGGGATGGCACAAGAGGGGCAGGGTCGCGGCGCTCTGCGGAGCGCTCGGCACGACGCTGCTCGCCGCCGCGGCGGCGGTGCTCATCGCGAGCGCGACCGGATCGCTCGGGACGCGTAACGCCGACGCCGCGACGCCGGGCTCGCAAGCCACCTACTCGCTGAAGGTCAACCTTTCGACGAGCGGCGCGGTCGCCGCCAAACGGCACCTCGGGCGGACCAAGATCACGCATCTCCCGACCGCCGTCGCGATCGCCACGCGCGGCGTCGCGGTCAGGCTCAACGGCAAGCCCGTCGCCACGACGGCGCGGCCGAAGCTCTCGCCCGCGACCGCCGGCACCTGGACCGATGTTGGCAACTACGAGTTCTTCCGGCCGGCCTCGACGCTCGAGCCGTGCGCGAAATACACGATCCGCATCCCGGCGGCCACGCGCGCGCAGAGTCATCGCCCGCTCGGCAAGAGCAGGACGGTCAGCTTCGGCGTCGACTGTCCCGGCACGATGGCCGTTCAGGAGGCGCTCGCGCGGCTCGGCTACCTGCCCTACACGCTGCACGGCTTCGTCGGAGCCTCCGACAAGGGCCCGATCACGCGCGCGCAGGCGGCCCACGACGCCTACTACCTCCCGCACGGGATCCTGCGCTCGGACGTCTCCGAGGCGCCGCCGCTGACGATGGGCAAGCTCGACGCGACGACGGTCGGCGCCATCGAGGTGTTCGAGGGAAACCACAACCTGCCCGTTTCGACGACCCTGACAAGGCACTTCTGGACCGAGCTGCTCGCCGATGAGACGCTTGCCAAGGGCGATCCCCACCCCTATACGTGGGTCACGGTCACCGAGACGCTGCCGGAGACCCTCGAGGTGCACGAGGGCCATCGCGTCGCGCTCAGCACGCCGGCCAACACCGGCGTCCCTGGGGCGGCGACCCAGCAGGGGATCTTCCCGATCTACGTGCGCTACGTGTCAACCACGATGATCGGCAACAACGTCGACGGCAGCCACTACGTCGACCCAGGCGTCCCCTGGGTCAACTACTTCAACGGCGGCGACGCGGTCCACGGCTACCCGCGCCCCGGCTACGGCTACCCGCAGTCAAACGGCTGCGTCGAGCTCCCGATCTCGACGGCCGAGACCGTCTACGGGATGCTGCAGGTGGGCGATTTGGTGATCGTGTCGTAGCGGTGCGGCGCATCGCCACGCCGTAGCGAACAGCCGGCGCAGACGTCGATTGCGCCCTGAAGCTCGGGGCCGATATCGATCGCCGCGGCGGCGGCTCGGCACCGCGGGCCGGCTACGCCCGCACGGCGGCGCCGAGCCGGCGCAGGCGTCGCGACACCGCGGCGCCGTCGCCGAACGAGAGCACTTCGAAGCCGGCGAGCGCCGCGTGCGGCTCGGCGGCGGCCGCGACCAGGATCGTGCGGCTGCCGAAGGCGCCGAGCGCGAGGCCCGCGTCGAGCAGCCACGACGGCGGCGCTTCCGCGCCAGCTATGGCGAGCACCGCGCAGACGCCGAGGTCCGGTCCGCCGTCGGGGTTCGCACACCAGGCGAGGGCCCGTCGGCGCACCTCGCCCCAATCGGCGGCGCGCAGCCCGAGCTCCGCGATCAGCGCGGCGCCCGCCGCGGCCGCGTCGGCGTCCGCTGCCAGCAGCGCCACGGCCTCGGCGGCGCCGGCGTTCAGGATCTCCGCGGTGACGTCGCGCGCGCTGCGCTCGGCGTTGCTCCAGCCCCGACTGTGGGCGAGGTCCACACCCTCAAGCCGGGGACCCTCGAGGATCCGCATTTGCGAGTCGCGTCGCTCCCAGCGGCGGTCGGCGAGCAGCACCGGCCCGCCCAGCTGCCAGGGACCCACGATGCGCCGCTGCAGCTCCTCGGCGTCGAGGTTGAAAAGGCGGGCGTGGCGACGCGAGGCACGCACCTCGACGTGGTAGGGCATGACGCCATCGTACGGGCGACGACCCCGCGGCCGCGGGCCGTCAGGAGGTTGTCAGCAGGCCGGCGCGACGGCAGTCGGCCACGATCGCCTGCGAACCAGGGTCGCTGTGACCGCGATGAGCGAGGCAGATTGCGCGCCCCTGCGCGCCGCAGCCACGCACTGGCTGGCCGCCCATCACGCCCGGCACGATCGTGTCAATGCACCCCGCTGGGGTCGGCTTGGGCGAGGAATCGATTGCAATGAGCACGATTGCGAGCGTCGCCGCGATCAGGACCGCGAGCGCGACGGAGACGATCCGGCGCTCACGGACGGTGAGTTGGCGCAGCGGCGTGTTGACTCGATTCCAATGCCTCTCAAGCGGCATCGACGAGTACCCTAGCGGGCCGTGCGAGGCCCGCATGCGCTGCTCGCCGGCGCCTGGGCTGGGCTGCCGGCGGCCGCGGCCAACGCGGCGAACGGCCCCGTCGGATCTTTGGACCGCTGTACAAGTTGCGCGCCGGTGGGCCCAAATACCCTCGCCACGGCATCTTTGGGGGTGCCGCGCAGTCAGCCCCCGACGGAAAGGAAACGCTGGTCTATGCCTCTTGCCTCTGCATGGTTAAGTCCGGGCGACAATTCCTGGCAGCTCACGGCGGCGACGTTCGTCGGCCTCATGAGCGTGCCCGGCCTCGTCGTCCTGTATGGCGGGGTGATGCAGAAGCGCTGGTCGGTGAACGCGATGATGATGTCTTTCATCGCGTTCGCGCTCGTACTGATCGTCTGGGTCCTCTGGGCCTTCAAGTTCGGGTTCGGATCAGCGATGCACATCGGGACGAGTCACGGGTTCTTCGGCAACCTGTGGGGCAACCCTGGCTCGATCCTCACGAGCCACGACCTTCAACAACAGGGGTTCATCCCCAACCTCGGGTCGGTCGGGAAGATGGTTTTCCCGCAGTCGACGCTCGCTTACTTCCAGTTCGTGTTCGCGGCGATCACGCCGATTCTGGCCTTGGGATCGGTGCTCGGACGATTCAACTTCAAGGCCTGGATTCCCTACGTGGTGATCTGGTCGAGCATCGTCTACACGATCAACGCCTTCCTGATCTGGGGCGGCGGCTACTTCGCGCAGCACGGCGCGCTCGACTTCTCGGGTGGCTACGTGATCCACCTCGCGGCGGGCGTGTCCGGCTTCGTCGCAGCCTGGGTCGTGGGACCGCGGCTCCAGCGCGATCGCGAGGTTGACGCTCCGAACAACCTCGCGATGGTGGCGGTCGGCGCCGGCCTGCTGTGGCTGGGCTGGAACGGGTTCAACGGAGGCGATCCGTACCTGGTCAACAGCATCGCCTCGGCGGCGGTGCTCAACACCAACCTCTGCACCGCCGTTGCCTTCCTGATCTGGGTCATGTGGGACTACATCACCGGACGCAAGCCGAGCCTGATCGGCAGCGTCAACGGCATGATCGTCGGCCTGGTGGCGATCACCCCCGCAGCCGGCTTCGTCAGCGGATGGGGGGCGATCGCGATCGGCGTCATCGCGAGCACGATCGTGTACTTCGCGCTGAACTATCTGAGCCGCCTGCGTCCGTTTCGCAATGTCGACGACACGCTCGGCGTGATCTACACGCACGGCTTCGCCGGCCTCGCTGGAGGCCTGCTGACCGGCGTGTTCGCCACGACCGGGATGGGCACCGAGAAGGGCCTGGTGTTCGGCAGCGCGCACCTGCTCGGGTGGCAGGCGCTGACGGCGCTGTGGGTAATCGTGTTCACAGCGGTCGCCACGTACATCATCCTCAAGGTCGTGGGCATCTTCATCCCGCTTCGGATGTCGGACGCCGATCTGGAGGAGGGCGATTTCGCTGTCCACGGCCACGAGGTCTATCCCGCCGACGTGCCGTCGCTCGGGTTCCCGCACGGAATCGCCGCGCCGAGCGGCGGTGGCGCCGCGGCGGAGCCTGCCGCTGGCTAGGCCCGCGGCGCGGAACACCACAGAGGTCCCGTTTTCGCCGGGGAGCCGTGAGCTCCCCGGCGAAGCCGGCTTTAAAGGTGAGATCGAGGACGTCATAGGCCAGCGGTGGGCGTGAAGGCCAGCGGTGGGCGTGATTCGCGCATGATGAGCGCGGGTGCGCATCCGCGGGCGGCGCACAGAGCGCCGGAGCCGGTGCGCGTTGCCAGCGCGAGGTCACCGCGGCGTGGCAGCGCGATGGTGGCCGCGGACACGCAGCGCTCGCTGCTGCGGTCCGCGGCCACTGGCGCCCCCGGAGCTGCGCCGGGCGAACGGCCGCCGCGCTCCGTGGAACTGAGCCGCTGCCAGGCCTGGGCTGCGCGGCTTACACGCGATTTCTACGGCAGCGACCAGGGTCGCCCATACGTCCCGGCGGAGCAAATCCGCGTCGCAGCCTTATACAACGGGATGGATTCGCCTGTTGTATAGAGTCCTGGCGGCATTGATCTCCGTGACGCTCTACAGCGATCCGGCCTGTCCCTGGGCCTACTCCGCGACCCCCGCCATCACCGCGCTTCGCTGGCGCTACGGCGATCAGCTCGACTGGCGTCTCGTGACGATCGGCCTTCGCGACGACCCGCCCGACCCCGCCACCACCACCTACACGCCGGCTCGCCAGGCCTCCGGCGCGCGCCGCTTCCGCGATCGCTACGGGATGCCGTTCGCGGCCGCGCCGCGCAGCCGCCTGGTCGCCTCGGGCCGCGGCTGCCGCGCCGTCGTCGCCACTCGCCTCAGCCACCCCGGACGCGAGTTCGCGGCGCTGCGGGCGCTCGCCTTCGGCTGGTTCACGACCGCCGATCTGTTGGATGAGGACGCGGCGATCGTTGCCGCCCTCGAGCACGTCGCCGGCATCGACGCCGAAGCGGTCGTCGCGGCGATTGACTCAGCCCCCGTCACCGAGGCCTACGAGGCCGACAAGGCCGAGGCCCGCAGCGCGGCCGGCGGACCGACCGCGTTCCAGGGCAAGGCGGCCGTCAGCGACGGGCTTGTCCGCTACACGGCGCCGTCGCTGATCTTCAAGACCGACGACGGCCGCAGCCTCGAGGCCGGCGGGTTCCAGCCGCTTGAGGCCTACGACGTGCTGATCGCCAACCTCGACACGGGCCTCGAGCGCCGCCTTCCGCCCGAGGACGGACCGCTCGATCTGCTGCGCCAGTTCCCGGCCGGCCTGTGCACGCAGGAGGTGGCGGTCGCGATGGCCGGAAACCTGATGCACATCGACCGGTCAGGCACCGAGGACGCGCTGCTGGACCTCGTCGCCGACGGCGCCGTGACGCGCACGCCGCTCGGCGATGACGCGCTCTGGCGCGCCGCCCAGATCAGTTGACCGACGGATCCTCGGGCATCGTCGCGAGCAGCGCGTAGCTGCCGCCCTTGCGCCGTAGCGCGGTCGCCCACAGGCCCGCCGAGTCGGCCTGCCAGAGTTCGTCGGGCGCGAGCTGGCCGACGATCCAGCCGTCGGCGCCGAGCTCGCCATCGAGCTGTCCCGGGCCCCAGCCCGAATGGCCGGCGAAGACGCGCGCCCGCCGCGCCCCGTCGACCAGGTCGCTGAGCTCGCATTCCGCGCTCGGAAAGCCGACGGTGCCGAAGATCATCAGCGATGCGAGCGTCGTGTCCTGGAAATCGGCGAGGACGACGGCTGAGTCCGGCGCGACCGGCCCGCCGCTGTGGAGCATCGTGCCCGGCTCGACGAGCGGGCGAAGCTCCGGCGAGATCTCCTCGAGCGGCGTGTCGAGCGGGCGATTGAGAACGAGCCCCAGCGCGCCCTCCTCGTCGTGGGCGGCGACCAGCACGACCGTCCGCTCGAAGTTCGGGTCGAGCATCGTCGGCGGGGCGATCAGGAGCTTTCCGCGCAGCGAGTCCACGCAGCCTGAGCCTACCCCGCCGCGGCCGCACAGTGACGTAGGATCGCTGGCGCGATGAGCAAGCACGTGACACTGCCAGACGGCAACGAACTCGAGGTCGGCGACGGCGCGGACGGCGCCGCCGTTGCGGCGGCGATCGGCCCGGGCCTCGCCCGCGCGGCGCTCGCGATCGACGTCGACGGCGACCTGCGCGACCTCTCCCGCGAGGTTCCCGAGGGCGCGCACGTGGCGATCGTCACCGGCAAGTCCGAGCAAGCGCTGGCGCTGATCCGCCACGACGCGGCCCACGTGCTCGCGGCGGCGGTGATGGAGCTCTACCCGGGCACCAAGATCAGCATCGGACCGGCCATCGACGCCGGCTTCTACTACGACTTCGACTTCCCCGAGGGGGTCGTCATCAACGAGGACGACCTGCCCGCCATCGAGGCCCGCATGGCCGAGCACATCGGCGCCGCGGAGCCGTTCGTCCGCGAGGACGTTCCCGCGCAGGCGGCGCGCGAGCGCTTCGCCGCCGAGGATCAGGACTACAAGGTCGAGCTGATCGACGACCTCGTCCGCGACGCGGGCGTGCAGACCGTCTCGCTCTACACGAACGGCCCGTTCACCGACCTCTGCCGCGGCCCGCACGCCCCCGACACCTCGAAGGTCGCCGCGTTCGCGCTGCAGTCTGTCGCCGGCGCCTACTGGCGCGGCGATTCGAGCCGCCCGATGCTGACGCGCATCTACGGCACCGCCTTCCTCTCGAAAACCGACCTCGCCGAGCACCTCGAGCGCCTCGAGCTGGCGCGTGCGCGCGACCATCGCCGGCTCGGGCGAAGCCTCGGCCTTTTCCAGTTCTCAGAGCTCGCGCCGGGGATCGCCTTCTGGACGGCGCACGGCACGACGCTCTGGAACACCCTGCGCGACACCTCCGGCGCGATGGCGCGTGCGCGCGGCTACACCGAGGTCAAGACGCCGCAGCTCTACGACGCGCAGCTGTGGGACACCTCGGGCCACCGCGAGAACTACGGCGACAACATGTTCATGACCAGCGACAACGAGCGGCCGATGGGGCTCAAGCCGATGAACTGCCCCGGCCACTGCGTCCTCTACGGGATGGGACGCCACTCCTACCGCGAGCTGCCGGTGCGCTTCTACGAGCCCGGCCTGCTGCACCGCAAGGAGCCCTCCGGGACGCTCCACGGCCTGCTGCGCGTGCGCGGCTTCGCTCAGGACGACGCCCACATCTTCTGCACCGAGGATCAGATCCAGGACGAGGTCGCCGGCTGCCTGGACTTCGGCTTCGAGATCTACCGCATGTTCGGCTTCGAGATCAAGCTCGAGCTCTCGACGCGCCCCGACAAGCGGATCGGCAGCGACGAGCTTTGGGATCACGCCGAGAGCGCGCTGCGCAACGCCCTCGAGCAGCAGCAGCTCGAATTCCACCTCAACGAGGGCGACGGCGCCTTCTACGGCCCGAAGATCGACATGCACATGACGGACTCGCTCGGACGCTCGTGGCAGCTGGGGACGGTTCAGCTCGACTACAACCTGCCGCAGCGCTTCGACCTCAACTACACCGGCGCCGACAACTCAGAGCACCGGCCGGTGATGATCCACCGCGCGTTGTTCGGCTCCTTCGAGCGCTTCATCGGGGTGCTGCTCGAGCACCTCGACGGCGTCCTGCCGCTGTGGCTGGCGCCCGTGCAGGCGATCGTCCTACCGATCGCCGACCGCCAGAACGAGGCCGGCGCGGCGGTCCTCGCCGCGCTCGAGGCGGCCGGACTGCGCGGCGAGCTCGACGATCGCAGCGAGTCCGTCGGGCGCAAGATCCGCGACGCCGAGCTGCGCAGGCTTCCCTACATGCTGATCGTCGGCGAGCGCGAGGCGGCGGCGGGGCAGGTCTCCGTCCGCGAGCGCGCGGCGGGCGACGAGGGGGCGGTGGCGGTCGAGGAGCTCGTCGCGCGGCTCGTCGCAGAGAACGCACGGCATGCCCGCTAGAGCACCGAGGCGATCTGCCACGCTTTCGCAATGGCCTCCGCGCGAGGTTCTGAGCAGCAGGAGCGTCGACCGCAACCTCCCGTCCTTCGGCCGGGATTGGTCGTCGCCTCGCTGCCGAGGCGAGTGCTCGCGGGGCTGATCGACGCCATCCTCTTCATCGGCGCGACCGCGGCGGCGGTGACGGGAGCCGTGCTGTTGGCGAAGGTCGTCCCGCTTGAACGGTTGTCGCGCCGGCGTCGGATTCGACGCATCGGCTCGCTCGGCCCCGCGCTCTCGACGCCGCGGGGGCGACTGGGGGTGAACGCCATCTCGCTCATGCTCGGCGTCAAGTATCGAAACTCACGCGGACCGGGCTCCCGGCTGCTCGGATTGCGCCTCGTCGAACTCGCAAGCGGAGAGTCCGTCGGCGTTCGCGCCTCGCTCGTCCGAAACTGCGTCTGGATCTGCCACAGAGAGCTCGCGAACTGGATCTTCAGGCCCGTTCCGCGCGCCAACAAAGCCCGAATGAGCGAGTTTGGCGCAGCGCAGCGGGCGCTGCAGGCGGAGCTTGAGGCGCTGCGAGCCAGACACGCCAACGACCCAGAGGCGTGCCAGCGGGCGATGCTTGAGGCCTACCGCAAGCGGGACGTCAAGCCGCTCTACGCGTGCGTCTGGATCCTGCCGCGCGTGCTGGCCCCCTACGTCACCGACCTGCCGACGCTGCGCCGCCCGCTCAGGCAGAGCCTCGCCGACTGTCTGGCCGGCACCACGGTGCCCGTTGAGCGCTGAGCCCACCGACGGCGTCCACCCGCGGCTTCCGAAGCGTTCGCGAACGCTCCGGGAGCCCGCTATACTGGCCTCTCTTGGCATTCGCAACACACACCATGCCGCGCGCGATCACCGCTTGACGCGCGCCCATCATCGATAGTGCCGGTCCCGCGTAGGTTCGACCGGCGCCCGCCAGAGCGCGATCCGACCAGGATCAACGAGCGGATTCGGGTTCCAGAGGTACGCCTGATCGGCGAGGACGGCGAACAGATCGGCGTTCTCAAGATCGACGACGCGCTGCGCTACGCGCAGGAGCGCGATCTCGACCTCGTCGAGGTGGCCCCAGAGGCCAAGCCGCCCGTCTGCCGGGCGCTCGACTACTCGAAGTACAAGTACGAGCAGGCGCAGAAGCAGAAGGCCGCCCGCAAGCACCAGCAGCAGATCACGATCCGCGAGATCAAGTTCCGCCCCAAGATCGCCCAGCACGACTACGACACCAAGAAGGGCCACGTCGAGCGCTTCCTGCGCCACCGCGACAAGGTCAAGGTGACGATCATGTTCCGCGGCCGCGAGGTGACCCACCCAGAGCGCGGCGTCGCGTTGCTTGACCGCCTCGCCGACGAGCTCGGCGAGTACGCGATCGTCGAGCAGCGTCCGCTCCAGGACGGGCGCAACATGACGATGATGCTCGGCCCCTCAAAGGCCGTCCTCGCAGGCCAGTTCGATCGCGGAGCGAACGGCGCCGAACCGCTCGAGGGCGCCGAGGCCACGAACGGCTCAGAGCCGGCCAACGGCGTCGAGCCGGCTGCGCCGGCCGCCGATGCGCAGTCCGAGGCCGCCGAGGCGGCCAACGGCACAGCGGCAGCGAACGGCGCCGAGCCGGTCGCGCAGGACGCAGAACCGGCGGCCGAGGTTGCCGCCGAGGCCGCGCCGGCACAAGACGGCGAATAGCCGTCTGCCATACTGCGTCGCTGCTAATGCCGAAGATGAAGACGCATTCGGGCGCCAAGAAGCGCTTCACGACGACGCCCCGCGGCAAGGTCCAGGGCCGTCACGCCATGACCAGCCACATCCTCGAGAAGAAGAACGCCAAGCGCAAGCGCCGCCTCGGCCAGGACACGACGCTGTCCGGCCATGACGCGCCGCGCGTGAAGAAGCTGCTCGGGGGGTACTCGAAGTGACCCGCGTCAAGCGCTCGCTGCACGCCAAGAAGAAGCGCCGCGCGACCCTCGAGCTGACGAAGGGCTTCCGCGGCGAGGCGAACTCGAATTACAAACGCGCCAAGGAAGCGCTGATGAAGGCGGACTCCTACGCCTACCGCGACCGGCGCAACCGCAAGCGCGACTTCCGCCGCCTCTGGATCACGCGCATCAACGCCGCCGCGCGCGAGTGCGGCATGAGCTACTCGCAGCTGATCCACGGCCTCGCGCTGGCCGGCATCACCCTCGACCGCAAGGTACTGTCCGACATCGCCGTGCGCGACCCTGAGACATTCCGCCGATTCGCCGACGCCGCCCGCGAGGCCTCGGCTGCCTGACTAAAAGCAAGCCGAAGCAAGACCTCCCGGGCGCCGCTCCACAAGGACGGCGCCCTTTTTTTCTTTCATGACCATCACATCACCCTCAAACCGCCACCTGATCGAGATCCGCAAGCTCTCCCGCTCCTCGGCACGCCGCGACTCCGGCCGCTTCGTGATCGAGGGCGAGGATCTCTATGAGGCGGCTGTCGCCGCCAGGGTCGACGCGCACTACGTGCTCTGTGCGCAGGGCCACGCCGCCGCCCGCGAGGAGGGCTGCCTCGAGGTCGAGCCGGAGCTGCTGGCACGGGTCTCGGCGCTCGGGTCCTCCTCGCGGCTGATCGGGGTCTATGAGCAGCGCTGGGTCAAGCCGCGCGGTCCGCTCGCCGTCGCGCTGTGGGGCGTCCGCGACCCCGGCAACGTCGGCACAGTCGTGCGCGCCGCGCAGGCCTTCGGCGCCTCCTGCGTCGCGCTCGGTGGCCGCTGCGCCGATCCCTACGGGCCGAAGGCCGTGCGAGCCTCGATGGGGGCGATCTTCGGGACGAGGATCGCGAGCGTGAACGGCGTCGCCGAGCTGCCCGGGCGCGTCGTCGCGCTCGTGCCGTCGGCCGGCTCCCCTCTGCGCGGACCGCTGGCGGGCGAGGTGACCCTGCTGCTCGGCGCGGAGCGCGACGGGCTTGCGCCCGCGCTGCTTGAGGCCTGCGATGAGGTGTGCTCGATCGGGCAGGTCGCGGGGGACTCGCTGAACGTCGCGATGGCGGCGACGGTGGCGCTCTATGAGGCGACTAGGATGGCGCCCGCATGAGCGCCCTCGACCGCATCGCTGAGCTTGCGGCCGAAGGGCAGGCGGCGCTCGCCGCCGCCACCGACAGCGCCGCGCTCGAGGAGGTCCGGATCGCCTACCTCGGCCGCCGGGCCGAGCTGCCGCAGCTTCTGCGCACCGTCGCCGAGCTCCCGCCGGCCGAGCGCTCCGCGGTCGGTTCCGCGGCGAACGCCGCGCGCAAGGCGCTCGAGGCGGCGATCGAGGAGCGCTCCGCGGCGCTCGCCGCCGCCGAGCTCGACGAGCGCCTCGGCTCGGACCGCATCGACGTGACGCTGCCCGGCGCTCCGCCGCTCGCGCCGGGCCACCTGCACCTGATCACGCAGGTGCGCCGCGAGATCGAGGACGTCTTCCTCGGCCTCGGCTTCAGCGTCGCCGAGGGACCGGAGGTCGAGACGACGGCCTACAACTTCGACGCCCTCAACACGGCGCCGACGCACCCCTCGCGCTCGCTCTCAGACAGCTTCTACCTCGACGAGGCGACCGTCCTTCGCACGCACACCTCGCCGATGCAGGTGCGCCTGATGATGGCCTCGCCGCCACCGCTCTACGTGATCGTGCCGGGCCGCGTCTTCCGCCCCGACAACGACGCCACGCACACGCCGCAGTTCCACCAGATCGAGGGCCTCGCCGTCGATGAGGGCGTCACGCTCGCCGATCTGAAGGGCACGCTCCTGGCCTTCGCGCGCGCGATCTTCGGCGACGAGCGCGAGGTCCAGCTGCGCCCCGACTTCTTCCCCTTCACCGAGCCGAGCGTCGAGGTCGACGTGTCCTGCTTCAACTGCGCGCGCGGCAGCCTGCGCGACGGCTCGCGCTGCCCGCTCTGCAAGGGCACGGGGTGGCTTGAGATCCTCGGCGCGGGGATGGTCGACCCCAACGTCTTCGCCTACGTCGCAGAGCACGGCTACGACCCCGAGCGGGTCACGGGCTTCGCGTTCGGGATGGGGATCGAGCGGATCGCGATGCTCCGCCACGGGATCCCCGACCTGCGCCTCTACTTCGACAACGACGTGCGCTTCCTCGCGCAGTTCGGGGCGCGCTGATGCTCGTCCCACGCGACTGGCTGAGCGAGTACTGCGACGCGCCGCTCGACACCGCCGAGCTGGCGGCGCGGATGACGCTGCGCGGTGTCAAGGTCGAGCGGACGTTCCGCTACGGGCCGCCGTCGGACGAGCACTACGTCGTCGGGCGCGTCATCGAGGCCGTCCAGCACCCCAACGCCGACCGCTTGCGCGTCTGCAGCGTCGACGTCGGAGGCGGCGAGCCCTCAACGATCGTCTGCGGAGCACCGAACGTCGCGGCCGGGCAGACCGTCGCCGTCGCGCGGCCGGGAGCCGCCATGGCCGACGGCCGCACGCTCGGCGCGGCGAAGCTGCGCGGCATCCTCAGCGAGGGGATGATCCTCGCGACCGATGAGATCGCCCTCGGCGGCGACCACGCCGGGATCCTCGTGCTCGACGACGGGCCCGCCGCGGGCACGCCGCTTGCGACGGTGCTGCCGCTCGGCACCGACGTGCTCGAGTTCGAGATAACGCCGAACCGCCCCGACTGCCTCGCCGTCTACGGCGTCGCGCGCGAGGTCCACGCCGCGACCGGCGCGCCGCTCGCTCCGCCGCCCTGGTCCGGCGACCCGGGAACGCTCGACGCCGCGCCGCCCGGAATCGAGATCGCCGTCGACTGCCCCGACCTGTGCCCGCGCTTCACCGCGCGCGTCTTCGAGGAGGTCACGGTCGGGCCCTCGCCGCTGTGGCTCGTCGGGCGCCTGCTCGCCGCCGGGATGCGCCCGATCTCAAACGTCGTCGACATCACCAACTACGTCATGCACCTGACGGGGCAGCCGCTGCACGCCTTCGACCTCGACCGGGTCGCCGGTGCAAGCCTGACCGTCCGCCGCGCCAGCGCCGGCGAGACGGTCGATACGCTCGATGGCGCGACCTACGCGCTGAGCGAGGGGATGATCGTGATCACCGACGCCGAAGGCCCGACGTCGCTCGCGGGGATCATGGGCGGCTCGCGCTCGGAGGTCGGCGAGGGTTCGACGCGCGTCCTGCTCGAGGCGGCGAACTGGGACGGCGCGACCGTTCAGCGCACGAGCGTCTCACTCGGCGTCAGAAGCGAGGCCTCGGCGCGCTTCGAGAAGGGCCTCTCGCGGCTCTCGCCGCTTGAGGGCCAGGCCGTCGCGAGCGCGCTGCTGATCGAGCTCTGCGGCGCTCGGCTCCTGCCCGGCACAGTCGATGTCGGCGGGCCGGGCCCCGAGCCGGCGCCGCTTCGCCTTCGCCCGCCGCGCGTCGCCGAGCTGCTCGGCACCGACATCCCCGCCGAGCGCTGCGCCGAGATCCTCGGCTCGCTCGGCTTCGAGGTCAGCGACGAGCTCGTCGTCGGCGTTCCGCACTGGCGCACCGGCGACGTCACGCGCGAGGTCGACCTGATCGAGGAGGTCGCGCGGATCGACGGCCTCGAGCGTCTTCCGGCGACGCTTCCGCCGCGCCGGGGCGTGGCCGGCCGGCTGACGCATGCCCAGCGCCTGCGCCGCCGCGCCGAGGACGCGCTCGCCGCTCGCGGCGTCTCAGAGATCGCCGGCTGGACGTTCACCGACCCCGCGCTGCTCGAGCGCCTGCGCCTCGGCGAGGAGCACCCGATGCGCCGCGTCCTGCGCGTTCGAAACCCGCTGTCTGAGTCGCTGTCGCTGCTTCGCCCGACGCTGCTCGGCTCGCTGCTTGACGCCGCGGCGCACAACACGGCGCGCGACGCCGGCGCGCTCGCGCTGTTCGAGTCGGGGACCGTCTTTCGCGCCGCCGCCGACGGCGGGGGACTGGCCGATGAGCATCACGGCCTCGCCGTGCTCCTGTGCGGCGGTCCGCAGCGCGCATCGTGGCGCGCCGCCGAGGCGGAGGTCGCCGACTTCTACGCGGCGAAGGGGCTGCTCGAGGCCGTTCTCGAGGTGGCCGGCGTGCAGTGGGAACTCGGCGCCTGCGATCAGCCGTTCCTTCACCCCGGAGCGAGCGCCGGCGTCAGCTGCGGCGAGGTCTCACTGGGCTTGATCGGCGAGGTCCATCCGCTCGTCTGCCAGGCCTGGGAGCTCGACCGCGCGGCCTTCTGGGCGATCGATCTCGGCCGTCTCGCCGCCGCGGCTCCGGAGGTCGTCGCCTATCAGCCGTTCGGCGAGTTCCCGGCCGTCCGCGAGGACCTCGCGGTCGTCGTCGCCGACGGCGTCAGCGCCGCGTCGGTGATTGCCGCGGTCCGCTCGGCCGGCGGGGCGAGCCTCGCCTCGGTCGAGGTCTTCGACGTCTACCGCGGCGCGCAGGTGGGGGAGGGCCGCGTGTCGCTGGCGCTTCACCTCGAGTTTCGCGCGAGCGACCGCACTCTGACCGATTCCGACGTCGCGGCGGCGCGCGAGCAGATCGCGGCAGCGCTGCGCGAGGCGGTTGGAGGGGAGCTACGTGCCTGAGGCCGTCGTGATCGGCGCGTCAGGCTACGCCGGCGCGCTCGCGGCGCGGCTTCTGTGGCGCCACCCGCAGTTCGAGCTGACCGCGGTCACCGCGCGCGAGGACGCCGGTCGGCGGCTCGACGAGCTCTATCCCCAGCACCGCGTGCCGCTGGTGCTCGAGGAGCTCGACCTCGAGCGCGCCGCGAGCGCCGACGCCGCGGTGCTCGCCTACCCCCACGGAAGCTCCGCGCCGGTGGTCGCCGCGCTGCTCGAGCGCGAGGTGCGAGTCGTCGACCTCTCCGCCGACTTCCGCCTGCGCGACGTCGCCGAGTACGAGCGCTGGTACGTCGAGCACCCCCATCCGCAGCTGATCGAGCACGCCGCCTACGGCCTGACCGAGCTCTACCGCGCCCAGATCGCCGAAGCCTCGCTCGTCGCCTGCCCGGGCTGCTTCCCGACGGCCGCGATCCTGGCGCTCGCGCCGCTGGCGCGCGCCGGGCTGATCGCCGACGCCGTGATCGACGCCAAGACCGGTGTCTCGGGGATGGGCAAGCAGCCGCGCGAGAGCAACCACTTCGTGTCGGTGACCGAGAACGTGCGGCCCTACGGCGTCGGCGCGCACCGCCACATGCCGGAGATCGACCAGGAGCTCGCGCGCCTCGGCGCCGCCGTCCCGATCACCTTCACAGCGCACCTGCTGCCGATCGACCAGGGCGAGCTCCTGTCCTGCTACGTGACGACGACGCGCGCGATCGCGCAGACCGATCTCGACGAGCTCTACGCGAAGGCCTACGGCGATGAGCCGTTCATCGATCTGCTCGCGAGCGCCCCGGGCGTGCGCGACGTTCGCGAGACCAACGTCTGCGCCCTGCACGTCGTCGCCGACGAGCGGACCGGCAAGGTCTTCGTCTTCGCGGCGATCGACAATCTCTGGAAGGGGACCGCCTCGCAGGCGGTCGCCAACCTCAACCTGATGTTCGGCTACGACGAGGGGCTCGGGCTGCGGTGAGCGCCGAGGGCTTCTTCAGCTCGCGCTGGGTGCAGTGCCCCGTCCACGTGACCGAGGACGGCCGCCTGCCCGAAGGGTTCCGCCTCGGCGCAGTCGCCTGCGGCGTCAAGGCCGGGGACTCGACGGAGCTCGACCTCGGGATCCTCGTCTGCGACTCCGAGGCCGCCGTCAGCGCCGCCCGCTTCTGCGACTCGGGCGTCCTCGCCGCGCCGGTCATCGTGACGCGCGAGCGCTGCGACCTCGGCGCGATCCGCGCCGTCGTCGCCAACTCCGGTAACGCCAACGCCGCGACCGGCGAGGCGGGCATCGCCGAGGCCGTCCGCGTCCAGCAGGCCGCCGCCGACGCGCTCGGCATCTCGGCGCGCGAGGTGGCGGTCGCCTCGACCGGCGTGATCGGCGTGCCGCTGCCCGGCCAGCGGATCGCCGCGGCGATCCCGGCGCTCGCGGCGGGCCTTGGTGGCGAGGATGCGAGCGACTTCGCGCACGCGATCCGGACGACCGACGCGATCGACAAGCACGCGGCGCTGCGCGTCGCGCTGCCGTCGGGGACGGTGCGCCTCGCGGCGCAGGCGAAGGGCGCGGGCATGATCTCGCCGAACTTCGCGACGATGCTCTGCTTCATCGAGACCGACGCGGTGCTGACGCGCGAGGTCGCCGACGCGCTGCTCGGTGCCGCCGTCGCGCGCTCCTTCGACCGCATCAGCGTCGACGGCCAGCTCTCGACCAACGACACGGCGATTCTCCTCGCGAGCGGAGCGAGCGCCATCCACGTCGAGGCCGGCAGCGAGGATGAGAAGCGCTTCGCGCAGGCGCTCGAAGCGCTTCTGCGCCAGCTGGCGCTGCGGATGGTCGCCGACGGCGAGGGGGCGCGGCGGATCGCGCGCGTG
Source organism: Solirubrobacteraceae bacterium (assembly GCA_036267075.1). Lineage (GTDB taxonomy): Bacteria > Actinomycetota > Thermoleophilia > Solirubrobacterales > Solirubrobacteraceae > Palsa-513. The sequence continues at coordinate 72,203 of DATAWT010000067.1, forward strand.
CACGTGCGCGGCGCCGGTGAGGAGACCGTCGAGCGCGTCGGGCGCTCGGTTGCCAACTCGCCGCTCGTCAAGGCGGCGCTGTTCGGCGGGGACCCCAACTGGGGGCGGATCGCGCAGGCGATCGGGGCCGCGCTGCCGGGTGCCGCGCCGCTGTCGTTCGACATCGCGATCGAGGGGATTGCCGTCGCGCGCGACGGCGAGGGGATCGGCTACGAGCGCGCCGCGCTCGAGCGGGCGGTCGCGCGCGATGAGGTCGCCTACGACGTCGCGCTGCCCGGCGAGGGCGCCGAGGCCGAGCTGTTCTTCTCCGACCTCAGCTACGACTACGTGAAGATCAACGCCGAGTACACGACCTGATGCGCGACGTCGCAACACTCCTCGAAGCGCTTCCCTACATCCGCCAGTTCCACGGCTCCACCGTCGTCATCAAGTACGGCGGGGCGGCGATGGACGACCCGCTGCTGCGCGAGGAGTTCGCGCGCGACGTCGTCCTTCTGAAGTACGTCGGCATGAACCCCGTCGTGGTGCACGGCGGCGGCCCCGACATCACCGCCTACATGAAGCGCCTCGACATGCCGGTCGAGTTCGTCGGCGGACTGCGCGTCTCCGACGAGGCGACGGTCGAGATCGCGAAGATGGTGCTGGTCGGCAAGCTCAACACCGACATCGTGCTGCGGATCGGCCGCCACGGCCAGCCGGCCGTCGGGCTATCGGGCGACGACGGCGCGCTGCTTCGCTGCTCGAGGCGCAGCGCCCCGGGCGGTGAGGACATCGGCTTCGTCGGCGCGATCGAGCGCGTCGACCCGGGCGTGATCCTCCACATCGCGCGCGACTACATCCCCGTCGTTGCCTCGGTCGGCGCCGACGAGGAGGGCAACTCCTACAACGTCAACGCCGACGAGGCGGCCGCGGCGATCGCCGTGGCGCTGCGGGCTCGCACGGCGATCTTCCTGACCGATGTGCGCGGCTGGCTCCGCGACGCCGCTGACCCCGAGAGCCTGATCGCGGCGGCGAGCGTCGCCGAGGTCACCGCGGCGCTCGCAGCGATCGACGGCGGCATGCGCCCGAAGCTCCAGGCCTGCGTCGACGCCGTCAGCGGCGGCGTCGCGGCGGCGCAGATCATCGATGGTCGCGTCCCGCACTCGCTGCTGCTCGAGCTCTTCACCGACGCCGGGATCGGCACGAAGGTGACGGCCGGATGAGCGTCGCCGAGCACGCCGACGCCTTCCTGACGCCCAACTACGCGCGCTTCGGCGTGGAGTTCGCGCGCGGCGAGGGCGCGCGGCTATGGGACTCCCAGGGCAACGAGTACCTCGACTTCCTGGCCGGGATCTCGGTATCGAGCGTCGGCCACTGCCACCCGGCGGTGACCGCCGCGATCCGCGAGCAGGCCGCGGCGCTGATCCACGTCGGCAACCTCTACTACACCGAGCCCATGTCGGCGCTCGCGCGACGGCTCTCCGAGAGCTCCCTCGGCGGCAAGGTCTTCTTCACCAACTCCGGGACCGAGGCCGTCGAGGCGGCGATCAAATGCGCGCGCAAGGCGCGCCAGGGGGGGACGATCGTGTCCGTCCTCGGCGCCTTTCACGGGCGCACATACGGCTCGCTCTCGGCGACGCCGCAAGAGGCCAAGCAGGCGCCGTTCGCGCCGCTCGTCGGTGGCTTCGTCGCGGTCGCACCGGCGCGCGCGGCGCTTGACGCCGCGATCGACGAGGCCACGGCGGCGGTGATCCTCGAGACGATCCAGGGGGAGAGCGGCGTCCACGTGCTCGACGACGATCTGCTGCGCTTCGTGCGCGAGCGCTGCGATGAGACCGCCACGACGCTGATCTTCGATGAGATCCAGACCGGGCTCGGGCGGACGGGGTACGCCTGGGACCACCTGCACTCGGGCGTCGTGCCGGATCTGATGACGAGCGCCAAGGCGCTCGGCGGCGGCCTTCCGATCGGCGCGCTGATCACCGGCGAGCGCCACGCCGACACCTTCTCGCCCGGCGATCACGGCTCGACCTTCGCCGGCGGCGCGGTCGTCTGCGCGGCGGCGCTAGCGGCGCTTGACGTACTGCTCGACGAGGATCTCCATGCGCGCGTGCGCGAACTCGGCGAGTTCTTGCGCGAAGGCGTGGCGGCGCTCCCGCACGTCGTCACGGTGCGCGGCCGCGGGCTGATGATCGGCTTCGACGTCGACCTCGACGCGCCGGAGATCGCGCGCCGCGCGCTGCTCGAGCAGCGGCTCGTTATCAATGCGACCGGGCCGGTGACGCTCCGGCTCCTGCCGCCCCTGATAATCAGCGAAGCGCAGGCGCAGGACTGCCTGGCGCGGTTGCGCGCGCTGCTCGGCTGAGACACTCTCACTTGTCATAAAAACACCCGCCTGGCAGCGCACTGACACGGGGGAGAAAAAACACCGCGCGGTGGCACGACCCTCTGCTACGGTCGGATCGCGTGAGGAGAATTGTGGCCGCCGGGGGGCTGCTTGCCGCGATCGTGGTTGCCGCGGCGTTCAGCGCTGCGTCGGCGGGCGCGGCGACGCTGCCGACGCCGACCGATGTGACAGCCACACCCTTTCCCGGCGGTGCTGAGGTTGACTTCAGCGCGCCCACTCCTCCGACAACGGCGGTGGTCTACGCGTACACCATCACCGCATCACCCGGCGGGGCAACGGCCTCGGAGGACACCGCCGGAGCGCCGGGCGCGTTCGGGATCGGCGGCCTGACCAACGGAGTGACATACACCTTCACCGTCACGATCAGCGACGCCTCGGGCGACAAGGGCGCTCCCTCGGCACCGTCGAATCAGGTGACCCCGGAGCTCGACAAGCCGCCTGCACCGGACAGCGTCACGGCGACCCCCGAACCGGAGCAGGCGCAGGTCGCTTTCCAGGAAGATGGCGTCACCACCGACGACGCACCGGTCACCGGATACACCGTGACGGCGTCACCCGGCGGCAAGACGGCGAGCGGCACGAGCTCTCCGATCACACTCGGCGGACTCACCGACGGCACGAGCTACACATTTACCGTCACAGCCAGCAGCTCTCAGGGACCGAGTCCGCCATCGACTGCCTCGAACGCCGTCACCCCGCTCGCGGTGCCATCCAATGCGACGGCCCCTGCGATCACGGGCGATCCGCAGGTCGATGAGATCCTCCAGGTCGGCAACGGCATCTGGACCGGCTCGCCCGACTCGTTCGGTTACACATGGTCTGACTGTGCGCCGAGCGATCCGACCAGCTGTAGCACCATCTCCGGCGTGGTCGGCTCTGAGTACACGGTCCAGCCGAGCGATCTGGGCTTCACGATCCAGGTGCAGGTCTCGGCAACCAACGCGGACAACGAGATGGGAACGGCTACGACCGCGCCCACGGCGGTCGTCACGAACCTCTCGGCTCCGGTCGCGGCCACGCCGCCGTCGGTGACCGGTGACCCGCTGATCGACGACACCGTTCACGCCGATCCCGGCAGCTGGACCGAGGGGCCGAACACGTTCACATACCAGTGGTATGACTGCGATCCGGTCAACGCCACCAACTGCTCTGCGATCGATGGAGCAACCGGCGCGGACTACACCGTGACGGCGGAGGATGGCGGATCGACGCTCGAGGTCGCCGTCACCGCGACGAACCTGGCGGACCTCACCGCCGCGTCGACGACCGCGCCGACGGCCACGGTCACCGCGCTGCCCGGCGCGCCCGAGGTGACGACGCTTCCGACGGTCGGTTCTGTCGACGGCGGCGAGCCCGTCAGCGGAACGCACGGTGGCTGGTCGAACTCCCCGACCAGCTTCACCTACACCTGGATCAGCTGCGCCCCAGACTTCAGCGCGTGCTTCTACGACACCGACCCTTCGAGCACGCTGATCCCTTACTCGCCGACGACGCCTGACTCCGGTTCCGTGCTGCTTCTCGAGGTCGTGGCGACCAACTCAGTCGGCGACTCGGTTGCCGCGGTGTCGGACCCCTCTGCGCCGGTCGCCTTTCCGCCGCCGACGATCACGGTCCTATTCCCGGTCGATGGCGCGAGCTATCTCCAGTCGCAGGTCGCCGGCGTGCAACCGCAGGCCTTATGCACGCCGGCACTTGGAACGCAGCTCTCAGACTGTGAGGACACGCTGACTTCCACGTCGGGGAACCTGCTGAGCACGGTCGGGACCGACAGCTTCCAGATCTTCGCCTCCGACGACGATGGCGGGCGGACGTCGACGACGGTCACCTACACCGTGACCGCTCCGGCGCTCGCGCCGCTTGTGCCGGTAACGCCGTCCCCGGCGCCGAGCGGCCCGGCGACGCCGATGCCGCTGCCGTTCACGCCGAAGCCGCTTCAGATGATCAGCGCGGTGAAGGAGTCCTCGGCGCACTGGCGGGCCGGCAACGCCCTGCCGGGCACGCACGCGGGGGCGCCGCCCGCGACACGGTCGCCGGGAACCGATTTCAGCTTTTCGAGCTCCACCGCAGGCCAGCTGCAGCTCGTTTTCCGCCGCCAGGAGGCGGGCCGGAAAAACGGTCCGCTCTGCGTCGCGCCGACGCGCGCGAACCGCCATCGCGCGGCGTGCATCCGCCTCGGCCCGCCGCTGACGCTCCCGATCGACGCCGGCGCCGGAGAGAACTACGTCAGCTTCGACGGGCGCGTGAGCGCATCCAGCCGCTTGAAGCCCGGCTCCTACGTGGCCAAGCTTGAGCTCGCCGGGACGATCGACGTCCTCGGCACGCTGCGCTTCACGATCCTCAAGTAGCCGCGCGGCGGCGGCGAGGAGGCCGCCGGTAGGCTTGCGCGCGCATGAGCGAGCCGCCGTTCGCGCCAGTCACCGCCTCCTACCAGGCCGATCCGGCCGAGGTTCACCGCGTCCTGCTGCTCTACAGCGGCGGCCTCGACACGAGCGTGATGCTGCGCTGGATCCAGGAGCGCTACGAGGCCGAGGTCGTGACGCTGACGGTCAACCTCGGCCAGCCCGGCGAGGACTACTCGGTGATCGAGGGAAAGGCCCGCCAGATCGGTGCCGTCGACTGCCATGTCGTCGATGCCCGCGAGGAGTTCGCGACCGAGTACATCGCCCCGGCGATCCGCGCGAACGCCCTCTACGGCGGCGGCTACCCGCTCTTCACCGCGCTCGGGCGGCCGCTGATCGCCAAGCTCGCCGTCGAGTACGCGCGGCGCTCGGGCTGCGACACGATCGCCCACGGCTGCACGGGCAAGGGCAACGACCAGGTCCGCATCGACGGCACCGTCGCGACGCTGGCCCCCGAGCTGAAGGTGATCGCCCCGGTGCGCGAGTGGGCGATGGGCCGCGAGGAGGAGATCGCCTACGCGCGCGAGCACGGGATCCCGATCAAGGGTGGCAGCGAGGTCGTGCCGTACTCGATCGACGACAACCTCTGGGGGCGCTCCTCGGAGGGCCGCTGGATCGAGGATCTCGACCACGCCCCCGACGAGGACGTCTTCCAGCTCGTCACCCCGCCGCGCCTCGCGCCTGATGAGCCGCAGCGGATCGAGCTCGAGTTCGAGCGCGGCGTGCCTGTCTCACTCGACGGCGAGCGGCTCGCACTGGCCGAGCTGATCGAGCGCACGGGGGACATCGGCGCCCGCCACGGCGTCGGCATCATCGACCACATCGAGGACCGCATCGTGGGCCTGAAGGTCCGCGATATCTACGAGGCGCCGGCGGCGGCGATCATCCTCGCCGCCCACCAGGAGCTCGAGAAGCTCGTCTGCACGATCCATCAGAACCAGTTCAAGGCCGGCCTGGACCGCCAGTGGGCCTATCTGGTGTATGCCGGCCTGTGGTGGGAGCCGCTGCGAAGCGACCTCGACGCCTACATGGATGCCGTCAACGCGCAGGTCAGCGGGACGATCGGGCTCGAGCTCTACAAGGGCGTCGCGCGCGTCGTCACGCGCTCCTCGCCCAACGCCGTCTACGACCAGTCGCTGGCGTCGTTCTCGGAGTCCGGCGGCCTTTTCTCTCAGACCGCCTCGCCGGGGTTCATCGAGCTGTGGACGCTTCAGTCGCGGATGGCCTGGCGGCTGCGCAACGGCTGAGGCGGGGGTCGCACAGCGCGCGCCTCGGCCCGGCGGCGCTCAGGTCGTCTCGCCGTCGCGCTCCGCGTGCGTCTGCATAAGCGTGAGCGCGAACACCACCGGCGCCGTGGCAAACAGCAGGACAGTCGGGAGCACGCCGAGCGGCAGCGCTTGGCCATCCGCCACCTGGACGACCTCGAACATCGCCACCTCCCAGGCAAACAGCGCGCAGGCGATCGCGAGTCGCGGATCGCGCTGGAAGCGCGCCAGCGCAAGCGGGACCAAGACCACCAACGGTGAGAGGAACCAGTAGCTGCGCGGCCCGACGGCGCCGGCGAGGATGCCGAGCGCCACGACGGGGATGAGCCATGCGAGGCGAGCCGGCCGGCGGGGCCCGCGGCGGGGGAGGATGAGCATCACGAGGAAGCAGACCATCGGCACGACGTCGAATGCGAGCAGCGGCCCGAATTGCGGCCCGCGGACAACGGCCAACGGGTCGATCAGCCAGGCGGCCCCGGCCAGCGAAGCGATCCGGTCATAGCCCGCGAGCGCAGCGGCGAGCGCTCCGCCCACCACGAGAAGGTGCCACAGCGAGGCGCCGTGCGGGGCGAAGCGGGCGTCGATGCCCACGCTTTCGGCGGTCGCAAGCGCCAGCAGTCCCGTCGCCGCGTAGCAGAAGCCGTCGGCGAGGTCGCGGGTCGGGCCAGGGAGAGACCGCTGTCGCGCGCGGGCGCGAAGGCCGCCGGCCACCAGGGCGGCGAGCTCGCGCCGATGGCGTCCCGAGGACTCGCCGCTGGCGTCAAGCAGGGTGGCGATCATCTCCTCACCCCGGCTGGCTCGGATGGCCTTCGGGTACGCGCGCAGCGCGATCCGCGCGCGGCTCTCGCGGGTCACGCCGGCGCGGCCTTTCGCGTCGCGCGCAGGCGGGCGGCGACGGCGCGCGATGCGCTGGCGAGCCGGCGCGCTTCGGCCGCGAGCTCACCGCGCCCGGCGGCGGTCAGCGCGTAGTCGCGCCGCCGGCGGCCACCCTCGAGGTACTCGTCGCCGGCCACGACCAGGCCTTCCTCAATCGCGCGTTCGAGCAGCGCGTACAGCGTGCCGGTCGAAAGGCGCACGGTGCCCTGCGAAAGCTCGCCGGCGCGCCGCACGATCGCGTACCCGTGCAGCGGTCCGTCGATCAGGGCGGCGAGCGCGAAATAGCTGGGCCTGCGAAGTTCCACCGACGCCACCATATGTCGATGATCGACATGTTGTCAAGCGACATCTTGCCCGCGCTCCCAGGCGCACCGCGAACATGCGGGCAGCGGCTTGCGGGCGGAGCCCGCCCGTCAGCCGATCGCGGCGCGAGCGCGGCGGACGAGGATCGCGCCGAGCTGACGCTCGAGCCTCGCCGACGGCGGCGTGAGGGTCGTCATCACGCTGAGGGTCACCTCCGCCTGACCCCAGCCGAAGCCGATGAAGTCGGCGGTCAGCGGCACGCTCACAGTCTTCCCCTTCGACGCCACCGTCGCGAGGATCGCCACGCGCACCTCGACGGCGGTGTCGGTGCCCGAGACCGGCGCCGGGCGCAGCGACAGCTTCGCGCTGAACGTCTCGTTCTTCTGCGCCTGGCTGCGCAGCGAGGCCTGCAGGGCCTGCTGGATGCACTTCTGCCCGCGCGCGCTCTGCGCCGCCGCGAGGTCCTGGGCCACCAGGCCCGCCGACGGGAAGATCTCGGTGCTCGAGCTGATCGTCGTCGAGGGCTCGCTGTTGCTGACGAAGCTCGGCGAGGACACGTTGGCGAACGCCAGGCGGTCAGGCACGCCGCCGGCGCAGGCCGACAGCCGCGCGCCGTTTTCCCCCTCCGGCGTGGTGCTGATCGAGCCGACCTGTTTCAAGGTGGGGAGGTCGGCGTGGATCAGGTTGATCGCCGTCGCGACGGCGCGCGCGTGGGAGTGCGCGACGACCCGGTGTGACGCCGCGGCCACCGCGACCTGCCACGAGAGCAGGCCGACGGCGAGGAGCGCGGCGGCACCGAGCCGCCGCCTCGCGCGAGGGGACCTTGCTGAGCGCACCATCGCCCTCAGTGTGGCAGTCGCGCCGGAACGCGCTGTGCGTGCTCGTTCTGCAGCCAGTCCACGGTCGCCGCGAGGCCGGTCGCATAGTCGACGCGGGGCTGCCAGCCGAGGATGTCGCGGGCCTTGCGGCTGCTGAAGTCCTGGTCGTGGCCGAGCACGTGCACGGCCTGGCGTGAGAGCAGCGGCGGGAGCTCCAGGCGCGTCGTCCGCCGCGCCGCGCGGTAGGCGTGCTCCAGTGAGAACCCGATCGCGTTGGCGAGCCAGAACGGGAGGCTCCAGCGGACCTGGGGGTAGCCAAGGCCCTCGGCGAGCCCGTCGGTGAACTGCTTCCACGTCACCGCAAGCCCGTCGGTGACGTTGAACGCGTGGCCCGGCGCGTCGGCGTGCGAGGCCGCGAGGACCGCCGCGTCGACGACGTTGTCGACGTAGCAGAGGCCGGCCACCGCGCGTCCGCGGTCGACCAGCAGCATGTTGCCGCCGCGGATCGCCCGCGCGATTTCGCCGACCACCTCGATCGAGTGTGGCCCGTAGACCGTCGCCGGGCGGAGGATCACCGTGTCGAGTGAGTGGATGCGCTCGAGGCGGCGGATCTCGGCCTCCGCGGCGAGCTTCGTCTGCGCGTACCAGTTGCGAAAGCGCGTCGCCACATGGGTCTCCTCGACGCCCGGATAGCCCGGGTAGCCGTAGACGTCGGTCGTTGAGAAGTGGATCACGCGCTCGACGGAGTTGCTCGCCGCCGCGGCCATCACGTTGCGCGTGCCCTCGACGTTGACGCGGGCGATCTCGGCCGGCGTCGCCCAGTCGGACACGCGCGCGCCGCAGTGGAAGACGAAGCGGCAGTCCTTCGCCGCGCGCTCGAGTGAGCCGGCCGTCGTCAGATCGCCGATCGCCAGCTCGACATCGAGGCGGCCGAGCGCCTCGGTGTTGCTGCTCGGACGCACGAGGCAGCGGACGTGGTAGCCGTCGGCGGCGAGGCGCTCCGCGAGCCGGCCGCCGATGAATCCCGTCGCGCCCGTCACGAGGCAGACGTCCCGGCCGTCTCGCTCGCGCGGCATCGGATCGAATGCCGGCGCCTGAGCCGCCGCGGGCACCGCATCGCGCCGGCGCGCCTTGTTGCGAAGTGTCGCGGTCGCGATGTCGCGCACGACGCCCCAGTTCTTGCCGCCTGCACCCGCGCAGTCCGCGAGGACCGAGTCCAGCGCGCCGAGGAACGTGTTGGCCTCCTCGACCGACAGCGTCAGCGGCGGCAGCAGCTTGATGACGTCGTTCTTGCCGGCGACCATCGTGATCACGCGGTGGTCGCGGTGCAGCGGAATCACGATCAGCTGCCCGAACAGGCCCTCGCTCGCCCTGTGGATCAGCTGCCAGTTCAGGCGCGCGACGCGCGAGCGCGGTTCGCGTAGCTCGATGCCGATCATCAGGCCGCGGCCGCGGACCTCGCCGAGCAGCTCGTAGCGGCCCTGCAGCTCGGCCAGTCCGGCGAAGAGCACCCCGCTGACCGTGGCGACGTGCTCGAGCAGCCGGTCGCGCTCGATGATCCGAAGCGCGGCGAGCCCGGCCGCCATCGACAGGCGGTTTCGCCCGTAGGTCGACTGGTGGACATAGGAGCGCTCGAGCGTCCCGACCGCTGCGTCGAAGATCGCGCGTGTGGTGACCATCGCCGCGACCGGCATGTAGCCGCCGCTGAGCGCCTTGCCGACGAGCACCATGTCCGGCTGAAGGCCCCACTGCTCGAGCGCGAACCAGCTCCCGGTGCGCCCGAGCCCGGTCTGGATCTCATCGACCACGAACAGCGTCCCGTGGCGGCGGCAGAGCTCCTGCGCTTCGCGCAGGTAGTCCTCCGGCGGGAGCGTGACCTTGCGGCCCTGGATCGGCTCGACGATGAACGCCGCGACGTCGTCTGAGGCGAGCTCGCGCTCGAGGCGATCGAGATCTCCGAACGGCACGCGCGCGCAGCCCGGCAGCAGCGGGCCGAATCCCTCCTTGAAGAAATCGTCGCCGACGAGAGACAGCGGGCCGAGCGTGACCCCGTGGAAGCTGCTCTCGCAGGAGAGAAATCGCGCTCGGCCGCTGGCGGCGCGCGCGAACTTCATCGCCGAGTCGACCGCCTCGGCGCCGGTGCTCGCGAAGAACACCGCGTCCAGACCGCCCGGCAGCCGCTGTGTCAGCTCCTGCGCGAGCATCCCGGCGAGCACCGAGTAGTGGATCTGCACGCCGTCGACGATGCCCTCGGCCAGCACCGCCTCGAGCACCTCGCGCACGTCGGGGTTGTTGTGGCCGAGGCTCGCGAAGCCCTCGCCGCTGTGCAGGTCGAGGTAGGCGCGGCCGGCGGCGTCGTAGATGTGGGAGCCCCGCGCGTGCGTGTAGGTCTCATCGAAGCCAAGGATCCGCAGCACGTCGACGAGCGAGGAATCGAGGTGGCGCGAGGCGAGCTCGAGCGCCTCGCCCGAGCGGCGGCGCACGTCGGCGATGACCCCGAGCGAATCGGCAGCGACGATGGGTTCGGAGTTGGGGAGGCGCTCCAACAGAGGTACCGGCGCGGGCGGCGCGCTTCCGGTGCGCTGCCGCCCGGCAGTCTAAGGCTCGAGTCGGCACGCGGGCGGCGATCCTCGCAACGAGCGAGCCGGCGTCCGCGGAACCGTCTACCGCTGCGACTAGCATCGCCGGGAGCCGTGACCGACCCCGTCTGCGCCCACCTTCACGTCCATTCCGAGTACTCGCTGCTCGACGGCGCATCGAAGGTGGCGAGCCTGGTCGAGCGCGCGGCGCAGTTCGGGCAGCCGGCGATCGGGCTGACCGACCACGGCGTCATGAACGGCTCGGTCGAGCTCTTCCAGGCCGCGCGCAAGGCCGGAATCAAGCCGATCCTCGGCTGCGAGGTCTATTTCGTCGACGACCACGCCGCCGTCGCCGCGCCCGGCCAGCGCCTCGAACACAACCACCTGACGCTGCTGGCGCGCAACGACACCGGCTACCGCAACCTCGTCCGCCTCTCCTCGACCGGCTTCCTCGAAGGACTCCAGCGCGGCAAGCCGACGGTCGACATGGAGCAGATCTCAGCCTTCGGCGACGGTGTCATCGCGCTGACAGGCTGCCTCGCTTCGCGGCTGTGCACGCGCATCGCCGACGGGCGCGTCGAGGAGGGCCGCGAGCACGTCGACCGCCTGATCAACGCGCTCGGCCGCGACAACGTCTACTTCGAGCTGCAGAAGAACGGCCTCGCCCAGCAGGAGCGCTGCAACGAGGTGATCGCGCGGTTGGCCGGGGAGATGGGCTGCTCGCTCGTCGCGACCGCCGACGTGCACTACCTGCGCCGCGAGGACTACGACAACCACGCCGCGCTTCTGTGCGTGCAGACCAAGAGCACGCTCGCCGAGCCGAAGATCCGCTTTGAGACCAACGAGTTCTATCTCAAGGACTCGGCCGAGATGGCCGCCTCGTTCGCCGAGTGGCCGGACGCGGTCGCGGCGACCGTCGAGATCGCCGAGCGCTGCGAGGTCGAGCTCGAGCTCGACCGCCAGCTGATCCCGGCCTACCCGGTCCCCGACGGCGAGACCGACCGCAGCTACCTTCGCAAGCTCGTCGAGAGGGGCCTGCGCGAGCGCTACGGCGACCCGCCGCCGGCGCGGATGGTCGAGCGGATGGACTCCGAGCTCGCCGTGATCGACCGGATGGGCTTCAACGCCTACTTCCTGATCGTCTGGGACTTCGTCGACTTCGCCAAGAACAACGGCATCGCCGTCGGCCCGGGCCGCGGCTCGGCGGCCGGCTCGATCGTCGCCTACAGCCTGCGTATCACCGACGTCGACCCGATCGCCTACGACCTGCTCTTCGAGCGCTTCCTCAACCCCGAGCGCGTCTCGATGCCGGACATCGACATCGATTTCTCGGTCCGCGGCCGCGAGCGCGTGCTGCGCTACGTGATCGAGAAGTACGGCCGCGACTGCGTCGCGCAGATCGTCACCTTCGGCAAGATGGCGCCGCGCCAGGCGACCCGCGACGCGGCGCGCGTGCTCGGACACGACTACGGCGTCGGCGACCGCCTCGCGAAGCTGATCCCCGACCCCCAGCAGGGCCGCGCGCCGTCGTTTGAGGAGTGCCTCGCCGACGGCGAGCCGCTGCGCGCCGCCTACGACGAGGATCCGACGGCGCGCACGATCGTCGACACCGCGCGCGGCCTCGAGGGCGTCGTGCGCAACTCCTCGATCCACGCCGCGGCGGTCGTGATCGCCGACCGCCCGCTGACCGACGTCGTTCCGCTCCAGCTCGCCGACGCCGGGCTCGATGAGAACGGCGATCGCCAGTACCGCACGGTGACGCAGTTCTCGATGAAGCCGATCGAGAAGATCGGCCTGCTCAAGATGGACTTCCTCGGGCTTCGCAACCTCGACGTGATCGAGGACGCACTCGACATCATCGAACGCTCGAGCGGGGTGCGCCCCGACATGGCGACGCTGCCGCTCGATGACCAGCCGACCTACGAGATGCTGACGCGCGGCGAGAGCGTCGGCGTCTTCCAGTTCGAGTCAGACGGAATGCGCGAGGCGCTCAAGCGCGTCCGCCCCGACAGCTTCGACGACCTCGTCGCACTCAACGCGCTCTACCGCCCGGGCGCGCTCGACCAGATCCCGACCTACGCCCGCGGCAAGCACAACCCGGAGCTCGTCAGCTACCCCGACGAGCGCCTGCGCCCGATCATCGGCTCGACGATGGGCGTGATCCTCTACCAGGAGCAGGCGATGCGGATCGCCAAGGAGATCGCCGGCTTCTCGGGCGCGAAGGCCGACGACCTGCGCAAGGCGATCGGCAAGAAGGACCGCGCGGCGATGGCCCAGCTGAAACCCGAGTTCGTGACCGGCGCGCGCGCGAGCGGTACGAGCGACTCGGTGATCGACTTCCTGTGGTCGACCAACGAGCGCTCCGCCGACTATTCCTTCAACCGCAGCCACGCCGCCTGCTACGGGCTGATCTCCTACCGCACGGCATGGCTGAAGGCCAACCATCCCGCCGAATACATGGCGGCGCTGATCTCATCGGTGATGTCGACCAAGGACCGCGTGCCGTTCTTCGTCGCCCGCTGCGAGGACATGGGGATCGAGATCCTGCCCCCCGACGTCAACCTCTCAGGCCACGAGTTCGCGGTCGTCGAGGGCAACATCCGCTTCGGCCTCGACGCCGTCAAGGGCGTCGGCTACCAGGCCGTCGAAGCGATCATCCGCGCCCGCGAGGAGGGTGGCTCGTTCGTCTCGCTGTGGGACTTCTGCGAGCGCGTCGACGGCCGTGCGGTCAACCGCAAGGCGATCGAGGCGCTGATCAAGTGCGGCGCGCTCGGCTCGACCGGCGCGACGCGGCGCGGAATGCTCGAGGTTCTCGAGCAGGCTCAGGGCGCCGGCCAGAAGGCGCAGCAGGACGCGCTGATCGGCCAGGGCTCGATCTTCGATCTCGGCACCCTCGATCAGCCCACGACCGGCAAGGGCGCCGCGATCCGCTCGCCGATCCCGACGATCGAGTTCGAGCAGAACGAGCTGCTCGCCGTCGAGAAGGAGGCGATCGGGCTGTTCATCTCGGCGCACCCGCTGAAGGCGGTCCGCGAGGCGCTCTCACTCGCCGTCGACTGCCCGCTGTCGGCGATCTCCGAGCGCCCCGACCGCGACGCGGTGACGGTCGGCGGGATCATCACCGCGGCTCGCAAGATCCGCACTCGCGCGGGCGCCGACATGATGTTCGCGACCCTCGATGACCTCGAGGGCCAGGTCGAGATCATCGTCTTCGGCTCGGCGCTTGAGAAGCTCGAGGGCAGCCTCGCCGTCGACGCGATCGTGACCGTCAAGGGCCGCGTCGATCAGAAGGAGGAGGGCCGCACGACCGTGGTCGCGCAAACGGTCGAGCCCTTTCGCCCCGACGCCGAGGAGATCGCCCGCGCCCGCGCGGTGACGCTCGAGTCGGCGCGGGCCAAGCCGCTGTGCATCCGCCTCGGCGACGACCGCCGCTTCGCCGACACGATCGCCGAGCTCAAGGGCGTGCTCGCGAACTTCCCGGGCCGCTCGGAGGTCGTGATCGAGCTGTCCGACGAGCGCCGTGTGCGCCTCGGCAGCGACTTTTGCGTCGAGCCCAGCCCAGGCCTTCGTGCCGAGCTCGAGCACCTGCTCGGCAGCCCCGCCCGCCTCGTCGCCTAGCGAGCGCGACCGCTCCCAAAAGCAGAGAAGGCGCGGAGTCGTCGCAGTCGACTCCACGCCAGCCCTGTGGTCGTGTGAACAGCTGTGTATCGCTGGGGCGACATCCCTGCCGCCCCATGGAGGTCAACCTAGTTGCTCGACAAGGCGTGGCGAATACACCAAAGGGGGCGCCGTGCCCACCCTCAGCGGGCGATCAGCCCCTTGACGAGCGCGACCTCCTCGGCGCTCGGCCCCGAGCGGTCCGGGCCGGGCGTCTCGAGCACGCAGCTCAGTCCGCCAAAGCGCGGCTCGTTGACGAACGCGCGCGCGCCGTCGAGTCCGAGTTCGCCCTCGCCGATGTTGGCGTGGCGGTCGCGATTTGAGCCGAGCGGGTTGACCGAGTCGTTGAGGTGCAGTGAGCCGAGCCGGTCGCCGCCGACGGCGCGCTCGAAGTTCTCGAGCACCTCGCCGAGCGCCTGCGGCGTGCGGATCTCATAGCCCGACGCGAGCAGGTGGCAGGAGTCAAGGCAGACCCCGAGGCGCCCAGAGCCCCCGCCGGCGGCGAGCATCGCCGCAAGCTCCTCGAAGGAGCGTCCGAGCGTCCCGCCCGTGCCGGCCGTGTTCTCCAGATGAAGCGGACAGCGCTCGGACTGCGCGAGCGCCTCGGCGTAGAGCGCTCCGGCGCGCTTGATCGCCGGAGCGACCGGCCCGGCCTTGGCCGAGCCGCCGTGGACGACGACGGCGGTCGCGCCGATCTGATCGCCAAGGCGCAGCGAGTGCGTCAGCGACGCGAGCGACTTGGCGGCGATCTCCGCGTCATCGCTCGCGCAGTTGATGAGGTAGACGGCATGGATCAGGACGCCGCCGATCGCGCTCGCCGCCAGCGCCTCGCGAAAGCGCGCGAAGTCCTCATCGGTGTAGGCGGTCGGGCGCCAGGCGCGCGGCGACTGGTTGAAGATCTGGATCGACTCGGCGCCGAGTTCGCTGCCGCGCTCGACCGCGCGGTAGAGGCCGCCGGCGGGGGAGACGTGGGCGCCCACTAGCATCCGCCACCTCCCATGAGAGTTCGCTTCGCTCCTTCCCCGACCGGCTCGCTGCATATCGGCGGAGCCCGCACGGCGTTGTTCAACTGGTTGCTCGCGCGGGGCGCCGGAGGGCGCTTCGTGCTGCGGATCGAAGATACCGATCGCGAGCGCTCGACGGCCGAGAACGTCGAGCAGATCCTCGACGCGCTGCGCTGGCTCGAGCTCGATTGGGACGAGGGCCCGATCTTTCAGACCTCGCTCGAGGAGCGCCACCGCGAGGTCGTGGAGAACCTGCTCGGCAGCGGACGCGCCTACCGAAGCCGCGCCACGGCCGAGGACGTCGCCGCCTTCAAGGCCCGCCACGGCGACGACCGCGGCTTTCGCGGCGAGGCGCAGGCCGACGGCGCGGTGCGCCTGCGCGTCCCGGACGAGGGCGACACGACGTTCGAGGACCTTGTCCTCGGCGAGGTTCGCTCGCCGAACCGCTCGATGGACGATCTCGTGATCGCCCGCGCCGACACGACCCCGCTCTACAACCTGGCGGTCGCCGTCGACGATCTGGATCTTGAGATCACGCACGTGATCCGCGGCAACGACCACCTCACCAACACCGCCAAGCAGCTGCTCGTCTTCGAGGCCCTCGGCGCGCAGCCGCCGCGCTACGCCCACGTGCCGCTGCTGCACGGCCCGGACGGCAAGAAGCTCTCAAAGCGCCACGGCGCGGCCTCCGTCCAGGAGCTGCGCGCCGCGGGCTACCTGCCGGCGGCGGTGCGCAACTACGTCGCGCTGCTCGGCTGGGGCGCCGGCGATGACGAGACGATCCTCTCCACCGAGGAGCTGATCCGCCGCTTCGACATCGCCCGCGTGCAGCGCAACCCGGCGCAGTTCGACGAGCAGAAGCTGCGCTGGATGAACGGCCGCTACATGCGCGAGCTGAGCCTCGACCAGCTGACCGCGGCGCTCGGTGATTTCTACGGACGCGACGACCTCGGCCCGGCGGCCGCGATCAGCGCCGAGAAGCTCCAGACGCTCGCCGAGTTCTGGCCGCTGTGCGGGTTCATCTACGACGGCCCAGCCGATGATCCGCCGGCGCGCGAGCGCTGGCTCGGCACCGAAGGCCGCGAGGTGCTGAGCGAGGTTCGCGACGTGCTCGGCTCCATGGAGCGATTCGACGAGGAATCGATCGAAGCGGCGCTCGGTGAGATCCTCACACGACGCGGCCTGAAGCCGCGCGAGGTCTACCAGCCGCTGCGCGTGGCGCTCGCCGGGCGCCCCGTTTCACCGGGCATCTTCGAGACGGCCGCGCTGCTCGGCCGCGACGAGGTCCTTTCGCGCATCGAGCGCGCGCTCAATCTCTGAGCGGCGCCTGCCGATACCCCCTCTACAACGGAGCGCGGTACGGAAGCCGCGTGTGACCACGGACGAGAACGGACAACCGCAGCATGTCAGCCAACCAACCTCTGTCGGCCGTCCCGGCAGATGCCTCCCCGACAGGAGCGCTTGACGGCGTACGCAACGGCGAAGGCCACGGCCGCCGCCTGACTGCCGCATTCGAGGCGCTCGAGGGGTTCCCCGCGCTGGCCGAGTCGCGTAACCGCCTGCTCGCGCTGGTCGGCGGCCACCGCGTGCCGATCGCCGAGGTCGTCGAGACCGTCGAGTCAGACATCGCCCTCGTCGTGGCCGTGATGCGCGTCGCCAACGACCTTCCGACGCGCGGCACCGCGAAGGTCGAGAACATCGTCGACGCGGTCCGGGTGCTCAGCCCCGAGGCCGTCCAGCAGCTCGCCGAGCGCGTCCGCACCTTCGACTTCTTCGAGCGCAGCGCGGTCTGGGACTCGATGCCCGACCGCTTCCGCCTCCACGCGCTCGCGACGCGCGCCGCCGCCGACCTGCTCGCCAACGAGATCGGCTACCCCGACCGTGACCGCCTGATCGTCGCGGCCCTCCTTCATGACGTCGGCAAGCTCGTCCTGATGCACGCCTATCCCGGCTACCCGGACTCCGTCCACCGCGACGCGCGCACCCCCGAGGAGCGCATCAACCGCGAGCGGCGCGAGCTCGGCGTCGACCACGCCGTCGTCGGCGGTGTCCTCGCACGGCGCTGGGGCATGCCGAAGTCGATCGCCACCTCGATCGAGCGTCACCACTCTGACGAGATCGACGGCGATGCGGCGCTCGTGCGCCTCGCCGACATCCTCGCCCACTACACGCACGGCGCGCCGGTCTCCCCGGCCGACATGCTGCGCGTCGCCCGCGCCGCGGGCGTCGGCTCGAGTGAGCTTCGCGCGGTCCTCTTCGCCCTTCCGCAGGCCACCGGCGCCGGCAAGCGCCGCGTCGTCGAGGCCTGCCCGCTGTCGGCGCGCGAGCGCGACGTGCTGCGCCTCCTCGCCGAGGGCAAGGTCTACAAGCAGATCGCCAGTGAGCTGACGCTCTCGACGAGCACGGTTCGCACCCACCTGCACAACGTCTACGGCAAGCTCGGCGCCGTCGACCGCGCGCAGGCGGTTCTGATCGCCACCGAGCGCGGCTGGCTGTAAGCGACCTCCGCGCGGGTGACGAAGGAACGTCGCCGCCTGCACGCGCGATCAACGACAGTCGCTGGACGTTCTGAGCGCAGCGCAGCTTCTACGGCGTCGCCTCGTGCGAGGGCCGGCGGCGCGATGGCATATTCACGGGGGAGCAGCGAGGGCCGCCGCCCCGCATAAGTAATCGCCCGGGCGGGACAGAAGCATGACCGTGCAACTGTGCCATTGCGCGCTGACCTGGCCGGCGGTCGACGTTCGGCTTTCGGTTGGCGGTGCAGTGTCAGCGCAGCCGGTGACACCGGCAACGATTAGCAGCGCAAGACACACGAGTCGACGCACGCGGCCTCCGTTCGGTCGAGCCTTCCCTAGAGACCGATACGTGCGAGCCGCATGAACCATCACGCTCACCCGCCCAAGTGCGGCGGCGTATCTGTCAGCATCAACGCGATGACGAAGCGTCGCTTGCTCGCTCTGGCAACAGCTGCGCTCGCGGTCACAAGCGCTGCGGCTCTCACCGCCAACGGGGCGTCCGCGACTGCCGCAAGAGCGCTGGACCTCCACCACGTCTCCTGGTCGAGCGTCATGCTGCCCGGCGCAACATGCGGCTCCTCCCGTCCGATTCAGCTCCACCGTCTCCGCGGCGCTCGCAACGTCGAGAGCACGGCGTTCTTCAGCCCGATACCCAAGCGGTGGGCCCGGGACGACTTTTACGGTAAGCGCGGCGTCTCAGTCGATGCGGGCTGGGATCCGGTCGTGTACGGGGACCTCGCGGACTCGGGTCACGACGACGCTGGACTCGTTTTCGATTGCAACAACGGCGGCGGCACTGCCGACGGCGTCCTCCTCGAAGGATGGGTGATCTTCAGCGGCTCCGCTGGCCGACTGACCGTCGTCGGGATAGTGACCCCCAGGGTTCAGCCGGCGAACGTGCTGCCAACGCTAGAGGAGATCTCGATCACGCCCGGCAAGATCGTCGCGCATGAGGTCTTCTACGGCCCAGACGACCCGACCGCAGGGGGTTCGGGCCGCGCAACCACGGTATGGACCTACGCTCATGGCCGCCTTCACCCCGGCGTGCCGGTCATCACGCGGCACGCCAACACCTCACCGAACTAGCTAACACCAGGGGATCGTCGCGTTTCGCGAGCGCTGAGCTCTGTGGCGGTCAGGCAGTGGCTGCGAACTGGAGCTCCAGGGGATCGACCTAGAAGCAGGTGTTGTTTCGCGACGCTGACGAGCTCCATAGCTGTTGGAGGGTTCCTGCGTTTGTGCGCTCGAGAATGCGGTTCTGGCATCCGGTACCAGCTCCCAGGATGGAAGCGATGAAGTAGATGTCTCCGTCGGTCCCGACTGTCAGACCGCCAATGTCCGCTGTCGCTCGAGCATGCAGGCGGAGGTCGGTCAGTAATTCTGCGTTCGTGAGGAGTGGGATGAGCCGCCTATCGGTCACTCGGACGAGGCTCCCGTCGTAGGTGGCGACCACCTCGCTGTTGCTTGCCGCGAAGTCGCCTGCCCGAAACTCGGGGTACGCGACCGATGAGCCATTGCCTGTAACAACGAGTAGCTGGTTGCCATGGCCCTCAGGCCCATGGCCGCCACCGCTCGTGCAGCCAAAGGCGTCAAACCCTGGGCCGGCGACACCACTTCCGCAATCGATCGAAGTCGCGGCGGGGGCGCGGTTCAAGGTGTCCTTCGTAAAGCGGTTCGATGAGGTCGAGAGCAAGAGATTCGGCCCGAATCCTTGCCGGTGGCTTACGCAGAGGTCGGCGTCCACAGCCAACTGGGCGTTCCGCGATAGCGAGAGGCCTGCCCCGTAAAAGAGGCCGGATTCCGCTGACACGGATCGCGCGGGTCCAGCCGGACAGCTCGGATCGAGGCCGGCAACGGTGCGAATCGTGCCCGCGGGCGTGACTTCCCGGATCACGGTGTTCGGCATGCCACCGCTCGAGGAGACTCGCGCCGAGTAGTGGCCAGCCTGGGTGAAGTAGAGCGTCCCATTCGACGCGAGTACAAGGTCGTCGAGATTGTCGACCTCGGCGCGGTTGGCGGGCTCGCCGTCACCCGTCAACCCGGCGACGCCGCTTCCAGCGACAATCCCGAACTCTCTCGATCGCGACCAGTCGAGAACCTCGTTGCGTCCCCGATCGGCGATGTAAAGGTTCCCACCGCGCGAAACCGCCAATGCGATCGGCTGGTCCGGCGTCACCTTGCCATCCGAGGCGGCACCGGCGCCAGCGTGGGTGGTCACGGAGCCGCCCGTTGGGAACGACGGAGAGTGGCTCAAGATTGCGTAGCTACCGCCGCTGAGGCCCGCTAGGAGGATGACCGCACCTGAGGTCAGCAGGCGACGCTGCCGTGTTCGTCGTCTCGCCTCCTTCATCAGCGCCTCTCCATCGTCACGGACGAGGGCACGCACTGCGCGTCGAGCCTCGACCAGATTAACCATGACACCAGCGTAGCTATCACCATCTAGCGTAGTCAAGGCGCGAGCATGTCACGCAGCGCGTGACATGCTCGCGGATTCACACCGTTGCGCCACGGCCGCGGCGGTGCCGTTGGACAACTCAGTTGATCAGCTCGACCCCCGGTGTGGCGTCGAGCGTCAGGCTCGGCTCGTGCTCGGTCGGCGGGCTGTCTGGCGCCGCCGTGGCTGGGCGCGTTTCGGAGCGGATCACGACAGCCACGGCGGCGATGATCACGGCACCGCCGAGGATCATCAGGGGAGTCACGGCTTCGCCAAGGACGAGGGCCGCGAGCACGACAGCGACGGCCGGGTTGACGTAGGCGTAGGTGGAGATCTTCGAGATCGGTGCGTTCTGCAGAAGCCACACGTAGGCGGTGAACGCGAGGATCGACCCTGCCAGCGCGAGGTAGACGATCGCGAGCCAGCCATCGGTCGAGGCCCGACCGCCAAGTGCCTGCCAGTGTTCGCCGATGAGAGGCCCGAGGCCAGCGAGCGCGGCGCCGCCGATCAGCATTTCGATCGCGGTGCCGGCCGCCACGTCCGCGGGTAGCGGGAGCTTTGAGGCGAGGAACGAGCCCGTCGCCCAGGACAGAGCGGCGCCGACCACGACGAGGAGCTGCAAGATGCCGACGCCGTGGCCCTGGCCACCGCGCAGCACGAGGAGGGCAACGCCGCAGAAGCCGATCGCGAGGCCCGCGAGCGTCGCTCGGCGCGGACGGTCGCCAGTGGCCGTCCGCAGCACAAGCACCCACAGCGGCATCGAGGCCACGATCATCGCTGTGATCCCCGCGGGCACTCGGCGTTCTGCCAGCACGACAAGCCCATTGCCTCCGGTCAGCAGGAGCAGACCTACGAGTGTCAGTGCCGCGAGCTCGCGGGCGCTGATCCGCGGGAGCCGGCCGCGTCGCAGCGCCACGAACGCGTACATCAGCGCCCCCGCGCCGAGGAATCGCACGGAAGCGCCGATCAGCGGCGGGACCGTGCGGTCCATGACGCGGATCCCGACATACGTCGAGCCCCACGCGACGTAGACGATCGCGAGCGCAGTCCAGGTCCTGCGCGCCGTCGCAGCGCTACCTGCCCCGGCCTGCGCTCTCCCGACGGGCGATGCCGCGGCAATCCGGCGCACCCCCCCAGCTTCGCGGACCCGGCGCTCGGGCGCAATTCAGGCTCCGCAGCAAGCGACGCCGGCGCTCTCGGAAGTGTGGCTCCCGACCCCGCACGGCCTTCTCTCACGCTCCGTCCTGTCAGGCAGAGGGGCAGCGCCGGGCTGACACGAGGGGAGCAGAAGCCACGCCGCTTGGCGGCAGCCGTACTAGCGGACGCGACGAACGCCGCGCAGCAGCCGCTGGACGACGCGGACGAGCGCGGCCGTAGGGCCGGAGCCGAAGATCACCTTGATCGAAACCGCGCGACCTGCGTACAGCACGGACCATCGGCGACTGGACACGATGAACGCGCGAGGAATTTGGAGGCTCGTCGCCGTCCGCCATTCGCGCGACCGGCCCTGCGGGAAGAAGTCACCGATCGTCACCACTACCCGACCGCTCGGCACACTGGGAGACCCTTCGTTTTGCGCGGCCCCGGGCGGGATTCGGAAGTCGCCAACAAGCACCCATGCCTCCCGGTGCGTTAGGTAAAACCCAGGCCCCACAGATGCGGACCACCCGGGCGGGAGCGCCGCGCGCAGCAGCCCGTCCGAGACGGGCACGCCGCCTGCAGAGGAACCCAGAGGAAGCGGTGTCGGCATCGCGACGAGAAGGCCACCCGTGACCAGTGCGGCGCCCACGGTGGCGGTGACTAGTCGCCGACGACGGGCTCGCCGCTTCGCCTCCGCGATCAGCGAGGCGAGGTCGAATCGCGACCGAAGAGCCAGCGTCGACATGGCACTATTATCACTAGCACCACTTGCCGGTGTCAAGCGCGGCTCACGTCACAAAGCGCCGAGTCGTAGTCGCCCGCCTCGTCGTAGCGGTCAGTGCCCGAACGCCCACGCCACCATCAAAGGGAATTCTTTCCTCCAGAAAGAGCCGCCGTGCGATCCGACACGCTCGGTCATGACGACGTCCGCACCTGCGTCGCGAAGCGCGTGCGCCCACCGCGTAGCGTTCTCGAGGAAGAACGGCTCCTGCGTGCCAGCGACGACATATGCGCGCGGGAGCGATCCCGGCATCACGTCAGGCGGCCGATAGCCACCACCCGGCGAGGCGCACAAGACCGCGCCGTAGACATCGGGATGGCGAAGCCCTATGGCGAGCGCGAGCTCTCCGCTCGCCGAGACACCGAACACGGCGGTCTGCTCGGCAGGCAGCCCGACACCGAAGCGCGACTGCGCCCATCGACGAACGTCGTCGACGAAGAACTTCTCGTGTGCTTCAAACCGCTCATGGTCAAACGCGAAAGCGGCCGTGCTCTCGCCCGGTGAGTACTCGTGCAACCGCAGCGTCTCATCGGCTACGCGATGCGCACCGATAATCATTGTGGGCGGTGCATCGGCAGCCTCGAGAATGCCTCCCCACGATGCGATCAGCTGGCCGTCGCCGGCGAAGACGATTGCCTCGGGAGCGGCGGCCGGGACGTAGGCGGTGACCTGGCGGCCACCGTCGTAGTTAAGCGTCTCGGTTACGAGCTGGCCAGAAGTGGGGGACACCGGCACCGGTTCCGTGGACACGTGGTTTCTTCGATTGCCACGCCAGCGTAGACGGCCGTCTTCGAGGGCGCGACTGTGACCAACGCGAGGACGTGAGTTCACCCGAAGCGCCCGGTCAGCGGGATCTGCAACGGTCGTCGTCGGTTTGAGTGCTCTTGCACACGGTCCGGGTCGGCACGCCCCTCTCAGCGAACACCGCTGGGTCGTCACCTGACAACTCAGCTGAGCCGGGCGCTGCCGCACTGCGGGCACTCAATGACTCGACCGGCTATTCGTCTATGGGGGCAGAGACGTCACCTCCTTGCCGGCACTCCCGGTGTCTAGCGTTCGCTGAGGCAGGCGAGGAAGCTTGTGCGGCGGGGGCCTGCACAGGTTTCGATACGCGACTCCGACGGTGGTGGACGGAGCCAGAATGAGCCTCGAACGAAATTACGCAGAGACTGACCGGCAATTCTCGGCAGGCAGCGATGTCGAGACGCTTGCGCTAGAGGTCAGGGCGCTGCGATGGCGCCTTCGCGTATGGACTCTCGTTCTCGTTTCGGTTTTCGCCGGCTTGTTGCTCGCGGGGGGTGCTTGGGCGGCGTCCCGGTACCTGATCACAAGCACCGACCAAATCAAGCCGAGCGTCCTGGCAAAGATCGAGAAAGCTTCGCGAGGCGCGGCTACGAGCTCTCGTACCGCCGTCGGGCCGGCTGGGGAGAGGGGCCCGGCGGGTGCTGCTGGTGCCCAGGGTGCTGCTGGTGCGCCAGGCCTGCCGGGTGCCCAAGGCCCAGCCGGGTCTCCCGGCGCGACGGGAGCGATGGGCCCGCCCGGCGCGACAGGACCGACGGGCGCAGCCGCCCCGGACTTTCCCGCGCAGCAGCTCGCCACGACGGCGCAGACCGCGGCGCTCACCTACGCTGCCGAAAACGCTGGCAGCTTCGTGGGCCTGACGCCTTCGGTGCTCGTGTCGATCGATCCCACGATTCCCACCGCAGCCCAACCCGGCAGCCCCTACCTGTCGTCAGTGATCGGCAACGCTACTGGTGACACCGTCACCGTGACCGCGCCCGACGGCGACACCTTCTCGATCACAGACGCACACAGCACAATCGTGCGCAGCTGCACAAACGCCGCGGGCCAGACCGCGTGTGTGAACAGCACTTGGTAGCCGCCCCGGCGCCGGCGCCTGAAGGTCCAGCTTCGCGCGAAGACCAGTGGTGGTGGTGGGCCGAGATGAGGGTGAGGTGTTAGCCCGTCGGGGCTCGCCTCGTCATCGCCTCGCGGACTTCACGTGCGACCTCGCCAGGATCGCGGTTCTCGGTGTCTACGACGATGTCGATATCGTCGATCAGCGGGATCGTTTGTGCGAGTCGGTCGGCGTGCGCGATGAGGCGCTGCTTTCCAGGCCACGCATCGGGCTCGCGTTCGGCGATTCGAGCCGCGACGACCTTGGGGGATGCGGTCAGGCATACGACGATCACGCTCTCCGCCGCGACGGCATCGACGACCCCTCGTAGCTCGCTGGTTGTCTCAGTTGTTGCCGCGATTAGGAAGAGCGTGCGGCCAGCTCTGCGTTGAATCGCCATGATCGCGGCAAGCTGTGGCAGCCAGTCCTCGGTCGGCAGAAGCGGCGATCCCCAGGAGAGCTGCTCGGTCTCGATTGCGCCGTACGCGATGCCCTCGACCTCGAGTAGCGTCGTCAGAGCGCTGAGCACGGATGACTTGCCGCTCCCAGGCGCGCCGACCAGGACGAGCGCACTCACCATCCATCCAGTATTCACGCTCGCCACCGCACCACGCTGCTCCTGTGCGCGACGAGCAGCCGTTATACGCGTGCTCCGGCGATCTGGCGACTCGCGTTAGCGTGACGGTCGGCATCGGCCAGTGCGCGGCTCGGCGCTCCTGACGGTGCGAAAAAAGCGATCGCCGATCCCCATAGCCGGGGTTATGTCGGCCGCGCTCGTATAGCTGTCTGGCGTGGCCCGCGCGGGGCGAACGGGCTGTTATCTCTCTCGGTGCATTGCAGTCCTCCCAGGTCCCCAGCGGTCGGCCCGTCGGCCGCTGGGGCCTCTAATCCGCCGCGACCCCGCGCGATTTCACGGCTTGCGGGTCGGAGCGCACCGCGACCAGGCGCCGGCGCGGCGCGGCCGCTATGCGGGCGGCCCGGGGATAGCGCCCAGCTGCGTCATCAGCCCCATCATGTCGAGCACGCCCCAGTGTTCGCGGGCGAGACCGTCCGGGCCGAACCGAACGATGTCGATCACCTGCACGTTGACGCTCTTGCCGGTCGCGGGCATGCCCATGAACTCGCCGTCGTTGGTGCCGCTGAATCGCACGCGAGCGACCGCTTTGTCGCCGTCCACCAAGACGTCTTGGGGCGCCCACTTCATGTCCGGGAAGGCCACGAGGAGCATCCCGAACAGCTGTCGGGTCCCATCACGGTCGGGTGGCATTTCAGGCATCTCCTCGTGCTCAACAAAGTCGTCGGCGAAGAGATCCATCAGCGCGTCGATGTCACCGGAGCTGATGAGTTCATAGAAGCGTCGCAGCGACGCAGCAGGGTCCATCACGAACCTCCCTCGTATTTGCGGATCGTCGAGTGCAGTGGCGAAGCGCGGGGGAGCATGGCAAGAGGCTGGTCCGAGAGAATGTGCAGCAGTCGAGCCGCGGCCCTCGAGGAGGAGGCAGCTGCAAACTTGACCCACGGGCGAATTGCCGCGACCGCGTCGCCGATGGACGCAGCCGCTTGGTCGAGCTCGATGAGACCTCGACGAGCTGTCGCGCGAGATCGAGGTCCGGCTGTAGCGGCCGCTACGATCGAACCCGCGTGCTCTCGATCACGACGAAGTCGCCGTATGCGATCGCGGCTCTTGCTGAGCTGGGTCGTGCAGCCGACGACACGCCGGTGCCGATCGGGGAGCTCGCCCGGCGTCGAGAGATCCCGGTTCAATTTCTTGAGCAGCTGTTTGCCGTCCTGCGACGCGCTGGGCTGCTTCGCTCCTACCGGGGCGTGAAGGGCGGCTACAGCTTCGCCCGGCCGCCCGAGACGATCTCCGTGCTCGAGGTCGTGGAGTTGCTCGAGGGCAGCGTCGGCGCGGATGCGACGGGTGTCTTCGCCGAGGCAGCCGACGCTGCTCGCGCGGTCCTCGCCGCGACGACGATCGCCGAGGTGATCGAGCGCGAGGCCGCCGACCGCGGAGCGATGTACTACATCTGAGCGTGGGGGCTTGGCCGCCGACGAGGTCGGCACGCTTCACTTCACGGTCCCGAAGTAGTTCGCTACTCCAGGCGAAACCCGATCTTCGTCTCGACCTGGAAGTGCTCGAGCTTCCCGTCGACGACGTGGCCGCGGATCTTCTCGACCTCGACCCATTCGACGTTTCGAAGCGTCTCCGACGCCTTCGCAACGGCGTTTCGAACCCCGTCGGCGATGCTCACCGTCGAGCTCCCGACAACTTGGACGACCTTGTAGATGTTGTCCGCCACGGCACGCCTCCTGACGCTTGGGGATCAAGACCGACCTGCGCCCTCCTACCCGCCTGCGGCCGCGCTCATCCACCGAGGCAGGAATGCTCCTCGCTCAGCAGCGGCCCCTTGACGGCGTTGAACTTGGCGCCCTGGGAGCTGATCGCGGCGTTGATCGTCTTCAGCGCGGATGTGATCTGGCCGACCTTGGCGCTGCTGCGAGCTTCGCCGGCGGAGATCGCCTTGGGAATCAGCGGCGGGTACTTGGCCGCGTCCTCAAGCGCCGTGCCGAGGTACGTCAGCGCGTGCCCGACGTTCTGCGCGAACTTTCCGCATGACGGCGGCACCGCCGCCGTGACGGCGTGGGCCTGCGAGGGAGCAAGCGGCGCCGCCAGCTCGCCCACGCCGATGCCCAGCGCCGCCGTTGCCAGCAGCGATGCCGCGAAGGCCCGCCGCGAGATGACGAACGTCCCTGCCATAACGATCCACCCCCTGCTCGATGTTTGTCCCGGCCCGCAGGCCAGCTTCGCTGTGGACGCTAGCGGAGGCTCGCGGCGCTAGATTGGCTCCCCGGTGCAAGCGGTCGCGACGGACATCACGCGGTGCATCGGCGGCACGCCTCTCGTCAGGCTGAGCCGCCTGGCGCCTGACGTCGAGCTCTACGGCAAGCTCGAGGCCGCCAACCCCGGCGGCAGCGTGAAGGACCGCATCGGCCTCGCGATGATCGAGGCCGCCGAGCGGGCCGGTGAGATCGAGCCCGGCCGCACGACGATCGTCGAGGCGACGAGCGGCAACACGGGGATCGCGCTCGCCCTGGTGTGCGCGGCGAAGGGGTATGAGCTGATCCTCACGCTGCCGCAGGGGATGAGCCGCGAGCGCACGTCGATGCTTCGCCAGTACGGCGCGCGCGTCGAGCTGATCGAGTCGATGGGCGGGATGAGCGAGGCGGTCGACGCCGCTCGCGCGCTCGCGCGCGATGCTGACGTCTTCCTGCCCGATCAATTCTCAAATCCCGCGAATCCCGAGGTCCATCGGCGCACGACGGGCCCCGAACTCCTCGACGCGCTCGATGGGCGCATCGATGTCTTCGTCGCCGGCGTCGGGACGGGCGGCACGATCACGGGCGCCGGAGAGGCCCTGCGCGAGCGCAATCCGGCCTGCCGGATCGTCGCCGTCGAGCCCGCCGCGTCGGCTGTCCTGAGCGGCGGCCGTCCGGGGCCGCACCGGATCCAGGGGATCGGCGCCGGCTTCATCCCGGCGGTGCTGAACCGCGAGCTGCTCGACGAGGTGATCGCCGTCACAGACGAGGAGGCGATCGAGGTCGCGCGCCGCGCGGCGCGCGAGGAGGGGATCCTCGCCGGGATCTCCTGCGGCGCGGCGCTCTCAGGCGCCCTGGCGGTGGCGCGGCGCGAGGAGTTCGCCGGCAAGCGGATCGTCGTGATCCTGCCGGACTCCGGCGAGCGCTACATGTCGGTCCCGTTCTTCGCGCCGTAAGAGCGGACCGGGTCCGGCGCTACGCTTTTCAGATGGAGAGCCGCCCTTCGCTTGCGCGCCTGCTGCGCGAGGCTCGCTGTGACATCGCCGCGGCGCGCGAACGCGACCCCTCGGCGGTTGGCGTCGGCGCGTTGGGCATGCTCGCCGCGTGGCCGGGCGTCCAGGCGATCCTGGCGCACCGCATCGCCCATGCGCTACATCGAGCCGGCGTGCCGCTCCTGCCGCGCGCGATCGCCTACGCCGCGCGCGTGCTGACCGGGATCGAGATCCACCACGCCGCGCACGTCGGCGAGGGCCTCTTCATCGATCACGGATCCGGCGTGGTGATCGGCGAGACGGCGACGATCGGCAACGACGTGACGCTGTATCAGGGCGTCACGCTCGGCGGCACAGGTTTTGAGACCGGCAAGCGCCACCCGACCGTGCAGGACAACGTGACGATCGGCTCGGGAGCGAAGCTGCTCGGCCCGATCGAGATCGGTCATGGGGCGAAGATCGGCGCCAACAGCGTCGTCGTGCGCGATGTCCCGCCGAACTCGACCGTCGTCGGGGTGCCCGGCCACCCGGTCCGCATAGACGGGCTCCGCGTCGAGGGTCCGGACACCGACTGGATCCACCTTCCCGACCCGATCGCGGATGCGATCCGCGGCCTTTCGGAGCGCGTTGGCGACCTTGAGCGGATGGTCGTCGAGCTGGGCGGAACCCCGCCCGCGCGCGATACCGAGAACGTGCACCAGCTGCGTCCCGTACAGGGACGCAATCCTGCCGGAGGCTAAGCACCTCGGCGCATGCGCCGAGGCCGCGGTCGGTGCATACCCCGTGCGGGACACACGTGCAGCGACCGCCCGGGGGCGCATGCGCCCCCGGATCAGATCAGGCGGGGCGACCTCCCGGCGTCGCGCTGCACGGTGAACGCCTCCCAGACGGCTGCGTAGAGACGGTGGGCGGCGATGAAGTCGCTCAGCGCTTCGACCTCGAGGCCACCGTAGGCGTCCAGGAAGCGCATCACGAAGTCCTCGCCCCGCCCGTGGACGCGCGCCTGCAGGACGAGACCCGCGAGGTCCCAGTGGACCGGACCGACGCAGACGTCCTCGAGGTCGTTCCAGAGCAGTCCGCCGTTGGTGCGCAGCAGGTTCGACATCGACGCGTCGCCGTGGATCGCCTGCACGGGAAGAGAGCCCTCAAAGACCGCCGGGGCGAGTTCTCGCAGCCGGGAGCGCAGCAAATCCCTGTCGCCTGCGGTGAGCTTCGGCGATGGACGCAGCTCGCCGAGGAGCTCGTCAAGCCAGTCTCGAATCTCGCGCAGCGGTCCGAGCTCGCCGGCGAAGCCGGCCAGCGCGTCGTGGAGCTCCCGCAGCGAGCTGCCGATCTCGTGCGCGTCCGGCGGCTGCGACGGATCGTGCTCGACGAACCGCCAGAACGTCATCCACATCCCGTCGCGTTCATGAGGTCCCGGCGCAAGCAGGTCGCTGGGTGAAACGGCCAGCCCGCGGTCGCCCAGGAAGCCTCCGACGGCGATCTCGCGAGTCAGCCACCGCTGCACGTCGGCGTGGAGCACGGCGGTTGCGGTCATCACTCGCGCAACCACCGGGGCCGGCCGCAGGTGCACGAGCGTGTTGCTGCCGGCCGCCAGGACGACGGCGTCATCGCAGGCCACTGAACTGGCGCGCGCAACGGCCGTGGCCGCGGCCAGGCCCCGCGCGGCGGTGGGTTGATCAGCCATCGCGCGTCAGGGTGCCGCCGAAGGCCCGCATCAGACCAAGCCGTCCGGCAGCCGCGCCGTGCGCATGTCGAGTCGGGGCGGGTCCGCGCTCAGGAAGGGCACTCCCTCGGCCTCGAGGCGCCGTCGCTGCTCATCGCCTGCGGCCAGGGTCCCGTCAGCGCGGACGACCCGCCACCACGGCACGCGATCGCCCACTCCGCGCAGCGCCGTGCCGGTGAAGCGAGGCGCGCCGGGGCACACGTCGCCATAGGTGCGCACGAAGCCCGGCGGTATCTCTCGGACGGCGCTGAGGATGGCTTCGACGGAGCGGGCCTTCATGTGGTCGGTGCGACACCGGGATTTGCATCCACGGGTCGCCCTGCGGGGCACGCTGGCACCCTGCGGATCGGAATCAGTAGTACACGCAGCGGCAGCGGTGGCGCGGGCGCGCCTTGTACTCGGGCTCCTGGCCGCGATTCCAAAGCCAGTTGTCGAGGACGCGCGGGGGCACGCCCAAGCGCTCGGCGAGCAGCTCGCAGGCCTGCACGGCGCAGGCGCGGATCTCCTGTTCCTGCGGCCCGGAGCGCAGCAGCCGTCCGGAGTCGATGCGCGTGGCCAGACGCGGGTCGTAGACGAGCACGCCCTCGCAGCGAAGGACATGCGGCACGAGGTTGTCGGCGAAGATCGTCAGGCGGTCGAGGTCATCCCACTCAGCGACGCCGGCGAGTGCCAAGTTGGCCGACGCGATCTGCGCCCGCTTGTAGAACCCGCGGTCGGCGTACAGAGCCATGCCTTCCGCGAGGGACGCCGCGAAGCGCTCCGCGGAGCCGCGTGCCGAGGCGATCGCCACGAGCACGCCGCGCTCGCCGAGCCACGCTCCGAGCGAGCGAAGCGCCTGCGCGTAGAGCGCCATCAGCTCGTGGTCGGCGGCCTGGCCGAGCGCCGTGGCGACGGCGCGGGTGTCGATCGCGCGCAGCTGCGCGTTGCTCCACGGGCCGTTGGCGGCGAAGTGCTCGCGCAAGGCGGCCGCGAGGCTGTTGTAGCCGGAGCTTCCCGGCCGCTTTCGAAGTGTCGGGAACCAGCCCGAGCCGAAGTTGATCGTGTCGAGGGTCAGCAGATGGCGCGCGACGTCCTCGGGCTCGCCGTCGATCGCCCCGGGCGCGCTGGCCTGCGGTGCGCCGTCGAGGCGCTCGAGCGCTTCGAGGTCGATCCGCACCGAGCGGGCCGAGGAGGCCACCGCGGCGCAGTGCCGGCGGACGTCGTCGCAGAGCACGGACAGAGGCTAAACCGACCGGCCGCCGGCGCAACTATCCTGGCTTGATGGCCGAGCCAAGCATCGCCGACCAGCGCATCGACGCGCTCCTCGAAGGTCTCAACCCCGCCCAGCGGGAGGCCGTCGTGCACGACGAGGGCCCGTTGCTGATTCTCGCCGGCGCCGGCTCGGGCAAGACGCGCGTCCTCACCCATCGCATCGCCTACCTCGTGCACAGCCGCCAGGCGCGCGCCGACGAGCTGCTGGCGATCACCTTCACCAACAAGGCCGCGCAGGAGATGCGCGAGCGCGTCGAGCTCCTGCTCGGGCGAAGCACGCGCGGGATGTGGGTGCTGACGTTCCATTCGGCGTGCACGCGGATGCTGCGCGCGAACGCCGACCGCCTCGGCTACACGCGCCAGTTCACGATCTATGACCAGGCCGACGCCCGGCGGCTCGTCAAGCAGTCGCTCGACTTCGTCGGCGCCGACCCCAAGCGCTTCCCGACGGCCGCGGTCCACAACCAGATCTCCGAGGCCAAGAACCGGCTGCGCGACGCCGCCGAGTACCGCTCGATGGTCGGCTCCTACTTCGAGCAGACCGTGGCCGACGCCTACGAGCGCTATGAGCGCGAGCTGGTGCGCTTCAACGCGATGGACTTCGACGACCTGCTCGTCCGCGCCGTCAACCTGCTCGAGCTCTTCCCCGAGGTCCGCCAGCGCTACCAGCAGGCCTTCCAGCACGTCCTCGTCGACGAGTACCAGGATACGAACCACGCCCAGTACCGCTGGCTGACGCTGCTCTGCGACGAGCGGCGCAACCTCGCCGTCGTCGGCGATGACGCGCAGTCGATCTACGGCTTCCGCGGCGCCGACATCCGCAACATCCTCGACTTCACGCAGGACTTTCCGGAAGCCCACGTCGTCAAGCTCGAGCAGAACTACCGCTCGACGCAGACGATCCTCTCGGCCGCCAACGCCGTCATCGCCAACAACCGCGACCAGGTCGCCAAGCGCCTTTGGACCGAGGTCGGCGAGGGCGACGCGATCAAGGTGCGCATGCTGGCCGACGAGCACGCCGAGGCGCGGCACGTGCTCGGCGCGATCGAGGGGCTGCTCGATGAGGGCGTGTCACGCTCGGAGGTCGCGGTCTTCTACCGGACCAACGCGCAGTCGCGTGTGCTCGAGGACGCGCTCGTGCGAGCCGAGGTTCCCTACCAGGTGATAGGCGGCACGAAGTTCTATGAGCGCGCCGAGATCAAGGATGCGATCGCCTACCTGACGCTGATCGCAAACCCCGCGGATCAGATCAGCTTCACGCGGATCGCCAACAGCCCGCGGCGGGGGATCGGCCAGACGTCGCTGTCGCGCGTGATCGCCCACGCCTCGACGATCGACGAATCGGTCTGGGATGTCGCGGCGGCGTCCGAGCGCGTTCCGGGTCTCGCGCGGGCTGCGATCAGCGCGCTCGGGCGCTTCATGGCAACGATGGAGGAGCTGCGCGGGCTCGCGCGCTCCGACACGCCCGTCGCGGAGCTGCTCGAGGCGGTGCTTTCGCGCTCGGGCTACGTCGACGCGCTCGAGGCCGAGCGGACCTTCGAGGCGCAGGGGCGGATCGAGAACCTCGAGGAGCTGGTCGGCGTCGCCAAGGAGTTCGACGCAAGCGCCGAGGAGCCCGGCCTCGACAGCTTCCTCGCCCAGATCGCGCTGGTCAGCGACGCCGATACGCGCCGCGACGACCACGGCCAGGTGACGCTGATGACGCTCCACAACGCCAAGGGCCTCGAGTACCCCATCGTCTTCATCATCGGCTGCGAGGAGGGCGTCTTCCCGCATTCGCGCTCGCTGGACGAAGGGTCGCTGGAGGAGGAGCGCCGCCTCTGCTACGTCGGCATCACCCGGGCGATGCGCGACCTGACGCTGACCTACGCCCGCCGGCGCTCCCTGTTCGGCGCCGAGCACTTCGGCCTGCGAAGCCGCTTCCTCGACGAGATCCCCTCCGACCTGACCGACTCGAGCGATGATCCGCTGAGCTCGGGGGCCGGGCGGATCACTGCGTCGCGCGGCGGCGGAGGCGAAGCGGCGCCCGGTGTCTGGGCGGCCGCCGCGGACGCCGGCGGCGGGCGAGCGCGGGCCGTCGAATACCGGATCGGCGATGATGTGACCCATGCGGCGTTCGGGGAGGGAGTGGTGATCGGCGTTGAGCGTGACGGCATCGTCGTCGTCCGCTTCGCCTCCGACCGCTCGGAGCGGCGGCTGCTTGCCGACGTCGCGCCGGTGACGCGCCGGTGAGCGCGACGCTGATCGACGGCAAGGCCGTCGCCGCCCAGCTGAGGGCCAAGCTTGCGGAGGAGGTGTCGGAGTTCGTGGCTCGCCACGGCCGCCCGCCCGGCCTCGCGACCGTCCTCGTCGGCGACGATCCGGCGAGCGCCGTTTACGTCGGATCCAAGCAGCGCCAGTGCGAGGAGATCGGGATGCGCTCGTTCGGCGTGACGCTCGGCGCCGACGCGAGCGAGGCCGAGGTGATCGGCGAGGTGCAGCGGCTCAACGCCGACGAAGCCGTGAGCGGGATCATCGTCCAGCTGCCGCTCCCCGACCACCTCGACGGCGTCAAGCTGACGGGCCTGGTCGACGTCGGCAAGGACGTCGACGGACTGACGACCCAGTCGGCCGGCCTGCTCGCGCTCGGCAGGCCTGGGCTACGACCCTGCACGCCGAGCGGCGTGATGCTCCTGCTCGAGAGCGAGGGCGTCTCGCTCGAGGGGGCGGAGTGTGTCGTGATCGGGCGCTCGAACCTGTTCGGCAAGCCGATGGGGCAGCTTCTCCTGGCGGCGAACGCGACCGTCACGACCTGCCACTCGCGCACGCGCGAGCTAGGCGAGGTCTGCGCCCGCGCGGACGTCCTGATCGCCGCCGTCGGGCGGCCGCGAATGGTCCAGGGCGACTGGGTCAAGGAGGGCGCGATCGTGATCGACGTCGGTGTCAACCGCCTCGAGAGCGGGCTCGTCGGCGACGTCGACTTCGACGCGGCCAGCGAGCGCGCGGCCGCGATCACCCCGGTGCCCGGGGGCGTTGGCCCGATGACGATCGCCTGCCTGCTTCGCAACACCGTCATCGCCGCTCGCGCCGCAGCCGAGGGCGCGGAGCTCTGAGCGTGTCGGCTGGGACCGCGCACGGCGGCAGCGACCGCCGCCGTTGGTACGCGCTGGTCGTCGTCTGCCTCGCGATGCTGATGAACACGCTCGACGCGACGGTCGTCAACGTCGCGCTGCCGAAGATCCAGCACGACCTGAACTTCACGCAGGCCGGCCTCGCCTGGGTGATCGACGCCTACCTCGTCGCCTTCGCCGGGTTCCTGCTGATGGCCGGACGCCTCGGCGACCTCGTCGGGCGAAAGAAGGTGTTCCTGATCGGCCTGGCGGGGTTCACCGCCGCCTCGGCGGTCTGCGGACTGGCAAACGACCAGACCCTCCTGATCATCGCGCGCTTCGTCCAGGGCGCGACGGGCGCGCTGTCAACGTCGGTGATCCTCGCGATCATCGCCACCGAATTCCGCGATCCCCATGAGCGGGCGCGGGCGATGAGCGCCTACATATTCGTGGCCGTCGGCGGCGGGTCGGTCGGGCTGCTTGCGGGCGGTGTCATCACCGAGGTGCTCAACTGGCACTGGATCTTCTTCATCAACTTGCCGATCGGGGTCGTCGCGCTAGTGCTCGGCGTCCTGCTCGTGCCCGAGAACAAGGGGCTCGGCGTGCGCGAGGGCGTCGACGTGGCCGGCTCGGTGCTCGTGACGGGGGGCCTGCTCGCCGCGATCTACGCCGTCGTCAAGTCGAGCGTCTACGGCTGGGGGTCGGCGCGGACGCTCGGCGTGCTGGCCGGCGCCGTCGTGCTGCTGGCCGGCTTCGTCGCACTCGAGGCACGGCTCGCAAAGCCGATCATGCCGCTTCGAATCTTCCGCGTGCCGGGCCTTGCCAGCTCAAGCGTCGTGCGCAGCTTCCTGTTCGTCGGCATGTTCGGCTGTTTCTTCATCGGGACGCTGTACCTCGAGCACGTGCTCCGCTACAGCGCCCTTGAGACCGGCTTCGCGTTCATGCCGATGACGCTGATCATCGCCTTCTTCTCCTCGGGCGTCACGGCCAACCTGGTGCGGCGCTTCGGGCCCTGGCGGGTGCTGCTTCCGGCGATGCTCGCGACGATCGCGGGGC
Organism: Solirubrobacteraceae bacterium; assembly: GCA_036267075.1. GTDB lineage: Bacteria > Actinomycetota > Thermoleophilia > Solirubrobacterales > Solirubrobacteraceae > Palsa-513. The sequence continues at coordinate 107,189 of DATAWT010000067.1, forward strand.
TGCTGCTGCTCGCTGCGGCAGGCGTGCACGCCGGCTACTTCCCGCTCGTGCTGCTGGCGCTCGCGCTGATGGGCGCCGGGATGGGGACCGGCTCGGTGCCGCTGCTGACGCTGGCGATGGCCGATGTCCCCGCCGCCGACGCGGGCCTCGCCTCGGGGATCGTCAACGTCTCCCAGCAGGTCGCCGGCGCCGCCGGCGTCGCCGTGCTCGGCACCGTCGCGACCGATCACACGCGATCGCTGCTCGCGCACGGGCACGCGCTGCCGGCGGCCCTGACGGCTGGCTATCACCTCGCCTTTCTCGTCGGCGCCGGGTGGGTGGCGGTCGGCGTGCTTGCTGCCGTCGCGCTCGTGCGGCCCTCGCGGCGCTCGGCGCGGCGTCTTGAGCCCAGCGCCGAGACCCACGGGTAGGCTTCGCGGCGTGCAGATCGACGCGCGCAGAATGCGGCCCGCGGAGGTGTCGGCGCTGCTCGGCGGCGTGCTCCTCGCCGTCGCGCTGTTCGAGCCGTGGTTTGAGTTCGCGACCGGGCAGCAGGACGCCTGGAACGCTGTGACCGCCGCCGCCGTCGTCGCCGCGCTGGCGGCGGCCGGCGCGCTGGCGCTCGGTTGGCTGACCGTCACGCAGCGCTCGCCGAGCGTGCCGCTGGCGGCGGCCGTCCTGACCTCTGTCCTCGCGCTGCTCGCGATCGTGCTGATCGCCGTGGCGGCTGCGTCACCGCCGGCGGGAGCGATCGAGCGCTGCTTCGGGCTCTGGATCGGCCTCGGCGGCGCGGTCGTGGTGCTGCTCTCCACGTGGTGGTCGGTTCGCGACGAGCGCCCCTTCTGGGGCGTGCCGGTCTAGTGGGCGCCGAGGGCATCGATCCCGACGAGGTCCGCCACGTCGCGCGGCTCGCGCGCCTTGAGCTGAGCGGCGAGGAGGTCGAGCGGATGGCCGGCGAGCTCGCCGGCGTCCTGCGCCACATCGCGACGATCGACGAGCTCGACCTCGACGGTGTCGAGCCGACCTCGCACGTCGTCTCCGTCGAGAACGCGCTTCGTCCCGACGTGCCGCGGCCATGCCTGCCGCGCGAGCGAGCGCTCGAGAGCGCGCCCGAGGTCGCCGACGACGGCTTCGCGGTCCCGAGCCCGCAGGCATGAGCGACGCCTCGGAAATCATCGCGCTGAGCGCCGCGGCCGCGGCTGGTGCTGTCGGCGCCGGAGATCTCGACGCCGGAGAGCTCTTTGACGCCTACCGCTCGCGAGCCGGCGCCGACCCGCTCAATGCGTTCGTCTGGGTGGCCGAGGAGGCGCCGGCCAATGGCGCCGGGCCGCTCGGCGGTGTGCCCGTGGCAGTCAAGGACCTCTTCTGCACGGAGGGCGTGCCGAGCCAGTCGGGATCGCGGATCCTCGAGGGCTACCGGCCGCCCTACACGGCGACGGTCGTCGAGCGGATCGCCGCCGCCGGCGGGCCGCTGCTCGGGAAGACCAACCAGGACGAGTTCGCGATGGGGTCATCGACTGAGAACTCGGCCTTCGGACCGACCCGCAACCCGTGGGATGACTCGCGCGTCCCGGGCGGCTCCTCGGGAGGTAGCGCCGCCGCCGTCGCGGCGCGACTGGCGCCGTGGGCGATCGGCACCGACACCGGCGGATCGATCCGCCAGCCGGCCGCGCTGTGCGGGATCGTCGGCCTGAAGCCGACCTACGGCGCAGTCTCGCGCTACGGGATGATCGCGTTCGCCTCCTCGCTTGACCAGGCCGGGCCGCTGACGCGCGACGTGACCGATGCGGCGCTGCTGTTCGCCGCGATGACCGGCGCGCGCGATCCGCTCGACTCGACCTCGCTCGAGTACCCGGCTCAGGTCGTTCTGCCCACGCAGCGCGATCTGCGCGGCATTCGCCTCGGCGTGCCGGCCGAGCTGACAGGGGAGGGGATCGAGCCGGGCGTGCTCTCCTCCTTCGAGGCGACGCTCGATCTGGCGCGCGAGCTCGGCGCGAGCGTCGAGCCGTGCGCGCTGCCGCACGCCGGCCACGCGCTCGCGGCCTACTACGTACTCGCGCCGGCGGAGGCGTCCTCGAACCTGGCGCGCTTCGACGGCGTCCGCTACGGCTACCGCGCGAGGGGCGCGAGCGACCTCTTGTCGATGTACACGCAAACCCGCCATGACGGCTTCGGCGATGAGGTCAAGCGGCGCATCATGCTCGGCACCTACGCCCTTTCGAGCGGTTACTACGACGCCTACTACGGGCGCGCGCAGCGCGTGCGCACGAAGATCTCTGAGGACTTCGCGGCCGCCTTCGAGCGCTTTGACTTCATCGTCACGCCGACGGCCCCGGGCGTCGCCTTCCCGCTCGGCGCAAAGACCGCCGATCCGCTCGCGATGTACCTGAACGACTTCTGCACGGTGCCGATGTCGCTGGCCGGGATCCCGGCGATCTCGATCCCGAGCGGCCTCGCGGCCTCACCCGACGGCGATCGCCAGCTGCCGGTCGGCTTCCAGTTCGCCGCCGCGCCGTTTCGCGAGGGGGCGATGCTCGAGGCGGCGTTCGCGCTCGAGCAGGCGATCGGCTTTGACGGCTCGGCCGCGGCTGTGGAGTTGTGATGGCCGAGCTCGAGGTGGTCATCGGCCTTGAGATCCACGTCCAGCTGGCGACGCAGACGAAGATGTTCTGCTCCTGCGCGCTGAGCTTCGGCGATCCGCCGAACGTGCACACCTGCCCGGTATGCCTGGCGCTGCCGGGTGCGCTGCCGGTCGTCAACGAGCGCGCGATCCATCTCGGGCTGATGATCGGGATGGCGCTCGGCAGCGAGCTCGCGCCGCGCTCGACCTTCCACCGCAAGAACTACTTCTATCCCGACTCGCCGAAGGGCTACCAGATCTCCCAGTACGACGAGCCGCTGTGCCGCGGCGGGACACTCGAGGGGGTTCGCATCCATCGTGTGCACCTGGAGGAGGATGCGGCGAAGCTGATCCACCTCGGCTCAAGCGGTCGCATCCACGGATCGCAGACCTCGGTCGTCGACTTCAACCGCGGTGGAACGCCGCTCGTCGAGATCGTCACCGAGCCCGATCTGCGCTCGGCGGCGCAGGCTCGCGAATGGCTCGAGCTGCTGCGCGCGACCCTCCGCGCGCTGGGCGTGAGCGATGTGAACATGGAGGAGGGATCGCTGCGCGCTGACGCGAACGTGTCGCTTCGGGCTGCCGGCTCAAGCGAGCTCGGCACGAAGGCCGAGCTCAAGAACATGAACTCCTTCCGCTACCTCGAGCGCGGGATCGGCGCCGAGGTCGAGCGCCAGAGCGCGATCATTTCGGGCGGCGGGGAGGTCGAGCAGGAAACCCTCCACTTCGACCCCGCGAGCGGGCATCTGACGCCGCTTCGCTCGAAGGAGGACGCCCAGGACTACCGCTACTTCCCCGAGCCCGACCTCGTCCCGATCGCGATCACCGCTGCGATGCTCGGGGCCGCTCGCGCGGCGATGCCCGAGCTCCCGGCGGCGCGCGCGGCGCGCTTTGAGAGCGAGCTTTCGATCAGCCCCGAGCGGGCGCGCCAGCTCGCCTTCCGAGGCGACCTCGGCGACTTCTTCGAGCGTGCGGTGTCGGCGAGCGCCGATGGTGTCGCCCACGCGCGGCGGATCGCTGACTGGCTGACCGGGGAGGTGCTCGCGCGGCTCGGCGACGCGGACCCCGCGTCGAGCCGCCTTGAGCCGGGCGCGCTGGCGGCGCTGGCAGCGCTCCTCGCCGACGGAGTGGTGACGGCGACCGCCGCGCGCGAGGTCCTCGACGCCCTGATCTCAGACGGCGGCGATCCCGCCGCGATCGTCGCCGAGCGCGGTCTCGGGGCGATCGCCGACTCCGACGGGCTCGCGGAGATCGTCGCGCGCGCGATCGCCGCCGACCCGGACACCGCCGAGCAGGTCCGCTCCGGCAACGCGAAGGCGATCGGCGCCCTGGTCGGCCCGATCATGCGCGAGACGCGCGGGCGCGCCGATGGCGCTGAGCTCCAGCGGCTGATCCGGGCGGCGCTCGGCGTCGGCGACTAGTAGGCGCCTGCGACCGCAGGGAGCGCCCGCGGCGTCGGATCTTGTCCAGCGGGACAGCGACGCGGAAGGCGACGACCGGCAAGATCTCGGCCATGAACGCACCCAACGCCCGTTCCAGGTTCCTGCTCATCCCGCAGCTTGACGAGGCGTCCACGAGGGCCAAGCCGCCGGGGGTCCTTCGGCGCTACAGCCTCGCTCGCCTGGCAGCCTCCGCCTCGCCCGCGCGACCCGAGCACAGAGCCCACCACCCGCAGACCCAGCAATAACAGGTGCGGATGAGCGTAAGCTCTTCTGCATGAACGATCAACACTCAGGAAGCCGCGTCGAGCAGGCGGAGACCAAGATGCAGTCGCTCGGCAAGCATGCGCTCGCCGGGCTGGTCCTCGTCATCTGCGCGTGGCTTCTCCTGCACCTGCTGTTCCACGTCGTGATCGTCGTAGCGACGATCGTGGCGGTGATCGTGGCGATCATCGGCGCGGTCTGGGCGATACGCGTCCTATTCTGACGGGCAGCGCCATATATGTCGGGATCTGCCTCATTTCGGCGTGTGTGGGCGGATACATCGGGATGCGCAAAGGCAGCTCGCTGTGGGTGTGGTTCTTCATCTCCGGGCTGCTGCCGCTGCTCGGTCCGCTGGCGGCGGCGGTCTCACGCCGCGAGACGGAGGAGCCGCTGCGCGTCTGCCCGACGTGCGGGGTCGCGGTGCGCCACTACGACGCGCTCTGCATGCGCTGCGGGACCGAGCTGTCCTATCCGCGTGACGACGAGCTGATCGAGCCCGATTCCCGCTACAAAGTGCGCGCGCGGCTCTGATTGCAGCGGCCTAAAAGCCGCTCGCCGCACGCTATCCTCCGAAAAGTAACGGCCCGCTGGGCCAGTTTTGCGTCCCCGGTCACACCCGAAAGGAGGTCAGCGCATGCGTGCAGTCGATGCAGTGATGGAATGCCTTAAGGCAGAGGGAGTCGACGTCGTATTCGGCCTCCCGGGTGGGGCGAACCTACCGACCTACGACGCCTTCTACGACGCCGGGATCCGCCACGTCCTGGTCCGCCACGAGGCGGGCGGCGGCCACGCCGCCGAGGGCTACGCGAAGGCGACCGGCAAGGTCGGCGTGGCGCTCGCGACGTCGGGTCCTGGTGCGACCAACCTCGTGACGCCGATCGCCGACGCGATGATGGATTCCGTCCCGGTCGTCTTCATCACCGGCCAGGTCCGCACCGAGCTGCTCGGCACGGACGGCTTCCAGGAGGCCGACACGATGGGCATCACGATGCCGATCGTCAAGCACTCCTTCATGATCCAGCACCCGCTGGAGATACCGCGCGCGATCCACGAAGCGTTCCATCTCGCGCGCACCGGCCGTCCCGGGCCGGTCGTGATCGACATCCCGCAGGACCTCTCGCGCGCCGACATCCCGTATGAGCCGGTGGCGGACGTGTCGCTGCCGGGCTACCAGCCGACCGTTGACGGCAACCAGAAGCAGATCCGCCAGGCGGCCAACGCGCTCGCAAGCGCGCGCCGGCCGGTCATCTACGCGGGCGGCGGCGTGATCAATTCGGGCGCCGGCGCGGAGCTTGTCGAGCTCGCGACCGCCGACCGCTTCCCGGTGACGACGACGCTGATGGGCCTCGGCGGCTTCCCCGGCACGCACCGCCAGTGGCTCGGCATGCTCGGCATGCACGGCACACGCGCTGCGAACTACTCGATGGATCAGGCAGACCTGATCTGTGCCGTCGGGGCGCGCTTCGACGACCGCGTCACCGGCAAGCTCGCCGAGTTCGCGCCGCAGGCCAAGTTCATCCACATCGACGTCGACCCTGCGGAGATCTCAAAGAACGTCCCGGCGCACATCCCGATCGTCGGTGACGCGCGCAACATCCTGCGCAAGCTGATCGCCGAGTACCGCGCGCTGGAAGCCGACTCCAGTCGGCTTGAGGACTGGTGGACGAAGATCGACGCCTGGAAGGAGCAGCACCCGCTGCGCTACACCGACAGCGCCGATTCGGAGATCAAGCCGCAGTACCTGATCCAAGCGCTGTATGAGGCGACGGAAGGCAACGCGATCCTCGTCTCAGACGTCGGCCAGCACCAGATGTGGGCGGCGCAGTACTACCACTTCGCCCGCCCGCGCCAGTGGATCAACTCCGGCGGCCTCGGCACGATGGGCTTCGGCCTGCCGGCGGCGATGGGCGCCAAGGTAGGGATGCCCGATGAGACCGTCTGCGTGATCGCCGGGGACGGCTCGATCCAGATGAACAGCCAGGAGCTCGCGACCTGCGTACAGGAGCAGATCGCGGTCAAGGTCTTCATCATGAACAACGGCTACCTCGGCATGGTCCGCCAGTGGCAGGAGCTCTTCTGGGACCACCGCTACAGCCAGGTCGACATGGGCGAGCACCCCGACTTCGTGAAGCTCGCGGAGGCCTACGGGGCGACGGGGCTTCGCTTCACCGACAAGACCTCGCTTGTCGCCGACATCCGCGCGGCGATCGCGACACCGGGGACGGTCGTCGCCGACGTGCGCGTGACGCGCGAGGAGAACACGTATCCGATGATCGCTCCCGGCGCTGCGGCGCGGGACATGGTGGGGTGAGCGGCGATGGGTGAACCAGGAACCAAAGCACTGCTCAGCCTCGAGGAGCTCGACGCCGCCGTCGGGCTTCGCACCGGCCGAAAGCACGTCCTGTCGATCCTCGTCGAGAATCGGCCCGGCGTGTTGACGCGCATCGCGGGCCTGTTTGCACGGCGCGGCTTCAACATCGAGACGCTCACGGTCGGGCCGACCGACGACGAGCAGTTCTCACGCATCACGCTGACCGTCGACGGGGCACTTCACCCGATCGACCAGGTCACCAAGCAGCTCCACAAGCTGGTCAATGTCCTGAAGATCCGCGATCTGGAGCCGGCCGGCACGGTCACTCGCGAGCTGGCTCTCTTCAAGGTCGCGGCGGAGGGGCCGGCGCGCAGCGAGATCCTCGAGTACACCGAGATCTTCCGCGCGCGCGTCGTGGACACGACGAGGCGCTCGCTGACGGTCGAGGTGACCGGCTCGAGCGACAAGATCGACGCCTTCGAACGCGTCGTGCGTCCGCACGGGCTGGTCGAGATGATGCGCACCGGCGAGATCGCGATGTCGCGGGGGCGGGCGGAGACCTAGTGCTCGCCGAGGGGACGCTGGCGCCGGCACCGGAGCGCTTCGCGCTCCCGCCGCAGCACCGCCGGCGTCTCC
>DATAWT010000068.1:0-19140 GCA_036267075.1 Solirubrobacteraceae bacterium
TGATCCTGCTCGGCATCCGCCTCGCGTTCCGCCCGGCGCTGCGGATCGCCCGTGAGCAGCTTCGTGCGAGCCAGGCGCGTTACCGAACGCTGTTCGAGGGCAACCCCCAGCCGATGGTCGTCTACGACCGGGCGACGCTCGCAATCGTCGAGATCAGCGATGCGATGATCCAGCAGTACGGGTACACGCGCGAAGCGCTCTGTTCGATGACCGTCAGGGACCTCCAGAGCCCCGAGGAGAGGGAGCAACTGAGCGCCTACCTAGCCGTCGGCGAGCCGGACTCCGGGAGCGAGGATACCGCCGAGCAGCGAAGCTATCCCGCGACTCACATGCTCTCGGACGGCACCCTCATCGACGTGGAGGTCACGAGCAGCAACCTCGACGTGAACGCCCGCGCGTGCCGGATCGCCCATTTCGACAACGTCACCGAGCGCAACCGCGCGAGCCGAGAGCTCGCCATCGCTCGCGACCATGCAGTCGAGGCCTCGAATATGAAGTCGGCGTTCCTCGCCAACGTCAGCCACGAGATCCGCACGCCGATGAACGGCGTGCTCGGCATGAACGAGCTGCTTCTGGACACCGTGCTCGACGATCAGCAGCGCGCGTTCGCCGAACAGGTCTCGCGCTCCGGGGAGCAGATGCTCTCGCTGATCAACGACATCCTCGACGTCTCCAAGATCGAGGCCGGGCAGCTCGAGCTCGACATCGCCGACTTCGACCTCCCGGAGGCGATCGAGCAGGCCTGTGCGGTCTCGAGCGTCCAGGCGGCGACAAACGGGCTCGAGTTCGTCGTCGATATCGGGGCGGGGGTACCTCGACGCACGCGCGGGGACGCACGCCGCCTGCGCCAGATCATCCTCAACCTCGTCTCGAACGCCGTCAAGTTCACCGCCGAGGGCACGGTCACCGTCCGCGCCGGCTCGCGCCCCGTGGACGGCGGCGGTCTGATGACGCGCGTGCAGGTGACCGACACCGGGATCGGCATCGACCCGGCGGTCCTCGATCACATGTTCGACCCCTTCACCCAGGCCGACGCGTCGACGACGCGCAACTACGGGGGCACCGGCCTCGGGCTGGCGATCGTCAAGGAGCTCGTCGAGTTGATGGGGGGGACGGTCGGCTGCGAGAGCGACCTCGGCAAGGGGAGCACCTTCTACTTCGAGCTTCCGCTGCCCGATCTCGTCGCCTCGCGCAGCGAGAGCAAGAGCGTCGAACCGGAAGCGCAAGCCGCAGGCTGGGCGCGTCCGCCGCGGGTCCTCGTCGCCGAGGACAGCCCCGTCAACCAGGTCGTCGCGCTGCGCACGCTCGAGCGCTGCGGATGCGAGGCCGAGGCCGTGGCCAACGGCCAGCTCGCGCTCGACGCGCTCCAGCGCGGTCACTACGACATTGTCCTGATGGACTGCCAGATGGCCGTGATGGACGGCTACGAGGCGACCGCTGAGCTTCGACGCCGCGAGGGCGAGGGCCCGCGCACGCCTGTGATCGCGATGACGGCGCTGGCGATGAAGGGCGACGTCGAGCGCTGCGTCGCAGCCGGTATGGACGACTACGTGAGTAAGCCGATCCGCCGCCAGGAGTTGATCGAGGCTCTTCAGCGCTGGATTCCCGTCGCGCTCGAGCAGGAACGCGCCGCGGGCGTTCCTGCTCCCTCTCAGGCCGGCTGAGCTGCGAGGCGCGAGACCGCCTCATCGACGGCGGCAAAGAAGCGCTCGGCGCCGATCCGCGCCTCAAGCCCGCTCTTGCGAAAGCCCTGCCGCACTTTCGAATCGGCTCGCGCCACGGCAAACGAGATGCCCCTGGCGTCGAGCTCGTCGAGCGTTCGCTCGAGTGCCCGCGAGCCCGTGTAGTCGATGTCGCTCATGCCGAGCACATCGAGCACGACTAGCCTCGTATGCTCCGGCGCCGCGGCGACCGCCGCGCTCATCTCCTCGCGGAAGTGGATGGCGTTGGCGTACCACAGCGGCGTCGGGAAGAGGACGACGAGGGCCGACGGCACGCGCTGCGCCCCGCCCGCGACATCGAGCGGGATCCAGCTCGTCGTGCCGGGGACCCGTCCGAGCACCTGCAGGCGGGGTCGTGCGCTGAGCCGCGTGCGGTCGAGGATCGCGAGACCGACGGCCACGCCGATGCCCTGCTCGACGCCCAGCAGCGCCACCGTCACCAGCGTCGCCAGCGCGAGCGCCAGCTCGAAGCGATCAAAGCGCGCCACCGCGATGAGATCGCGGCCGCGAAAGACGCGCGTGGCGACAAAGATCAGAACCGCCGCGAGCGTCGTGAGCGGCAGGTCCTTGAGCAGGCCCGCAGCCGGGATGAGCGCGACGAGGGCGATCGCGGCGCCGAGTCCCGCTGCCTGGGTTCTTCCGGATGCCGAGGCGACCGCCGCAGTCCGGGCTGGCGACGCGTTGACGGGGAAGGAGCCGGTCAGTCCCGCGGCGATGCTGCCCGCGCCGACGCCGAGGAAGTCGCGGCCGACGTCGACCTCGTAGCGCCCCTGGTCGGCAAAGGCCCGCGTCGTAGCCGCCGTCTGGCTGACGACGACGAGCGCGACGACGCCCGCGACCGGGGCGATGCTCTCAAGGGTCGAGAAGGAGAAGTGGAACAGCCCGACGCGCGGCGCGCCGTGGGCGAATGAGCCGAGCACGGCGACGCTCGAATGGAGACCCGTGGCCGCGACGATCGCCGTTGAGCCGACCAGGCCAAGCAGCGCGCCCGGCAGGCGCCGGTCGAAGCGCTCCGCCGCGACCACGACGACAACCACCGCGGCGCCGATCGCGAGCGTCGCGCCGCTGGTCGAGCCCAGATGATCGGCGACGAATTTCAGCCGGTACAGCGTCGAGCCGCCGGGATGGGGGACGCCGAGCAGGTCGGGAAGCTGGTGCACGACGATGATCACCGCCACCCCCGACATGAAGCCGGCGATGATCGGCGCGGAGAGGAATTCCGCGATCCAGCCAAGCCGCAGCAGTCCGATCAGCACGACGATGAGGCCGACGAGGACCGCGACGATCCCGACGAGGTCGACGTAGTCCGGGGAGCCGCTCGCGGCCAGTCGCGCTACGGCGACGGCGAACAGCGGCGCGATCGTCGAGTCGGCGCCGACCGACATCTGCGGGTTTGAGCCGAGCATCGCGAACAGCACTGTGCCCGCAACGAATGCGTAGAAGCCCGTGATCGGCGGCATTCCCGCGAGACGCGAGGTCGCGAGCTGCTCGGGCACCGCGATCGCGAGCAGGGTCACGCCGGCGAGCAGGTCGGCACCGGCGTAGGCGCGCCGGTAGCCGTGCAGCGAGCCGAACAGGAGGCCGGGAAGGCCCGGCCGCCTGCGGACGCTGTTCGCGCCGCCGGCTAGCTCCTCCCCGCGCCGCACGGCGCCATCATGGCTGACCGCGCGGATCGCGCGCAGTCAGGACGGCGGGATCGCGCGAGACGTTCGCCCGCTCGAACGTTTGCAGGACCTCGTCCGCAGTGAGGCGAGCGCCGTCCGGCGCTAGGCCGGCGCTGGAGGCCAGCCAGCCGACGACCGCCTCGGCGCCCTCGCCGCGTTCGAGTCGCTCGTCGAGCGTGATCGCGCCGTGGCGCTTGGCCAGCCTCGCGCCGTCGCCGCCGAGCACGAGCGGAACATGGGCGTAAGCGGGGACGGGAAGGCCGAGCAAGTCCGCGACGAGGATCTGGCGAGGCGTCGTCTCGAGCAGGTCGTCACCGCGCACAACCTCGCCGACGTCGTCGGCGGCGTCGTCGACCACGACCGCGAGGTTGTAGGCGGCAAGATCGTCAAGTTCGCGCCAGACGACGAAATCGTCCACCCAGGCAGCGGTCTCTCCGTGCAGTCCGTCCTTGAACGACACGCGGCGCTGACCGGCGTCGACACGCCAGGCGGCGGGGCGGCCGTCGCGCTCGCGCTGTGCGATCTCGGCTGCACCAAGCCGCCTGCACGTCCCCGGGTAGGCCCCCGACGGCGATCCGTGCGGCGCCGAGGCGGCCTCGCGGATCTCGGCGCGCGTGCACCAGCAGCGGTACAGGGCGCCCGCGTCGCGAAGCGCCGCGAACGCGCTGCGATGGGCATCCGCGCGCTCGCTCTGGCGCACCGTCTCGGCGTCCCAGTCGATGCCGATCCGCGCGAGGTCGGCGCGGATGCCCGGCTCGCGCTCGCGTTGCGAGCGCTGCGGGTCGAGATCCTCGATGCGCAGCAGAAAGCGGCCTCCGGCGGCGCGCGCGAAGCACCACGCCAGCAGCGCGGTGCGCAGGTTGCCGAGGTGCAGCGGGCCGCTCGGGCTGGGGGCGAAGCGACCGTCGGCGCTCACTGCGCCAAGCATCCCACTAGAGTCGATTCGATGAGCGGGCTGCCTATGCACGATGTCGCCACGGCTTGACCCCCAAGTCCTGCCGCGCTACGTCGACCGCCTCTATCGAGCGGCTTGGGCGCTGAGTGGCTCGCCGCACGAGGCGGAGGATCTCGTTCAGGAGACCTTCGTCCGCGTTCTCGCGCGGCCGCGCATCCTACGCGGCGACGACGAGCTCGCGTACCTGATGCGAGTTCTGCGCAACACGTTCCTCAGCTCGCGGCGCACAGCCTCGCGCCGCCCACACGTGACGGCTCAGATCGAGGGTCTCGAGCTCGCCGATGAGCGCCTCGGAGACCGTCCAGAGCATGCTGTCGAGGCCCAGGAGCTCTACGGTGCGATCGCCGAGCTGCCCGAGGACTTTCGCCTCGCGCTGGTGGCCGTCGACGTACTCGGCCTCTCCTACGGCGAGGCGGCGCGGATGCTGGGCACCCGCGAATCGACGATCACGACGCGCCTGCACCGCGCGCGGCGGCGGATCGTGGGCTCGATCGGCGGTCAGGACGACCGGGAAGGATCGGCGGCCGAAAGGCGTCTTGATTAGATGGGTCAGATGCGCGAACAGCCAGAGAGCGGCCGCGAAGCGGCCGATGAGCGACGGATCGCCGAGCTTTTGAGCGCAGTTGAGGCGCCCGCGCCGGCGGCGCTGCACACCTTCACAGCCGAGCTCATCGCCGAGCGTCAGCCGAAGCCGCGAAGCCCTCGCCTGCGCCGCCGGATCATCATCGTCGACTCGCTGGCGCTGGGCGCGGCCGCCGTCGCCGTCGTGCTCGGGCTGATCTTCGCCGGTGGCACGACGCCCCCGACGGCGGTTCGCACGGCGCGCATCGCGCTTGCCGCGGCGAGCGGTCCCACTCCTCACGCGCTCGTCGCCGCGGGGACTAACATCACCTTCCCCGACTGGTCCGCGCGCGGTTGGCCGATCTCGGGCACACGCAGTGACCGCCTTGGCGGGCGCACGATCACGACGGAGTACTACAGCGCCTACCCGGCCGGTGGTGCGATCGGTTACTCGATCGTCTCTGGCGCGCCCGTGAGCTGGGGGCAGAGCGGCCGAACGGTCGCCCGCCGGCACGGCGACTACCTGCTGCTCGATAGTGACAGCGCCCACATCGTCGCTTGGGTCCAGGACGGCCACACCTGCGTTCTCGCGTCGAGGACCGCTCCAGACGCGAAGCTCCTGCAGCTCGCGGTCGCCCAGGACGGCGACCCCGCGACCGTCTCCAACACCTCCGAATACGGCCCGGCCGCACCGCCCGTCTGATCGGGTAGCGTGCGGCGCTGTGCAAGACGACCTCGCCTGCGTTGACGGGCAGATCGTCGAAGAATCACGGGCCGTAGTCCCGGTTACCGACCTCGGGCTTCTGCGCGGTGACGGGATCTTCGAGGTCTGCCGGCTGTACGACGGTGTGCCCTACGCGCTCGACGCCCACATCGAGCGTTTCATGCGTTCCGCCTCAGGCCTGCGTCTGGAGATCGACGCCCGGGCGTTTCGCACCGACATCGCCGCGCTGATCGAGGCCCGTGAGCAGCGCGAGGGGATGGTCCGTTTCATCGCGACGCGCGGCGGTCGCCGGATCGTGCTCATCGAGCCGCTCCCAGAACTCCCGCCGGCCCTTGAGCTCGAGCCGGTCACCTACGCCCCGGTGCGGCTGCTCGACGGGATCAAGTCGCTCTCCTACGGCGCGAACATGCTGGCCTCGCGCATCGCCCGCGAGCAGGGAGCCGATGAGGCGCTGCTGGTCACACCGCACGGCCGAGTGCTCGAATGCCCGACGTCGTCTTTCTTTGTGGTCATCGACGGCGTGGCCCGCACGGCCTCGCTCGAGGACCACGTGCTTGACTCGATCACGCGGCGCCTCGTGCTCGCGGTCGCCGATGTCCGCGAGGAGCCGATCGAGCGCTCCGCACTCGAGGGGGCAGAGGAGGCTTTCGTGGCTGCGACCCCCTACGAAGTGCGTCCGGTTGCCAGGGTGGGGGCTAAGCGCTACGACGCTCCGGGGCCGCTGACGAGTCAGATCGCGGAAGCGGTCGCCGCGCGGATCGCATCAGAGCTCGCCTGATGCGCATCGCGACGGTGGTCGGTAACCGACCGCAGTTCGTCAAGGCGGCGGCCGTCTCTCCTCGTCTTCGCGAGCGCCACGAGGAGCTGTTGATACATACCGGCCAGCACCACGACGCGGAACTCTCGGCGGTGTTCTTCGACGAGCTCGGCGTGCCGGAACCCGACCACTCGCTCGCGGTCTTTGGCGGCTCCAACAGCTCCCAGCTGGCGCGGATGCTCGAGCAGCTTGAAGCGCTGCTGCGCTCGATCGATCCTGACGTCGTGCTCGTCTACGGCGACACGAACTCGACGCTCGCGGGCGCGCTCGCTGCCTCGGGCGATGGGATCGCGCTCGTCCATGTCGAGGCGGGGATGCGGTCCTTTGATCGCACGCAACCCGAGGAGCGAAACCGCGTCCTGAGCGATCAGCTCGCGGCGCTGCTGTTGTGCTCCAACGCCGAGGCAGCGGAGAACCTCGAGCGCGAGGCGACGCCCGGACGCGCCGTGGTCGTCGGCGATGTCATGGTCGATGTCGCGATGGCGATGCGCGAGCGCGTGCTCGAGCGGAGCGCGATCCTCGAGCGGTTTGAACTGACGAGCGGCGGCTACGTCCTGGCGACCGCCCACCGTGCGTCAAACGTCGACGATGCGGGCGCCCTGGAGGCGCTCGTCACGCTGCTCGAGGCCGTCGCCGGGCCGATCATCCTGCCGCTGCATCCGCGCACCCGCGAGCGTCTCAAGCGCTACGGGCTGCTCGAACGCGCCGCGTCAGCGGCGACGCTCACCGCGCCGCTCGGCTACCTCGACTTCGCGGCGCTGCTGCACAACGCCCGAGCGGTTCTGACCGACTCCGGCGGCGTTCAGAAGGAGGCCTATCTCGCCGCGGTGCCCTGCGTGACGCTGCGCGATCAGACTGAGTGGACCGACACGGTCGCCGCCGGCTGGAACACGCTCGCCGGTCTCGACGCCGGTCGCGCCGTCGCCGCGCTCGCCGCCACGCCGCCGGCGGAGCGCCCGCCGCTGTGGGGCGAGGCCGGCGCCGCCGCACGCGTCGTCGCGGCGATCGAGGACTACGCCGCGGCCTGAGCGACGAGCGTTTCCTCGCCGCGATGCGTCCAGATCGTCTGGTCGCGAGCGGGGCCCACGCCGACCATCGCCACGGGCACGCCGATGTGGTCGGCGATGAAGTCGAGGTAGTCGCGCGCCGCCTGCGGCAGGTCGGACTCCGAGCGCGCCTCGCTGATGTCCTCCGTCCAGCCCTCGAGCTCGGTGTACTCGCCGACCGCGTGGTGGAGCACCGACTGGTGGTAGGGGAACTGGTCGAACGTCGCCCCCTCCTCGCCGCGGTAGCGGGTGCACACGCAGATCCGCTCGAACCCCGAGAGCACGTCGAGCTTGGTCACCGCCAGCGCCGACAGCGAGTTCAGTCGCGACGCGTAGCGCAGCGCGACGAGGTCAAGCCAGCCCGTGCGCCGCGGACGCCCCGTCGTCGTCCCGTACTCCCCGCCAATGCGGCGGATCTCCTCGCCGAGTGAGTCGTCGAGCTCGGTCGGGAACGGGCCCGCTCCGACGCGCGTCGTGTAGGCCTTGCAGACGCCCCAGATCTCATCGATGTCGCGCGGGCCAACGCCCGCGCCGACGCACGCTGCGCCGGCGATCGGGTTCGACGAGGTCACGAACGGATAGGTGCCATGGTCGATGTCGAGCATCGCACCCTGCGCGCCCTCGAACAGCACGACGCGGTCGGCTTCCAGCGCGTCCCAGACCAGGCGCGCGCAGTCGGCGATCATCGGCTCGAGCTTGTGGCCGTAGGTCACATACTGCTCGGTCATCGCGTGCAGATCCAGCGAAGCGTCGCGCGAAAACGGCCGCAGCGCGAGTCGCTTGGGGTCAAGCGCGGCGACGATCTTCTTGCGCAGGATCTTCTCGTCGAGCATGTCCTGAACGCGGATCCCCAGGCGCGCCGCCTTGTCGGCGTAGCAGGGTCCGATCCCGCGCCGCGTTGTGCCGATCTGGAGCTTGCCGAGGCGAGCCTCGCCGGCCTGGTCCAAGAGCAGGTGGTAGGGCATGATCAGGTGGCAGTTGGCAGAGACCTTCAGCCCGTTGGTGTCGATCCCCTTCAGGCGCAGCGAGTCGAGTTCGTCGATCAGCACGCGGGGGTCGACGACGACGCCGTTGCCGATGATGCAGCGCTTGCCCGGATAGAGGATTCCCGACGGGACGAGGTGGAACTTGTACTCGCGGGTGTCGCGCACGATCGTATGACCGGCGTTGTTCCCACCCTGAAAGCGCACGACCGCGTCGGCGCGCTCGGCGAGCAGGTCGGTCACCTTCCCTTTTCCCTCGTCGCCCCACTGGGCGCCGACGATCACGATTCCGGGCACAGCAGCGATTCTAGAGGCCGCCGCCGGTGCGGCCTGCTGCGCTAGGCGCTAGCCCGCCGGCGGCGTTGGGCGATCGTGGCGAGGACGAGGCTGACCTCGAAGAGCACGTATAGCGGCACCGTCTCAAGCAGCATCGTCGTCAGGTCACCGGGGAGCAGCGCTGCAATTGCGACGCAGACGAGGATCGCGTAGCGGCGGTTCTTGCGCAGCTGCCGCGGCGTCACGATGTCCGCCCTCGTCGCGGCGAGGATCGCGACAGGGATCTGGAAGAGCAGCCCCATCGCCAGGATCGTCATCGCCGCGAAGTGGTAGTACTGGCTGGCCTGCACGAGGACGTTGAACTGACTGGCGTTGAAGTTCTCGAAGAAGCGAACGGCGGCTGGGAGGACGACCAGATAGCCGAAGGCGATCCCCGCCAGGAAGAGCCCGGGGATCGCCAGCAGGCTCGGTCGCGCAGCGCGCTGCTGGGTCGGGCTGAGGGCCGGGATGATGAACCCGTAGAGCTGATAGAGGATCACCGGCAGCGACAGGATCAGGGCGAACAGCAGTGTGACGCCGATCGTCGTGGTGAATGGCTCACCGATCCCGAGCGTGACCGGCTTGTCGCCCTGGGGCGGGCGGTTGAGCTGGGCGATCGTGCGGTGAAGGCCCGGGTTCAGGCGGCGCAGCTGCAAGCGAGCAGCCGGGCTGAGGTTGCTTTGTGGGCTCTGCAGTGCCGAAACCGCGGTTTCGAGCTGGAGGGCGAGCGCTCGCGTGCTCTGCTGGTTGGTGTAGGCCGCTCCGAGCGGCCCGTGCCCGGCGCGGACCTGCTTCTGGGTCTGCGTCGCAAGCGGGCGGTTGATCAGCTTCAGGAGCGCGTGGTTCTGCCAGAAGCAGACCGCGAATGCCGCGGCCAAGACGATGGCGCAGACGATGATCCGCGTTCGCAGCTCATCGAGGTGATCGACGAGGCTGATCCGCTCATCGTGGCGGATTGTCTTGACCGCGACAGCCATGGCGGGTTAGGCGACGATCCGCTCGGCAGGCGCGGGCGCAGGCGCAGCGGGAACCGGGACGGCTGTCGCCGCTGAGATCGATGAGTGATCCACGGTGGCGCCCTGGATGCTGTCCTTGAAGCCGCGCATTCCCTCGCCGAGCGAGCGGCCGATATCCGGCAGCCGCTTGGCGCCGAAGACGAGCAGCACGACGACGAGGAGGATCAGGATGTGGAGTGGGTTGTCGAGGCCCATGGGTGCTCCTTTGCGTAGCGGCGATGTCTAGCCGACGACGATCTTGCCCTGCATGCTCTGAGGGTGGATCGTGCATTCGAAGCGGTAGACGCCCGCCTTGTTGAACTTGAGTGTGTAGGTGCCGTTCTGCTGGGTCCGTGAGCTCTTGAAGCGCGCGGCTCCGATGCTCGTGACGTTGTGCTCGGTGTCGATGTCGGCGTCCTCCCACCGCCACGTCACGGTGCCGCCGACGGCGAGATGGACAACGCCGGGGTGAAACTGGACGTTGTGCAGCGTCACGACGGCCTTGCGGGGCGCTGACTGCGAAGCCATCGCCGTCGCGAGGCCGCCGACTGTGCCGCCGGCGGCCGCGGCGACCAACGCCGCGGCGAGTATCAGGTGTGTGCGCTTGGTCATGGGCGTGAGAGCCGGGGCGCCTCCTTGGAGGAGGGGGTCAGGAGGCGCCCCGGATCAGTCGCGTCAGCTGACGATGAACCCGGTGCCCTTGACCGCCGTCAGAACCGCCGCTGCGGTGAGCGGCTTGTCGAACGCGCCGCTCGGCGAGATCGCCTTAGCGGTCATGTCGTTGTAGTAGCCGATCGCTCCGGCATGACGGGCCTCGACGGTGAGGATCGAGACCGCGGCAGCGAGGTCCTGGGGCTTGGCGATGTTAAACGCCTGACCGAAGTAGGCCCCGACGCCGGTGTTCTCGAGCACCTGCGAGGTCGCGGCGAACTTCGCCTCGTCTGTGACCGTAGCGCCGAAGTTGAAGTTCGGCTTCTTCACGGCGTGGCTTGCGAGCGCGCCTCGCAGGAAGGCGACGTGCGCCTTCTCGTCGGAGGCGATCTTCCGTGCCAGGGCCTCCAGATGGGGGTCGCTGAACTTGATGTTCGCGACGGCCTCCTTGTAGAAAGTCGCCTCGAGGTATTCGAGCGTCAGCGCGTAGTTGAGAACGCCGACGTCGCCCTTTCCGAAGCTCGCCGGCGGCCGGCCCTTGCCCGCGGCGAGCGCGCTCGGCGCAAACGCCGACAGCACCGCGCCGCCGCCCATCAGTGCGCCGGCGCCCAAACCGGCCTTGCGCAAAAACGACAAGCGCGTATCTCCACTCACATTCCCCGCCGCCTCGCGGACGGCCCCGTCAACGTCAACGCTTTCCAAACTGAACTCATCAGTCACGAACTGCTCCTCACGTCTAGATGGATTGGTCCCGCCCGATCAGCGACGACCAGGCCCTCTCACCAACCTCTACGGGCGCCGAGCCCGATCGGATCACCGGCGCAGCGAAAGGCGCGCCGGGCGCGCTGTGACCTAGACCCGCTGCGACTCGAGCGGGTAAGCGATGCGGCGCTGGTCCGCCCCCCAGAACGGCAGCGGCTCGCCGCACATGCCCTCGAGTCGCGACACGATCCGCTCGCCGAGCTGTTCGGCAAGCTCCTCTGGGGTGAGGTTCGACGTGACTACCGTCGAGCGCTCGTCTTCGTAGCGCGAATTGATGATCGTGTAGAGCTGCTCGAGCACCCACTCCGTGCGGTGCTCGGCGCCGAGATCATCGACGTGGAGCAGGTCGACGGCCGCGAGGCGGTCGAGGAAGGTGAGCACCCCGCCCGTGTCGATCGACTCGCGGATCAGGCTCAGAAGGCGCGGGCAGGAGTAGATCGCGACCGTCCGTCCGGCATCGATCGCCGCCTTGGAGACGATCATCGCGAGCGCCGTCTTGCCAGTACCGACGCCGCCGCTTAGCCACAGCGAGCGGCCGGCGTCGAGGTTTCGGCCGATGTCGCCGACAAAGGAGCGAATCTCGCGGACCTGGGTCGGGCAGCGGCGTTCCATGTCGATCACATCGCTGTGATCGAAGGAGATCACGCGGTAGCGCTTGGGAATCCGGGCCTCGAGCGAGCGGCTGCGCGTCGCCGCGATCCGCAGCGGACGGCAGCGGCAGTCGCGCGCCGCGCCCTCGTCCTCGTCGATCAGGAAGCCGCTTCCGTCGCAGAGGCCGAACTCGCAGGGGGTATGCGCCATCTTCATTCAGCATAGAGAGGGGCCCGGCACCCTCCCGCGGGCGCTGTCGCTTCTTGCGGCCAATCTCCGTATCGTCGCTTCTCAGCTGATGCCAGGCACACCGCTCCGACTCCTCGCGGCCGCTGCGCTGGCCGTCGCGCTACTCGCGTCGCATGCGAGCACGAGCGCCGGCGCGCCGGACAAGGGCTGCGCGACCTCCGCGCTCGCGCTGCACCAGGGCCCGCGCGTCGTGCCGCGCACGATGCAGCTGCCGCTGATGATCGAGATCGTCAACGACGGCCGATCGGCATGCACGCTCGCTGGCTACCCGCGCATTGCGCTGCTCAGCTCCAGTGGAAAGGTCTACCCGTTCGCCTACCGCGACGGTGGCGATGCGGAGGTGACAGGCCATCGCCCGGCAACGGTGACACTGCGTCCTGGTGGTGGCGCGTTCGTACTGATCAACAAGAACGCCTGCATCGCAAACGTGAACGGGCAGCTCGCGCGTCAGGTGCGTCTGACGCCGCCGGGTGGCACGGGCACGCTGACGCTGCGGAGCCTTGGTGGCGTGTTCCTCGACTACTGCGGCGCCGGCGATCCCGGCCACCGCGTCGATGTCTCCCCGATCGCGGCGAGTGTCTCAGCCGCCGAGCACGCCCGCTAGCGCCAAGGGCGCCTAGGTGAAGCGCTCCTCCTGGGTGTAGCTCATGAAGCGCGGGTACTCTGGACGGAAGGTGAGGGTGACCCTGCCAACCGGGCCGTTTCGGTTCTTGGCGACGATCAGGTCCGCCTCGCCGGGACGCTCCGAGGGGCTCGCCGACTCGGGCGGGTTGTAGTAGTCGTCGCGGTAGATGAAGACGACGACGTCGGCGTCCTGCTCGACGGCGCCTGACTCGCGCAGGTCCGAGAGCAGCGGGATCTTGGGGTTGCGCGACTCGACGCTTCGGTTGAGCTGGGAGAGGGCGATCACCGGCACGTCGAGCTCGCGCGCCAGCATCTTCAGCCCGCGCGACATCTGGCCGATGATCTCGGCGCGGTTCTCGCTGCGCGACTCGGCGCGCAGCAGCTGCAGGTAGTCGACGATCACAAGCCCGAGTCCGCCGTCGCTTTGGGAGTACAGCCGACGCGCCTTGGCGCGAATCTCGAGCATCCCGATGTCACCCGAGTCATCGATCCACAGCGGAGCCGCGGCGAGCTTCTTGCTGGCGGCAATGATCTTGGGCCAGGTCGCCTCGGGCACGCGCCCCTTGCTGAGGTCCTCGCCGCGGACGCTCGCCTGAGAGGCGATGAAGCGCCGCGCGAGCTCGGTCTCCGACATCTCGAGGCTGAACAGCGCGACCGGCTTGCCGTGCTTGATCGCCGCGTTCTCGGCGATATTCGTGACAAGGCAGCTCTTGCCCATCGAGGGCCGCGCGGCGATCACGATCAGGTTGCCGGGCTGCATGCCGCCGAGCATGTCGTCGAGATCCTTGAAACCGGTCGGCGTGCCCGACACGGCAGCCCCCGCGACCGAGAGCTCGTGCAGCGCATCGAGTTCGCTGCCGAGTAGCGCGGCGATCGAGCGGAAGTCTTGCGCGCGATCGCCGTGGGCGAGCTCGAGCACCGTCTTCTCGGCGCGCTCGACCAGCTCGCGCGCGGGCTCCTGCTGGTCCAGGACGCTCGACTGGATCTCATACGTCGCGTTCAGCAGCCGCCGCAGCAGCGCTGTGTCGTGAACGATCTGCGCGTAGTGGCGGAGGTTCGCGACGTTCGGCACCGCGCCGGCCAGCATGTCCACGCCCTCTGGGCCGCCCGCCTCTTCGAGGATCCCTTCGGCGCGCAGCGCGTCGGTCACCGTGACGACATCGATCGGCTCGCTCCGCTCGTAGAGCCCGAGCATCGCCGCGAAGATGACTCGGTGGCGCTCGCGGTAGAAGTCCTCGGGGCGCAGCGCCTCCTCGATCACGAGCGAATACATCGGCCGCTCGGACATCAGGATCGCCCCGAGCACCGACTCCTCGGCGTCGATGTTGTGCGGCGGCGCGATCGACTGGGCGACCTTGAGCTGCTGCGGACGCTGGAAGCGGGTCGAGGTGCTCATCGGCGGGCCGTCGATCCTAGACCTCGCCGGCGACGCTTTTCGGAGCCTTCCCGCTCCTTCAACGAAAAGTCGCTACTTCGCTGCGGAGACGATCGTCTTGACCGTCGCGGTGACGTCACCGACGACATCGACGACGACCATGTAGGTGCCGACGTTCTTGATCGGCTCGTCAAGGTGCACGCCGCGGCGGTCGAGCTTCAGTCCGCGGGCCTCGCGAATCGCGTCGACGATGTCCTGGGTGGTCACCGACCCGAACAGGCGGCCGTCGTCACCCGCCTGCTGGGAGATCGTGAGCACGGTGCGCGACAGCATCGCAGCGTTGTCCGCGGCCTTCGCGACCGCCTCGCGCGCAGCGCGCTCGGCCGACTCCATGCGCTGGCGAACGACTGCCAGGGCTCCCGCGGTGGCCGGCTGGGCGAGCTTGCGCGGGATCAGGTAGTTGCGCAGGTAGCCCTTGGAGACGTCGACGACCGCTCCGCGTTCGCCGAGCGACTCGACGTCGTCGAGGAGGATCGCCTGGGGCATCGCCCTAGCGGTCGCGGTCGCGATCGCGGTCGCGGCGGCCGCCGCTCTCGACGGCCCCCTCGTTCACGTAGGGAAGCAGGGCGAGCTCGCGCGCGCGCTTCACCGCACGGGCGATCTGGCTCTGATGGCGACGGCAGGCCCCGCTGATCCGGCGCGAGCGGATCTTCCCCTTCTCCGAGATGAACTTGCGCAGCGCCGCTACGTCCTTGTAATCGACCTGGTCGATCTTGTCCTTGCAGTGCAGGCAGGGCTTGCGCCGCCCGCTGCTAGGTCCGCTGCGCTTCTCGCGCCGGCGGCCGGGCTTGTCCCGGCCGGCTCGCTGCTTTGCCATCTGCTCCCTTAGCTGTCTAGAAAGGTATGTCGTCGTCGCCGATGCCGGCTCCGCTCGCGGCGGGCTGGAAGTCCCGCTCGTCGACCGGCACGTCGCTGCGCGACCCGCCCACCGAGGCGGTGAATCCGCCTGCGGCGGCGTCATCACGGCCCCCGAGGAACTGGACCGACTCAGCGATGATATCGACTGCCTGGCGCTTTTGCCCCTCCTGGCTCTCCCACTCGCGCCACTCAAGTCGACCTTGGACGGCCACCGGGCGGCCCTTTGCGAGGAAGCGGGCGCAGTTTTCGCCCTGCGCGCCCCAGACCTTCACGTCGAAGTAGTTGGGCTTGTCCTCCCACTCGCCGGTGGCGCCGTTCTTTCGGCGCGTGTTGACCGCGACGCGCAGGTCGCACACGGACGTGCCGCTCGGCAGCGAGCGAAGCTCGGGGTCCCGGGTCAAGTTGCCCGTGATGACGACGACGTTGAGATTGGATGCTGCCATGACAAGGCTCCTTCTCGCGCTCGAACAATTGGTCTGGGGCCACTGTAGAGAGGGCGGCGGGGGACCTCACTGCGCGCTGGGCGCTGTTTGGGTGAAATCAGGCCTCGGCGGATGGATCCGCGGCGCTCTCAGGAGCGGCGGGAGGCTCAGCCTCGGTCTCGGCCGGCGCTTCGATGCTGGCCTCGGCCGGCGCGTCAGCCGATGTCTCGGGCTCGGTCTCGGCCGGTGCCTCAGCGGTCGCCTCGGGCGCCGGCGGTGCGGCCGGCGGGGGTGCGGCCGGCGGCGGTGGGCTCGCGGCGACGCTCACCCCGGCAGGCAGCTTGATGACACGGTGGCGCAGCACGCCGTCGGTGATCCGCAGCGTGTGCTCGAGCGAGGAGATCAGCGCCGGCGGCCCGCTGAACTGGAGCAGGTGGTATTCGGCGGCTTCGCGATGATCGATCTCGTAGGCCAGCGCCCGCGTGCCCCAGGTCTGCTCCGCCAGCAGCTCGCCATCGCTCGATATCGCCTTGCGCGCGTCGGCGACGATCTTCGCCCGCTGGTCGTCGGCGGCGCCGAGATCGAGCAGCAGCGTGAGATCGTAGATCGTCTTCGTGTCGGCCATTCGCGGCGGCCGACTATACCAGCGGCCCTGCCGACGTCTTAGCGCACGCCGACGGTGGCGCGCTTCTTGGCGATGTCGGCGAGCTGCTCATCGATCCAGTCGCCCGGATCGCGTGCCGTGACGATCGCCTTCAGTCCGGCGAGGCGCTCCTCGCGCTCGGCGGCGTCCATCACCAGAGCCGCATGGATCGAGTCGGCGAGCTCCTGGATGTCGAACGGGTTCACCGAAAGCGCGAACTCGCCGAGCTCATCGTGTGCGCCGGTGTTCTCGGAGAGGATCGAGACGCCCGCGTTCTCGTTGAGCAGCGGCCCCTCCTTGGCGACCAGGTTCATACCATCGAACATCGCGTTGACGAGCAACACGTCGTAGCGGCGGTATGAGGCGTAGGCCTCCTCGAGGTCGTCGCGGAGCTTGAGCTGGATCGGCATCCAGTCCGGGGTCCCGTGGCGGTGGTTGACGACCGCGACGACGGCTTCGATGCGCTCGAGGTACTCGGCATACTGCGGAACGTCAGAGCGCGATGGCATCAGCTGGGCGATGAATGTGACGCGCTCGGAGAACTCGGGATGCTGCTCGAGGAAGGTGTCGAAGGCGGTGAAGCCGCGCAGGATGTTCTTGGAGAGGTCGGCGCGGTCGACACGCAGGATCACGAAGTCACGGCGGCGCTGCTCGAGCGTGTCGACGAAGTCGTCGACACGCTCGGATTTCGACGCGGCGAGTGTCGCCGCATGATCGATCGGCAAGGGATAAGCGCGGGCCCAGACCTCACGGCCATCCCAGTGGACGACGCTGCGTTCATAGTCGATCTCGGCGCCCATCAGCTCGCGGCAGCACTCCAGGAAGTTGCGGCGGTAGGCCTGGGTGTGGAAACCGATGATGTCGTTTGCCAGCAAGCCGACGTAGAGCTCCTCGCGAATCCGCGTCGGCAGCACCCGCCAGGCGTCGGGCTGCGTCCAGGGAATGTGGACGAAGTGGTGCAGGAAGACGTCCGGCCGCGCCCGGCGGACCATCTCCGGCAGCGTGTAGAGCTGGTAGTCGTGGACCATCACGACGGGCTCGGAGACGCCGTCGATCTCTTCGACGACGGCCCGAGCGAGGTCCTCGTTGACGACGTTGTAGCCGAACTCGTAGGCCTCGATCTCGTTGCGGCGGATGTCCGGCGCGTTCGAGAGATCCCACAGGTAGTGCTGGATGAACCACAGCATCGGGTTGGCAAAGATGTTGTAGAAGCGGTCATAGGCGTCGGGGTCGGACTCGACCAGCCGCACGAGATAGTCGCTTCGGCCGCTCGGCGAAGGCACCTCGAAGGCGCGCCCGCCGTGCTCGCGCGAGACGCGCGCATCGCTCTCGCTCATCGCTGACGCGATCCAGATCACCTCGCGGTGGGAGGCGAGGCCGCTCAGCGCCGTGACGAGGCCGCCGGTGCCGCGCAGGACCGACCCGTCGGCGGCGTAGGTGACGGGCCCCCGGTTGGAGACGAGGATCAGCCGCGGTTGTTCGTCGCTCATCGTCGCCACCTACCCGTTGTCGCCCCGCCGACGCAGATGCTCTCAGCTGCCCGCCGGGCGGTCAACGTCACGACTCGCCCGGCAGGGTGAGCGTGAAGGTCGTGTCGCCGGGCGCGGAGGCGATATCGAGGCTGGCCTGCATGCGTACCGCCAGCTCGTGGGCGATCGCCAGCCCGAGTCCGGCGCCGCGGGTGCCGTCGGCGCTGTAGAAGGGTTCGAAGATCCGCTGAAGCGCTTCCTCGGGAATCCCGGGCCCGCCATCGTGAACGCTCAGCTTCGGGCCCGTCCCATTCGACGCGGGGTGGGCAGAGACGAGCACGTCAGTGCCCTGGGGTGTGTGGGCCAGGGCGTTGTCGATCAGGATGCGCAGTAGCTGGGCGACGCGCTCGGAGTCGCAGATCGCGCGGATCGGCTCCTCGGGAACGGCCACCGAGAGCCGTGACCCGTGCGCCGCAACCGCCGGCCCGAACTCGGTTCCGACCGCGCGCGCGAGGACGCCGAGGTCGGTCGGAGTCGATTCGAGCTCCACCGACCCCGATTCAAGGCGCGAAAGGTCGAGCAGCTGCGTGGCGAGCGTTCCGAGGCGCTCGACCTGGTCGCGAACCTGGCCGAGGAACTGCTGACGGGTGTCCTCGTCGAGCTGCTCGTCCTGGATCAGCTCGAGGAAGCCGCCGAGCGAGAAGATCGGCGTTCGCAGCTCGTGCGAGGCGGTCGCGATGAAGCGCCGCCGGGCGCTGTCGAGGCCCTCGAGCTGGCTCTGCATGTGCGCGAGGGCCGCGGCGAGCTGGCCGAGCTCATCACCGGAGGCGTCGCTGAAGTGCGCCTCGAAGTCGCCCTGCGCGACACGCTGCGCCGTTCGCTCGAGACGCAGCACGCGCACGGTCAGCGCGCGCGCGACGAGCACGCCGGTCAAAAGCGCCACGAGCAGACCGAGCGCGGCGGCGTCCACGACACGCGAACGCACGAGCGAGACGGCGCCACTGACGTCGGTCAGCTGCGCGCTGTAAACGACGACGCGCGTGATTGGCTGCGTCGTGCCCGGCTTGGAGATACCGACGCCGACGAGCGCAAGCCCATCTGCGGCCTTGTGGCGGGTCTCGCCGGGTCCGACGCTCTCGGCAAAGGCGTCGACGGTCGGGTTGTCGCTCTTGACCGGATAGCTCCCGAGCCCGACACCCGCCGTCGCGTTTGTGCCCGTTGGGATGGTCTGGACGTTGACGATGCTGACCTGGGGGATCAGCGTCCGCTGGGCGAGCGCCTGCGCCACCAGCTCGGCTTTGTGCTCGGCTTGCGTCAGCGCCTTGCTGCCCTGCACGTCGTAGGGGATCTTGTGGATCGGCTCGTAGTACTGCTCGATGTTGTTGCCGAGAGCCTTGATCTCGGTGAAGAGGTCCGACACGCGCTGGTTCTGGAGCCCTGAGGTCAGCGGCGGCGCGACGACGACGTAGATCACGGCGACGCTCAGCGCGGTGACCAGGAAGAAGGCCACCGCGAGGCGCGTCCTGATCGAGCGCAGGATCGGCGGCCGCGCGGATCGGTCGCCCGCGTCGCGCGAGCGCAGCCGTTTCACCGCTCGGCTTCGCGCTCCCTGTCGCGGAAGCGGTAGCCGACGCCGCGCACGGTGAAGATGTACT
>DATAWT010000069.1:0-10100 GCA_036267075.1 Solirubrobacteraceae bacterium
GAGCGCGCCCGGCAGGATTTGAACCTGCGACCTCTCGCTCCGGAGGCGAGCGCTCTATCCCCTGAGCTACGGGCGCGGACGGCGTGACGCGAGGCGCCTCGACCGTCGTGAGCATAGCCGGAGCGCTACCCTCGCCCGCGATGGAGCTTTCCGTGATGTTCGCCGGCACCGCCGGGTCGGTGCCGAGTGCGCGACGCGGGATGCCGGCCCTTCTCGTGCGCCGCGGAGCCGAGCGGATCCTGATCGACTGCGGCGAGGGAACACAGCGTCAGCTGCTCCAGGCCGGTGGTCTCAGCGACATCACCGACGTCTTCATCACGCACCTGCACGTCGATCACTGGCTCGGCCTGCCGGGGATGCTGCAGACATTCAGCCTGCGCGACCGCGAGCGGCCGTTGACGATCCACGGACCGGACGGCCTCGACGAGCTGATGCGCTCGATCCGCCGGGTCTACGGGCGCCTGACCTTCCCGGTCGAGGTCGTCGAGCTCGAGGCGGGCGACGCCGTCCGCCGCGACGACCTCGAGATCCAGGCGATCAACGTGCGCCACCGCGTCCTCGCCTACGGATACGTACTAGCCGAGGATGCCCGCCCGGGTCGCTTCGACGCCGAGCTCGCCGAGTCCCTAGGCGTCACCCCGGGACCCGACTTCGGGCGCCTGCAGCGCGGCGAAGTCGTGGCAGGAGTTCGTCCCGACCAGGTGATCGGCCCGGCTCGCGAGGGCCGCAAGGTCGTCGTGTCCGGAGACACCGCGCCGTGCGAGACGCTCGCGATCGCCGCTCACGGCGCCGACCTTCTGGTGCACGAGGCGACGTTCGGTGAGGAGGATGCCGAGCGGGCGCGCCTGACGGGACATTCGACGGCGGCGCAGGCGGCCCGGATCGCCGCCGACGCCGAGGTCCGACTGCTCGCGCTGACGCACATCTCGGCGCGCTACGCGGGTCGCGAGTTGCGTGATGAGGCGCGCGCCATTTTCCCGGCGACCGAGCTGCCTCGCGACTACGACACGATCGAGATCCCGCTCTCGGACCGCGGTCAGCCGACGCTGTTGCGCTTCACTGACGCGCCGAAGCAGCCCATCTGAGCGCGCTGGTACTCTCCGCTCACATCCTTTAACCGGGTCCTGAGAGGCCAGGAAGGACAGGCAGGTGGACGCAGCAGACAAGGTCGTGCTCGACCGCGACGGTGTCGCACGCGCGGTCGTTCGGATGGCGCACGAGATCGTCGAGCGCAACACCGATCCGCAATCGCCGCTCGCGATCGTCGGTATCCACCGCCGAGGGGTGCACATCGCGAGCCGCCTGCACGCGCAGGTCGCCGAGCTCGTGGCCGTGCCCGTATCGCTCGGCTCACTCGACATCTCATTCCACCGCGACGATCTCGGCCGGCTTCCGCTCGCGCCGGTCGTCCACGCCACGGCGATCGGGTTCGCGCTCGACGCGGCGACGGTGGTCATCGTCGATGACGTTCTCTTCACGGGCCGCACCGTCCGCGCGGCGATCGACGCCCTGTTCGAATACGGGCGCCCCGCCCGCGTTCAGCTCGCGGTGCTGGTGGACCGCGGCCACCGCGAGCTGCCGATCCGCCCTGACTACGTCGGCAAGAACCTGCCGAGCGCGCTCTCGGAGCGGGTCAACGTGCGGGTCGCAGAGCTCGATGGCACAGATCAGGTGACGATCGGCGTCGTCGCCGCCCATACGGAGGTGGCATCGTGAGGAATCTGCTCTCGATTGAGGATCTCGACCGCGAGGCGATCGAGCGAATCCTCGACCTCGCAGCGAACTTCGGCGCTGTCGCCGATCGGCCGATCAAGAAGCTCCCGTCGCTGCGCGGCCGACTTGTCATCAACCTCTTCTACGAGGCTTCGACGCGCACGCGCAGCTCGTTCGAGCTGGCCGCCAAGCGCCTCTCGGCGGACGTCATGAACCTGGTCTCAAGCGGCTCGAGCGTTGAGAAGGGGGAGTCGCTGCGCGACACCGTTGCGACTCTCTCGGCGTACGGGCCTGACGCAATCGTGATCCGCTCCCCGCACGCCGGCGCTCCCGCGCTGCTGGCGGGCTGGACGCACGCCGCGGTCGTCAACGCCGGCGACGGCAAACACCAGCATCCGACGCAGGCGCTGCTCGACTGCTACGCGCTGAGCCAGCGGATCGGGTCGCTCGAGGGCAAGAGCGTCTGGATCGTCGGCGACCTGCTGCACTCGCGCGTTGCGCGCTCCTGCATCCAGGCCTTCACGATGCTCGGCGCGGATGTCACGGTCGCCGGGCCGCCGACGCTCGTGCCGGATGCCTTCGAAGCGCTCGGCGCAACGGTCCGCCACTCACTCGAGGACCTGCGCGGCGCGGATGTGATCTACGCCCTGCGGATGCAGCTCGAGCGGATGGGGAGCGGCCACGTGCCGTCGCTTCGAGAGTACGTCGCCCATTTCCAGATCGACTCGCGCCGGCTCGGCCCGCGGCAGCTGCTGATGCACCCAGGCCCCGTCAACCGCGGTATCGAGCTCTCGGGCGAGGTCATCGACTCACCGCAGTCGCTGATCACCGAGCAGGTTGCCGCCGGCGTCGTCGTCCGCATGGCGGTCCTTTACGAGGTTCTCGCGGGAGCGCCGCAGACACGCGACGATCAGGCCGCTTCACGCGAGCTGGAACCGCAGACCGCATGAACATCCTCTCCGCCGCACCCCGCCCGCCTGCGGAGTTGCTGCTGCGCGCCGCACACGTGCTCGACCCGCGTGCCGATCTCGACGGCGCCCACGACGTCCTGATCCGCGACGGCAGGATCGCCGAGCTCAGCGCACCGGGCACCCTCGAGGCGCCGGCCGGAGCCGAGGTCATCGACGCCGAGGGCCGCCACCTCTTCCCGGCCTTCGTCGACCCGCACGTGCATCTGCGCACGCCCGGCCAGGAGCACAAGGAGGACCTCGACACGGGCACTCGCGCCGCCGCCGCCGGGGGCTACTGCGCGGTCGTCGCGATGCCCAACACAGACCCCGTGATCGATCATCCGGCCCTCCTTCGCGGGCTCGTCGACGCAGCAGCGCGCGAAGCGCGGATCCCGGTCGGCTTCATGGCCGCGATCAGCCAGGGTCTCGTCGGCGAGCACCTGACCGACATGAGCGCACTGCGCTCCGCCGGCGCGATCGGCTTCACCGACGACGGCAAGCCTGTCGCTTCGGCCGGGCTGCTGCGCCACGCGCTGCGAAACCAGATCCTCTGCGGCGGCTTCGTGGCACTGCACGAGGAGGACCCGGCACTCTCACTGGATGGCGTGATGCACGAAGGCACGGTGTCGGTCGAACTGGGCCTGGCCGGCATCCCGTCGATCTCGGAGTCGACGATGATCGCCCGCGACGCCCAGATCGCCGAGGCCGAGCGGGGGAGGGTCCACTTCCAGCACCTCTCCGCCCGTCGCTCCGTCGAGGCCCTCGCTGAGGCCCGCTCGCGCGGCGTGTTGGCGAGCGGCGAGGTCACCCCGCACCATCTGCTGCTGACCGACGAGTCGGTGCGTTCGCTGGATTCGAGCTTCAAGATGAACCCGCCGCTTCGCGGCGAGGATGACCGCGCCGCGCTGCTGGAGGGGCTCCGCAACGGGACGATCGAGTTCATCGCAACCGATCACGCTCCGCATTCACGCGACGAGAAGAACGTGCCCTTCGAGCAGGCGCCGATGGGCACGACTGGGCTCGAATCGAGCTTCGCGATGCTCTACACCGAGCTGGTCCTGCCCGGCGCGATCGAGCTCGAGCTTCTGATCGAGCGCCTCACGGCCGCGGCCGCGCTGATCGACATCGAGACGCCTTCGATCGAGCCCGGCAAGGCCGCAAACGCCTGCCTGATCGACCTCGCCGCGCAGTGGCGAATCGGCGAGGCCGGCTACGAGAGCCGGTCGTCGAACTGCTGCTTCGCCGGCCACGAGGTCAACGGACGCGTCCTGATGACAATCGCGGACGGGGCAGTCGCTTACCGCGAGCGGGCATTCGCCGTTAGCGCCGCATGAGCTACGTGCTGCTCGAGGACGGGACCCGCTTCGACGGGGAAGCTGTCGGCGCGCCGCAGGCGGTGACCGGCGAGGTCGTCTTCAACACCGCCATGTCGGGCTACCAGGAGTCGGTCACAGACCCCTCCTACGCGCGCCAGCTGATCACTTTCACCTATCCCCACATCGGCAACTACGGCGTCAGCGACGCGGCGATGGAGTCGGATCGGATCCACGCGCGGGCGGTCATCATGCGCGACGCCCGAAACCACACGCGCCACGGCGGCCGTGGCTGGCTCGACTGGCTGCGCGCCGAGGGAATCCCGGCGATCACGGGCGTCGACACACGCGCTCTGGTGCGCCACATCCGCGACGCGGGCTCGATGCGCGGCGGCGTGTTCGGAGCCGACATCGACGAACGCGACGCCGCCGTGGCGATCGCTGCCGAGGCGCCGATGAGCGGGCTCGACCTCGCCCGCGAGGTGACGCCGGCGCAGGCGCTCGAGCTCGACGCGACAAACGGCGTGCGCGGGGCGACGATCGCGCTGCTCGACACGGGCGTGAAGAGCTCGATCGTCGCGAGTCTTCGGGCACGCGGGGCGCGGCTCCTGATCCACCCCTGCACGAGCGATGCGCAGGCGATCCTCGCCGGCTCCCCGGACGCGGTGATGCTCGTCAACGGACCGGGTGACCCGGCCGCGCTCGACTATCTCGTCGAGCAGGTGCGCGGCCTCGTCGGCCGCCTGCCGATGTTCGGGATCTGCCTCGGCCACCAGCTGCTCTGTCGCGCGGTCGGCCTAGAGACCTACAAGCTGCGCTTCGGCCATCGCGGCGTCAATCATCCGGTCAAGGACCTCGCGACGGGCCGCATCGAGATCACGAGCCAAAACCACGGCTTCGCGGTGATCGGACCGGGCGGCGAGCACACCGTCGATGACGAGCGCCCGGTCCGCTGGGAGACCGACTTCGGCGCCGCGGAGCTCACGCACATCAACCTCTATGACCGCACCGTCGAGGGACTGCGGCTCCCGGAGGCGCGCGCGAGCACCGTCCAGTACCACCCTGAGGCGGGGCCTGGGCCGCACGACGCGCTGCACCTCTTCGACCGCTTCATCGCGGAGATCGGCGTCTGATGCCGAGACGCGACGACATCCGCCGAATCATGATTCTCGGCTCGGGGCCGATCGTCATCGGCCAGGCCGCCGAGTTCGACTACTCGGGTGCGCAGGCCTGCAAGGTCCTGGCCGAGGAGGGCTTCGAGGTGATCCTCGTCAACTCCAACCCGGCGACGATCATGACCGACCCGGAGTTCGCAACCGCGACCTACATCGAGCCGCTGCTGCCAGGGCCGGTCACCAAGATCATCGAGCGTGAGCGCCCCGATGCCCTGCTTCCCACTCTCGGTGGCCAGACCGCGCTCAACCTCGCCAAGGCGCTGCACGAGGACGGGACGCTCGAGCGGCTCGGCGTCGAGCTGATCGGCGCCGACTACGACGCGATCCGCCGCGCCGAGGATCGCGAGCTGTTCCGCGAGACGATGGTCGCCGCCGGATTGCGGGTGCCGCGCAGCACCACCGCGACGAGCGTCGCCGAGGCGCTCGAGCACATCGACGAGATCGGCCTGCCGGCGATCGTGCGACCCGCCTTCACACTCGGTGGCCAGGGCGGCGGGATCGCGCGAAACCGCGCCGACTACGAGCGGATCGTCGCGGGCGGAATCGCGGCCTCACCGATCGGGCAGGTCCTGGTCGAGGAGTCGGTGCTCGGCTGGGGCGAATTCGAGCTCGAGGTGATGCGCGATCGAAACGACAACGTCGTGATCGTGTGCTCGATCGAGAACGTCGACCCGATGGGCGTCCACACCGGCGACTCGGTGACCGTCGCGCCGCAGCAGACGCTCACCGATGACGCCTATCAGCGCCTGCGCGACCAGGCGATCGCCGTGATCCGCGCGGTCGGCGTCGAGACCGGCGGCGCGAACGTCCAGTTCGCCGTCGATCCCGACAGCGGCGAGATCGTCGTGATCGAGATGAACCCGCGCGTGTCGCGCTCCTCGGCACTGGCCTCCAAGGCGACCGGCTTCCCGATCGCCAAGATCGCGGCGCGCCTCGCGGTCGGCTACACGCTCGAGGAGATCTCGAACGACATCACTCGCGCGACGCCGGCGAGCTTCGAGCCGACGATCGACTACGTCGTCGTCAAGTGGCCGCGCTTCGCGTTCGAGAAGTTCCTCGGCGTCGACGCCGATCTGACGACCCACATGAAGTCGGTCGGCGAGGCGATGGCGATCGGGCGCACGTTCGGCCAGGCGTTCTTGAAGGCGATGCGCTCGCGCGAACTCGACGTCGCCGCCGCGGACCTCGACGTGCCGCTGGAGGCGTTGCTCGAGCGCGTCGCGCGACCCGGGGCAAGCCGCTTCGATGAGCTCCTCGAGGCGATTCGCCGCGGCGCGAGCACCGAGCAGCTCTCGCAGGCAACCTCGATCGATACGTGGTTCCTGCGCGAGTTCGAGATGCTCGTGCATTCGCCCGAGGCCGCCTTCGCCGGGGTCCGCTGTTACAAGTCGGTCGACACCTGCGCCGCGGAGTTCGCCGCCACGACGCCCTACCACTACTCGGCCTGGGAGCGGCCCGCCGCCGACGGGAGCGCCCGCCACGAGGTGGTTCGCGGCGATCGCGCGTCGGTGGTGATCCTCGGGTCGGGGCCGAACCGGATCGGGCAGGGAATCGAGTTCGACTACTGCTGCGTGCACGCGGCGATGACTGTGCAGGCCTCCGGCCGCGACGCGGTGATGATCAACTGCAACCCGGAGACTGTCTCGACCGATTACGACACCTCCGACCGGCTCTACTTCGAGCCGCTGACGCTCGAGGACGTGCTCGCGGTCATCGAGCTCGAGCAGCCGGAAGGGGTGATCGTCCAGTTCGGGGGACAGACCCCGCTGCGACTCGCTGCCGGGCTCGAGGCCGCCGGAGTGCGCCTGCTCGGAACGAGCGTCGACTCGATCGACGTCGCCGAGGACCGCGGGCGCTTCGGCGATCTGCTCGAGCGGCTCGGCTACCAGGCGCCGCCCTACGCCACCGCCCGCACGCTCGAGGATGCGCTCGAGGCAGCCGATGCCGTCGGCTTCCCGCTGCTCGTTCGCCCGAGCTACGTCCTCGGCGGTCGCGCGATGGAGATCGTCTACTCGCGCGCCGACCTCGAGGGCTACCTGCGCCGCAGCGCGACCGCGCCGGACGGCCGCGAGATCTTCCTCGACCACTTCCTCGAGAACGCGATCGAGGTCGATGTCGACGCGCTCTGCGACGGACGCGACGTGGTGATCGGCGGGATCATGCAGCACGTCGAGGAGGCGGGCATCCACTCCGGTGACTCGGCGTGCGTGCTGCCCCCGCATTCGCTTGGCTCAGAGATGCTCGACCAGATCCGCGAGCAGACGCGCGGCATCGCCCTCGCCCTGCACGTCGTCGGCCTGCTGAACGTCCAGTTTGCCGTCGTCTCGCGCCCGTCGGGCGCCGAGCTGTATGTGATCGAGGCCAATCCGCGCGCATCGCGGACCGTTCCATTCGTCTCCAAGGCGATCGGCCGCCCGCTGGCAAAGCTCGCCTGCTCGCTGATGCTCGGGGAGACGCTCGCCTCGCTGGACCTGCCTGCCGATCTGATGAGCAGCCGTTACGTCGCCGTCAAGGAGGCCGTGCTGCCGTTCAATCGCTTCCTCGGCGCCGACAGCCTGCTCGGGCCGGAGATGCGCTCGACGGGCGAGGTGATGGGGGTCGCGGCCGACTTCCCGACGGCGTTCGCCAAGGCGCAGGCCGCCGCCGGTTCGGCGCTTCCCTCAAGCGGCACTGTGTTCGTGACCGTCACCGACAGCGACAAGGCCGCCGGTGCGGGGCTCGCCGCGCAGCTCCACGATCTCGGCTTCGCGATCGTCGCCACGAGCGGCACCGCTGACGCGATCGAGCGAATGGGGGTGCCGGTCCGAAAGCTCCGCAAGGTCGCCGAGGGTTCCCCGCACGTCGTCGACGCGATCGCCGGCGGGGAGGTCGACCTCGTGATCAACACGCCGACCGGTTCGGGGGCACGCTCGGACGGCTGGGAGATCCGTCGCGCCGCCGTGACGCGCGGGATCCCCTGCATCACGACGCTCTCGGGCGGCCAGGCCGCCGCGCGGGCGATCAGCGCCGCGCGCCAGGGCGATCCGCAGGTCGTCTCGCTCCAGGAGCTCCACGCAGCGTCATGACCGCCCCGTTCGGTCGCCGGACGACGGCGCTGGTCGGGCGGAGGACCATCGGCGCGTACGTGATCATCGCCGTGCGCGACGACGCCGCGCGCCCGCAGCCCGGTCAGTTCTACATGCTCGCCGCCGCGGAGCGCTGGGGCGGAGGCGAGGGGGAGCGACCGTTTCTGGCTCGCGCCGTCTCGATCATGCGCGCCTCAGATGACGGCGTCGTGGAGTTCCTGCTCGAGGACGTCGGCCCGGGGACGCGGCGCCTGTGCGAGCTGCAGCAGGGCGATCAGCTGCTGCTGAGCGGCCCGTTCGGCAACGGGTTCGAGCAGCCTCAAGCCGGCACGCTGCTGGTGGGCGGGGGGATCGGCATCGCTCCGCTCCTCGGCGTCCAGGAGCGCTGGGGCGGGCCGGCGCTGCTCGGCTTCCGCGACGCCCACCACGCGCAGGGAGCGACGCTCTTTGGCGACCCAGAGGTCGCGACCGACGACGGTTCGCAGGGCCATCACGGATTCGTCACCGATCTCCTTGAGCGCGAGCTCGACCGCGACCCACGAGCGGTGTACGCGTGCGGCCCGCCGGCCCTTCTTGAGGCGATCGGCGCGAGCGCGCGCCGGCGCGGGATCCACGCCGCGCTGGCGCTTGAGGCGCCGATGGCGTGCGGCTTCGGCGCCTGTTACGGCTGCGTTGTCGCGACCGCGGAGGGGTTCCGGCGCGTCTGCGTGGACGGCCCTGTCTTTGAGGCGGCGGCGCTTCGATGATCGACTTCTGCGGAATCGAGCTTCGCCATCGGGTGATCAACGCGTCGGGCTGCTTCGACGTCATCGCCGCGCGCCGCGTGTTCGGGGAGGAGCTCTACGAGCGCTTCCCGTTCGCCGCCTATGTCTCGAAGACGATCACGCTCAAGGCGCGCGAGGGCAACCCCCCGCCGCGCCTTTGGGAAGCGGCCGCGGGGATGATCAACTCGATCGGCCTGCCCAACCGCGGCCTCGCCGCCTACCTCGAGGGCGATCTTCCGGCGCTCGCGGAGCTGCCGGTGCCGCTGATCACGAACGTGATGGGGTCGACCGCGGAGGAGGTCGGCGCGCTCGTCGCGGCGCTCCAGGACCGCGAGCAGGTCGTGGCGATCGAGCTGAACGTGTCGTGCCCGAACGTCGCGACGGGCCTTGACATCGGCGCCGACCCGGCGGGCCTCGAGGCGCTGCTTCGCGCTGTTCGTCCGCTCAGCCGAAAGCCGCTTGTCGTAAAGCTGACACCGAACACCGCCGATGTCGCGGCCTGCGCCGCGGGCGCCGAAGCGGGCGGCGCGGACGCCGTCTCGCTGATCAACACGCTGCGTGCGTTCGCGCGCTCGCCTGACGGGTCGGGTCCCTGGCTCGGCGGCGGGAGCGGCGGGCTGTCGGGTCCGGCGATCCGCACCGTCGCGCTCGCGCAGGTCTCGCGAGTGGCCGCGCGGGTCTCGATTCCGATCGTCGGAATGGGTGGCGTCGCGAGCGGACGCGACGCCGGCGATCTGATCGACGCGGGGGCGACGATCGTCGCGATCGGCACCGAGTGCTTCCGTGATCCGGCGGCTGGCGCGCGGATCGCGGCCGAGCTCGAGCTTCGATTCCCGCAAATTGCACGCTGATCGCGGCGCAGGGGCCAAAAGCCCTGCAAACGGACGTAAATCCGTCAACCAGCCTGAAGCCCGCTAGACCTCAGCTTGAGGTCTAGGTGAATTGCGCCCCCAGCGCTTGCAAGGAATCTCCCAGGCGGTAGACTCGCCGCCCATGTCGCCTGGTCAGCCGACGCTCCACAAGGGATCTGGAACACCGGAGCGGACATTCAACCAGCGCATGGATGCCCTAGCACGTGCAAACGAGATCCGGTCTCAGCGGGCGCAGCTCAAGCGCGATC
>DATAWT010000070.1:0-25204 GCA_036267075.1 Solirubrobacteraceae bacterium
CCCGCAGTCGCCGCAGATCTTCAAGCAGCTGCTGATGGTCGGCGGCCTCGAGCGCTACTTCCAGATCGCGCGCTGCTTCCGCGACGAGGACCAGCGCGCCGACCGCCAGTTCGAGTTCACCCAGCTCGACATCGAGATGTCATTCGTGACGGCCGAGGATGTGATCGCCGTCACCGAGGAGGTGATGGGCGCCGTCTTCGCCGTCGCCGGTTTCGACGTGGCGCCGACGCCGTGGCCGCGGATCAGCTACGCCGAGGCGATGTCGCGCTTCGGCAGCGACCGCCCGGACACCCGTTTCGGCCTCGAGCTGCGCGACGTCTCAGAGATCCTGCGCGGCAGCGCGTTCAAGGTCTTCGAGGGCGTGCTCTCAGGCGGCGGCGTCGTGCGCGCGATCAACGCCGGAGCCCGCGAGCTCTCGCGCTCCGAGCAGGACGCCCTCAGCGAGTTCGTGCAGCGCTACGGCGCGAAGGCCGTCGCCCCGATCACGGCCGGCGACGGCGGCTGGCAGGGCAACCTGGCGAAGTTCTTCAGCGCCGAGCAGATCGCCGCCGTGAACGCGGCGCTCGAGGCGAGCGACGGCGATCTGCTGCTCTTCGTCGCCGATTCCGATCGCGTCGCCGCAGCCGCGCTCGGGGCGCTGCGGCTCGAGCTCGGCGAGCGCTTCGGGCTGATCGATCACGCCCGGCACGACGTGCTGTGGGTCGTCGCGTTCCCGATGTTCGAGTACGACGAGACGGAGGGCCGCTACACGGCGATGCACCATCCGTTCACCGCGCCCGCGCCGGCGGAGGGCGCCGAAGAGGTCGACTTCAGCGATCCCGCGCGCCTGCTCTCACACGCCTACGACCTCGTCGTCGACGGCAGCGAGCTCGGAGGCGGCTCGGTCAGGACCCACGACCCGGAGACCCAGCGACGTGTCTTCGCGGCGATCGGCCTGCCAGAGGAGGAGGCGCAGGCCCGCTTCGGCTTCCTGCTTGACGCGCTCCGCTACGGCGCGCCGCCGCACGGCGGCATCGCCCTCGGGATCGACCGGATCGTCGCGCTGCTCGCCGGGCGCGAGTCGATCCGCGAGGTGATCGCCTTCCCGAAGACGGCCAGCGGCGCCGACCCGCTGAGCAGCGCGCCGACGCCGATCGAGGCCAGGACGCTCCGCGAGCTGGGGCTCCGCGTCGACTAGGGTCAGGCGCCGCCGAGCTGGACGGCCTTGACGACCAGGAGCACCATCGAGACGAGCAGATAGCCGCGCATCGCGAGCATCGCGGTCTTTCGCCCGCGCGACCAGACGGCCGGCTCAAGAAAGGTCAGCTGCGGCATCGTCCACTGCGAGCGGGGGACCGCCGGGCCGTCCTCGATGACCGTCACCTGCGCGCCCTCGCGCGAGCCGCGCAGCGTCCACGCGCCGAAGGCCAGCATCGTCACGACGAACCCCGCGCCGCCGACGAGCGCGAACTCGGTGACGTCGATGTGGGGGAAGACCGTCGTCGCCATCAGGATCGCCGAGAGCAGGACGAGGATCCCGACGATCAGCGTCGCGAGGACGTTCAGCCAGGTCGGGTTGCGCCACGGCCCGAGCACCGCGCGGTCGTTGCACAGCAACAGCAAAAAGACCGTCGCGCTCGGCAGCAGGACGCCCGCAAGCGCCTGCACCGACGTCGTGATCACGCCGAGCGGGGCGCCCGGGATCAGCACGATCGCGGCGGCGCCCGCGATCAGCCCGGCGAACATCGCGTAGAAGCCGCGCGCGTCGCGGAAGCTTCGATGCAGCGAGCTCTTCGTGCCGAACATGTCGCCGAACGCGTAGCTCGTCGACAGCGTCAGCGCCGCGGCGCCGATCAGCGAGGCGTTCAGCAGAACGAGCGCAAAGAACGCCCCCGCGACCGAGCCTAGCTGAGCCCGCAGCCCGCGTGCGGTGCCGCCGGCGTCGGTGAAGTGCCCGAAGTAGCTGCTGTTGCGGAAGGCGAACGCCGATACCGCCATCAGCGCCGCCGCGCCGATTACGACGACGATCGCGCCGATCCAGGTGTCAAGGCGCTCGTAGTTGATCCAGCGCGGCGTGATCCGCTTGTCGATGATGTTGGACTGCTGGAAGAACAGCTGCCACGGAGCGACCGTCGTCCCGACGATCGCGATGATCAGAAGCACCGACGTCGAGGTGGCGCCGCCCTGGATGCCCGGCACGACGAAGTCTCGCGCGACGGTGCCGGCGTCGGGGTGCGACATGAAGAACAGCGGGATCACGAGCAGGTTCGCGAAGACGAACAGGAACATCATTCGCTCCCAGCGCCGGAAGCTTCCGCTGGCGGTCATGGCGACCAGCAGCGCCCCGGCGATCGGCACGGAGATGTAGTCCGAGACGCCGAAGTAGCTGAGCGCCAGGCTTACGCCGATGAACTCCGTGACGATCGTCAGGAAGTTCAGAAGGAACAGGTCGCCGACCGAGAACCAGCCCCAGAAGCGGCCGAAGCGCTCGTTGATCAGGCGCGCGTGGCCGACGCCGGTGACCGCGCCGAGGCGCACGACCATCTCCTGGTTGACGATCAGGACGGGGATCAGCAGGATCAGCACCCACAGCAGGCTCGTCCCGTAGTTCTGACCCGCCTGGGAGTAGGTGGCGACGCCGCCGGCGTCGTTGTCGCCGACCATCACGATCAGCCCCGGGCCGAGGATCGCCAGCAGCGCGAGAGCGCGCGCACGCCAGCTGCGCCGCGCGCCGGTGTCGTGCTGGGCGAGCGTGCCGAAGGCGCCCTGGATGTCGCCGACGTGCGCGCTGTCCAGCACCGCGCGCTCGCGGCGAGGCGTCGTCGTCATCGTGGGTCACCTCCTTTCGGGCCTCGCGCGGCGGGTCGCGCGGCGGGCGCCGGGGAGGCTCAGCCGGAGATCAGCGGCGGTCCCCGGCCAGGACGCCTCGGCGCAGCGTCACGCGCCCGCTACTTCGCGGGGGTTCGCCGTCTTCGAATCTGCTGGGGTCGTCCATGGTGTGATTTTGGGGTCAGGCGCGGCGGCGCATCCGTCGCGCGTCCTCAGTCGATTCTACTCGCGCGCGAGCCCGTATCGGCGGCGCCATTGCTCAGGAAGGGTGAGCTCCAGGACGTCATCGACCGACACGATCCCGATCGGGCGCCCTTCCGCGTCGACGACCGGCAGCGAAATGAGGTTGTAGTCGGTCATCACGCGCGCGACCTCGGGCACCTCGGCGTCGGGCCCGACCGACGGGGGCGAGGTGTCGGCGATCGCCTCGAGGATCTGCTCGGGCTCGGCTCGCAGGAGCTGGCCCGCGGTGACCAGGCCGCAGAGGACCCCGTCGGCGTCCGTCAGAAGCAGCGAGTGGAGCGCCTCCGGCGCGATGTCGTGCGCGCGCGCCGCG
Source organism: Solirubrobacteraceae bacterium (assembly GCA_036267075.1). Lineage (GTDB taxonomy): Bacteria > Actinomycetota > Thermoleophilia > Solirubrobacterales > Solirubrobacteraceae > Palsa-513. Next base: position 3,365 of record DATAWT010000070.1, read on the forward strand.
GCGATCGCGGTCGCGACGGTCGCCTCGCAGGAGACGCCGACGAAGTCCGGGCTCATGACGCCGCCGGCGGTCGAGGGGTTGTAGCCGAGCAGCCCGCGAATCTTGCGCTGCTTGGCCGGCGGCATCAGGTCGAGCACCGGCCGGCGGCGATCCTGCTTGATCTCGAGCAGCAGATCGGCGGCGTCGTCGCTGGCCATCCGCGAGAGAACCGCGGCCACCTCCTGGTCGGAGCGCTGGTCGAGAAACTCGAGCTGGTGCTCGTCGTCGAGCTCCTCGAAGACGTCCGCCTCGAGCTCCTTGTCGAGCCCGACCGCCTCGAGGATCTCCTCGCCCTCCTCGTGGCTCGCGGCTTCGACGAGATCCGCGATCTGGGCGGGATGCAGCTGGGCGATACGGCGGTGGGCGAGGCGCAGGCGCGACGTCGGGACGTGCCCGACGAACGGCTCGAGCTCCGTCCAGGCGACGAACTGATCGTGGGCCTCGGCGTCGCCGCGGAAAGCTCGCGGCAGCAGGCGGCGAAAGCGGGCGCCGAGGCTCGGATCGATCCCCGCGACGCGCCACGCGCCGTCTTCATAGACCAGCTCGACCTCACCCGCGCGAACCAGGCGCGCCGTGTTGACGTTGATCAGGCTGTGGCCGAGCAGGTCGGAGCGCAGCAGCACCTCGCCGGGCCGGCGCTCGAACTGCGCCAGGTTGAGCTTCGTCGTCGAGGCGTGCGCGCCGCCGGGCTCAAGGCGCGCGATGCGGTTCGCCGGCACGAACAGCAGCCGGCCGCCGATCGCGGCGCGCAGGCCGATCACCGGCGGCAGCGGGTCGGCGAGGTCAAGGCGCGCGATGAGATCATCGACGCGGCCGAGGCGCTCGCCCGCGGAGTCGAGCAGCGGGCTCCCCGCTAGCGAGGAGAGGTGGAGAACGCCGTCGGGCATCAATGCAACGCGAAACAGACTAGTGGGTGGGCGGTCGTACTCGTGTCGAGCGCTCTAATCGGCGCACGCGGGCTGCCGAAGCTGTTGCGTATGGAACCTTGCAAGCGCCTCGCGCTGCTCGCGGCAGCGCTAGCCGGCGCCGCCGCGCTCGCGGGCTGCGGCACACCGGCGAGCGTGAAGCCGGTCGCGACGCCGCTGCCCGGCTTGGGGCGCGACATCCAGGCCGCCCACAACGCCGTCGCGCAGACCGCGCAGCAGGCGTCCTCGGCCGCGGCCGCGAATCCCTAGCCCGCGGCGATCGTGAACCGCAGCGTCGCCGTCGGCGAGCGCTGCCCGCTCTTGCCGGTCGCGACCAGCGTGACGGTGTAGCGGCCCTTGCCAAGCGGCGGCGTGCGCCCGAGGAAGCGGATCTTGTTGACGCCGGTGTGAGCGTGGATCGTCAATGCCCCGACGCTTCGCGCGCAGCTGCGCGCGTTTGCTTTCGCGAACTTCGGCGCCAGGCAGCGCCCTCCCTTGAGGCGCCCGGAACCCGCCTTCAGGAACGTCAGGCGCACCGTCGCGGCCTGGTTGAGCGTGAAGCTGAACGTCGTCCCGACCGGGAGCCCCGAGCCGGCGCCGGCGCTCTTGACCCAGCGCGCGCTGGCCTGACGCACGCCGGAGAGCTTTGCGACCGGCGCGACGATGGTGTAGGTGACGATCGTCGTGACGTTCGTGCCGGCGCTGTCGCTGGCGCTCAGCGTGAAGGTGTGGTGGCCGAGTGCGGAGGTGTCGATCGAGGCGCCGTTGGCGACGCTGCCCGTGCAGGAGGTGACGTGAACCGGCGCCGCGACGCTGCAGCTGTATGCCGCGTGGAGGCTTGACCCGCGCACGTAGCTCGCGCCGTTGGCCGGCGCGGTGACGCTTGCCGCGAGCCTCGGGACGACGGTGTAGCTGACGCTTTGGCTGGTGCTGATCCCGTTGCTGTCGGTCGCCGACACCGTGAAGGTGTGCGCCCCGGTGGTCTGGGTGTCGATCGGCGCCCCGACGGCCGCGGGAGCGGCGCAGCTGACGATCTTGACCGGAGCCGTGCTCGCGCAGCCGAACGAAACCGGCAGCACCTGTCCCTGCGTGTAAACGGCCTGCGAGGCGGGCCCGCTGATCGTGATCGACGGCGGCGGCACGATCGTGTAGGTCGACGTCGTGACCGTCGTGAAGGGCTTTGAGTCGGTCGCGGTGACCGAGAACTGATGCGAACCGAGGACGCTCGTGTCGATCGCCGACCCGGCCGGCAGCGTGCCGGTGCAGCTCGGCGTGCCGCTCGCCGCCGCGCACGTGTAGGAAGCCGTCAGCGACTGTCCCTGCGTGTAGCCGGCGCCGGGCGCGGGGGCGCTGATCGTCGCCGTCGGCGCGTAGGTGAACGTCCAGCTGCTGCTCGTGCCGGCGGTCGTGCGCACGGTGACCGGGACGATCCCCGATCCCGGCGGCACGTTGGCGATCAGCTCCGAGGAGCTGACGTAGGTCATCTGGGTCGCGACCGTCGAACCGAAGCGGACGTTGGCGAACGGGGTGAAGCCGCTGCCGTTGATTGTCATCGGCGTCCCGACCGAGGCCTCAAGCGGCGAGCTGATGACGCTGATCTGGGGTGATCCGACGGCCGGCAGCGCCGCCGCCTGGCAGAGCTGCTGGGCGAGTCCGGGGGCCGAGCCGTCGGTGACGAGCGGCGAGCCGAGCCCGGAATCCATGTCATAGCCGGCGGTCGCCGGGTAGGCGCCGGTCTGGCTCGGGTTGTTGTCGCCGCTCGTGATGTCGTTGAAGGCGCTGTTGTAGTTCACGCCGCCGGCGATCTCATAGAGCAGCGGGTTGAAGAATCCCAGCGACGTCGAGGACGTGCAGCCCGCGAAGTTGCTGCGGTCCACGAGGGCGGCGATCGCGGCCCAGACCGGTGCTGCCGTGGACGTGCCGCCGGCAGCCTGCCACCTTCCGGCGAAGTCGAGGACGTAGCCGGTGTTGGTCGAACCGTCGGCGGTGACGTCCGGGACCTCGCGGCAGTAGGCGCCGGGCCCGGCGTCGCAGGGACCGCCGCTCGACCAGCTCGAGATGATCCCCGGCGCCAGCGAGCTCGACTGGTAGGTCGGCATCGCCCATGCCATCGAGACGCCGCCGCCGCCAGCGCCCCAGCCGAAGTCGTTCCAGCCGGTCTCGGCCGGCGGCGTGGTGAGGCTGTTCAGCACCGTCGCCCCGACTCCCGTCGCATACGGCTGGCCCGCCGGGTCATCGACGGCAAGCTCGGTGTTTGTGGTGGCCGCTCCCCACTCATCGGCCGGAAGGTCGTCGATCGGCTGGCAGCCCTCGGAGCCGCGGTCGTCGCTTGAGGTGAAGAACGACTGGCCCTGGATCGCGGCCTGGTCGAACAGCGAGTTCTCAGGCCCGATCAGGTGCGAGCTCTGCACGATTTTTTCGCACTGGCCCCAGGAGTCCTCGAGCACCTGCGCGAAGTCGCTACCCGTGGCGTTGACCATTGCGCTGAGGGTGTCGTAGACGCCGTTGCCGCCGTTGGGGCCCTGGAAGATCTCGATGTTGGCACCCGGGGCCAGTCCGGAGATGTTCTCAATGTCAACCGAGGTCTCCTCGCCGCCAGGGGTCTCCGAGGAGGGGTCGTTGGGTGGTGCGCCGCCGTCGACCTTGGCAATCGAGAGGCTGCCGGTCGGCGGGTTGTTCGGGAAGAAGCAGCTCTGGTAGGTGCCGAGGTCGCTTGGGAGGTCCGGGTACTGCTCGAGCTCGGCCAGGGCGATTGTCACGCCCGAGCCGAAGTCGCCGCGTGCGTAGAGGCCGTTGATGCCGTAAGCCTGTGCGATCTGGTCGATCGTGCGCTCGTGCTTGTAGCCCGCCGCAAAAGAGGCGGCGGCGGAGCACGCCTGGGGCGCGGCGTTGCCGCTGGCAGCGTGGGCACGGCGCCCGGCGCGGGTGCCGTGGGAGGCCTTCGCGGTGTGCGGGAGCGCACTCAGCCCGGTCGGCACCTCGCGGAGGACGTCGTCGAGGCCGATCACGTCGGCGATGTAGCGCGCGGCGGCGGCCGGCAGGCGCGGAGCGGCGGTGTTGGCATAGACCATCCGGCCCGAGGCCTCGCGGTAGCGGACCAGACTCGTATCGAAGGCGTGCGAGACGTGCGCGGCGCTGCCGGTCGCGGTCATCGAGAGGCCATCGGCGGCGACCACGCCTGGCTTCAGGCCGCCGGCGCGCAGGGCCGTTCGCACGGCGTCGATCGCCCCCGTGCCGGCTCCGAAGCGCCTGGCGAACTGGCCGACCGTCAGGTAGTCGTGAAACGAGGGCGAGCCGGGCGTCGAGACGGCCGCGGCGAGCGCCGCGAGGCCGGACGGGTCGCGCGGGTGAAGGACGACCGTCAGCGACAGCGGCTTGCCGGCCGCGACCGGCCCGGCGACGCTCGCCGTGCTCGCTGGTGCCGGGACGTCGCCCACCGAGAGGGTCGCCGGGTTCGCGCCGGAGCTCGGCGCCAGGACGAACGCCAGCGCCAATGCGAGCAGCGCAAGCGGCGCCGCGAGCGCGGCGCGCCGCAATACGCGTCTCGGCGTCTCAGTCTTCACTGCACGCATCAACGCGGCTTCTTCCGCCGAATTTTTGCCGCGCGCGCAATACTCATCGCATGTCCCTGCGCGAGCACCTCGAGCGCCCGCGCGGGCACGGTGTGACGCCGCGCGGAGCGTTCACCGGCGCGGCCGGGGGAGCGGCGTGCGGCGATGTCGTGCGCATCTCGCTCGTGGTCGACCGCGACCGCATCGCGGCGGCCGGCTTCGACGCCCGTGGCTGCGGCGCCGCGACGGCGGCGGGCAGCGCGGCCGTCGCGCTCGTCGAGGGGCGCCCGCTGCTTGACGCCGCGCGCGTCGGCGCGGCCTCGATCGCCGGCGAGCTGGGCGGCCTCGCCCCGGCAAAGCGCCATGCCGCCGAGCTCGCCGCGGACGCCCTGCACCGCGCGCTCGGCGCTGCGGCGCGCGCCCAGGCTCACCTCTCCTCGGCGCCCGGGCGCCTGCTCGTCGCGATGAGCGGGGGCGTCGACAGTGCCGTCGCGGCGGTGCTCTGCGGCTCGCGCGCGGTCGCCGTGACGCTCGAGCTGTGGAGCGATCCCGACAACGACGGCGAGCGGAGCTGCTGCTCGCCGCAGGCCGTGCGCGGCGCGCGCGAGCTCGCGCACACGCTCGGCCTCCCGCACCTCTCGCTCGATCTGCGCGAGGAGTTCCGCGCCGGCGTCGTTGAACCGTGGCTCGCCGAGCACGCCGCCGGGAGCACGCCCAACCCGTGCGTTCGCTGCAACGGCAGCGTGCGCCTCGACGCGATGCTCGAGCTGGCGACCCGCCTCGGCGCCGACGCGCTGGCCACGGGCCACTACGCGCGCACCGCGGACGGCCTGCTGCGCGTGGCGGCCGACCCCGAGAAGGATCAGAGCTACATGCTCGCCGCGCTTGACCCGCAGAGCCTGCGGGCGCTGCGCTTTCCGCTCGGGGAGCTGCGCAAGCCCGCCGTGCGCGAATTGGCGCGGAGAATGGGCCTGCCGGTCGCCGAGCGGCGCGACTCCCAGGACCTCTGCTTCCTCGCCGGAACGGGCCGCGCGGCGTTCCTCGCGCGCCACGGCGCCCTGAACAGACGTCCAGGCGAGCTGCTCGACGAGCAGGGGCATCGAATAGGTGTCCATGGCGGCAGCCATGCCTATACGGTAGGACAGAGGCGCGGGATTGGCGTTGGCGGCGGAACACCGCTTTACGTCCTGGCGACCGACGCGGACGCCAACACCGTAACGGTGGGGCCGCGAGAGGCTCTCGCGACGTCCACGATCTACCTGCGTAGCGCGGTACTTCACCGAACGCGCTTCGCGAGCGTTCGGCTGCGCTACCGCCAGCGTCCGATCGGCTGCGCGCCGGCGGCCGAGGAAGTGCCCCGTGGCGGGACGCAGGCGGGTGGGCGGATGCGCCTGCGCCTCGCCGAGCCGGCCTACGGCGTGGCGCCCGGCCAGCTCGCCTGCCTGATGGACGGCGAGCTGATCGTCGGGCACGCGACGATCGCCGCCTCACCGTAGGCAGCCGGCGCCGGACCGCCGCGACTCAGGCCCACCGGCGCTCGCTTCGGCGATCCGCGACCGCCGCCATGCCGCCAGGTAATCTCGCGCGACGATGACCTCCGACGAAGTCCGCGAGCGCTTTCTCGAGTTCTTCGAGCAGCACGACCATCTGCGCCTGCCGAGCGCGTCGCTGGTCCCTGCCCCCGAGGACACCTCGACGCTGACGACGATCGCCGGGATGCAGCCGCTGAAGCCGTATTTTCAGGGCCGCGAGCGCCCTCCGGCGCCGCGGCTCGCGAGCTGCCAGAAGGTCCTGCGCACGCTCGACATCGACACCGTCGGGACGACCGCGCGCCACCTGACGTTCTTCGAGATGCTCGGCAACTTCTCGATCGGCGACTACTTCAAGCAGGGCGCGGTCGAGTTCGCGTGGGAGCTCGTGCGCGAGGGCTTCGGCCTGCGCGAGGAGCAGCTGTGGATCACCGTCTTCGGCGGCGACGAGGAGCTCGGGCTCGGACCCGACGAGGAGGCGATCGAGTCGTGGCTCTCGGTCGGCGTCCCGCGCGAGCGGATCGTCTCGCTCGGACGCGAGGACAACTTCTGGCAGAGCGGGCCGACCGGCCCCTGCGGCCCGGATTCCGAGCTCTATCTCGACCGCGGGCTGGAATACGGCAGCCCCGACGACCTGCCGGGCGGTGAGAACGCCCGCTTCCTCGAGTTCTGGAACCTCGTCTTCATGCAGTACGACCAGGAGGCGCCGGCGAAGCTCACGCCCCTGCCGGCGCGCAACATCGACACGGGCATGGGGCTGACGCGGATGGCGATGCTCCTCCAGGGCGTCCCGACGGTCTTCGACACCGACCAGTTCCGCCCGCTGATCGAGCTCGGCGAGTCGATGAGCGGGCGCGCCTACGGCAGCGAGCCGGCGCTCGACCGCAGCCTGCGGCTGCTCGCCGACCACTCGCGCAGCATGACGTTCCTCATCGCCGACGGCGTCGTGCCCTCCAACACCGAGCGCGGCTACGTGCTGCGGCGACTGATGCGCCGCGCGATCCAGCACGGGCGCTCGCTCGGCTTCGATTTCGGCTTCCTGCTGCGCTACAGCGCGCTCGTGCGCGAGCTGATGGGCTCCGCCTATCCCGAGCTCGACGAGCATCGCGAGCGCATCGACGTCTGGCTGGCCTCGGAGGAGGAGCAGTTCGGGCGCACCCTCGAGCGCGGGATGTCGGTGCTCGGCGAGCTGATCGAGGCGGCGCGCGAGGGCTCGGGAGCGGTCTCCGGCGAGGACGCGTTCCGCCTCCACGACACGTTCGGCTTCCCCGTCGAGCTGACGCGCGAGCTCGTTGCCGACGCGGGGCTCGAAGTCGACCTCGACGCCTTCGAGACGCTGATGGCCGGCCAGCGCAAGCTCAGCAAGGGCGCCGGCGACGGCGCCGTCGACGCGGCGCCGCAGACGCGCGAGCGACTCGGCGCGTTCGCCTCGGCGGCCGGCTTCACGACGCGCTTCGTCGGCTATGAGACGACCGAGCAGGCGACGACGGTCGGCGCGCTCGAGCGAGGCGACGGGCGCGTGCTCGTCAAGCTCGCCGAGTCGCCGTTCTATCCCGCCGGCGGCGGCCAGGTCTCTGACACGGGCCTGATCGAGTGCGCCGACGGCGACTGCCGCGCGCGCGTCGATGAGGTGGTGCGGATCGGCGATGACCAGGCGCTGTGGCTGGTCCCGGAGCTCGGCGAGCTCAGCGAGGGAGAGCGCGTGCTGGCGCGCGTAGATCGCGTCGCGCGCCGTGCCGCGGAGTGCAACCACACCGCCACCCACCTGCTCCATGCGGCGCTGCGCCAGCGCCTTGGAGGGCATGTCCACCAGGCCGGCTCCTACGTCGGCCCGGACAAGCTGCGCTTCGACTTCAGCCACGGCCAGGCGCTGAGCGCGCAGGAGCTGGCCGACGTCGAGGATCAGATCAACGCCTGGATCCTCGAGAACCATCCGGTGCGCCCGATCACGACGACGCTGACCGAGGCCCGCGCGCTCGGGGCGATGGCGCTGTTCGGCGAGAAGTACGGCGAGGTCGTGCGGATGGTCGAGATCGGGGACGGCCACTTCTCGCGCGAGCTGTGCGGGGGCACGCACGTCCGCGCGACCGCCGAGATCGGCGTCGTGACGATCCTCAGCGAGACCTCGAGCGCGGCGAACGTGCGGCGCATCGAGGCGCTCAGCGGACCCGGCGCGCTCAGCCTGCTGCGCGAGCGAAGCGCGGCGCTCGAGAGCGTCGCCGAGCTCGTGCGCTGCGAGCCCTCGGCGGCGGCCAGCGCCGTTGAGGGCCTGCAGGCGCGGCTTCGCGAGTTAGAGCGCGCTTCCAAGCGCGACACGGCGATCGACGTCGGCCCGCTCGCGGCGGCGGCGCTGAGCGTCGGCGGCGTTCCGTTCGTGGCCGCCGCGCTTTCAGAGCTTGACGCCAAGGCGCTCCCCGACCTCGCCGATCGCATCCAGGGCAAGCTCGCCGCGCCCGGCGTCGTCGTCGTGGCGAGCGGGACCAACGCGGTCATCCGTGTCGAGAAGCCGCTCGCCGAGACGGTCGACGCCAACGCGCTGCGCGAGGCGTTCTCGGTCGCCTTCGGCGGCGGCGGCGGGGGCCGCGCGACGCTCGCCCGCGCGGGCGGCGGTGACCCCGCGAAGCTCGACGATGCCTTCGAGGCCGCGAGGGCGGCCCTCGAGCGCATCCTCCCTTGAGGGTCCTGGCGCTCGACTACGGCAGCGCCCGCACCGGCGCCGCCGTCTGCGACCCGAGCGAGACCGTCGTGACGCCGCTTGAGGAGATCGCGCGCGCCGGGACGCGAGCGGGGATCGGGCGGATCGCAGCGCTGGTCTGCGAGCGCGGCGTCGAATGCGTCGTCGTCGGGCTGCCGCTGTCGCTGAGCGGCTCAGACACCGCGCAGACGGCGGAGGCGCGCGCATTCGCGGCGCGACTGACCGAACGCCTTGCACCCGGCGTGCCCGTCGAGCTCCACGACGAGCGCCTCACGACGCGCCTTGCGCAGCGCGACCCCTCGCGCCTTGCAAGCGAGGATTCGCGCGCCGCCGCGCATCTGCTCGAGGACTGGCTGGCGCGGCGGCGGCGCTGAGGCCAAGGCCTCCGAACCGTCCACTACGCTCTCCGGACGGAGGCGCGACGTCCGCGGCCCCGTCGCAGCTTTCCGATGAGCGAGGACAACGACGAGCCCGACTTCGGCTGGGTCGACGGCGACGAGGCCGAGGAGACCGAGGCGCCCCCGGAGCAGCCGGCGAAGGCGCCGCCGGTAGGGCACGGCCCGCCGCGGCGGCCGGGCGGACCGGGCGGGTCGCGCGGATCGCGCGGCCGCTACCGCCGCCGACGCGCGGTCGCCCTCGTGACGCTCGTGCTGATCGGCTTGGCGGCCTGGTTCGCGTGGGAGCTCTGGGAGCCCTTCGCGGGCTCCGGCAGCGGTAGCGTGACGGTCTCGATCGCCCACGGCGCCGGCAGCAGCCAGATCGCGGGCGAGCTGGCTGCCGACCACGTCGTTGCCTCCTCCTTCTTCTTCAAGCTCCGCATCGCGCTCGACGGCGACGGCTCGAAGTTCCATCCCGGTGTTTACACGCTGCGGCGCGACATGAGCTACTCGGGCGCGCTCGCGCTGCTCACGAAACCGCCCAAGCAGGTCAGCGTCGTCATCCCCGAGGGCTACACGCGGGCGCAGATCGCGGGCCGCGCCAAGGCCGACGGGCTGACCGGCGACTACCTTGCGGCATCGCAGCCCTCGGCCGCGCTTCGCCCGCAGACCTACGGCGCCCTGACATCCGTGCACACGCTTGAGGGGTTCCTCTTCCCGGCCACCTACTTCGACTTCCAGCACGGCAGCGTGAAGACGCTCGTCGCCCAGCAGCTTCAGGCCTTCAAGGAGAACTTCGACCATCTCAGCTTCGCCCATGCGCAGGCGGACCACCTGACGCGCTACGACGTCCTGATCATCGCCTCGATGATCGAGCGCGAGGCCGAGGTCCCGTCCGATCGCGCGCTGGTCGCGGCGGTCATCTACAACCGCCTGCACGACGGCATGCCGCTCGGGATCGACGCCACGCTGCGCTACTACCTGGACGACTACAGCAAGCCGCTGACCGACTCCCAGCTGGCGCTCAACACCCCCTACAACACGCGCATCCACAGCGGGCTGCCGCCGACGCCGATCTCAAACCCGGGCGTCGCCTCGATGGTCGCCGCGGCGGCGCCGGCCTCGGTCTCCTACCTCTACTACGTGGACAAGCCGAACACCTGCGGCAAGCTCGCCTTCGCGACGACCTACAGCGAGTTCCAGACCGAGGTCGCCGCCTACAACACGGCGCGCAACGCAGACGGCGGCCGCGCGCCGACGAAGTGCCCCTGAGCGCGCGCCGGCTCGGGGTGATCGGCTGGCCGGTCTTCCACAGCCGCTCGCCGGCGATGCAGCGCGCGGCACTGCGCGCGGCGGGACTTGACGCCTGGACCTACCAGCACGTTCCGGCGCCGCCCCAGCTCGCCGGCGAGATCATCGCCGCGCTGGCGGGCGCGGGCTTCGCCGGCGTCAACGTGACCGTGCCCCACAAGCACCTCGCGCTGGCGATGGCCGACAGCGCCTCACCCGCCGCGCGCGCGATCGGCGCGGCCAACCACCTGGCCTTCTCGCGCGAGGGCGCGATCGCCGCCGAGAACACCGACGCGCCCGGCATGATCGCGGCGATCGGGCGCGATCTGGCGGGGGAGAGCGCGATGGTGCTCGGCTCGGGAGGCACCGCGCGCGCCGCCTGCTGGGCGCTTCGCGAGGCAGGCGCCACGGTCGCGGTCTGGAACCGCACGCCGGAGCGCGCACGCACCCTTGCGAAGGAGTTCGGCATCGAGGCCGTGCAGCGCCCGCGCGCCGCGCGCGTGCTCGTGAACACGACGACGGTCGGGATGGACGGACGTTTGAGCGAGGCCGCCACGCTTGAGGATCTGGCGTTGGGAACCGATGAGCTTGGTAGCTATGAGCAGGTTGTGGACTTCGTGTACTCGAGCACTCCGACGCGCCTGGTGACGATCGCGCGCAGAATGGGGATCGCGACGGTCGACGGCCTCGAGATCCTCGTCGGCCAGGGTGCGCTGAGCTTTGAGCACTGGACCGGCGCCGTTGCATCGCTTGAAGTGATGCGTGCAGCTGCCGAAGGGGTGCTTGATGGCTGAGTCGGTCTCCTCACTGAAGGCTGCGCCGCCGCCGCTGGGCGAGCGGCCGGCGAGCGCGACCACGCCGCTCGAGCCGGCGCCGGGCGATCCCGAGCGCGACGCGGCGCTCGTCGAGCCCGCGCCCGAGCCCGAGGACAACGGCGCGGCGACGGCCGGCGTGCGCCCGCCGAGCCGGCGCGGCGGCGCGCTTCGCTCGCTGACGGAGGTCTTCGTCGAGCTCGGCATGTGCACCCGCGAGGAGGTCCTCGAAGCGATCGAGGTCGCCGCGGCGGGCGGCACGACGGCCGACCGCGTGCTGCTCGAGCGGGGCGTCGTCAGCCCCGAGGACGTCGCGATCGCGCTCGCCGAGCGCCAGGGCCTCGACTACGTCGACCTCGCCATCTTCAACGTCGACATGGCGGCCGCGAACCTCGTCACGAGCGCCGTCGCCAAGCGCCACGAGGCGCTGCCGGTGGCGATCGTCGGCGACCGCGTCCTGCTCGTCGCGATGTCTGACCCGACCAACGTTCACGCGATCGACGACATCGCGATCCTGACCGGCTACCAGATCCGCGTCGCCGTCACGACCAGCGAGGACATCTCCAACGTCATCTCGCGCCTGGCTCGCGTCGGCGAGGTCCACCAGGACGCCGACGATCTCGCCGACGACGAGGGCGCCGTCGTCGAGCTGCACGAGACGGCCGACGACGCCCCGGTCGTGCGGCTCGTCCACCAGCTCGTCGGCCAGGCCGTCGAGGAGGGCGCCTCGGACCTCCACATCTCACCCGACGGCGGCAGCGACCTGCGCGTGCGCTTCCGCGTCGACGGCGTGCTGCGCGACGTCACCTCGATCCCGCGCCGGCTCGCGGCCGGCGTGATCAGCCGCATGAAGATCATGGCCGAGCTCGACATCGCCGAGCGGCGCGTGCCGCAGGACGGCCGCGTCGGGCTGACCGTCGACGGACACCGCGTCGACCTGCGCGTCGTGACGGTGCCGACCGTGCGCGGCGAGGGCGTCGTGATGCGAATCCTCGACAAGGAAGCCGTCGTGATGGACCTCACGACGCTCGGCATGGCGGAGTCCGAGCTGACCCGCTTCGAGCGCGCCTACAACCAGTCGCACGGCGCGGTGCTCGTGACCGGGCCGACCGGCTCCGGCAAGTCGACGACGCTGTACGCGGCGCTCAGCGCCGTCAACACGCCCGACCGTCACATCATCACGATCGAGGACCCCGTCGAGTACCAGCTCGACGGCATCACCCAGATCCAGGTCAACGCCAAGGCGGGCCTGCATTTCGACACCGGCCTGCGGGCGATCGTGCGCGCCGACCCGGACGTGATCATGGTCGGCGAGATCCGCGACCGCGAGACGGCGCAGATCGCGATCGAGGCCGCGCTGACCGGCCACCTCGTCCTCTCGACGCTTCACACCAACGACGCCGCGACCTCGATCACGCGACTCATCGAGATGGGCATCGAGCCGTTCCTCGTCGCCTCCGCGCTTGACTGCGTCGTCGCCCAGCGCCTCGTGCGCGTGCTCTGCGCGCACTGCAAGCGGCGCGTGCTCTTGCCGATGGCGACGCTTCGCGAATACGGTTACGCGGCGAGCTTCGACGTCGAGGGCTACGAGCCCGTCGGTTGCAAGCACTGTGGCGGCTCGGGCTACCGCGGGCGCACCGGCATCTATGAGGTGATGACGCTCAGCGCCGAGATCCGCGCGCTCGCGCTCGAGCGCCGCTCGGGCGATGAGATCCTCGAGATGGCGGTCGTCCAGGGCATGCACCGCCTCAAGGACGACGGCCTCGACAAGGTCAAGCAGGGCAGGACCTCGATCGCCGAGATCGCGCGCGTGGTCAACGCGAACATCGACTCGGAATAGCTCTGCAAACCGCTTCAGTCCGGCGCCCCGTTTGCCGATAGGTGTCCGGAACCAAATGGCTATCGAGTACTCACAAATTCTGCTCGAGGTCGTCAAGCGCAACGCTTCCGACCTCCACCTCACCGCCGGCGTCCCGCCGATGCTGCGCATCCGCGGCCGCCTGACCGCGCTCGAGGAGTTCCCCAAGCTTTCGCCCGAGGACACGCGCGAGTTCATCTACTCGATCCTCACGACCGACCAGCGCCGCCGTCTTGAGACCGACATGCAGCTGGACTTCGCCTACGTCGTCCCCGGCCAGGCCCGCTTCCGTGTCAATGCCTACTTCCAGCGCGGCGCCGTCGCCGCCGCCTTCCGCCTGATCCCCTCGGAGATCGTCCCGATCGACGACCTCGGGCTGCCGGCGGTCGTCCACGAGCTGACGCGCAAACCGCGCGGCATCGTGCTCGTGACCGGCCCGACCGGCTCCGGCAAGTCGACCTCGCTGGCGGCGATGATCGATGAGATCAATCGCACGCGCGACGAGCACATCATCACGATCGAGGACCCGATCGAGTTCGTGCACGCCCACCGCCGCTGCATGATCAACCAGCGCGAACTGGGCAACGACGCGCTCAGCTTCTCCGCGGCGCTGAAGGGCGCGCTTCGCGAGGACCCCGACGTGATCCTGGTCGGCGAAATGCGCGACCTCGACACGATCAGCACGGCCCTGACCGCGGCTGAGACCGGTCACCTCGTCTTCGGCACCCTCCACACCCAGGACGCGCCGCAGACGATCGACCGCGTCATCGACGTCTTCACCCCCGCCCAGCAGGCGCAGATCCGCGTCCAGCTGTCGGTCACCCTGCAGGGCGTCGTCACCCAGCAGCTTCTGCCGACCTCCGACGGCGCGGGCCGCTGCGTCGCCTGCGAGGTGCTCGTCCCGACTCCGGCCGTGCGCAACCTGATCCGCGAGGGCAAGATCCACCAGATCCCCTCGGTCATCCAGACCGGCTCCGCCTACGGGATGCAGTCGATGGACGCCGCGCTGGCCACGCTCGTGCGCGCGGGTCGCATCACGACGGAACTCGCCGAGGCTCGCTCGTCCACTCCGGAGGAGCTTCGCCGTCTGCTTGGCGGCGTCGCGCTCGTCGCGTGAGCACCTACACCTTCAAGGCCATGGACCTGGCCGGCGCGTCGCTGCGCGGGCAGGTCGAAGCCGAGAGCAAGCAGGCGGTCTCCGATCAGCTGCGCCAGCGCGGCCTGGTGATCCTCGACATCGCCGAGAAGCACGGCTCGCGCGAGCTCAACCTGACGCTGTTCGAGCGGATCACGCTCAGCGACCTGGCGGTCTTCTCGCGCCAGCTCTCGACGATGGTCTCCTCGGGCATGACGATCCTCCGCGCGCTGTTCGTGCTCGAGGAGCAGACAGAGGTCAAGAAGCTCAAGGCCGTGATCGTCACCGTCCGCAAGGACGTCGAGGCGGGCCTCGCGCTGAGCGTCGCGATGAGCCGCCATCCCAAGGTCTTCAGCCCCCTTTTCGTCTCGATGATCCGCGCCGGGGAGATCGGCGGCGTGCTCGAGGACTCGCTCGTCCGCATCGCGGACCAGCTCGAGAAGGAGGAGTCGCTGCGGCGCCAGGTGAAGTCCGCGATGGTCTACCCGGCGGTCGTGATCAGCGTCGCGCTGGTCGTGATGGTCGTCCTCGTCGTCTACATCGTTCCCGTCTTCGCCGGCGTCCTCAAGCAGTTCGCGACGAACTCCTCGGGTGCGCAGCTGCCGACGATGACTCAGGTCACCGTCGACGTCTCCCACGCCGTGACCGGCTACTGGTACGCCTTCATCCTCGGTGGCGTGATCGTCGCTTTCCTCTTCCGCCGCTGGAAGCGCTCGCCCGAGGGCCGCCGCCAGTGGGACCGCTTCCGCCTGAACATCCCGTTCAAGATCGGCGACATCGTCCAGAAGGTCTCGATCGCCCGCTGGGCGCGCACCTTCTCGGCGCTCACCGCGGCCGGCGTGCCGCTGCTCGAGGCCCTCGACATCACCGGTCGCAGCGCCGGCAACACGGTCGTCGCCGAGTCGATGAACGACGTCATCGACTCCGTCAAGCGCGGCGGCACGATCGCCGACCCGCTCAAGGAGAGCCCGGTCTTCCCGATGATGGTCAGCCAGATGGTCGCCGTCGGCGAGAGCACCGGCGAGCTCGACTGGATGCTCGCCAAGGTCGCCGACTTCTACGAGGAGCGCGTCGCGGCCTCCGTCAAGGCTCTGACCTCGATCCTCGAGCCGGTCATGATCTGCGTGATCGGCGGCATGGTCGGCTTCATCGTGATCGCGATGTACCTGCCGCTGTTCAAGGTCTACAACGAGATCGGCTGAGAGTCCCCGCCGGCTGGCGCCGGCTGCGGGTTCAGTCCCGGGTGGCGCCCGCCGTGGTGTCGGGATCTCCGCGCGGGGGTAGGACCCCCGCATGAGCGACTATTCGATCGTCTCCGCCGATCAGGTCGCGGACGCCTACGCCGGGACCGACGTCCCCGGCGAGTTCCGCGCGATGACGCAGGCGCTGCGCTGCGAGCAGCTGGCCGTGACGCTGATCCGCGTGCCGCCGCACCGCGACTTCGAGCAGGGGACCGGGCACTACCACTCCGAGCTCGAGGAGCTCTACCTGCTCTGCGAGGGGACGCTGACGATGCGCTTTGGCGAGGAGGTGCGCGAGGTCTCCGCTCCGGCCGCGGTCAGGGTCGCCGCCGGCACGCCGCGCTCGCACCGCAACGAGGGAGACGAGCCGGTCGCGCTGTGGGCGGTCTCGCGGCTGATCGAGCGCTCCGACGCCGTCAAGCTCGACGACTTCTGGGCGCAGTCGCCGGACGCCGGCCGGCACGCCTGACGCCGCGCGGGTTCCGCTCAGCCCTGCGCGGCGACCGACGGCTTCTGCGTGCTGATCGCGAGGTGCCCGGTCGCCGACACGGCGAGGCGCCGCTCGCCGCGCAGCATCGCGAGCAGCTCCTCGCCGACGAGCTCGCGCCGCCAGCCGCCGAGCGTCCGGACGTCTGGGTCGGCGCGGCCCAAGCGGACCGAGGAGACGATCGCCTGCAGGTCGGCGCGCGCCGCGATCAGCTCGTAGGCGAGGCCGGCCTCGAGCGCGCGGGCGCGCACGAGCGCTTCGGCGAGCGCGATCTGCGGTCCGTCGACCGGCGAGCTCGGCTCGTGGCGCTCGCTGGTGACCGGGATCGGCTCCGCCGCCGAGCCCCGGGCGACGGTCGCGAGCAGGTCAGAGCCGCGCCGGCGCAGGCTGCCGGGGTTGACGCCGCGGACCTGCTCGAGCTGCTCGGTCGTGCGCGGCGCGCGCTTGGCGATCTCGACGAGGGCGGCGTCGTTGAGGACCGTCGAGACGGGGCGATCCTGGCGCTCGGCGACCTCCTCGCGCCAGGCGACCAGCTCGCGCGCGACGGCGCGGGCGGCGGGCGAGAGCGAGTTGATTCGCGGCAGGCGCGCGAAGACCGCGTCGACGTCGCGTGCGTCGCTGACGCCCTCGAGGTAGCGGCACTCCTCAAGCGCCCACCCGACGCGGTCATGGGCCTCGAGGCGCCGCTCGAGCTCGACGGCGAGATCGAGCAGGTGAAGGACGTCCTCGCGGGCGTAGGCGAGCTGCTCGGCGTCAAGCGGCCGGCGATCCCAGCGCGTGTAGCTCGCCGTCTTCTGGACGCGCACGCCGAGCACCTCGCGCAGCAGCGTGTCGTAGCCGGCCTGTGCCGAGAGGCCGGCGAACCCGGCGGCGATCTGGGTGTCGAAGATGTGCGTCACGGGCGTGTCGATGAAGCGCCGCAGGAGCGCGATGTCCTGGCGTCCGGCGTGCACGACGACCTCGATCGCCGGCTCGGCGAGGAGACCCGCGAGGGGCTGCAGGTCGGTCGCCTCATCGAGCGCGTCGAGGACGACGACCTCGAGCCCCTCCTCGTCGCTGACGACGACCTGCACGACGCACAGCAGCGTGCGATAGCGGCCCTCGCCGACGAACTCCGTGTCGATCCCGAAGCGTCCGATCGCCCGAACGCGCCTGACGAAGCCCTCGAGCGCCATCAGTCCGCGACCTCGCGCAGCGCCAGGCGGAAAGTCGCCCCGCGCTGACCGTCGCCGTCGGTCAGCTCGAGGCGTCCGCCCATCCGCGCGGCGAGCTCGGAGCCGATCGCCAGGCCGAGCCCGAAGCCGCCCTCGTCGCTGCGCGTCTGACCGCGGCGAAAGCGCTCGAAGATCATCTCGCGCTCGTCCTGCGGCACCCCGGGACCCTCGTCGGACACCGAGATGGCCACTGCGGCGCCGTTTGAACCGACCTGGATCGCGACCGTCGAGTCGGGCGGCGCTACATAGAGCGCGTTGTCGAGCAGGATGCGCACGATCCGGGCGACGCTACCAGGGTCGGCCTGCGCCCAGGACTGCCCGCCGCTCTCATCGAGGGTGACCGAGACGTGGCGCTCGCGTGCGCGCGCGTCGAACTCGGCAGCCACCGCGCGCGCGGTCTCGCCGAGCTCGACGGCCTCGCTGCGAAGCTCGACCGCGGCGTCGAGGCGGCTCAGGTCGAGGAGGTCCGAGGCCAACCCGCGCAGCCGCCGCGACTGCAGCTGCGCCGCGGCGACGCGCTCGCGCGCGTCGTCGATGTCGATCGGGTCGCTGACGAGGTCGTCGGCGAGCAGCTCGAGCATCCCGTCCAGTGACGTCAGCGGCGTGCGCAGCTCATGCGACGCGTTGGCGACGAAGGCCCGCCGCGCGTCCTCCTGCTGGCGCAGCCGTTCGTGCATCGTCGCGAAGGCCCGCGCAAGCTCGCCGATCTCATCCGACACGCGCTCGTGGGGCACGACGAGCGTGCCGAGGTCGCGCTCGTCGAGCGTGCGGCTGGCCGTCTGAAGCAGGCGCAGCCGCCGCAGCAGCCGCGAGGACAGCGCGATCCCGAGCACGAACGCGACGGCAAGGCCGGCGAGCGCGGCGTCGAGGAACGCGGAGGCAACGACGTCGTCGGCCTGGTCGACGAAGTCGAGCGGCTTGAAGATCTCTAGCACGAGCAGCTTCCCGCTCTCGAAGTAGCTCTCCGCGACCGCCCCGACGCCCTGGATCTCCGCCTTCTGCGGCCGGTGGCCGCCGCTTGCAGCGGCCCTCTGCGCGAGCGCGGAGGAGGCGCCGGCGTCGCGCTCGGGCGGGAAGTCCGGCGGGAAGTCGGCGACCCTGCGCGGATGCGGATAAGGCGACCAGACGACGACGCGCACGAGCTTGTTGTTCTGGCGGTAGAGGCGGCTCGCCTGTTCTCGGATGGCGCGAACGTTCAGGGTATTGCCCGGGTCGAGCGGGATGTGCCCGAAGGTCACCTTGGCGCCGCCGACGAAGGCCTCCTGGACGCTGAAGGCGTCGCTGCGCAGGTGCGACTTCAGGGGCGTGAGCAGCGTCACCGCGGCCGCTCCGAGCGACACCACAGCCGTCAGCAGGAGCGCGCCAAGCAGCCGCGGGCGCAGCCCGAAGTGGAGCGGCTTGCGCTGGGCCTCCGTCGCCTCCTGGCGCGGCGCGACGGCGCGCCGCAGGCGCAAGCGGTCAGTGGCCACCGCGCCTGCCCGCCCGCTTGGCGTGGAGCGGATGTCCCCTAGTGCTCGGCAAAGCGATACCCCGCGCCGCGCACCGTGAGGATCAGCCGCGGCTCCTCGGGCACCGCCTCGAGCTTCTCGCGCAGATGGCGGATGTGCACGTCGATCGCGCGCGGGTCGCGGTAGGCCGAGTCCCCCCAGATCGCGCGCAGCAGCTCCTGGCGGTTGAACAGCCGCCCCGGCTCGTTCATCAGGCACGCCAACAGCTCGAATTCCGAGAAGGTCAGGCGCACGGGCGCTCCCGAGAGCGTCACCTCGCGCTGGCCGCGGTCGAGGGTGACCGGACCGCATTCGACGCGCTCGCCGCCCATCGAGCGGGGCCCGGACCGCCGCAGCACCGCGCGGATGCGGCTGCGCAGCTCGGCGAGACCGAACGGCTTGGTGACGTAGTCGTCGGCGCCGGCCTCGAGCCCCTGCACGGCGTCGGCCTCGCTGTCGAGCGCCGTCAGCATGATGATCGGGACGACGTTGCGGCGCGCCCGCAGCGTCCTGCAGACGTCGTAGCCGTTCGGGCCCTGCCCGAGCGCGACGTCGAGCAGCACGACGTCGAAGGCGTCGGAGCTGGCCGCCTCGATAGCAGCGTTGCCGTCGGCCACGGCCTGGACGGTGTGGCCCTCGCGCGTGAAGGAGTGCGTCAGCGTGTCGCGCAGCGACGCCTCATCATCGACGACGAGGATCGAGAGGCTGGGGGAGCTCTGCTGAGTGGTGCTCACGGCCTACGACGCTAGCGCGTCCGCACTGTGGCGGCGCGCGCCTCTAACGCGTCCGTAATAGATACAGGACGCCCGCGTGGGGAAGTCCGGCACGTCGCGACACGTCGCTGCCGTGCGCGCGCACCCAGGCCGCGCCCGCCGAGCAGCCCGGCAACAGCGCCGCTGCGGCGCCGCGGCCGCAGCCGCCGTCGAGCACCGCGAAGCGCAGCTGCCCGCTTGAAACGAGCGCGCGCAGACGCTTGATCGGCAGCAGCTCGTGCTCGTCGTAGGAGGTCAGCGAGAGGATCGGCCGGCGGTCGGCGACGATCAGCGCGGCGACCTCGGTCGGGTCGGCCGCCGCGAACTCGTAGCGCGCTGCGGGCGCGTGCGCGGCGATGTAGGAGCCGATGTCGTGCACGTAAGCGTTGCTGAGCGCCCCCGTTCGGCCGCTGTCGAACTCATGGTTTGAGATCAGGCTCGCATCGACCTGAAGCGGGAGCGCCAGCGCGGCGAGCGCGAGCCCGCCGCTCAGGAGCGGCAGCCGCAGGCGCGCGGCCGGCAGCAGCAGCGCGACGCAGGCGGCGATCGCTCCGGCTGCGGTGAGTCGCCAGGTGGTGCTCGAGCCGTCGAGCAGCCAGCGCCCGTAGAGCGCCAGCCCGACGGCGCCGGCGACCGTGAGGACGCGCTGCCAGAGGCCGTCGCGAAGCGCCCAGGCACAGCCGATCCCGGCGGCGGCGGCGACGGCCGGTGTGAAGCCCTCGGTGTAGCGGGGGTGAAGGCGCGCCATCGCGCTGAACAGGACGACTCCGATCACCAGCCACACGAGCAGCGCCGCGCCGAATGCGCGCTCGATGCCGCCATCGGGTCCGCGCGGGCGCGCGATCGCCCACGCCAGCGCGGGAACGCCGAGCAGCAGCGCCAGCAGCAGCAGGAAGCCGAGGCGCAGGCCCGACAGCGGCCCGTTGTGATCGAACAGGCGAAGCAGCGCCGGCGCGCCGATCGGCACCGCCGAGCGCGCGACCTCGCTGTTGTTGGCGGGTTTGAGCTGGCCCGGCGAGAGCTGGGCGCTCAGCGCCGGCTGGGTCGAGGCCCCGGCGATCCGGTCATAGCCGTTGAAGACGAAGGCCGCGTTCCAGGCGCTGCCGTCCGTCGAGCCGATCGCGTAGGGGCGCTGCGAGGCGGGGAACAGCAGGGTCATCGTCGTCAGCCAGCCGAGCGCGACGACGAGGAACACCGCGCTGCTCGCCGCAAGGCGCACCAGGCGACGCTCGCGGCTCACGAGCAGCCCGAACAGGAGTAGCGCCGGCAACGCGACGAGGCCCTCGAACAGCTTGACCTCGAAGGCGAGCCCCATCGCCGCCGCGGCAAGCAGGCACCAGCGAAGCCGCCGCCCGCCGTGGGCGAAGCGCACGAGCGACCACAGCGCGATGACGCTGAGCAGCATCGAGACGGAGTCCATCGTGTCGCTGCGCGCACTCAGCACGGCGATCGGAAGGACCGCGAGGGCGACTCCCGCCGCGACGCCGGCGGCGAGACCGAACACCCGGCGGACGGCGTCGTAGAGCACCAGCGCCCCGGCCGTCCCGGCGATCGCCGGCGGCAGCTTCAGCGCGAACGAGGTGAAGCCCAGCAGCTGGGTGCTCAGCACCTGCAGCCACAGATCAAGCGGCGGCTTGTCGACCGCGAGGCTTCCGCCCGGGTCGTAGGCGCCGAGCAGGAAGTTGTGCAGCGACAGCGGCATGCTGCGAACCGCCGCGTCATAGAAGGGGTCGCTCGGGACGGCGCTCAGCGACCACAGGCGCAGCGCCGCCGCGAGTCCCGCGAGCAGGACCAGGGCACAGATCGCGGAAAGCTGGCGCGGCATGCGCGACCGCGCTTGAGAGGCTGCCACGGCCACGGGGAGGCGGATGATCGCACGGCTGCCGCGCCGCTTGCGCGGAGCTTCGACTAGGCTCGCCTGCGTGAGCGAGGAAGCCACTCCTCCTGCCGAGCCCCAGCCCTGCAGCGCGTGCCGAGGTGTCGGAACGGTCGTTTCGAACCTCGGCGGCGAGCCGCACGAGCTGCCCTGCCCGTGGTGTGACGGGCGTGGGCTGTATCTGCGCGACCACGACGCCCAGGCGCACTGGAGAGCCGAGGGCGGCGAGCGCGAACCGGCCTGAGACGGGCTCGCGATCCACCGTAAGGATCGCTGCAAAGGCTCAAGTTTCCGAGGGCCTGAGTCGATACGTCTGGCAAGGAAGGCCAGCACCGAAGGGTGACTGTGGTCGTGTGTGGCGCTGGCGCCGATTCATACAACTCGGATCCAGGAGGATTCAATGCTGTACAGGCTCCGCCAGCGCGCTGGGGATGAACGAGGGTTCACCCTTATCGAACTGCTGGTCGTGATTTTGATCATCGGCATTCTTGCCGCGATTGCGATTCCGTCCTTCATCAATCAGAAGGGCAAGGCTTCGGACGCCGCTGCGAAGGAGCTTGCGCACACCGCGCAGGTGGCGATCGAGACGTGC
>DATAWT010000071.1:0-9933 GCA_036267075.1 Solirubrobacteraceae bacterium
GCACGGCCGTCACTAACCCGTGCGTGTTCAACGCGCCGGCGAACGCCGAGACCGACACCGCCAACTTCGCTCAGACCGTCACGATCACAGCCGCCGCAAGCGGCAACGGAACCGCGACGATCACCGATGCCAACACGGCCGACGCCTCCTGCGCCAGCGTCACGAGCTGCCTCGCCGACGTCGGCGACGCGATCACCATCACGCCCACCGCCACCAGCGGCAACCGCTTCAGCGGCTGGGCCTCGGGCGGTAGCTGCAAGGCGCTCGCAAACCCGTGCACCTTCACCGCTCTCGCAACGGCCGAAACCGACACCGCCGACTTCGCTGCGACGATCACGATCAGCACGAGCTCCGCGGGTAACGGCAAGGTGACCGTCACCGACGCCAACACGGCCGACGCCTCCTGCGCCAGCGTCACGAGCTGCCTCGCCGACGTCGGCGACAAGATCACGATCACGGCAACGCCCGACGCCGGAAATCAGTGGTCGGCATGGACCGGCGGCTCCTGCGCCTCGAGCACCCAGAATCCGTGCACCTTCACGGCCGCGAAGGCCGAGACGGACGGCGCGTCGTTCTTCTTGACGCCGACGATCAACGTCACTGCCAACAGCGGGCCCGAGGGCGCCGTGACGCTCAGCGACGCAAACCCGGCCGCGGGCTGCCAGAACGCGACCAGCTGCGTCGTCGCGGTCGGCGACACCGTGACGCTGACGATCACCCCCGATCCGGGCTTCTCCCTCGCAGGCCTTTCGGGTGCCACGTGCAGCGGAACCCCCGTGGTCTGCACGCTGGCGAACGTGACCGCCAACACGGTCGTCAGCGCGACGTTCGCGCTGCCGGTTGCCGGCACGCCGGCGCTCGCGGTGTTCGTGTCGCCGAGCGGCAACAACTCAAACCCGGGTACGCAGGCGCTTCCCGTCCTCACCCCGCAGCAGGCGGTCGACCTGGTCGAGGCCTCGGGTGGCGCGAAGGACCAGATCCGTCTCGCCCAGGGCAACTACAGCGGTGGCCTGTCGCTCGCCTCGGCTGACAACGGCATCCAGATCTACGGCGGGTTCGATCCGACGAGCTGGATCGCGACGCTCAACCCGGCCACGCCGACGACGATCTCAGGCGCCCCGCAGGCAGTGCTCGCCAACGGCGCCACCGGCGTGCTCCTCGAGGACCTCAACCTTGTCGGCCAGGCCGGTGGAACCAACTCGACTTCGGCTTACGGCGTCCGCGCCATCGCCGGCTCCTCGCTCACCCTCGCAGGTGTCGAGGTCGTGGCCGGCAACGGCCTGAGCGGGGCGAACGGCGCCAGGGGATCGGCCGGCGCAGCTGGAAACGCAGGCGGCACCGGCGGGGCCGGCGAGACGCCCGCGGAGGTCGTCGCCAAGTGCCTCTCCTCCGGCGGCTCGACGTGCGCGACCGTCGACGGCGTCGGCGGCGCCGCCGGCACCGGCGCGAACGGCAACCCCTATTACTACGGCTACAGCCCCGTCTACAAGCACAACCCGGCGCTTCACGCCCGCGTGCTCTCCCTCCCCACCCCGTCGGCCGGCCCCTCGGCGGGAGACGGCGGATTTGGCGGCTACGGCAACACCGGTGGCTCGAGCACGCTCCAGGGCTGCACCGGCAGCGGAGCGACCAAGGCTTGCGGCCCCGAATCGTTCAACAGCAAGACGAAGAAGCCGGAGCTGATCGGCCTCTACTACGGCGGGCTTGGGTCGACCTCCTTCGGCGCCGCGCCGGTTGCCGACCAAGGCGACGGCGGCGCAAACGGCTTCTATAACCCCAACGGCGATGGCAACCCCGGCTCGAACGGCAAGCCAGGCGCCGCGGGCACCGGTGGCACGAACGGCGCCGCCGGCGCGAATCCTCTCAGCGCCGGCGACACGTGGACGACCGGTGACGGGGGCGACGGCGCCAACGGCACGCCCGGCGGTGGTGGTGGTGGCGGCGGCGGCGGCGGCGGCGGCTTCGGCAACGTGGCCTTGGCCGGTGCCGCGGTCGTCTACGGCTCCGGTAACGGTGGCGGAGGCGGCGGTGGCGGCGGCGGCGGCGGAACCGGCGGCGGCGCCGGAATCGGCGGCGGCGGCTCCTTCGGCATCTACCTGAGCGGCAATTCGACGATCTCGGTTCAGAGCGCCAGCTCGGTCACAGCCGGTAACGGCGGGACCGGCGGCAACGGTGGTACGGGCGGCAACGGCGGCTCCGGCGGCAACGGCGGCAACGGCGCGACCAACGGCGTCCCCAGCGAGGGCGCGGGCGGCGACGGCGGCTCCGGCGGCAACGGCGGCGTCGGCGGCGCAGGCGGTGCCGGCGCGGGCGGCCCGAGCTACGCCGTCTTCAAGGCCGACGGGAGCTCGAGCACGCAGCTTGCTCTCGACACGACGCTTACGGCCGGAACGCCGGGCAGCGGCGGCTCGGGGGGAGCAGCAGGGAGCCCGGCTGGCCAGCGCGGCAGCGGCGGTGCGAGCCGGCAGTGCCACGGAGGCTGCGGCTTCGTCAGCACCGTGCCCGTCGTCTTCCCGGCCTATGGACTGCTGAACGGGAAGTCGCTCTCGATGGAGATCGCCTGCACCACGGCATGCCACGGCACGGGCTCGCTGGTCTATCCCGCTCGGCACGGCAAGGGCACGCTCGTCGCGCGGTTCCGCTTCCACATGGCAGCCAAGGGCCTCGCCAAGATCAAGACCACCCTCACCGCCGCCGGCGAGAAGCTGCTTCGCGGCAAGAAGCGCCTGATTGTGAACGTCTCGATCAAGGTCACGACGTCCGGCAAGCGACCGCAGACCTTCGTCAGCGGCCTCGCGCTGACGCGCAGCACGCCGCCTGGGGCGCCGCGTCGCAAGCGCAAGGGCGGCCTCCTGATCCGCGGGCCGGTCGTGATAGTCGGCGGCTGAGCCGCCGTCAACGCATCATGCGTGGACTCGGAGGGGGAAGCTCCGTAGACCGCAACTCGGCTACGACGAGCGGTATTGAACCCCTAGCGTCCAGTCGGTTGCTGCCCGACTGGACGCCTACTCGTTCTGGCGCGAAGCTCGCAGTCGACGTGGTCGTCAACTGCTTTAACTATGGGCGTTTCCTCGGTGCTTCCATCGAGAGCGCGCTCGCGCAGACGCATCCGCTCGTGCGGGTCATCGTGGTCGACGACGGCTCGACCGACGACTCGCGCGCGGTCATCGCGCGCTACGAGGACCGCGTGACAGCCGTCTACAAGGACAACGGCGGCCAGGCCTCGGCTCTGAACGCGGGGTTCGCACGCGTGGGCGGCGACCTCGTGATCTTCCTCGACGCCGACGACATGCTGATGAGCGACATCGCCGCCCGCGTCGCCGTGGCCGCGATCGCAGAGCCGCAGGCGGCCAAGATCCAGTGGCCGATGGAGCTGATCGACTCGCAGGGCAAGTCGAGCGGGCGCGAGATACCCCCGAACCACATTCCGCTGCCGCGCGGTGACATGCGCCGCGCGGAGCTCTCCTTCCCCTTCGACATCACCTGGATGGCGATGAGCGGAAACGCGTTCTCGGTGGAACACCTCGGCGCAATCATGCCGATGCCCGAGGCCGAATACCGGATCGGGGCAGACTCCTACCTGCAGCACCTCACGGCGCTGCTCGGGCCGGTCGTCTCGATGGATCACGCAGGCTCCTATCGCCGCGTACACGCAGCGAACGCCTTCCAGCACCAGGACGGTGCACCGCTCGATCTGGAGCGCGTGGGAGCGACGATCCGCAAGGCACGGGTGACCGCCGGTCACCTCGAGGGCCTGGCGATTCGGCTTGGCCTGCCCCGCCCGCGCGGCGGCTCCGTGTCGGACATCGCGCACCAGCTGATCGCCGCGCGGCTTGCCGACGCGACCGCAATCGAGCGCGGGCGCACCCGTCTGGCGATCGCCGGCGTAACGGCGGCGCTGCGCCGCTACGACGTTCGGCCGCCGATGCGCGCGGTCTTCTGCGCCTGGTTCCTGGCAATGGCGCTCGCGCCGCGCAGCTTCGCAGCCTGCCTCGCGGAATGGTTCGTCTATCCGGAGCGCCGCCGCGCCGTCAACCGCCTGCTACGGCCGCTTCATCGCGGCTCTTGGTGAGCGCCGCCCAAGCCCACGCCCGGGCCAACTGAACGTACATCGTCGCCGATGACGGCGACGAGCCGTCAGGTCCCGCCGCTCGGCGTCGCGGCCTGCCTCTCCGGAGTGGCTCGTCTGTCAGAAGCGGTTCGTAGCCCCGGAGCGCCGCCGCACCGTGCTCAGGTCCACGCCCGGACCACTGAACCAGCATCGTCGCCGATGACCGCGACGCAGCTGGGTCCCGCCGGACAGCTTCGCGGCTTGCCTCTCCGGAGTGGCTCGTCCATCCGGAGTGGCTCGTCCATCCGGAGCGCCGCAGCGCCGTCAACGGCCTTCTACGGCCGCCTCATCGCGGCTTGTGGTGAGCGCCGCTCAGGTCCACGCCCGGACCCACTGAACGTACATCGTTGCCGATGACGGCGGCGAGCAGTTGGGTCCAACGGAGTCGTCGCTGCAGGGCCAGCCACCGACGGCGAGGTCGAAGATGATGTGGAAGCTGCTGATGTAGGTCGACCAGCTCGCACCCGGAATAAGCGCGGACGGAGTGGCGGTCGCGTAGGGCGTTCCGTCGATGCTCCAGGTGATCGCGTTGGTCGACCAGGTGATCGCGTAGGTGTGCCAGCCGGCGAGGTTGATCGACGATTCGTCCTCCTCCCACTGTTGGGAAACGGGACCGGGCCCGTGCAGCGTGAAGAACGCGGTCAGCGGGGACTGCTCGCCGACGAAGCTCGGTGCCTCGACGATGTCGATCTCGCCATCGTTGGTGGTGCTGTCGCTGACCATCCAGAAGGCCGGGCAGAGACCTGATCCCGTCGGCATGTAAACGCGCGCCTGGATCGTCGATCCGGGAATGAAGGAGTGGTGGCCGATCGTGTCGATCTGCGCCGACGTCCACTGTCCGGGACTCGTCTCGATCGCGTTGAGGGCGAGGCCAGACGGCGTAAGGGTGGCGTAGCGAGAGGCTGTTGGATCGCCGGGTGCGACGTTGGTTGAGAGCGTGTTGTCGCCGCAGCCGCCCCACGTGTCAAAGCTCCAGGCGCTTGGATTCGGCAGCTGATTGGGTGCGCTTCCGCCGGTGGCGTAGTCCTGCGTGAAGTCGTCCTGCCAAAAGAGCGTCTGATAGGGGCCGGCCGGCGGCGTCGGCGGAGCGATCGTCGGTGCCGGGGGCGTTGTCGGCGTCGTGGTGGGCGGTGTCGTCGTCGGTGTCGTGGTGGGCGTCGAGGCGGGTGTGGAGACGGGAATGCTCGTCGGGTCCTGGCCCTCGGCTGCCGGCGTCGGCGGGGTCGTGTCGACGCGGACCAGCTTCGTGCGGACGTCGACGCCCGGCGGCGTGCTCACGGCGCGGACGGTCAGGCGCTTACCGGTCAGCTTGACGCGAAACTTCGTTCGCGCTCCCCACAGCGACCGCGCCACGAGAGCGTGCGGCGCCTTGCCGGCCAGGTAGACGTTGACGTGGGTTGCAAGCCCGCTCCGCGAGCGAACCCCCACGATCACCTCGTAGGTGCCGCGGTCGGCGCCGCTCCCGCGAACGACAACCGCCTGGGTCTTGGCAGCCGCGTGCGCCGGGGCGCCCTGGGCGGCGCCCGCGGTCCCGGCGAGGATGCCAGCGACCAGCAGACCGAGCGCGAGCCCTCCACCTCTTGAAAACCGGTCGATCCTGCGGCCGGGCATGACGCCGGATTTTAGGGTCGACCCACTACCCGGCAGTGGTGGTTTTCGTACCGTCTGCGCCGTGCTAGGCTCGGACGGCGATGCTTGTCACGCCTCGACCCTGAACGCTGCAGCACCCGCCGGCGCCGCCTGATGCCCGCGCCGGCACCTCCTGTCCCGCCCGTTCCCGTCGAGAGTGCCCATGAGCTCGCACCTGCGCGTCCTGCGCCACCGAAACTTCAGATACCTGTTCCTCAGCCAGGCCGCAAGCGTGGTCGGGGACCGTCTCGTCGTTGTCGCGCTCGCGCTGTTCATCACGGAGCGGACGCGGTCGCCTACGGATCTGAGCCTCGTGCTCGGTGCCGCGACGGTGCCCCTGGTGGCGCTTCTGCTGTTCGGCGGCGTGTGGGCGGATCGCCTCCCGCGCCAGCGGATCATGCTGGTCACCGATGTCCTGCGCGCAGTGCTTCACGGAACGCTCGCGGCGCTGATCCTGACGGGCGAGCTGCGACTGTGGGAGCTGATCGCGATCGAGGCGCTGTTCGGAGCTGCCGAGGCGTTCTTCCAGCCCGCCTACACCGGCCTGCTGCCCCAGACGGTGCCCGTCGAGCAGATCCAGGATGCGCGCGCGCTGACAGGCGCCACGTCCAACCTCGCCTTCCTCCTCGGCCCGGCCGTCGCGACGGCGCTCGTGCTCACCGCCGGTGCCGGCGCCGCGTTCGCATGCGACGCGGCGACGTTCGTGATCAGCGCGGCGCTGCTGCTGCAGGTACGGGTGGCACCCGCCGCCGCCGCGGTGACCCAGGCTTCCAGCAGCGTCCTTGTGGAGCTGCGCGAGGGCTGGCGGGAGGTGCGCTCGCGGTCCTGGCTGTGGGTGACGGTTGCCGTTTTCGCCGGCGCCCTGCTGTGCGTGTTCTCGCAGTGGTACGCCCTCGCCCCATCGGTGACGCGGAGTGTCTACGGGCACGCCACGGTATTCGGGCTCTTTGAGGGACTCGCCGGCGCGGGAGCGGTGATCGGGTCGATCGTTGGCATCAGCTGGCGACCCGAGCATCCGCTGCGCGTCGGGATTCTGCTGGTACTCACGTGGCCGGCGCAGAACGCCCTGCTTGCGCTCGGGGCGCCGATCCCCGCTGTCGGCGCGACCGCGCTGATGACCGGCTTTGGCTTCTCGCTGTTCGGCGTCTGGTGGGAGACGGCGCTCGCGCGCCATATTCCGGCCCACCTTCTGTCGCGTGTCAGCGCGTGGGATTGGATGGGCTCGCTCGCACTGCTCCCCGTCGGCTACTTCATCGCCGCGCCGCTGGCCGGCGCGTTCGGTGCCCGCGGCGTGCTCGGCGTCGGCGGCGCGATCGGCGTCGCGCTCCTGCTCGTCGCGCTCGCGCCGCGGGCGACACGGACGCTTGCGATCGCACCCCGACAGCGCCGTGGCGAGCGCGAGATGGCGGAGGCGTCGGCGTAGCGGCTGGCGAACGCCAGCTCGAGCGCCGCGCCTGAGGGATCAGACTTCTTCGGCGTGGACAGCCGTATCCGGATGGCCCCTCACCGCGCTGAAGTGCGCGCGCTCGCCGGGGCGTTGGCCGAGGACGAGCGCGATCAGCACAAGCGGTGCGAACCAGAGGATGTAGCTATAGGCGAAGTCGTTGAGGCTGAGCTCGAAGAGCAGCAGGATCGTGGCCGAGGCCGCCGCGATCCCGGCGAGGTCGTCGCGCCGCGACAGGCGCGGTAGCAGCAGGGCAGCCGCGACCGCGACGCCGATCGTCAGCGCGTGCAGCACCGCCGATACGGCGAGGAGCCAGTGCGCGCCGTGTGACCACGAGAGCGACAGGGCAGCCCAGATCGTGTTCTGCTGGACGCGCGTCGCCTGGTAGCCGAAGGACTGCGACAAAAAGGCCGCGGGTGTCGAGTGCGCAAACGCGGGGACGAAAAGAACGACGGTCGCCGCCGCGAAGGCCGCGGCGAACCGCACACGATCGCCACGAGGGCGACGGATCGCCAGCAGCGGTACGAGCGCCAGCGGGGAGAACTTCGTCCAGCCCGCGACCGCCGCCGCCGCGCCGGCGGACCCGGCTCGGCGCAAGCACAGCAGCGTCGCGACGAGCGAAGCTGCGACGAGCGAGTCATTGAAGGCGGTTGCGTCTTCGTAGAGCGTGAACGGCAGGGCGAGCCAGCAGAATGCGAGTAGCGCGCCGACATCCGCTCCACGCTCGCGACGCCCGAGCAGGAACAGCAACAGCGCCGTGAGCATGGTGAAGACCAGCGTCGCAAGGCGCGACGCAGTCTGGCCGTCCGCCACGAGCCCGGCGAACGGCACGTAGGCGAGGAAGTTCGAGGGGCCGTAGGTTGCGCTCCCGGACGCTCCGCCATAAAGCGGCGCGCCATGGATGATGCGCAGCGCGCCCTGGATGCTGTCGTGGGCAACGTCCATGTAGGTACCGGCAGGGACCTCCCAGGCGACGTGCACCGCAAGCAGCGCGAGCATCCCGGCAGCCAGCCAGTTGAGCGGGAGCTGCGATCGCAGCCCCGCGATCGGCACCTGGCGCGTTCGCGCGAGCACGAACATGCGCGCGGCGAGATACGCAAGCTGGGGATAGAGCACGAGCATCGACCACACCCACCGCGATCCGCCCGCAAACGCGATCGGGACGATCAGCGACAGGAGGACAACGAGATCGAGGTGGACAACCTGCCACGGCCGGCGCACGTCGACGAGAACGACCAACACGAGCCCGGCGAGCGGCAAGAGCGACCAGGCGTCGGCAACCGCAGGAAATGGCGCGAGCCAAACGCGCGGGACGATCGCCACGATGGCCAGCAGCGCGACGAACGCGGCCCGCTGCGATAGCGGCGCGATCCGGCGGACAGCCGGCCGGGCGGCCACCGAGACACTCATCAAGGTCCGCATCGGCAGCGTTGCGCCCGAGGTGAAGCAACATGCGGCGCCGCTCCCCGAATCAGCGGCGGATTTCCGAGTCCGGGCAACGCCTCGCGAGCGCAAGCTCGACGGTCGCAGCAGTGATGGGCCGGCCAGGACTCGAACCTGGGACCGACGGATTATGAGTGTCGGCTGACTCCAGCTTCTCCAGTGTTTTCGGGGCTTTTCAGGTCGCTTGAGTGCGCTGAAGTGCGCTGAAATTCCCCGAGTTGGGAACACGTAGGGAACACGGCTCTCCGGCTCCTGGTGGGCCGGAGCGGGGCGGATATCGCCAACGACGCGGCGGCGGCTGCGCTTCTGTTTCGCGCGCCAGTTGATGCGGCGCCCGCTGGTAGCCTGATGTGATGAGCGCAGCTCGCGACACGAAGACGATCGACGTCGACGCCGGTCTGCTGGCCCAGACGCGCGAAGCGATGCAATCGGCGCCGAGCACTGCGGACGGCGAGGTCGCCGAACGCGCGATGCGGTTCTACTTGGGTCGCCGCGCGCTCGAGGTCTCGCAAGCGATCGGCGGGCTCTCCGAGGAGGAAGCCATGCGGCTCGCCAACGATGAACTGCATGCGATGCGACGCGAGCGTCGCAGCGCAGCGTGACGCGGGTCGTCATCGACCCCGGCGTCCTGGTCTCCGCGTTCATCTCCCCGACGAAGGCTGCACCCGCGCGTCTCGTCGATGCCTTCCTCGACGGGACCTTCGAGATCATCGTCTCGCCAACGCTGATCGCCGAGCTGACCGAGGTACTCGGTCGCGAGCGGTTCGCCGAGCACGCCGCCGACGGTCGCGCCGCGGCGTATCTCGCCATGTTGCTCGATCGGGCGCAGATGTTCCACGACGCGGATCCCGGCCAGCTGAGGACGGCCGATCCCGACGACGACTACCTGCTCGCCCTCGCTCAAGCGCAGCGAGCCGACGCGGTCGTCTCGGGAGACCGGCACCTGCTCGACGCCGGAACGAGCGGACTGCCCGTGCTCACGCCACGCCAACTCGCCGACCGTCTGGGTCTCCCCTCACCAGGGTGACCGCTAACCGACGCGCTCCTGCTTTCACGCGGATCCGACACTCTGGGATGGAGGACAATATGGCCGATGGCGCGCGAGCCTCCGCACAGCAAGTTGCTCACCACGGCGGCTCGCGAGGTCCTTCGGCCGATGGGCCTCCGACAGAAAAGGCGGTCCCGGGTCTGGCTCGACGACCGTGCCTGGTGGGTCGGTGTAGTCGAGTTCCAGGCATCCTCGTTCTCGCCCGGTACCTACCTCAATGTCGGCGCCATGTGGCTCTGGCGTCGCGCTGATCACGTT
>DATAWT010000072.1:0-2288 GCA_036267075.1 Solirubrobacteraceae bacterium
CCGACGGCGAGCTCGTCGGGTTGCTGCGGACGCTCGGGGCGCGGCGCTGGGAGATCTTCCGGGTCGCGCGGCTGCCCTCGGCGCTGCCCTACGTCTTCAGCGGGTTGCGCGTCGCGGCGGCGTTCGCCGTGATCGGGGCGGTCGTCGCGGAGTGGGCGGGCGCGTCGAGCGGCCTCGGCTATCTGGTGCTCAGCTACAGCTCCCAGACCGCGACGAGCGACGTCTTCGCCGCCGTCGTGGTCCTCGCCGTGATCGGTGTGGCGCTGTTCGCGCTCGTCGGCGTCGCCGAGCGCCTCGCGATCCCCTGGTGGACGCTCGAGGAGTGAGTGAGACGGACCGGGTTGGACGGAGGCTGTGTTTGGTGGGTTCGGATGATAGGTCGGTGAGGCGCGCGCAGCGCGCCGGCGCTGGCGGTGCTGGTCGCTAGCGCTGCTGCTCTTTGTTCTGGTGGTCATGACTTCCTTGTTCTGCGCAGGCACCCCCGCGGTCGAGCTGAGCGGCCCGCAGGGCCGTCTCGGCGAGATCCGCGGAACACAGCGCCGGCGTCAGCGCCAGCGCGTGCTCGAGCTCGAACTCGGCTGGCGGGATGTCACCGAGCGCGGAGTGCAGGCGGTCGTTGTTGAACCAGCCGACGTAGGCGACGGTCGCGAGCTCGACCTGGGCGCGTGAGACCCAGACACGATCGGCGATCAGCTCGGTTTTGTAGGAGTCAACGAACGATTCGGCGAGCGCGTTGTCGTAGGCGTCGCCGACCGATCCGATCGACGCGAGCACGTCATGGTCATCGAGGACCTGCGTGTAGTCAAACGACGTGTATTGCGATCCCATGTCGCTGTGAGCCACCAGCTGGACGTCGGCGCCGGGCGCTCGGAGCCCGAGTGCCATTCGTAGCGCGTCCAAGACGAGCGTGGTGCGCATGTTCGCGGCGAGCTGCCAACCGACGACCATCCGGCTGAACACGTCGATCACGAACGCAAAGAACAACACGCCCTCCCAGCTGCGCAGATACGTGAAATCGCAGACCCACAACTCGTTCGGTCGGGCGGCCGTGAAGTCGCGCCCAACGAGGTCTGGGCGGCGCCTGGCCGCCACGTCGCGTCGGGTCGTCCGCCACGGCTTGCCACGCCGCTTCGCACCCCGAATCCCGTTCTCGCGCATCAGCCGCTGGATTTGGCAGCGCGGCGCCTGCTCGCCCGCTCGCCGCAGCGCCTTCCACAAGCGCCGATAACCGTAGGCCTCGTAGTTGCGCTTGTGCGTCTCACGGATCAATCCGAGCACCCGCTCGTCCTCGACCTGACGGGCCGAACGGGCACCCCCACGCCGCAGGTAGTACGCGGACGCCGACACGTCCAGGGTCCGGCAGATCGGCTCGACCCCGAAGCGACCGCGATGCTCATCGATATAGCGGCTCACCTCGTTCGGTCTGTGTCGAGCTCCTTGGCAAAAAACACCGACGCCGACTTCAGGATCTCGTTCGCGCGACGCAGCTCGAAGTTCTCCTTGCGCAGCTTCTTGATCTCCTCACGCTCGGCCGTGCTCAACAACTCGCCACGCTGGCCGCTGTCAGCCTCGGCCTGACGCACACGCTTGCGCAGCGATTCAGGATGAACACCCAGGTCGGCGGCGACCCGCGCGATCGGACGCCCAGACTCGAACACGAGCCGAACGCCGCGCTCCATCAACTCATCGGGGTACTTCCTCGGTCGTGGCATCCTCGGAGGGTCTCCTCTCGCCAGGACAGAATCCCGGTTTCAGAGCCTCCGTCAAAGCCGGCCTGGCTCAGACTTCGAGATGGAGGTGAGCAGTGAAGCGCAGATGCTTCGGCGTGGATGTGCACCGCGAGTTCGCCCAGGTCGCGGTCTGGGAGGACGGCCTGGTGCGCCAGGTCGGGCGGGTGCCGGCAACGCCCGAGGGTTTTCGGCTGTTCGCCGATAGCTTGGCGGCAACGGACGAGGTAGCGGTCGAGGCGACGTGCAACACGCACGCGATCGCGAAGCTGCTCGAGCCCAGGGTCGCGCGGGTGGTGGTGTCCAATCCGCAGAAGACGAGGGTGATCGCGGAGTCGAAGGTCAAGACCGACAAGGTCGACGCGCAAGTCCTCGCGCAGCTGTTGGCGGCGGGCTTTCTGCCTGGGGTGTGGCTTGCTGATGACGCGACGCATGCGTTGCGCCGTCAGGTCGCGCGGCGGGCGAACATCGTGCGTCAGCGGACGCGGTTGAAGAACCAAGTCCAGGCGATCCTGCACCGAAACCTCGTGCCGCGCTGCCCGGCCGCGGACCTGTTCGGCA
>DATAWT010000073.1:0-6472 GCA_036267075.1 Solirubrobacteraceae bacterium
CTCATCGCTGGCCGGCGCCGCGGTGACGAGCGTGCGGATCGAGGGCGTTGCCCACGAGTTCTCGACGATCAGCGGGGTCAAGGAGGATGTCACCGACATCGTCCTCAACCTCAAGGGCATCGTCTGCCGGATGCACTCCGATGCCACCGAGATCGAGGCCGCGCTGGTGGCGACCGGCCCCGGCGACATCACAGCCGCCGATATCGATCTGCCGTCCGGCGTTGAGATCCTCAACCCCGAGGTCCACATCGCGACGCTCGACAAGAAGGCGCGGCTCGAGCTCTACCTGACGATCGGCCGCGGGCGCGGCTATCGTCCGGCCGAGGACAACAAGTCGCCCGACCAGCCGATCGGCGTGATTCCGATCGACTCGATCTTCTCGCCGGTGCGCCGCGTCGCCTACGCCGTCGAGCAGGCGCGCGTCGGGCAGCGCACCGACTTCGACAAGCTGACGCTCGACATCGAGACGGACGGCTCGGTCGACCCCCAGGCCGCTCTGCGGGAGGCCGCCGAGCTGCTGATCTCTCAGCTCGCGATCTTCACCGACGAGGATCGCATCGAGGAGCTTCGCGCCGGCCCGGCGGGGCAGCTCGACGGCGGACTCGCCGGACCCGGTGGTGTCACCCCGCTCGCCCTGCAGGGCGAGGAGTGGGGAATCCTGATCGAGGAGCTCGAGCTCGGGGTGCGCTCCTACAACTGCCTCAAGCGGGCCGGGATCCAGACCGTCGGCGATCTGATCTCGAAGTCCGAGGCGGAGCTCAACGCGATCCCCAACTTCGGCAAGAAGTCGATCGATGAGGTCATCGAGACGCTCGAGGCCCGCGGGCTGAGCCTGCGCGAGGACTGAGGATCCAGCGATGCGCCATCAACGCAAGCGAGGCAAGCTCAGCCGCGATGCGGCGCACCGCAAGGCGCTGCTCGCCAACCTCTCCAAGGAGGTGATCGAGCACGAGCGGATCAAGACGACCGAGGCCAAGGCCAAGGCCGTCAAGCCCGAGCTCGAGAAGCTGATCACGCTCGCCAAGCGCGGCGATCTCCACGCTCGCCGCCAGGCGCTGTCGGCGCTCGGCCAGGACAGCTCGATCGTGCACCAGCTCTTCGAGGTGGTGGCGCCGCGCTACGAGTCGCGCGACGGCGGCTACACGCGGATCCTCAAGCTCGGGCCGCGCGCCAGCGACTCGACAGAGATGGTGCTGCTCGAGCTCGTCTAGTAGGCCGGCGGGGATGGACTCAGGCCCCGTCACGAAGCTCACGATCGCCTACGACGGGACCGCCTTCGCCGGCTGGGCACGCCAGCCCGGGCAGCGAAGCGTGCAGGAGGAGCTCGAGCGCGCGATCGCGCGGATCCTCAGCGTCGAGCTGCGCGTGAGCGTCGCCGGGCGCACCGATCGCGGTGTCCACGCCTGGGGGCAGGTCGCGAGCTACCACCACGAGGCACTCGATCCGCGCGGCCTGAACGCCGTTCTCCCACCCGATCTCGCGGTCGTTGCAAGCGAACCCGCGGAATCGGTCTTCGACGCGCGTCGCAGCGCGCTCAGCAGGACCTATTGCTATCGCGTGCTCGCGTCGGCGACGCGCTCGCCGTTTGAGCAGGGGCGCGCGCTGTGGGTGCCGACGCGCCTCGACATCGACGCGCTTCACGCCTGCGCCGCCGAGCTCGCCGGAACCCACGATTTCACGGCCTTCACGCCGACCGAGACCGATCACGTGCGCTTCGAACGCGACGTGATCGCGGCGCGCTGGGAGGAGGGAGCGGTCCTCGCATTCTGGATCGAGGCCGACAGCTTCATGCGCCAGATGAACCGCGCGCTCGTCGGCACGATGCTCGAAGTGGCGCGCGGGCGCCGCAGCCTCGAGTCCTTCCGCGAGCTCCTCGACGGCCGCCCGCGCGGTGACGGCGGCCCAACGGCGCCGGCGCACGGCCTCTACCTGGCGAGCGTCGCCTACTCTCGCTGAAGCGACCCAGTCGCCCAATATCCTCAGCTGTCGTGCGCGGGGTGCTCTTGACCAACGACGACGGCATCGAGGCCGACGGGCTCCAGGCGCTTCGCCGAGCGCTGCTCGAGCTCGAGGATGTGCGCCTGGTCGTGATCGCGCCCGACGGCAACCGCTCGGCGATGGCGCGCTCGATCACGACGCGGCGGCCGCTGTGGGTGACCGAGGTCGACTTCGGCGACGGCACGATCGGCTATGCGACCGACGGTACGCCGGTCGACTGCGTCCGCCTCGCGAATCTCGGCCTGATCGAGGGCTTTGAGGCGGACCTCGTCGTCTCCGGGATCAACCACGGCTCAAACCTCGGCGACGACATCACCTACTCGGGGACCGTCGCCGCGGCGCTCGAGGGTGTCGTGCTGGGGATCCCCTCGATCGCGGTCTCCCAGCAATCGCGCGCCGGCGAGATGGATTTCGCCGCGCCGGGCAAGTTCGACTTCTCACTCGCCGCGCAGTTCGTGCGGGCGCTGGTGGCCTCGATCGCGTCGGCGCCGCTACCGCCCGACACGCTGCTCAACATCAATGTTCCCGGGGTCAAGCCGACCGGCGTCGAGGTGACCCAGCTGGGCAAGCGCGTCTACCGCGACGAGCTGCGTCTCGACAGCGAGGAGGAGGGCCGGCGGCGCTATTGGATCTACGGAACGGCGCCCGGCTATGAAGACGTGCCGGGCACAGATCTGCACGCGGTCGCGCGCGGGCGGATCGCGGTGACCCCGCTGCACTTCAATCTCACCCACGAGCCGGGTCTCGAGGTGCTTCGCGACCTCGAGCTCGGGAGGCTCCTGGACACGTGAGCGAGCCCGAGGACCCGGCCGCGCGGGCGGCGGCGCTTCGCGAGGTGCTCGCCTACCACGCGCGGCGCTACTACGTCGAGGATGACCCGGAGATCGGCGATGAGGAATACGACGTCCTCTATTCGGAACTCGTCGCGATCGAGGCGGCCCATCCTGAGCTGATCACGGCGGACTCGCCGACTCAGCGCCCCGGCGGCGCGCCGGTCGAGCGGCTCGAGAAGGTCGTCCACCTCCAGCCGATGCTCTCGCTCGCCAACGCGCGCTCGGAGGAGGAGCTGCGCGCCTGGGTCGCGCGGATGCGCTCCCACCTGGCGCGCGAGGGGATCTCGGACCCGCATTTCCGCTTCGTCTGCGAGCCGAAGATCGACGGGCTGGCGATCTCGCTGATCTACCGCGATGGCGTCCTCGAGCGCGGCGCGACGCGCGGGAACGGGGAGATCGGCGAGGACGTCACGCACAACCTGCGCACGATCGCCCAGATCCCGCAGCGGATCGAGGACGCGCCGGCGCTGCTCGAGGTGCGCGGGGAGGTCTACATCTCGCTGCCCGACTTCCGGGCGCTCAATGAGCGCCAGGCCGAGCTCGGCCTCTCGACGTTCATGAATCCGCGCAACACGGCCGCCGGGACGATCCGCCAGCTCGACCCGGCGCTGACCGCGCAGCGGCCGCTGTCGATGTGGGCCTACGCGATCGGCGCGGTCGAGGGGCTCTCGCTGCCCGGCCAGTGGGAGGTCCTCGAATGGCTGCGCGACCATGGCTTTCCCGTCAATCGCGAGATCGTCGTTCTCGACGACGAGGAGGCGGTCGTGGCGCAGTGCCTCGAATGGCACGCCCGTCGCGGCGCGCTTGACTTCGAGATCGACGGCGTCGTCGTGAAGGTCTCCGACTTCGAGCTGCAGCGGCGGCTTGGATCGGTCGGGCGCGACCCGCGCTGGGCGGTCGCCTGGAAGTTCCCGCCGACGACCGCGAAGACGAAGCTGATCGCCGTGCACTGGAACGTCGGTAAGTTCGGCGACCTGCACCCCTTTGGCGAGCTCGAGCCGGTTCGCGTGAGCGGCGTCACCGTGCGGATGGCGACTCTCCACAACGAGGAGGACCTGGCGCGCAAGGACCTCCGCGAGGGCGATGAGGTGATCGTGCTGCGCGCCGGCGACGTGATCCCGCAGGTGGTCTCACCGGCGCCGCACGCCGTCGAGCGGCCCGATCGCAACAAGCCGCCGCGGGTGCCCAAGCGCTGCCCGATCTGCAAGACGCCGACGGTCAAGCGCGACGGGGCGGTCTTCACTAAGTGCCCGAACCCCGTCTGTCCGGGACGCCAGTGGCAGCTGCTGCGCCATTTCGTCTCGCGCGGCGCGATGGACATCGATGGCGTCGGGGAGAAGCAGGTCAGCGTCCTGCTCGACCGCGGGCTGGTCCATGACGCCGCCGACCTCTACGAGCTTCGTGAGGAGCAGCTGCTCTCACTGGACGGTTTCGCGGCGGTGTCGGCCGGCCGCCTGATCGCCGCGATCGATGTCTCCCGCGAGCGTCCGTTTGCACGGGTCCTGTTTGCGATCGGGATCGAGGAGGTCGGCGAGGTCACGGGGCGAAACCTCGCCTCGCAGTTCCGCGACATCGACCGCCTGCTCGAAGCGAGTACGGAGGAGATCGAGCAGACGCAGGGCGTCGGGCCGAAAATGGCGGTCTCGATCCAAGAACAGCTCGCGGAGCCCGCGATGCGCGCGCTGATCGAGCGGCTGCGCATGGCTGGACTGCATTTCGAGCAGGAGGGGCCGCCGCCGGGCGAGGGGCCGCTTGCGGGCAAGACGATCGTCATCACCGGCACCCTGCCCAACCTGACCCGCGAGGCGGCGACCGAGCTGATCATTTCGGCGGGCGGACGGGTTTCGAGCTCGGTCTCGAAGAAGACCGACTACCTGCTGGCCGGCGAGAGCGCCGGGTCCAAGCTTGAGAAGGCGCAGCGCCTCGGCGTCGCCGTCATCGACGAGGCAGGACTGCTGGAACTGCTGGAACGGTGAGCTTCGCGAGCGCGATCGTCATCTTGTCCTGAGCTGTCTCCGCGGCGTAGGGATCGACGTGGTTCATCAGGAACGCGAAGGCAAAGACGCCGTTACACCAGCCGGCCAAGTCGGAGGCGTCGCTGAGCGTTCCGGTCTTGGCGACGCAGCGGCCCGAGGCGGCGGTGTGGTGCATCCGAAGCGCCAGCGTGCCGGTCTCACTGACCACCGGCATGGCGTCGCGCAGGGCGGTACCGACGGCCTGGAGCTTTGTGATGCCGCCCGGGCTCAGATCGCGCAGCAGCGTCACGACATCAAGCGGGCTCGTGCGGTCGGCGCGGCTGAGCCCTGACCCGTCGGCAACCGCGGGGCTCAGGTGGATCGTGCGCAGGAACTCCGAGACGACCGCGGCGCCAGCGGCGGTCGTGCCCCCGCTCCCGAACCGCGCGCCGAGCGCCTTGAGGATCATCTCCGCAAAGAAGTCGTCCGAGGGCACGGCGGTCAGCCTCGCGAGCGTGGTCATCGGCGGCGAGTCGATGCTCGCCAGCAGCTTCGCCGAAATGAGGTCGACGATTCCGGCGTGGGAGCGGCCCGTGACGACGACGCCGTCGTGGCGCAGCGCACCAGCCAACTCGAAGGCGGCGTAGGCCGCAGGCGAACCAAGCCGGCCGGTCTCGCCGCGGTTGAAGGCGAGCGCCGAAAGCTGGCCGACGAGATTGGGGTCGATGCCGTAGTTCGTCGAGGGACCCCCGCGGCGGCTGTCGAAGTAGGACTCGTCGCCGGCGATCGAGCCCTTGACCTTGCGGATTCCGGTCTGCGCGATCAGCGTCTGGGCGAGCGCTTGGACGCTCGTGCCGATGCCGTAGTTGGCCTTGATGAACGCTGGCGAGCCGAACGTCGGGTCGCCGCCGCCACGCAGGTAGATGGTGCCGCGGTAGAGGCCTCCGGCTTCGAGCTGGCCACTGCCGTAGACATCGGTCTGAAGGGTGCCGTTGAGGCCAAAGCGGTCGAGCGCGGTCGTGAGCGTGTAGAGCTTCTCGACCGACGCCGGGTTGCGCGGGACGGCGGCGTCATCGTCGAAGAGGACCTCGCCGTTCTCGAGATCGACGGCGTAGGCACCTGAATGCGGACCCAGCGGCGTCATCGCCTTGGCCATCACCTTCTGCAGGTGCGCAACCTCGGCGGCGGGTAGCGGCGCCGGCGTGGGGGTCGGCTTGGGCTTCGGCTTCGGCGGTGGCGGCGTGTGGTGGCCGGTCGCGCCGGTGTGCCCGGTCGTACCGGTCGATCCGCTCGGGCCGGTCGTGCCGCCGGTTGAGTTTGCCAGTGCCGCCGCGGGGATCAGCGCGAGCGCGGCCGCGAGCGCGATGATGCGAGTCGTGGGGCGGCGGGTTCGCACGCGCGCCCAAGGATAGGCAGGACTCGGCGGGCTCGGCGCCGATGAGAAGTTCTATTCAGAGGATGCACCCCGGCTCACGTGCCGGAGCCCCGGCACGTGAGCGACGGGGATCGAGCTACGCCTCGACCGGCTGGCGGACCAGAGTGAGACGCCGCAGGTTTTCCAGGAACAGGGCCTTATCGATCCGACCTTGGAAGATCGGGACGCCCATCTCCATGCACTTGGAGATCACTTCGCGGCGTTCGAGGCCTGCTTCGCGCGCGAGCTCCGTGGGCGTCAGGTGATTCGCC
>DATAWT010000074.1:0-3085 GCA_036267075.1 Solirubrobacteraceae bacterium
CGGCGATCTTGGTCTCGAGGGTGCGAAGAACGCTCATCGGGGCGGGCCCGCGGGCCACAATGCGGCGTCTGGGCCCAAGCCATGCTACGCGACGTTCGGGCGTTCTTGGAAGCGAAGCGCGACGCCGAGGAAGGCGAGCAGCGCCGCGAGCAGCGCCGCGGGCAGCGTCATCGGAGAGCGCCCGGCGCCGAGGTGCGTCGCGAGCGCCGCGGAAGCGACGAGCAGGCCGGCCGCCCAGAGGAGCGCCGCGGCGGCGCGCCACCTCACGTCTCGCGCGCGAACGATCAGCGGCAGCGCCACGGCGGCGAGTGCCCAGAGGGCTGCCGTCAGCAGGCGCCCGTCGCCGAGTAGCGGCGCGAGCGCGTGATCGATGGCTCCGCCGAGCGACCCGCCCCAGCCGGCGCGCGGGCGCGTCCCCGCGCCGACGCCGAAGAACAGTCGCCTGCCGGTCAGGGTCTCGGCAACCGCGAGCCACCAGTAGCCGAGCGCGCCGAGCGCGGCGCGGGCCAGCGCGCTCGGCGCCCGGCCGGCAAAGGCCGGGAAGCACGCCGCGATCCCGGCCACTCCGAGCAGCGGCGCAAGCAGCGGCAGCGACCAAAGGCGCGGGCGGCTCTGAAGCAGCATGGGGACCGGCGCCAGCGCCGCGAGCGCGACGAGCGTCGTGCCGGTGAGTCCGGCCAGGCCGAGCCAGGCGAGGCCCGCAAGCGCGGCCAGCAGCCAGCCGAGCGCCGGCGCGACAGCGGTCAGCACGACGGTGAGCGCGCCCGCGGCGAGCGCGAGACCCGATCGATTGGGCGGGGCGAGCGTCGCGCAGGCGCTCGCGGCGAGGGCGCCGGCGGCGAGTGC
The DNA here is from genome assembly GCA_036267075.1 of Solirubrobacteraceae bacterium. GTDB lineage: Bacteria > Actinomycetota > Thermoleophilia > Solirubrobacterales > Solirubrobacteraceae > Palsa-513. The sequence continues at coordinate 847 of DATAWT010000074.1, forward strand.
GGCAAGCAGGCGGGTCGTGCGCCGCGTGATCTGGATATCAGGCAGCGTGAGGCGGCGACGCGGCGTGGCCTGCGCGAGCGCGTCCTCCAGCGCGCCGCGCAGTTCCTCGAGCGTCCCGCGCCGCGAGGGCTCCTGCGCGAGCGCCCTGTCCAGTGCCCTGCAGAGCGGCTTGGGAAGGTTCGGCCGCTCGTTTGAGAGCGGCTCGATCTGGGTGCCGATGCGCGCGGCCGTGGCGGCGACGGTCGCGCCGCGGAGCGGATTGGCGCCCGTCAGCCCCTCGTAGATGGTCAGCGCCAGCGAGTAGAGGTCGGACTGCGGTCCGGCGGGGCGCCCGAGCGCCTGCTCCGGAGCCATGTACTCGATCGTGCCGATGACATCGCCGGTGTTCGTCAGCGACTGCTCGCCGGCGATGCGGGCGATCCCGAAGTCGGTCAGCTTCGCGGGCGCGTGGGCAGCCGCCGGGTCGCCCGGCACGATCACGTTCTGGGGCTTCACGTCGCGGTGGACGACGCCGCGCTCGTGGGCGTGGATCAGGGCGTCGGCGACGGTCGCCCCGATCTCGATCACGTGGCGATCCTCGAGGCCGCCCTCGCGGTAGAGCGACGCGAGCGAGCTGCCCTCGACGAGCTCCGAGACCAGGTAGTGGGCGCCCGCGTCCTCGCCGGTCTCGAGCAGCGCGACGATGGCGGGATGCTCGAGGCGCGCCGCGGCGCGGCCCTCGCGCAGCAGGCGGGCTCGCTCGTTGGGGTCGTCGCCGCGCCAGGCGACGCGCTTGACCGCGACGCGACGTGGTCGCTGCTCGTCGGCGGCGACCCACACCGTGCCGTGGCCGCCGGACCCGATCGGCACCAGCAGGCGGTAGCGACCCAGGACGAGGACCTCCTCCTCTGGGTTGCGAAGGCCGCCGCGGCCGCGGGCGGCCCGCGGGCGCGGGAGGGTCGACACAGCCGCGCGTTCGCCATGCGGCGCCGCGTTCCTGCACGCCCTTGGGGGATGATGTGAAAATTGCAACAAGCGCGCCGCGCTGGCGCGTCGCATAAGTTCCGCCCGCAAAGGAAGAGGATTTGTCGTTTTTTGACGAGGGTGACGAGCCCGGGACGCAGGTCAGGATGCCGCGCCAGCAGCCGCGCCGGCCGCAGCCGCGTGGCCGCCGCCAGGGGATCGACGACCGCACGCTGCTCGTTCGCCGAGGCGCCGCGGCGGCGATCATCCTCGTCGTCCTGATCGCGCTGGTGCTGATCGTCAAGGCGCTCCTTGACCACCAGGCGGTCGCCGGCCTTCGCACCTACGACGACAACGTGAGCCGCCTCGTCGACGGCGAGCAGGCGACGGTCGTCCAGCCCGTCTTCCGCGAGATCGACAACGCCTTCAACTCCTCGAACCCGATTGACGTGCCGACCGCGCTGCAGCAGTACGTCAGCCAGGAGCAGAGCGACTACCGCACCGCGCAGAGCTGGAGCGTGCCGGCCCAGATGGTCGGCGCCCAGCGCTGGCTCGTCGAGGCGTTTGGCCTGCGCTACGAGGCGCTCGCGGGGATCGCCAGCGAGATGAACAACGCCCTCGCCGTGGGCGCCGGACAGGCGACCGCGATCAAGCACATCGCGGGCGAGATGGAGAAGCTGCTGAGCGCCGACGTCATCTACCGCGACCGCGTGCAGCCGCTGATCGCCGACGCGCTGGCGAAGGCGAACGTCGTCGATGCCGTCTCGCCGAGCGTGTTCCTCCCCGACATCGGCTGGCTTCAGCCGGAGAACGTCGCCAACCGGATCCTCGGTTACGTGCCGACCTCGCTGGGCGGGCCGCCGGTGACCGGCTCCCCCGGCCACGAGCTCCTCAGCGTCAGCGTTCAAACCGGGCCGACGACGGCCACTGCGCTGTCGAGCAACAGCATCAACAAGCTGCCCTACACGAGCGCCGGGATCACGTTCGTCCTGACGGTCCTGAACTCGGGGACGCTGAAGGAGCACGAGGTCCAGACCAACATCCACTTCTTCAAGCAGGGCCAGAACACGTCCTGCCTGACGAGCACGGCGACGATCCCACTGACCGATCCGGGCAGCCAATACCAGACGCGGATCCTGTTCGCCCCCGCGCAATGCGGCGTCAACCTCCCGACCTACTTCAACGAGGGGCTGCTGATGACGGCGCAGGTCGAGACGCTGCCTGGGGAGACCGACAAGACCAACAACCGCAAGACCTTCGACATCGAGTTCACGCGCTAGGGCCGCCGGCGGTCGGC
>DATAWT010000075.1:0-155663 GCA_036267075.1 Solirubrobacteraceae bacterium
GACTACGTCTGCCGGGAGATCGAATGGGTTCGCGGGGCGCTCGAGGGCGCAGCAGAGCTCCAGGGAGCGGCAGCCCACTAGCCCTCAGATTCCTTTCGGGTGGGTGCATGCACCCACCCGCGGGGCGGCGCATGCGCCGACCCGCGGGTGGGTGCATGCACCCACCCGAAAGGAATCTGAGGGCTAGTGGGCTGCCGCTCCCTGGAGCTCTGCTGCGCCCTCGAGCGCCCCGCGAACCCATTCGATCTCCCGGCAGACGTAGTCGACGATGTCGCCGGTCTTCAGCTCGTCCGGCAGCACGTCCCAGGTGTAGGTCTCGATCTCAAGCTGCGCCGAAAGCGGCAGCGCGCGGTGAACGTCGAGGGCGTCGGCGATCGCGTCGCGGGTCGTTCGGAACGGCCCGAGGTCGTCGAGGAAGACCGGCACGTGGAAGTGGACGCGCCACTCGCGCGGGCCGGGGTCCGCGCGCACGGCGGCGAGCGCGTCCTCGAGGTTGAGGAACTTGTTGATCGCGCCGTCGCGGCGCTCGAGCGTCTGGGTCAGATAGACGGTGTCCGAAAAGCGCTCGAGCAGCTCGACCGCCTCGTCGGTGACGTCGGGCACCTTCAGCGCGGCCGCCTCCTGGAGCTTGAAGATCGGGACGCCGGCGTCGACCAGCTTGCCGAGCGAGTCCGCCATGTCCTCGTACTCAAGCGACAGGTGGCAGGTGTCGAAGACGATCCCCAGGTGGCGGCGCAGCGCGACGTGCGCGTCGGACACCGCAAGGCCCGTCATCCGCGCCAGCGTCCGCGCCGCCTCGCCGGTGTAGAGGAAGCCCTTGAAGTAGTCGATCGTCTCGTCCGTCGTCTCGAGGAAGCAGTAGGGCTCGGGCTCGATCGCCAGCGTCACGGTCCGGCCCGTGGTGCGCTCGAGCTCGACGAGATGCGCCGCGACGTTGAGGACGTTCTGCGTGTAGGCGGCGACGACGTCCGATCCCGTCACGTTCGGCTTGAAGCCGAGCGGCGCGGTCTGGATCGAGGGGTCGACGCTGGCGGGCGCGATCTCGGCGAGGATCGTCGCGACCGACATCGTGTACTGGGTCCGCTCGACCGTGCGCCAGTCGGGCTCATAGACCTGCTCCTTGACGCGCTGGCCCTTGAACGGCCCGTAGGGGAAGGCGTTGACGGTGTAGACGTAGAGGTCGTTTGAGTCGAGGAACTCGCGCAGCTCATGTCGTGCGGACTCGTCGCCGGAGAGCTCGCGCGCCGAGGCGGCCGACAAGCGCAGGCAGACGCCGAACGGGGCGTCCGGGGAGACGCGCTCCTTGACCTTCGGGACGTAGGTGCGAAGGCTGTCCCACATCTCCGGCCACGTGTCGCCCGGGTGGACGAGGGTCGAGTAGGTCAGGTGGCCGAGTCCGTTGCCTAGGTTCATCAGATCTCTTTTCAGGTGACCGTCTCGAGACGGCCGGTGGACGCCGAGCGCACGACGGCCTCCGTGACCGCCGCGCCGTGGACCATCTCCGCAAGGGGAATCAGGAACGGCTCGCCGCCTGAGGCGGCGGTGGCGAACGCTTCGAGTGAGGCGCGTGTGACGTCGAGGCGCTCGGCCTCCCACTCCTCCGCGGGACCGCTCGCGGGCTGGAAGCGGACCTTGCTGAAGAGCCGCGTGCGGCGCTCCTCAGACGACGCTCCGGCGACGTGCGTCATGCCCTCGAGGCGCACCGACCCGCCCGAGGCGAAGACCTGGAAGCTGAAGCCGGGGCCGGTCGCGGTCATCGTCCCCAGATACCCCGACATGCCCTCGCGCATGCGGAACAGCATCGACGTGGTGTCGTCGGCGTCGATCGCGACGACGCGGCGGAAGCTCTGGCAGTAGACGGTCTCGATCGGCCCGCAGAGGTCGATCATGCCGTCGATCGCGTGGACGCCGAGCGGCGTCAGGCCGCCGCAGGGGGTCTCGTCGCGTTGCGCGCGCCAGGCCTCGGGACTGAGCTTGAGCGCGTTGGCGAAGGTCATCGTCGCCTCGACATGTTCGACGGTGCCGAGTTCGCCGCTTGCGATCCGCTCGCGCAGCTTCGTCATCTCGGGGTGAAAGCGGCGGTTGTAGCCGAGCCCGAGCGTGACGCCGGCGGCGCTCGTCGCGTCGACCGCGGCCTGCGCCTCGGCCTTGGTCAGAGCGAACGGCTTCTCGCAGAAGACGTGCTTTCCGGCCGCGGCGGCGGCGATCACCTGGACGCAGTGCTGGGAGTGCGGCGTCGCCAGCACGACCGCTTCGATCGAGGGGTCGGCGATGACCGCGTCGAAGTCCTCGTGCAGCTTCAGCGAGTGCTCACCGGCGAAGGCGCGCGCGTCGTCGCTGAGCGTGCGCGTCGCCGCGGCGGTGAAGCGGATCGCGTCCGAGTCCTCGGCCGACTCGACCAGGGTGCGCCCCCACCACCCCAGCCCGACGATGGCGGCGTCGACGCTCACGCGGACGGGATCAGCGACAGGCTCGCGTCGGCGGCGACGCAGCTTGCTTCGGGAAGGCCCAGCTCGCGGCGCACGATGTTGGCGCCGAGGACGAGTGAGACGATCTTGTAGAAGGCGTGGCGGCGGCTCATGCCCTCGCGGCCCATCCCGCAGTCGGTCGCGAGGATCAGCCGCTCGGCGGGGATGTGCTCGAGCGCCTCGCGCGCGGTCTGCGCTACCTCCTCGGGCGACTCGACCTGCAGGGTGTGGTGGTCGATCACGCCGATCCCGATCTTCTTGTCGGTGATCGCCGCACCGATCGCCTGTAGCTCGGAGGTGCCCGAGCTGCGCGTCTCGAAGGTGATCACGTCGGCCTCGACCTGGTTCAGCAGCTCGAGCCCCGGCAGGTAGGACTGGACGCGGTCGAACATGCGCTGCGCCGAGGGGTTGCCCCAGCAGGTGTGACACCAGACCTCGGTCTTGTCGCGCAGCCCCTTGACGGTGTTGTTGAAGACCTCGAGCATGAACTCGGCGTTCAGCGCCGGGTTGGCCATGTTGCGCGCCTGGCCGGCGAGCATGTGGATCTGCGGCTCCTCCATCTGGATCGCCGGGCAGCCGGCATCGGCGAGCGCGTGGAGCTCCTCGTTGAAGGCCTCGCTGAGCCCCATGATCCGCGCCGGGACATCGGGGTAGTAGTCGTCCTGGAGCGCCACGGCGACGAGCTCCGGCGTGACCGTGCCGAACTTGACCGGCTTGTGCGTCATCCGCTGGGCGGCCTTCCAGATCTCGGCGTACTGCAGCTCGCCGCGGCCGATCGGCCCGACCACCTTCGGCATCACCCGCGCCTCGAGGTAGTCGTGAAGGATGTGCCCGCGCGGGAAGCGGATCCCGCCGCCGCCCGTCGGCGCCAGCTGCGGGCGGCCCTTCTCGAAGCCGTCCATGTGCTGCGGCGGGTAGCGCGTCCAGCTCTGGCCGCCGACGTCGTGGTCGAAGCGGCAGTCACCGTCGGTGACGATGTCGAGGCCGGCGACCTCCTGGTCGCGCAGGTAGACGGCGAGAGCGTCCTCGTACTGCTCGCGGAAGGCGATGTCGACCATCGCGTTGAGGAACGAGCGGCTGCCGAGGTTCTCGGTGTACCAGCTCGGGCGCGGCAGGGACCCGATGATGGTCGTCGGAAGCGTCATGCCGACCGTCGCCTTCAGCAAGTGGTCCCCTCCCTCCTCGGTGTCCGGTTTCACCCGCAGGTCCGCGCACCAGCCGCGCGGCCCGGCCGTGCAGGCCAACGATACATTATGTGGAGGGATGCTGAACAGCGGACGATGAGCGAGGTGGGAGCATGATCAAGGCCGGATTCGTGGGTCTCGGCCGCATGGGCCAGGCCATCGCCGGGCGGGTACTCGGGGGTGGTCACGACCTCGTCGTCCACAACCGAACGCGCGAGAAGGCAGCCGATCTCGAGGCCGCCGGGGCGCGCGTGGCAGACGACATCGCCGGCGCCTGCGAGGCGCGCGAGGTCGTCATGACGATGGTCGCCGACGACGCCGCGCTGCGCGCGGTGACGCTCGGCCCGGGCGGGCTGCGCGACTCGCTTGCGCCCGGAGCGATCCACGCGGTGATGGGCACGCACGGCGTAAGCGTCGTGCGCGAGATCGCGGCCGCGCACCGCGAGGCCGGTCAGGTGCTGGTCGCCGCGCCGGTCCTCGGGCGCCCCGACGTCGCCGCCGCGGGGAAGCTCGGCATCGTCGCCGCCGGGCCCAGCGACGCCGTCGAGTTCTGCGCGCCGCTGTTTGAGGTGATCGGGCGGCGCACGTTTCGCGCCGGCGAGACGCCGGAGTCCGCGACGGCCGTCAAGCTGACCAACAACTTCCTGCTCGGCTGCGCGATCGAAGTGATGGGCGAGGCGTTCTCGCTCGCGCGCTCCTACGACGTCGAGCCGGAGGTCCTCTTCGAGGTGATGACCGATGGGCTCTTCGCAGCGCCCGCCTACTCGGTCTACGGCCGGATCATCGCTGATCAGGCCTACGACGACGTCGGCTTCACGACAACGCTCGGCCTCAAGGACGCCAACCTGATCCTGTCGGCCGCCGAGCTGGCCCATCTGCCGCTGCCGAGCGCGAGCGTCTGGCGCGACCGCCTGCTCGGCGCGATCGCCCACGGCGACGCCGAGCGCGACTGGGCCGTCGTCGCGCGCGAGCAGGCGCGCGCCGGCGGTCTCGACGGCTGAGCAGCCGTCGCGCGTCGCTTCGCCTGGGCAGCGGGGCGCACGGCGGAATGTGGGATGCCGCGGTTGGGTGCCCCGCTCACGCCCTCTACGCGGCGGCGAACTGCGGCGCGAGCTGGGTCAGCCGCAAGGCGTTGCCGGACGGGTCGCGCAACCCACAATCGCGGCCGTAGGGCATGTCCGCCGGTGGCGTCGTGAACTCCACGCCGGCCCGGCTGAGGCGCTCGTAGTCCCCGTCCACGTCGTCGGTGGTGAGGAAGACGGTGCCGGCGAAGCCCTTCGCCATCAGCGAGCGAACCTGATCGGCGGTCTGGTCGTCCATCACCGGTGGGCCGGGGATCGCCATCAGCACGACGGCGAAATCGGGCTGCGTTGGCGGACTGACCGTGAGCCAGCGGAAGCCGCCGAGCTCGGGCATCGTGACGTCGTTACGGATCTCCCAACCGAGCTTGCCGACGTAGAAGCCGACCGCCTCGTCCTGGTCGTGGACCCATAGCTGCGCGTTGCTTACCTGCATTTCTCCTGCTCCTTTCAGCGGTGTGTGGCCGCGAAGCTACTCAGCCGCCGCTGCCGCGTCTTCTCGCTTTGTGCTGTGTTGCGGCCGGCCGTACAGGCGTACGTAACAGGCGGGGACGATCGCCTGGAGGGCCGCCGGCGCGAAGCTCGCGCGGTAATCGGTCGGGGTCAGGCCGAAGTGACGCTTGAAGCTGGTGGTGAACGATCCGAGGCCGACGAGTCCCACGTCGAGGCAGACTTCGCTCACCGACCGGTCAGTATTGCGAAGGAGCGCGGCGGCGCGCTCGAGCCGGCGGGTCATCAGGTAGGCCTTCGGTGACTCACCATAGGCGCGGCTGAACTCGCGGCTGAAGTGAGCCCGGGAGAGGCCGGCGGCCGCCGCCAGCTCGTCGACGCCGATCGGCTCGGCGTAGCAACGATCCGCAAGGTCGCGCGCGCGCAGCAGATGCCGGGCAGGCGGCAGGAAGGTCACCTGACTCAGGCTATACCCGTTGTCGCGACGCCCGACCGATCTAGGCGTCGCGCGCGCGTCAGGCGACGGCACGAGCACCGGTCGCGCGTCGCCTCAGGCCCTCGCGGCACGCGCAACGGTGGTCGCAGCGGCTCTAAAGCAGCGGGAGCAGCTCGCCGACCTCGCCGATCACGGCGTCGGGTCGACGCCCCGCCGGCACACGCTCAAGATCGATCTGCCCGCTGATGCCGCTTCGCACGAGGACCGTGCGACTGCCGCCGAGGTGCCCGAGGCCGATGTCCATCGTCAGGTCATCGCCGATCACCGCGATCTGCGACGTCGGCAGGCCGAGCCGCTCGCCGATCACCTCAACCGCCGCCTTCGAGGGCTTGCCGACGATCTTCGGCCGCGCTTCCGAGGCCTTGGCGATCGCCGCCGTCACCATCGCCCCGCGGCTGAGGATCGGGCCGTTCGCGCCCGAGTAGGCGGACACGTAGCTGCTCGTCAGGAGCGCCGCGCCGGCGCGCACCGCGCGGGCCGCGTCCTCGAGCTCGTCGAGGTGGACGTCATCGACGTGCGCGACGTAGACGACATCCGCCTCTCTCGCGCGCGCCGCGGAGGCAAGCTCGACTCCCGCCGCCTCCACGTAGCGCTCGACCTCCGGAGCGGCGAACAGGCGCACCAGCGCCCCCGGATGGCGGCGGCGCAGGTAGTGGATCGCGCTCAGAAGCGGCGTCAGCAGCTGATCGTCGGCGACCGGGAGGCCGACCTCGCGCAGTCCGTGCGCGAAGGCCTCGGGCGTCATGTGACTGCCGTTGGTGAAGATCACATAGGGGCGACCGGAGTCGCTGATGCGCTCGAGCACCGCCGCCGCCCCGGCGACGACGTGAACCTCGCGTCCGGCGCGGTGCACGAGCGTCCCGTCGACGTCGAACACGAAGCCTGCGGCATCGTCAAGCCGCACGACGCCAGACCACCAGATCCTCGCCCTTCGCAAGGCGCACGTAAGAGACGGCGCGGCGCTTTGCCAGCTCGGCGAGGAGCCGCACGAGCGGATCGCGGTCAGCGCGCGCGAGCGTCGGCGCGCGCTCGCCGGCGGGCGGTGAGGCGAGCATCGCGTCGACCTGCTCGGCGGGCATCGTCAGGCGCAGCAGCAGCTCCTCGTCGGAGATCGTCTTGCCGAAGCGCTCGCGCGCGCCTTCGAGGCTCAGCGGCGCGAGCAGGGCCAGCTCTTTGGCGCGCGCGCTGCTGAGGACGCGGTCCTTGATCGCGGGGTCGGCGGGCGCCGCCGCGGCCGCGTAGTGGCCGTGAAAGTAGCGAACCATCTCGTCTGAGACGGTCTTCCAGCGCTCGCCGTCGGTGACGTTCATGACGGCCTGGGTGACCATCAGCTGCGAAACAGGGGTGACGACGATCGGGTGGCCCATCTCGGCGCGCACGCGCACGACCTCCTCGAGCGTCGCGTCGAAGAGGTCGCCCTTGCGCATCTCCTCGAGCATCCGCCGCGTCGTCGTGACCATCCCGCCGGGGAGCTGGTGGCGGTAGTAGGCGGCGTCGAACTCCTGTGCCCTACCTGGGGCAAGGCCCTTGTCGGCGACCATCGCGTCGAGGTGGGCGTCGAGCTTTGCGAGCGCTTCGACGTCGAGGCGCTGCTCGAATCCCTGCGCGTTGAGGTTTCGGATCGTCTGGTCGGCCGCCGGGTTTGAGGTTCCGCGTGCGGCGGGGCCCGAGGCCGTGTGAAGGACGGTGAATCCGGCGCGCACTCCGGCGAGATACATCTCGGGCGCAAGGCCGATCGTGCAGTGGCTGTGGAGCTCGATCACACGCCCCGCCGCGGCCGCCAGGAAGTGCGGGGCGAGCTCGGTCACGCTGTCGGTCGTCAGCAGGCCGCCAGGGTCCTTGAGGTAGAGGCGGTCCATCTCCTCGCAGTCGCGCAGCGCCGCGGTGCGCTCGGCGTAATAGGCGGTCGTGTGCGCTGGGCTGATCGAATAGCTCATGCCGATCACGACCTCCTCGACACCCGCCTCGCGGGCAAGCCTGGCGAGGCGCCGCAGGCGTTCGGGGTCGTTCGCCGGGTCGACGATCTGAAAGCGCCGAATGCCGTTTCTCACAACCGTGGCGAAGACGAGCGCCATCACCTCCTCGTCGGCGGGAACCCAGGAGATGAAGCGCATGCCGGTCGTGATGAAGTTCAGCGGCGTCGCCGGCATCGCCGCGCTGACGAGGCGGATCCGCTCCCAAGGGTCCTCGCGATGGAAGCGCACCGACACCGCCATGTGCGTGCTGGAGGTGAAGTCGAGCGCATGGAAGCCGACGCGCTCGGCGAGTGGCGCGAAGGCAAGCACGTCTGGCGTGGTCAGCCCGGTCGCCCCCCACAGGCTCTGGTTGCCGTCACGCATCGTCGTGTCGACGATGTCGATCACGCCGCGACGAGCTCCTCGAGCCAGCGCGTGCTGACCACGGCGTTGGCGAAATCATCGTGCGCCAGCACGTCGCGCAGGACCGCGCGATTCGTCTCGACGCCCTCGACCTCGAGGCCGTCGAGCGCTTCGATCAGAAGCGCCGTCGCCGCCACGCGGTCGCGGCCGTGGGCGATCAGCTTCGCCATCAGGCTGTCGTAGTAGGGCGGGATCGAGGCGCCCGCAGCGCAGTGGGTGTCGACGCGCAGCCCCTCAAGCGCCGGCGTGTGAAAGCGCGACAGCCGGCCCGGGCTCGGGCGGAAGCCGGCGGCGGGATCCTCGGCCGTCAGGCGCGCCTCGATCGCGTGGCCTTCGATGACGACCTCGTGCTGGGCGAGCGGGAGCGCCTCGCCGGCGGCGATGCGCAGCTGCATCGCGACGAGATCGAGGCCGGTGACGGCCTCGGTCACGGGGTGCTCGACCTGGATGCGGCAGTTGACTTCGAGGAAGAAGAACTCGCCGCTTGCCGGGTCGACCACGAACTCGACCGTGCCGAGGTTGCGATAGCCGATCGCGCGCGCCATCGCCACGGCCGCTTCGCGCAGGCCGGCACGGGTCTGCTGGGCAAGCGCCGGCGCCGGCGACTCCTCGATCAGCTTCTGGTAGCGGCGCTGCACCGAGCAGTCGCGCTCGCCGAGGTGGATCGCCTCGCCATCGGCCCCCGCGGCGATCTGAACCTCGACGTGGCGGGCCGGCGAGACGAAGCGCTCGGCGTACAGGCGCGGGTCGCCGAACGCCGCCTGAGCCTCGGCGCTGGCGAGCGTGAACGCGGCGTCGAGGTCTTCTGGCGCGTCGACGAGCTTGATTCCCCGCCCTCCCCCGCCCGCTGCGGCCTTCAGCATGAGCGGTGTCCCCGAGCGCGCGGCGAAGGCGCGCGCCCGCTCGAGCGTGTCGAGCTCGCCGCCATCGAGCACCGGCAGCCCGGCGGCTGCGGCCGCCTCGCGCGCGCGCAGCTTGTCGCCCGCCAGCTCGATCGCCGCGACCGGCGGGCCGACGAAGACGACGCCGTGCTCTGCGGCGCGTGCGGCAAGGAGCGCGCTCTCGGAGAGGAAGCCGTAACCGGGATGCAGCGCGTCGCAGCCGGTCCCGAGCGCCGCGGCGACGATCGTGTCGGCGCGCAGATAACTCTCGGACGCCGGCGGCGGGCCGATGCAGACCGTGCGATCGGCGAGCTGGGCCGCGAGGCTGTCGAGGTCGGCCTCCGATGCGCCGAGCACGCACTCGACGCCGAGCACGCGGCAGGCGCGGACGATTCGCACCGCGATCTCGCCGCGGTTTGCGATGAACACGCGTGAGAGCGGCGGCATCCCCTCACTCCGCCACGCGAAACAGCGGTTGCCCGTACTCGACGAGCGCGGCGTTCTCGGCACAGATCTCGGCGATCGTTCCGGCAACCCCGGCGGGAACCGAGTTCATCATCTTCATGACCTCGATCAGGCAGACGATCGTGTCCGCCTCGACGCGGGCGCCGACGTCGACGAACGCCGTCGCACCGGGCGCCTCGGCGCGGTAGAAGGTGCCGAGCATCGGCGCCGAGATCGTGCGCGATCCGGCCGCCTCGGCCGCGTCCGGCACGTCCTCCTCACCCGCCGCCGGCGCCGCCGCCGCGCCGCGCACGACATGCAGCGACAGGCCTGCCGTCTCGATCCGCAGCTCGTCGAGCTGCGAGTCGTCGATCAGGCGCAGAATCTCGCGGACGTCCTCGTCGGTCAGCATCCGCCGCTAGCTCTCCCCGGAGGGGGCGCCGAACGTGCTCATCACCAGCGACATCGCCGACAGCGGCGCCTTGGGCGTCTCGGCGGGCTTGGCGACGGCCGTCACCGCACGCGACTGCACGACGCAGATCACGCCGTCGCGGTCGATCGCCCACTCGACGTCCTGATGGCTCTTGAAGTGGCGCTCCACCGCGCGCGAGATCGCGACCAGCTCGGCGAGCTGCTCGTCGTTCAGGCAGGCGGCGTCGCGGCGGCCCTCGTCGACGTCGGCCCGCACGGCGCCGCGGCCGCCGGCGCCTGCGACGTACTCGAACGGCTTTGAGGCGATCGTTCGGCGCACCGTTTCGCCGGTGACCTTGCTGACGAGGAAGTAGTCGGGCGTGACCTCGCCGCCGACGACCGCCAGACCGAGCCCCCAGCTCGCGTTGACGGCCGTCACGCTCGGGTCGCCGCTGACGGGGTTGCAGGTGAACATCACACCGGAGACCGCGGCGTCGACCATCAGCTGCACCGTCACGCCCATCGCCGGCGCCGCGGCCGCGCCGAGATGCGCGCGGTAGCTGATCGCCTGGGCGCCGTAGAGGCTGATCCAGCAGTCGCGCACCGCGGCGAAGAGATCCTCGGCGCCGCGCACCCACAGGTAGCTCTCCTGCGCCCCGGCGAACGTCGCATCCTGACCATCCTCGCCGAGCGCGCTCGAACGCACGGCGACGGGCGGATGCTCGGCGACGTCGAGCTCCTCGTAGCGGCGCGCGAGCTCGGCGCGGAGCGCATCGCTGAGCGGCGCGGCGCGGATCAGCTCGGCGATCCGCGCCGCGGCCTCCTGAGTGGCGCTCGTGTCAGAGGGCGTGAGCGCGGCGAGCTCGGCCTCGATCGTCGCGCCGAGGCCGGCCGCTTCGATGAAGTCGAGGAAGGCCGCCGTCGGAAGGGCGAACCCCGGTGGCACCGGGATGCCCGCGGCGATCAGCTCGCCAAGCCCGGCGCTCTTGCCGCCAAACGCTTCGGCGTCTGAGCTGCGCAGCTCGGCGAGCGGGCGGGCCTGCTGCGGCCCGCTCACCGCCCGCCGTTCCCGAGGATCGTCACGACGCCGCTGGTTCCGTCGACACGGACCATCTGACCGGTGCGGATCTGCGAGGTGGCGCGGCCGGTCCCGACGACCGCGGGCATGCCGTACTCGCGGCAGACGATCGCGGCGTGCGACATGACGCCGCCGATGTCGGTGACCGCAGCTGTGATCTTGGAGAAGATCGGCGCCCAGGCCGGCGAGGTGATCGTGCAGACGAGGATCTCCCCCTCGCGCACGTCTGAGATCTCGTTGACCGTCTTGACCACGCGCGCCGGGCCTTCGACGGTCCCCGGCGAGGCGGCGGCGCCGATCAGCTCGTTCGAGTCGCCGTGCTGCGAACGCGCCCATTCCTGAACGCGCTGCGTGGTGACTCCCCAGAGCATGATCGTCATCGGATCAGTCACCGCTTCGGGCGTCACGCCGAGCGCGGGTGGCGGCGTCCACTCCGCAAGGCGCGTCAGGACCTCCTTGCGGCGGCGCACGATCGGCGGCCAGTGGTGGGGACCGAGCGAATCGCCACCTGTGGCCCACATCAGGACCAGCTCGTCGAGCGCCATCGCGACCTCGTGGCGGCCGAGCTGGAAGATGTCCTCCGCATCATCGAGGTAGCCGTTGCGCGCGAGCAGCGCGCCGAACTCGCGCAGCTTGTTCCACCAACGCGTGAGGAACCAGTAGTCGCAGTAGAACTTGTGCTCCTCGACGTAGGGGAAGACGGTGCGCGACAGGCCGAGCAGCTCATCGAAGGCTCCGCGCGCCTCCTCGGGCATCAGCTCGCGGTACTCGCCGGCAAGGCGCTCGCGCTCGCCACGGATCTCCTCCGTCGGGCGCTCGATCTGCTTGCCGGCGCGCAGCGCGTCGATGTGGCCGATCAGCGCCGCGTAGGGGATCGAGGGGTCGTCGAGCCAGCTGCGGTACTCGTGGGTCAGGCCGTCGCCGGTGGCCATGTTGAACCACGGGTCCTTGATCCGCTCGAGCTCCTCGAGCCACGCCCGACCGGCGTCGCTGCCACCGAGCTCGGCCTCGATCTCCGCGGGCGTGCGGCCTTCGACGAACGCCTCGTGCGCCCCGGACTCGATCGCCAGCCGCGCCAGGCGGCGCAGCTCGGCGTCCGGCCGGAACAGGATCACGTCGATCCCGGCCACCATCTGGGCGATGTGCTGGTCCGGGATGTCGGGCAGGCTGCTCTTGCACAGCTCTGCGAACGTCGCGTAGGCGCCGTAGCCGAGCAGCAGGAACTCGAAGTGCTGCTGCCACATCAGCTCGCCGAGCCGCAGCGTGCGCTGGTAGGCGTCGAGGACGTCGACGAACGCGGTGTTGCGATCGTCGTCGAACATGACCTCGTCGGGTTCGTATTCCGGCAGCGCCGGGACGCGCAGCTCGGTGATCTGCGCGATCAGCGACTGCATCTTCTCGCGCCAGCGCGCATATAGCTGGTCCCAGTTGGCGAAGTAGTGCCCGGCGCGGCGCTGGAAGAACTCGGCGCGCTCGGCGATCTTCGCCGGCTCGGTCACCGGGTTGCCGGAGATGTAGATGTAGCCGTTGACGACGCGGTAGTCGATGCCCATCGCCGGAGGCACCGCGAAGACCCGGTTCTGCCACGCGCCGACGGCCTGGTATGGCCCGTCGATGCATGTCACGTCGAAGGCCGACATCGGCAGCGGGAAGTGCATCGAGTTCCAGAACCAGAAGCGGTTCTCATCCTTCTCGCGCCGGGCCTGCGCGAAGAACGCGTGGTAGGGGTAGATCTCCTCCCAGCCCTCGCAGCCGGGCGGAGTCTCGATCGAGTAAGGGCTCGGAAATGCGCTCACGGGCGCCGTTGCTGCCACTGCTCTCCCCTCCTCTCCGGGTGCCTACATCAAACAAGAAAGCGCGGCGCCGCGAGGGCGCGACCCTCGGATGATCGCCTAGGTGCATCGCGCGGCCCTGGCCGGTCGAGTAGAACGTGCCTGGGGAGAGCTGTTCCAACGCATAAGGAGGCGGGTTATGCGCAAAGGAAAGCTTCTCTACGGCGGGGGCGGAGGTGTGGCGCTGCTCGCCGCCGCAGCCTGCGCCATAGCGTTCTCGAGCGGCGAGGCGGCCGCCGCGAGCCAGCCTTCGCTAACACCGGCGCAGGCGCAGACGCTCTCTCAGAACGTCACGCGCAAGGTGATCGTCGTCATGCGCAACCAGTTCCCGGGCGTCACCGCCGCACCGGCGTCGCTGCCGACGCGGCGCGCCGACGTGCAGCAGGCGCAGCAGCCCGTCATCGGCGATCTCGACGCCACCGGCTCCCAGGACGTGACCTCCTACACGACGGTCGACGCTGTCTCGGCGACCGTCTCGCCCGGCGAGGAGTCACGGCTTGCCGCAAACCCAGCGGTCGCCGAGGTGATCCCGGACGCCCTGATCCCGCTCTCAAGCCCGCAGTGGGAGGGCGGCGGGGGCGGGGGCGGCGGCGGAACCACACCGCTGCCAAATGCCTGCGCGCGACCCGGGCATGTTCAGCTTGATCCGCAGGCGCTCGAGACGATCGGCGCCGACTCAGACGTTCCGGGCCAGCCGACCGCCCGCTCGCTCGGCTTCACGGGCGCCGGCGTGAAGGTCGCCTTCATCGCCGACGGCCTCGACATCAACAACCCCGACTTCATCCGACCGAATGGGCAGCACGTCTTCGTCGACTACAAGGACTTCAGCGGCGAGGGAACGGCGGTACCGACGGGCGGCGAGGAGGCGTTCCTCGACGCGGGCTCGATCGCCGCGCAGGGTCGTCAGGTCTACGACGTCAGCAAATACAGCGACCTGCCGCTGCGCACCCCGTGCCTGATCCGCGTCGAGGGAGTCGCGCCCGGCGCAAGCCTCGTCGGACTCGACATCTTCGGTGGCGAGGACGCGGGCTTCAGCTCGTCGTTCCTGCAGGCGATCGACTACGCGGTCACGACCGACCACGTCAACGTTCTGAACGAGTCGCTCGGCAACAACCCCTACCCCGACGACGGGCCCGCTCTCGACCTCATCAAGCAGGCCAACGACGCGGCCGTCGCCGCCGGCACGACCGTCGTCGTCTCAACCGGCGACGCCGGCGTGACGAGCACGATCGGCTCGCCCTCAAGCGACCCGAACGTGATCAGCGCGGGCGCCTCGACCACCTACCGCATCAACGCGCAGACCGGATACGGCGGCGCGCGCTTCCCCGGCGTGACGGGCTGGCTCAACAACAACATCAGCTCGTTCAGTTCCGCTGGTTTCACGCAGTCCGGCCAGACCGTGACGCTTGTGGCGCCCGGTGAGGACAACTGGGCGCTGTGCTCGACGAACACGGCGATGTACAGCGAGTGCACGAGCCTCGCCGGCAATCCGACGCCGGTCGATCAGTCGGGCGGCACAAGCGAGTCGGCGCCGCTGACGGCGGGCGTCGCGGCACTCGTCATTCAGGCCTACGCGCAGAGCCATCACGGCGCCCAGCCGACGCCGGCGGTCGTCAAACAGATCCTGACCAGCACGGCCGATGACATCGGCGCGCCGGCAGACCAGCAGGGCGCCGGGCTCGTCGACGCCTATAAGGCCGTTCTGGCGGCCGAGGCCTACGGCCAGGCGGCGTCCTCCTCGGGCACGCCGACGCTGTTGAGCTCCGCAGGCCAGCTGAACGCCGCGGCCGCGCCGGGCAGCTCCGAGCAGCTCAGCACGACGATCACCAACAACAGCTCGCGCCCGCAGGCGGTGTCGCTTTCGACGCGCACGCTCGGCGCCTACACGCCGATCGACTCGACGAAAGTGACGCTGTCTGACACCGCGAGCGCGCACGTCACCGACTGGCAGGGGATCCGCGACAACGTCGAGCCGGTCAGCTTCCGGGTTCCGTCCGGAGTGAATCGCCTCAACGTGGACATCGCCTTCCAGAACGCCTCGCCGAGCGATCTGAACGCACGGGTGCGGCTCACGCTGGTCGACTCAAACGG
Organism: Solirubrobacteraceae bacterium; assembly: GCA_036267075.1. Taxonomy (GTDB): domain Bacteria; phylum Actinomycetota; class Thermoleophilia; order Solirubrobacterales; family Solirubrobacteraceae; genus Palsa-513. The sequence continues at coordinate 14,793 of DATAWT010000075.1, forward strand.
CAATCTCGCCGGCTACTCGGTGCCCCAGGGCGACGGGAACTACGGCGACATCCAGGTGAGCGATCCGGCGCCCGGCCGCTGGACGGCCTACGTCTACAGCCGCGACTCAGCAGACGGCGGTACCACCGGCCCCGTGCTGTTGGGGGCGAGCGTCGCCTCCTACGCGCCGTTTGGGACCGTGTCGCCGTCTAGCGTCGTGCTCGGACCGGGCAAGTCCGCACCGGTCACGCTGACCGTGAACACGCCGTCATCGCCGGGCGATGAGTCCGGCGCGATCGTGCTGAGCGCCGCCGGTGGCGCCAGCGCATTCGCGAACAGCGGCGTGTCGCGTGTGACGACGGTGCCCGTGACCCTGCGAAGCCTCGTCCCGGCCGGATCGACGAGCTTTGGCGGGATCCTCACGGGCGGCAACGGACGCGCCGCGAACACCGGGCAGGCGTTCTACTACCAGGTCAACGTGCCTGCCGGCGATCCGGTGCTGAACGCCTCGGTGACGCTGGCGAGCAACCCCGACAACCAGATGTACGCGTGGCTGATAGATCCGTCGGGAAACGCCGAGTCGTTCGCCAGCAACGGTGTCGTCACGACGGATTCGAGCGGCACCGTGAACTACACCAACACGCTCGGCGCCAACCTCCACGCGCTCGCTCCGGCGGCGGGGACCTGGACGCTGATCGTGCTGTTCGCCCCGGCGGTGTCCGGTCAGGCGCTGTCGGAGCCGTTCACCGTCGCGATGAACGAGAACGCATCGCCGGTCAGCGCGCAGGGGCTGCCTGACTCGACGAAGACGGTCCTCCCGGCCGGCAAGGCGGCGAGCGTCGCGGTCAGGGTCCGTAACAACACGACCGCGCCCGAGGCCTACTTCCTCGACGCGCGCCTGTCCGCGCAGACGCAGTACAACCTCGCGTCGCTGACGTCGCCCGACACGACAGCGCCGCTGAACGTCAATCAGAACATCCCGTTCTACCTGGTACCAACGGACACGACGGCGATCCAGGCGCTGGCGGAGACGTCGGGGACGGAGCCGATCCAGTTCGACTTCGGCTCCTTCAACGGCGACCCGGATCTCGCCTCCTCGCAGGGCCTCAGCGTCGCCGGTACCTACAGCGCGAACCCGGTCGCACAGGGTCCGTGGGGCGTGGTCCCGACGACCGTCGGCCCGTTCGAGTCCGCCGGCGCGACCGCGGAGCCGGTGACGACGGCGATGCTGGCGAGCACGCCGGCGTTCGACCCGGCCGTCACATCGCCCGCGGGCGATCTGTGGCAGATCGCGGTCGACCCGACAGCGTCGCTTGGCACGGTGATCGTCAACCCCGACCAGTCGGCGACGATCCCGGTCACGATCACGCCGAGCGGACCGTCCGGGCAGGTTGTCTCCGGAACGCTGTACGTGGATGACGCGAGCCTCGTCGACTTCGGCTCGCTGCTCCCCAACGGCAACCAGCTGGCAGCGCTGCCCTACACCTACACGACCGGTTAGACCCCACGGCGGGGCCGGGAGCGTCGTGCTCCCGGCCCCGCCGTCTTTCTCCTAGGATCGGAGCGTGAGCGAGAAGCTCCGCGAGCAGGTTGCGCTCGGCTGCCGGGTGCTCGAGGGCGAGGGCCAGGGGGATCTCGTCTGGGGCCATGTCTCGGCGCGCGATCCGCAGGGACGCGGAATCTGGATGAAGGCGTCGTCGTTCGGCTTTGGCGAGGTCGGCGCCGACCAGGTCATCCTCGTGTCCTTCGACGGCGAGGTGCTCGAGGGCGAGCACGCCCGTCACGCCGAATACCCGATCCACACGGAGCTGATGAGGGCCCGTGAGGACGTCGGCTGCGTCGTCCATACGCACGCCCCGTGGGCGGTCGCGTTCGCCTCCACCGAAGCTCCGCTGCGACCCGTCTCCCACGAGCCGACGCTGTTCGTCCCGCCTGACATCGCGCGCTTCACGCTGACCGGCGATCTGATCCTCACGCGCGAGCTGGGCGAGGCGCTCGCGACCACCGTCGGCGAGCGAAACGCCGGGCTGATGGTCCACCACGGCATCGTCACCTGCGGCGCCGACGTCCCAACCGCCGTGATGGCGGCCGTCCTGCTCGAGCGCGCCTGCCGCGCCAACATCCGCTCGCTGGCCGCCGGCGGGCCGGCGACCTGGTCTCCGGATGAGGAGGCGCTCGCCAAGCGCGAGCACTGCTACGGCCCCGCCCAGCTGCGCTCAGCCTGGGACTTCCTGGTTCGAACCCTTTAGCGAGCGGTTCCCGCTCGCGGTCGCCCGAGCGCCCGCCGGCGCGCCCGCCGTCCGTCGCGGCGTGGCCTATCGAGCGCGACCGCTCCCGCCGCCGCCCGGGGTCTCGATCCGGATGCGCCCGCCGGCCTCGATCGTGCCGGTCGACTTGGCCGCGATCGGCCGGCCGTTGAGCGTGTCGGCACCCCGCGCTCCGTCAGCGCCGCCGTCGGCACCCCGCGGAGCGTGGCGGCGGCGCTCGGCGATCAGCGAGAAGGTCATCGGCTCGAGCGCCTCGATCTCGCGGACGACGCCGTCGCCTCCGCGCCAGGCGCCCGTGCCGCCCGATCCGCGACGGCGTTCGAGACGGATCACGCGCAACGGATAGGCACGCTCGAGCGCCTCGACCGGGGTGTTGAGCGTGTTGCTCATCGCGACGTGCACGCCGCTCGGTCCGTCGGCGTCGTGGCAGGCGCCCTGGCCGCCGCCGATCGTCTCGTAATAGGAGAACCGCTCGTTGCCGAGCGTCAGGTTGTTCATCGTGCCCTGGCCGAGCGCGCGGCCGAAGGCCGCGAGCACCAGGTCAGCGATCCGCGATGAGGTCTCGACGTTGCCGGCCGCCACGGCCGCTCCGCGAGCGGCGTTGAGGAGCGAGCCCGGCGCCGCCAGCACCTCGATCGGGCGGTTCGAGCCCGCGTTCGGCGGCGTCCCGGGGTCGCTCAACACGCGGACGGCGAAGTAGCAGGCCGATCGGGTCACCGCCAGCGGGCAGTTGAGGTTGCCGCGGTGCTGGTCGGCGCTGCCGGTGAAGTCAAGCACGATCCGCGCGCCGTCGACCGTTGCTCGCAGCCGCAGCTCGAGGTCGCCCTCGGCGGCCTCGACGACGTCGCGGGCCTCTCGCACGCCGTCGCCGAGTGCCGCGATCGCCTGTCCGGCGCGGCGCTCCCCATAGTCGAGCACCGACTCGACGGCGCTCGCGAAGCGCTCAGGGCCGATCGCGCTCGCGAGTTCGCCGAGCCGGCGCGCGCCGACGACGTTGGCGGCGAGCTGGGCGCGGAGGTCGGCGCGCCGCTCGGCAGGCTGGCGCATCGCGGCGACGAGCGCGCCGATGTCTGACTCCTCAAAGCGCCGCGGCGCGATCAGGACGCCCTCCTCCTCGATCGACACGCTGTCGGCCGGCATCGAGCCGGCCGTGCGCCCGCCGACGTCCGCGTGGTGTGCGCGCGTCGCGGCAAAGCCGATCAGGCGCCCATCGAGATGAGCGGGCGTCACGACGGTGATGTCGGGCAGGTGCGTACCGCCCTCGAAGGGGTCGTTGAGGATCCAGGAACCGCCGGCGATCTGCTCGCGGCCGGCGACCGCGGCGACCGCCGCGGGCATCGCCCCCAGATGGACCGGGATGTGCTCGGCCTGCATGATCATCTCGCCGCGCGCGTCAAAGAGCGCGCTTGAGGCATCGCGGCGCTCCTTGATGTTCGGCGAATGCGCGGCGCGAACGAGCAGCGCGCCCATCTCGGCGCACGCCGCATGAAGCGCGCCGAGCGCCAGCGGCAGCTCGATCACGTCGAGCGGCTCGCTCACGCGCGGGTCACCTCGATCGTGCCTGACTCCTGAACTCGAGCGCTCCAGCCCGGCTCGATCATCAGCGTCGCGTCGGGCAGCGCGCAGATCGCAGGGCCGTCGAGGCGCTCACCGGTCGCCGGCTCGCCCTCGACGAGCAGGGCATCGACCTGCTCGCCGCCGACCCAGACCGGCGTTCGCGCGCGTCGCGCTCGGCCGACCGGCGCGGCGCTCGAGAGCTCCGGCTCAGCACCCCAGACAGACACCGTGACCGTCACGAGCTCGACCTCTCCGTCGGCATCGCGGTAGCCGAACTCGCGCTCGTGGGCGTCCTCAAAGCGCTCCCGCAGGAGCTCGATCGTCGCATCGGCGGGGGCGTTGATGGCGAGCTCGAAGGACTGGCCGCGGTAGCGGAGCGCGTAGCGCACGCGCTCGCGCTGCGGGGGCGATCCGAGCTGCTCGCGGGCGCGGGCCCGCAAATGCTCGACGCGCGCGGCTTCGAAGGACCCTGTCGCGTCGCGCCGTGGAGTGGCGGCGGCGAGGCCGAAGGCCGACAGGACACCGCAGCTGCGCGGGCAGATGATTCGCTCGATGCCAAGCTGGGCGGCGAGCGCGGTCGCGTGCAGAGGCCCGGCACCGCCGAAGGGCATCAGGGCGTAGCGTCGCGCATCGATCCCGCGAGCGACCGTGAGCGCGCGAAGCGCGCCGAGCATCTCGGCGTCGGCGATCGCGAGGATTCCCTGCGCGGCACGGATCGGATCGAGTCCGAACTGGGCTGCCAGCCGGGCGACCGCGGCATGCGCGAGATCGCGGCGCAGCGGGACGCCGCCCGCGAGCCCGCTGCGCTGCGGAAGATGCCCGAGCACGACGTGCGCGTCGGTGACGGTCGGCTCGGTCCCCCCGCGCGCGTATGCGGCGGGGCCCGGCGTCGCGCCGGCCGAACGCGGGCCGACGCGCAGCGCTCCGCCACTGTCGCGCCAGGCGACCGATCCGCCGCCGGCGCCGACGGTCTCGATATCGAGGCTCGGAAGGGCGATCGGGCGCCCGCCGATGACGCGCTGGTCGGTCTCACGGACCTCGCCGGAGTCGATCACGCAGACGTCACAGGAGGTGCCGCCCATGTCGAAGCAGAGGACGTCGCTCACGCCCGAGGCCGACGCCGCGAGTCGCGCCCCGAGCGCTCCGCCCGCGGGGCCCGAGAGAACGGTGAACGCGGCGTGGGCGGAGGCGGCGGCGGAGCTCGTCAGGCCGCCCGAGGACTGCATGACGGCGGCCGGCGGGAGGCCGAGCTCCTCGCAGCGCTGCTCGAGCGCGTCGAGGTGGCCGCGCAACAGTGGCGACAGCGCCGCGTCGATCTCGGTCGTCGCCGCGCGCTCGTATTCGCGCGGCGTCGCGCTGACCTCGTGGGAGAGCGATACGTGGACGCCCGCCTCGCGCAGCGCCTCCGCAACGGCGAGCTCGTGCGCGGGCTGAGCGGAGGCGTGCAGGAGAACGACGGCGACCGACGCGACATCCGCCTCGCGCACGGCCATCGTGAGCTCGGCGAGGCCGCGCGGGGCTCTGATCGTGCCGTGCGGGCCGCTTCGCTCATCGACCGCGAAGCGCAGCTCGTGAGGTACGAGCGGCGCCGGATGCGCAGCGCACAGGCGATAGAGGTCGGCGCGCGCCTGACGGCCGAGCTCGACGACATCGGTGAAGCCCTCGGTGGCAAGCAGGGCCGTGCGCGCCGCGCGACCCTCGAGCAGCGCGTTCGTCGTGACGGTCGTGCCGTGGGCGAAGGCGCTCACATCCGCGGGCAGCGCAGCCGCGGCCTCGAGCACCATCCGCACGGCCCGCATGACGCCGGCCGCCTCCTCCCCGGGCGTCGTCGGCGTCTTCGCGCTGAAGCGCGACCCGTCGTCGGCGGCCAACACGGCGTCGGTGAAGGTCCCGCCCACGTCGACGCCGAGCAGCATCGCGGGAGACGTTAGCGGCGCGGCTAGAGAGCGGTGAGCCCCGACGGCAGCGAGGCCGCGAAGAGGCGCTGCGCCGCCCCTGTCAGCGGCCCGGGCGCGTCGAGCGAGCGCCCGTCGATGCTGGCGATCGGCACGACCTCGGCGCCGGTGCCGGTCAGGAAGGCCTCGTCGGCGGTCCACGCGTCGGCGAGGACGACGGCCCGTTCGTCGACCTCGACGCCGTCCGAGCGAAGCAGGCCGATCACGTGGTCGCGCGTGATCCCCTCGAGGCCGCCGGCGGCGACGGGCGGCGTGAAGACGCGGCCGTCGCGCGCGAAGAACACGTTGTCGGCGCTGCACTCGCAGATCTCCCCGGCGGGGTTCAAAAGCAGCGCCTCGTGCGCACCCCGCGAGCGGGCCTCGGCCGCTGCGAGCACCGACGTCAGGTAGTTGAGCGACTTGATCTGAGGCGGAACGCTGTCCGGCGCCGCGCGGCGCATGCTCGACGTGATCACGTCAACGCCGCGCTCGTAGAGCTCGGCGGGGTAGAGCTGTAGCTCGGCAGCGATCAGGATCGTCGTCGGGCGCTCGCAGGTGTGCGGCGACACGCCAAGCATGCCGCGCCCGCGCGTGAGCACGAGGCGCAGGTAGCCCTCGCCGCCGCCGAAGCGCTCGATCGCCTCGGCGCACAGCGCCTCAAGCTGTCCGTCGCCGAGCGGCGGCTCGAAGCTCAGGCAGCGCGCGGAGTTGCGCAGACGGCGCAGGTGGGCGGCCAGCAGGAAGGCCTCGCCGGCGTAGAAGCGGATCCCCTCGAAAACGCCGTCGCCGTAGAGCAGGCCATGGTCGAGTACCGAAACGCTCGCCTGCGCAGCATCGTCAAACCAGGTTCCATCGACCCAGGCGATCGGCTCTCGCCCCATCGTGGCGCGAACTTACTGTTCATTCAGTTAGTTGTCAAGCGTTGGCGCTAGCCTACGCGCCATGAGTTCCGCTGCCCCGCGAACCCCGCGCCGCCGCGACGCGGACGTCTCGCGCGGCGCGATCCTCGACGCCGCCGAGCACCTGTTCTCGCAATTCGGCTATGAGCGCGCGACGCTGTCTGAAATCAGCCGCCTCGCCGGCGTCTCGACCGGCCTTCCGACCTACTTCTTCGGCGGCAAGGACAACCTCTATCGCGCCGTCCTAGGGCGGTTGATCGTCGAGCGCGAGGCGCGCCTGGAGCCGCTCGCCGAGCGCGCCGTGCGCAGCTTCGAGTCAACCGGCGAGCGGCGCGCGGCGCTCGAGCTGTTGATCTCGGGCTACGTCGACTTCCTCCGCGAGCGGCTCGCGCTCGTCCGCCTGATGGGCCGCGAGGCGCTCGACGGCGGACGCCATCTCGGCGCCGGGCCCCGCCACTCGGCAGCCGTCGCGGACGCGATCGAGCGGATCGCCGGCACCAGTTCCGGCGACGTCGACCAGCTTGTGATCACGACGGTCGCGCTGTGCTTCTTTCCGTTCGAGCACAACGACACGATGCTCGCCGCGATGGGTCGCGACGCGATGAGCGAGGACTTTGCGGCCGCTCGCAAGCGGCACGTCGTCGACGTGCTCGAGCGCGTGCTCGGCGCCGGTTAGCGCCGCCGCGTGGCGCGCCGGCGCTTGAAGATCCGCAGCGCGCGGCGCAGGAAGCTGATCCACTCACCCATCGCCGGGCGAGTCTCGCAGACACGGCGGTCGGCGCAGCGGGGAAGCTAGTGCTCGCGGTCGTCGGCGACGAGCCGCAGCATCCCCCGAGCTCGCGGCGGCTGGGCGCCCTCGCCGGCCACACTGAAGCTGAACGTCACGAGACCCAGCTCGCCGTCAGCACTCCATCCGTCGATTCGAAGCTCGACGCCGGCCTGCACCCGCGCCGCGGCGCGGACAAGCTCGGGAATCGCGTCGTAGGGCAGCGAACGGTCGGTGTCGGCGGCCGGCTTGGTGAACGGCGCCGGTCCGGGCAGCCGCAGCTGCACCGCAAGCGTGTCGCCGTCCGAGGACGCGCGCACACTGACCGGCCGCTCCCCGCAGACCACCGTGTAGAGGTCCTCGAGAACGCGCGCCGCGAACGCGCCGACGCGCTCGCCTGCGGACCATTCGCTCGCCATCTGCTCACCTGTAGCGCCAGCCGCGTCGTTTGTGACCGCCGCAATCTCACGTGCCGATGCCCAGCCCGAGCAGGTAGGTCACGCCGCCGACGAGCGCGCCGGCGATCGTCATCTCGATTCCCGCAGACCATGCGGTGCGCAGCGTGAAAAGCGACTTCGCGGCGCCGACCGCGAAGTGCGCGACCAGCGACACCGCCGCGGCGGTGATCACGCCGGCCGTGCCCGACAGGAAGAAGAACGGCAGCACCGGGACCATCGCGCCGACGGCCGTCGAGATCCCGCCCGCGAGCGCCGCCTGCACCGCGTCGCCGCGCTCGGCGTCGGCGCTTCCGAACTCCTCGATCGCGATGGCCCGGAAGAGCCGCTCGGGGTCCTCGGCGATGCGTTGCACGAACGCGTCCGCCTCCTCCTCGGTGAGCCCCTTGAGCTGGTAGTAGAGCGAGAGCTCCTCCTTCTCCTCCTCAGGGTGGGTGCGCACCTCCTCGCGCTCGCGCGCGAGGTTGGCCGCGGCGACCTCGGCGACCGAGCGCTCGGCGAGGTAGGCACCGGTGGCCATCGACAGCGCCGATCCGATCGCGCCGAACAAACCCGCCGTGAGCACGAGGTGCGACCCTCCGGTCGCGCCGGAGAAGCCGGCGACCAGCCCGAACACCGCCGCCAGACCGTCGTTTGCGCCGTAGATCGCCCCCGAGATCCAGCCGTCGCTGCGCCGGTGCCAGCGCTCGCGCCCGAGGATCCGAGACAGGCGCACCTGGGGTGAGTCGTCGCGTTCGCCGAGCTGCGGGAGCGTGCCGGCGCGGAGCTTCGCGAGCGCCTCGGTGTGCTGGGTCTCCTCGTCGCGGATCTCATCCAGCAGGCGGTCGGTCTCGGCATCGCCGGTCGGGTGCTCCTCGATCTCTGTCGCTATCTCGAGCTCCATCGCCTCCTGGCGCGCGATCAGCCGCTCGACGGGCGCGACGCGCGCCTGCAGGCGGCGCCAGCGCGAGATGCCGACCGTCCGCTCGTCGGGGATCGCGATGCCGAGCTCGCGCATGCGCTGCTCGAGGCGCGTGCGGTGCGATGTCTCGATGTCGGCCAGGCGGCGGAGCACCGCGGCGCGCTGTGGATCGCGCTCGCGTTCGGCGATCAGGCCATAGACGATCGTCGCCTGCACCTCGTCCGTCCAGGCGTCGAGCAGGCGCGCACTGATGGCTTCCGGCTCCACGGCACCGGCAACCTATTGGATGGGCGGGATGCCCTCTAGAGCTTGTAGCGGATGTGGTAGCGCGCGATGAACGCCCGCGCGCTGGCGTAGGGATGGCGCAGTTGCGCCGCGCGACCCGAGCAGTCGACGAGCAGCGAGCCCAGCCCGTGCGTGCCCGCCGCCCAGATCTCCCCGGGTATCTCGGGGCAGACCAGGCGCGCCGCCGTCGATGCGGCGTTTCCGCCGCGCGACGCGTAGGGACCGGCGATCAGCAGGTAGCGCGCCCGGTGCGCGGCGACGAGGTCGGCCAGCTGGGACCCGCTCATCGCCGGGTCGGTCGTGTTGTAGCCCCCGACAGCCGTGGCGTGCAGGCCGAGCAGGATCAGAGGATCGGCCTGGTCGGCGGACTGCGTGAGCAAGGCGTACGGCTGGGCCTCGCGGTGCGAGCGCAGGAAGGCGATCAGCGAGCGGTCTACGCGTTCCCCGGTCGCCGTCGCGCCCACCCCGCCGTGACCCGCATACGCGTAGGGGCCCGCGGCCGGGAAGGTACCGGCGACGGGGGCTCCCCAGACGCTGAAGCTGTAGACGAGCGGTGCGACGAGCAGCGCGCCGACGGCGACGGCAACCGTCCATTGCGCGCGCCGCGGGAACAGCGGGGTCGCGATCAGCGCAGCGATGCTCACCAAGACCAGCGGGATCCGCCACCACGTCGGATCGTCCTCGCGATGGATCAGGACGAGCTGGACCGCGAGCGTGCCGATGACCGCGAGCACGAGCAGCGCGAAGCCGAGCGCGGCACGGCGCGCGTCGCGACTTCGCACGAGCGACGCAAAGCCCACCGCGGCCGCACCGGCGACCGCCGCGAGCGGCGGGCCGAGCGCCGAGGAGTAGTAGGGATGAACGATTCCGGCCGAGAAGTCGAGCGTCGCCAGCTCGACCACGAACCAGCCTCCGAGGACGAGCAGCCCCGGCATGCGCCGGTCGCGGCGGCCGCGCACGACCATGACCAGCGCGAGCAGACCAAAGAGCGCGAGCGGGACGATCCAGCCGGCCTGGTCGCCGAGGCTCCGGCTGAAGATGCGCAGCGGACTGCGCGTCCCGCCGAACGGGAGCGGACGCGCGAGGCGGTGGCGGCCCGGCCTGGGCGGCGCCGGCGGCGGGAGCGGGATCTCGGGGTGGGTGTGCAGCTCGCGGCGCAGCGCCTTCGAGACGGGCACTCCGCGCTCAACGGCCGGACGCACGAGCGGCAGCGTCTGGGGCTGCGTCAGGATCACGTGCGTCGTCGCGCCGGGGCCTCCCTGCTGCCCGCCGACGCGGCCGAAGCCGTTGTAACCGAGCATCAGGTCGAACTCGGAGTTGTCCGAGCTGCTGCCGACGTAGGGACGTGCCGAGGCCGGCGTGAGCTCGACGGCGACCACCCAGGACAGCGAGACGGCGACGAGGACGACCCCGGCCGCGGCGAGATGGAGGATGCGACGGCGCAGCGAGCCGGGCGCGCAGACCAGGTAGCCAAGGCCGATCCCTGGCACGCACAGCAGCGCGGCGAGCGACTTAGTGTTGAACGCCAGCCCGACGAGCACGGCGCACCAGATCAGCGTCCGCAGGCGACCCGAGTCGATCGCCGCGAGCGCCGCGCCGCAGGCGGCCAGCATCAGGAAGATCAGCAGCGGGTCGACGCCGTTGTCGCGCGATACGGCGACGAAGATCGGGAAGATCGCGAGCGCCAGTGCTCCGACGAGGCCGGCCACCTGCCCGAATCGCGGCGCGACGATGCGGTAGAGCAGGACCACCGTGAGCGTGCCGAGCACGGCTTCCGGGATCAGCAGGCTGAGCGGCGAGAAACCGAAGACCTTCGCGCTGAGCGCCTGCAACCACAGCCCGAGCGGCGGCTTGTCGACCGTGATCAGGTTGTTGGGGTCGGCCGAGACGAAGAAGAACGCGTGCCAGGAGCGCAGCATCGACTTCACGGCGCCCGAGTAGTAGATGTTGGCGTAGCCGTTCTGGCTCAGCTTGACCAGGTTCAGAACCAGGCTCAGCGCGGTCACGCCACCGAGCCCCAGATACTCCAGGCCGACGCGCGGGGTGCTGCGCGCCGCCGCGGTTTCGGCGGGCGGTCGCGGCCGCAGCGGTTCGCCAGCTCGGGAGGTCGTCGTCGCCATTGATCGAGAACGGGGCGCGGCCGAACTCCGGCGAACACCGCGCGGACGCAGAGGGTATCCGCGATCGGGCGCCGCGAGCCTTAAGACCCGGTTAGCGCGGGTTTTGTGTTAGTTCGGATCCTGAAAGCGGGCGACGCTGAAGCCGAGCAGGAGCGGGATGTTGACGGCGAAGACGACCAGCATCAGCGTCAGGATCACCAGCTGGCTGCCGTGCGTGTCGTCGTAGATGAACACGTATTCGAGCATCCCGGCGATCACCACATAGGCGGCGAGCACCCAACCGGCCACGAGCCGGAAGGCCCCCCAGGCGAAGCTCTCGATTCGCGACATCAGCGCGACGTTGACGGCGAGCAGGAGCGCGGCCGCGACCAGCAGCCCGATCGTCGGCCCCTGCGGCACGCGACCGGGCAGGTGGTCGGCGGTGTAGACGCCGCCGACCACGATCAGCGCCAGGACGGCGACCGAGATCTGCTGAACCGGGGGAAGCTTGCGGGTTTCGAGCGCGTCGTCCATCAGATGCTCGCGACCTTGGTCATGATGATCAGCGTCGCGACCTGCATCAGACCCGTGATGCCCGCGGTGTAGATGAAGACCTTCATCAGCTTCGCGATCCGCTCGGGGTTCGGCTTCGGCTTTCTCATCTCGAAGAGAACCGCGATGTTGGCTGGCTCGAGCAGTCCGAGCGCGATCGTCGCCATCACGCCGACGACGATGTAGGAGGCCAGAAGCCAGTCGTGCGTCGGCGAGGTCGGAGTCAGGTTGCCGAGCTCGCGGGCGAGCTGGAAGCCCGAGCCGAGCGTCATCGTCACGACCGTCGGCATGATCAGCAGGAGCTTCGGCATCAGCCGGCTCGAGAGCTCGAAGCGGGCGGCGAGCGGCATCGAGCCCATGATCGGCCCGAGCACGAGCCCGAGGAACAGGTCGATCGCGGTCCACAGGCCGCCGCCGACCACGTGGTAGAAGTCGAGGCCCCACTGGCTGTTGGTGGCGATCGCGACGATCATCCCGACGACGACGATCGCGACGATCGGCAGCCCGGCGAGCGGAACGATCTTGACCTCCCGTCGCGGTTGCGCTACCGCTGCAGCGGGAATGGGCTCGGCTACGGTTGCCATTCGTGGGTCCCTCCTGGGCTACGGTCATGCAGGTCGGCTTGCGCGAAATGTAGCTGGCCCTGCGGCATTTCGCGACCTGACGCATACTGCTGCGGTGACTAGCACCAAACCGACGGGGGCCGCGCCGCGGCTGCGGCGAATGCCCGGAATCGACGGACTTCGAGCGATCGCGGTGGCCGGGGTGTTCGTCTACCACGCCGACGGCGGCTGGCTGCCGGGCGGGTTTCTCGGCGTTGACATGTTCTTCGTGATCAGCGGCTATCTGATCACCTCGCTGCTGCTCGCGGAGTTCGCCGCCGAAGGAACGATCACGCTGCTGCGCTTCTGGGCCGGACGCGCGCGACGCCTGCTCCCGGCGCTGTTCCTGCTGCTCGCCGTGTGCCTGCTCGTCGGCGCGACGATCGAGCGCGGGAAGCTCGTCGGGCTGCAGGACGACGCGCTCTCCTCGATCTTCTACGTCTCCAACTGGCGCTTCATCTTCGGGCACGAGAGCTACTTCGCCACGTTCGGCCGGCCCGGCCTGCTGCGCCATCTGTGGTCGCTGGCGGTCGAGGAGCAGTTCTACCTGGTCTGGCCCCCGCTGTTCCTGATCGCGATGCGGGCGCTGCGTGGCGGGCGACGCCGCCTCGCTCTGCCGGTGCTCGTGGCGCTCGCGGCGGCCGGCTCGACGGCGCTGATGTGGGCGCTGTATGTGCCCGGTGCCAACACGTCGCGCATCTGGTACGGCACCGATACGCGCGCTGCGCCGATCCTCGTCGGCGTGCTGCTGGCGTTCGCCTGGCCGCCGTCGGCGATGCCGGCCTGGCACACGCTGCGCGCCCGGCGCGTCCTTGATGCGACAGGCCTCGCCGCGCTCACCGCGGTCATCTACATGTTCCGCGCGGTTCACGACTACGACCAGTTCCTCTACCGGGGCGGCTTCCTGGTGCTCGCGCTGTGCTCGGCGGTCCTGCTCGGGGCGGTCGCGCACCCGATGAGCGCGATCGGCCGGCTGCTCGCGACCCGCGTGCCGCGCTGGATCGGCGAGCGAAGCTACGGGATCTACCTCTGGCACTGGCCGATCCTGGTCTTCACGCGGCCCGGCGTGGACGTCCATCTCGCCCGCGCCATCCTGATCCCGGCGCAGGCGGCGGGGACCGTTATCGTGGCCGCCGTCTCCTACCGCTACCTCGAAACCCCGATCCGCTCCGGCGCGCTGCGGCGCATGCGGATCCGCGCGCCGCGCTGGCTCGCACAGCCCCGCACGCCCCTGATCGTGACCGCATCGGGCGCCGCGATCCTGCTCGGCCTTGTCGCCGCGACGCCATCCGGCGTCGCAGCTCTCCCGCCTGGTTTCACCAAGCAGGCGCTCGCGCAGGCCCAGCGGGCCAGCCACCACCTTGTCCTGCCGCCCGACCCGGCCAAGACGCACACATCGACGAGGACAACGAAAACGCGGACGACGCCCGCAAGCCACCGCCGCCATCACCATCACGCCCCCGCGCCGCCGCCGATCCCGACGAGCGGGCCGATCCTGGCCGTCGGCGATTCGGTGATGCTCGGCGCCTCCACCGCGCTTGAGTCGGCGCTCGGGACACAGCTGCATGTCGACGCCGTCGTCTCGCGCCAGCCCGAACAGACGATCGCGAGGCTGTTCGCCTATCGCGCCGCGGGGTCGCTGCCGCGCCGCGTGATCGTCCACATCGGCGACAACGGGCCCGTCTACTACGCGGACGTCCTGCGCCTAAGACAGGCGCTCGTCGGGGTGCCGCTGGTCGTGCTCGTCAACGTTCGCGTCGCAACGAGCTGGCAGAGCGAGGTCAACAGCGAGCTCGCCTATGCGGTCAAGGGCTGGCACGAGGCGACGATCGCCGACTGGTACGACGCCAGCGCCGGCCCCGGAGTGGTCGTCGACGGGACGCACACGACACCGCACGGAGCGGACCTCTTCGCGGCGGTGATCGCGCGAGCCGTGCACCATCCGCTGCTCGGCGGCGTGACGCACTGACCTACTTGGGGGTCGGCACGAGGACATAGACGCGCGCGGGCGGCGTCGGCGCGAGCGAGAACACCGACCATGTCCGCCCGAGGTAGCTGACGATCCCGGCGTCTGGTATCTCGAGCGGGCCCGGGCCGGCGCTGCCGGCGATCACGCGCAGGCCGATCCGCACGATCACGACCACGCCGGTATCGGCGTGCGCGGTCTCGACGAAATCGCTGTAGCGCGCGGCGAGCGGGTGATATCGCGCGGCGATACGCAGCACGACGCGTTTGATCTCGGCCAGCTCGACGGCGGCGCACGGCTTGGCTCGCAGCGACGCCGACGGCGCCCGGACGGCGAGCACCGCGGTCAGCGTCCCGCTCGGAAACGCGTCGTAGGTCTCGCTCTGCACGGCGTAGCTGACGCCGGCGAGCCGCAGCCGCGGCTTGAGCGGCTGGGCCTTCGGGAACGTCCCGCCGAGCTCGGCCACGAGGCGACCGGCGACGTAGATCCCGATCGGGTCACCGACCGCGTGGGTCTCAAGCTTGGTGAAGCCGACGTCGTCCTGGACGGACATCACGAAACTTCCGATCGTGCGCCCGTCGAGGACGAGCACGCCGTCGACCGGCGAGATCACGTAGGGACCGCCGACATCGGCCAGGAGCACCCCGGTCGCACTCAGCACGCGCAGCCTGACGATGTGCCAGAACGGGTGGTAGACGAGCGCCTTGACCGCGGCCAGCACCGCGCCCTTGTCGCCGGCGGCGACCGCGTCGAGCAGGTCGGCCGAGCTCTTGACGTGACCGAGGTCGACCTGGGTCTCGTTTCCGCCCAGCTCGCCAGCGTAGATGTTGCTCGCGATGCGGCCGTCGAGCGCCGCGAGCGTCGGCAGCGCCTGCGCCCCGCACGCCACTCCCGCGGCCGGCGAGACCGGCGCTTGCGCGGCGAGGACGAACGCCGCCAGCGCGAGTCCGGCGGCGGCTGCGGTGCGCACGCGGCGCGTCGGCATCATGCGCCTAATTCTTACGTCAGCTGCTGATGGCTGGGAACGGAAGGAACGGATAGGTCAGAACCGCCGAAGCCAGAACGAGCAGCAGCCACAGGGCGAGCGCCCAGCGCGGCATCCAGCGGCGCGTGAAGAGGAGCGCCAGCGCGAGGTAGATGCCGGGCATCACGATCACCATGTAGTAGAGGTAGGAGGTCCGCTCGAGGATCAGGCTCGATGCCGCGAACGGAAGCCAGGTCCCGAGGAACCAGCCGAGCGCCACCGCGTCCGGGCGCTTGCCGCGCCACGCGGCAAGCAGCCCGAAGCCGAGCGCGGGCAGCGCGAAGGCGAGGATCGGCGGGCTGATCAGCCCGAGGAAGTGCACGGTCGCCGTCCGCGATGAACCGGTCGTGACGGTGACGTTGAGGTAATTGATCGGCTTGATGTCGGCGAACCAATCCCAGGGGTAGGAGGCGATGCCCTTCGGCCCATTCGGACTGGTCTGCGCGGCGGCGTAGCTGAGGATGTGCTCGGTGTGGGCGATCGGTCCGCCGGTGATCGTGCGCCCGTTCTGCGGGTCATACGGCGGTGCGATCCGGTCGAACGCGGCGAGCACGGCCAGGTAGACGCCGGCGGCGACCATCGTCAGCTCGGCGAACGCGACCACGGCGGCCCGCAGGCCGTATTGTCGATGGCGGAGCAGCTCGATCAGCAGCAGCGCGAGCAGCAGGTAGGGCGCGACGAACTTCGCGGTCGCGCCCAGCCCGAGCAGGACGCCCGCCACGATCGGCCTGCCGCGCAGGTACGCCGCCGCGGCCCAGACCATGAACGCGACGACGTAGATGTCGAGCGTCGCGATGCGCCCGTGGACGATCATCAGGTTGTCGGCGGCCATCAGCGTCGTCGCCAGGACGGCGCACCAGCGCGACGTCCCGGCGGCCAGAGCCAGCGCGAACATGCCGAGGATCGCGAGCGAGCCGAAGATCACCGAGCCGATCCGCCAGGCGAACGGCCCGTCGCCGAACAGGTCGATCGCGCCGGCGATGACGAGCTTGACGAGCTGCGGATGCTCGGAGTTGTCGTCCTGCCCGGCGGGATCGCCGGCGTAGGGCTGGCCCTTGGGCACGGCCAGCCCGTCGATCCGCCGCGCCGCGTTGACGTAGTAGACCTCGTCGAAGACCAGCGAATGAGCGTTCTCGCCGCGGCAGGGATTGGCGCAGGGGTCGCTCAGCCAGGCCACGCGGAAGGCGAACGAAAGGACCGAGACGATCGCGAGCACCGCGAACGGCGCCCACGGAGCGCGGGCCAAGTCGGCGAGCGACCTGCGGAGACGGGCCCGGCGCGTCAGCGCTGGGAGAGCATGGGGTGACCGTCGTCGACGCTCGTCCTGGCGGGCATCGGCGTCCTTTCTGCCGTTGGGCCGGCCCACCTTAGCTAGCTTGTGGCGATGGGCGAGGCGGGTGTCCTGGTGGTCTTCCGCGAGCGCCGCGGCGGAAGCCGCGCGATCGCCGCGGCGATCGCGGTCGGGGAGCCGCTGGCGATCGTCGCGATCGCGCCGCGCGGTGAGCCGCGTGCCCGCTGCATCGTCTACACCGGCGCACTCGAGGAGGCGATCGCCGACGCCGCGACGCGCGACCTGCGCGACGCCCGGGCGATCCTCGGCGAGCGAGCCGAGCAGGCGACATTCGTCCTGCTCGCGCCCGAGCACGACGGCGACGTGGCGGAGTGGGCGCTGCGGGCCGGGCTACGCCGGGCGGTCGTCGCCTCGCGCAGGCTTGGGCGCGCCGACCCGATCGCACGCGAGCTCGCGCGCGCCGGCATCGAGGTCAGCGTCGCGCGCTAGCTCGCCGAGTCCGCTCGCGGACGCGCTGAGCCGGCGCTCTACACCGATTCTGCGCTCAGCCGCGCCGCCTCGGCCCGCTCGCCGTGCGCCTCACGTGCGGTATGGGCGGCCGCCTGCCGCGCGCGCGGCAGGGTGAGAACGACGGCGATCGAGGCGACGGCGAGGCCCGCGGCGATCCAAAACGCCAGCTGGTAGCCGCCGGTGAGCGCGGCCGCGTGCCGCGCTCCGCCCGCCAGCAGGTGCTCGGTCCGCGAGTTAGAGAGCGTCGCGAGCACCGCCAGGCCGAGCGCGCCGCCGACCTGCGCGGTCGTGTTGAGCAGGCCCGAGGCGAGCCCGGCATCCTCGGGCCGCGCCGCCGACATCGCGACGTTCATCAGGGCGGGGAAGCACATGCCGGCGCCGATGCCGAGCAGCAGCATCGTCGGCAGCAGGTTCGTCACGTAGTGGCTGTGGACGGGGGCCAGCGCGAACAGGACGAGACCGGCGGTGATCAGTGCGAGACCGGGCAGCATCGTCGCCCGCGCCCCGAGGCTCGTGGCCAGGCGTTCGGCGTAGCGGATCGACAAAAGCCCCATCGAGACGGCGACCGGGAGGAACGCGAGTCCGATCTGCAGGGCGTCGTAACCGAGCACACGGCGCAGGTACAGGGCGCCGAGGAAGAACATGCCGAACATCGCCGGCACCGACAGAACCTGAATCACGTTGGCGGCCGCCAGCGTGCGCGAGCGCAGGATGCCGAGCGGCACGAGTGGCCGGCTCGCGGTGGCCTCGCGGATCACGAACGCGACCAGCAGCGCGATTGAGCCGCCGGCGAACGCGAGCGTCGACGGCGCGCCCCAGCCGTGTGCGGCGGCCGGGCCGACGATCGCGTAGACGCCGAGCATCAGCGCGGCGGTGATCAGCGTCGCGCCCGGCACGTCGGCGCCCGCGCGCAGGCCGATCCCCGCGTCGCGCTCGAGCAGCCGGCTCGCGAGCGCGACCGTGGCGATGCCGATCGGGACGTTGACGAAGAAGATCCAGTGCCAGTCGAGCGCCTGGGTCAGCAGGCCGCCGGCGAGCAGCCCGACCGCGCCGCCGGCGGAGGCCACGAACGCGTAGACGCCGATCGCCTTGGCGCGCTCGCGCGGCTCGGAGAACATCGTGACGATCATGCCGAGGATCACCGCCGAGGTCATCGCCCCGCCGGCGCCCTGGACGAAGCGCGCCGCCACGAGCAGCCACTGGCTGTCGGCGAGCCCGCAGGCCAGTGAGGCGGCGGTGAACACGCTGACGCCGCCCAGGAACACGCTGCGGCGCCCGAGCAGGTCGCCGAGCCGGCCCGCCAGCATGAGCAGGCCGCCGAAGGCGATCAGATAGGCGTTGACGACCCACGCGAGGTTGGTGCTCGAGAAGCCGAGGTCGTTCTGGATCGACGGAAGCGCGACGTTGACGATCGTCACGTCGAGCACGATCATCAGCATGCCCGCGCAGAGCACGTAGAGGGCGACCCAGCGCGAGCGGTCGGTGACTGCGGTGGCCGTGCTCATACCAGTGCCTCCGCGAGGGTCTCGAGGAGTTCGCGCGTGCCGTGCTCGCGCGCCTCGGGCGTGTCGAGCGCGTCGAGGAAGACGCCCTGCTCGGTGATCGTCAGCTTCGTGCCCGCGCCGGCTGACTCGAGCTCGATCGTCGCCACCGACACCGAGATGCGGGCTTCGTTGCGGTACATCTCGTAGGTGTGCACGAAGCGCTCGTTCTCGATGATGTCGTGGTAGCGCGAGAGGAACGTGTAGAGCGCGCCGTCGGGCGTTCGCACGGCGATCCGCTCGTGCCCGCCGACTCGGAAGTCGAGCTCGTGGTCGGGCTTTTCCAGATCGCGCGGGCCGAACCAGCGCAGCTTCTGCTCGGGCTCGCTCCAGGCGCGCCAAACGCGGGCGGGCGCGGCATCGTAGGTTCGCTCGATCACGAACGTCGCGTGGTTGGTCGATCTGTCGCTCACTGCTCGCTCCTCGTCTCGCGTTAGTCGCAGGTCTCTGCCAGGAACTCGCCGAGGCGGTCGAGGCGTTCTTCCCAGAGCCGGCGCCGCTGCGCGATCCACCGCTCGGCTGTGCCGAGGGCGGCCGGCTCGATCGTGCACGTGCGAACCCGTCCGACCTTCCGCGAGCTAACGAGGCCGCTGTCTTCGAGGACGTGCAGGTGCTGCACGACCGCCGGAAGCGACATCGCGAGCGGGCGGGCGAGCTCGCTGACGGATGCGGGCCCCTCGATCAGCCGGTCGACCATGGCGCGGCGGCTCGGGTCGGCGAGGGCGCCGAACAACAGCTCGATCGGGATCTCAGGCTGGTTGGGAAGTTGATACTGAAGCATCTACTTAACTATTAGCAGGTCTGGTCGATGTCGTGCGCGCAGCCCTGTGCCGGTTGGCTTCATCCCCTGAGACCGCCGGCGGTGCGGAAACTGATCGGTGCGGGAGAAATCGACGGCGGGCGCTGCGGCGCGCGGCCGCAGCCGCGCTCCCCAACCGGGCGCGCGTTGCGGCGAGCCGCCGCCAGTCCCCCTAATCGAGGAAGTCAGCCGGATCGCGCGATCCGGGCGCTTCGCTGCTTCGTGCCGCCGCAAGCGCGGCGGCGCGCAGGCGCTCGTTGACGGGCGTCGGCACGCCGTGCAGGCGGCCGAGCAGGACGATCTCGCCGTTCAGCTCGTTGCTCTCGATCGTTCCGGCGCCGCGGGCGAGGCTCTGCCACGAGGAGCCGCCGCCGTGCTCGCGCCCCGGCACGGGCCGCGGCGTGATCAGCCGCGAGTGGCGAGCGTCGTACTCCTCATCCCCCACCACCTC
Source organism: Solirubrobacteraceae bacterium (assembly GCA_036267075.1). Lineage (GTDB taxonomy): Bacteria > Actinomycetota > Thermoleophilia > Solirubrobacterales > Solirubrobacteraceae > Palsa-513. The sequence continues at coordinate 34,671 of DATAWT010000075.1, forward strand.
GATCCCGGCGGCGGCAAACGCGGCGAGCGCCTCGGCCCAGGCGCGCTGGTGCACCTCGCCGGCGGCGCCCTCGAGCGTGCCGAACAGCGCCTGCGGCGCGTTGCCGATGTTGCGCAGGAGCTTGGCGTACTTCCAGCGCACGACGTCGCCGCGCGGCTCGCATGAGAAGCCGGCGCGCGCGAGCGCGGCGGCGATCTCGCGCGCCCGCTCGTCGACGCCGTGCGGATGGCGGCCGATGTCAAGTGAGCCGGGAACCGGCGCGGAGTGGGCGATCACGACGCCGTCCTCGAGATGGGTGGCTGGCAGCTGCACAACGATCGAGTAGACGTCGGCGAACCGCCGCAGCGCCTGGCGCTCGTTGTCGACGCCGTTTTGCGCGCAGGCGATCGCAACGCTCTCCGGAGCGGCGGACTCGAGCGCGTCGAGGACGCCGGGGGTGTCCTGGCCCTTGACGGCCAGGATCACGACGTCGTCGGCGCGCCAGGCCAGCTCGGCGGCATTGGCGGCCACCTCGAGCCGGGTCGTCGTGACGCCGTCGGGGGATTCCACGCGCAGGCCGTTCGCGGCGATCGCCGCGCCGTGGGAGCCGCGCGCGATCACCGCCACCTCCTCGCCGGCCTCGCGCAGGCGGCTCGCGATCACGCCGCCGACCGCACCGGCGCCGAAGACGACGAAGCGCGGCACCTACTCGAAGGCGGGGTGGCCGGTCAGCGCGCGGCCCAGCACCAGCGTGTGGATCTGGTGGGTCCCCTCGTAGGTCAGAACCGACTCGAGGTTCACGAGGTGGCGCATCACCGGGTACTCGAGCGTGATCCCGTTGGCGCCGAGCAGTGCGCGGGCGCGGCGCGCGACGTCGGTCGCCATGCGGACGTTGTTGAACTTGCCGTAGCTGATGTGCTCGGGGGCCACGCGGCCCTCGTCCTTGAGACGGCCGATCCGGCTCGCCAGCAGCAGGCCGTTGTTGACGGCAACGTGCATCTCCACGAGTTCCTGCTGGATCAGCTGGCGCGCGGCGATCGGCGTGCCGAACGCGACGCGCGTCGAGGTGTAGTCGAGTGCCGCCTCGAGGCAGGCCCGGGCCGCGCCGACGGCGCCCCAGACGATTCCGTAGCGCGCCTCGTTCAGACACGAGAGCGGCGCGCGCAGGCCGCTCGCCTCGGGCAGCTGGGCGTCGGCGGGAAGCCGGCAGTCCTCGAAGATCAGCTCGGAGGTCGTCGAGGCGACGAGCGACAGCTTGTCCTTGACGTCGACGGTGCTGAACCCGTCGGTGCCGGCCGGCACGAGGAAGCCGCGGATCCCCTCGTCGGTCTTGGCCCACACCACGGCGACGCCGGCGCGGCTGCCGTTGGTGATCCACATCTTGGCGCCGTTGAGCACCCAGTCGTCGCCGTCGCGGCGCGCGCTCGTGCGCATCGCCGCGGGGTCGCTGCCGGCGTCGGGCTCGGTCAGACCGAAGCAGCCGATCACCTCGCCGGCGGCCATCGACGGCAGCCAGCGCTCGCGCTGCTCCTCCGAGCCGAAGGCGTGGATCGCGAACATCGCGAGCGATCCCTGAACGGAAACGAAGCTCCGCAGCCCGCTGTCGCCGGCCTCGAGCTCGAGACAGCTGAGCCCGTATGCCGTCGCGCTCGCGCCCGCGCAGCCGTAACCCTGCAGGTGCATGCCGAGCAGCCCGAGCTCGCCTAGCTCGGCACCGAACCCGTCGGGCAGGCCGCCGGCGCGCCAGGCATCGTTGACCAGCGGCAGGAAGCGCCGCCGCACCCAGTCGCGGACCGTCGAGGCGATCAGCTGCTCCTCGCCGTCGAGGTCTGCCACGATCGCGAACGGGTCGTCGGGCGAGTAAGTGGTGGCGGTCGTCTTCTGGGCCATCGGCATATTCAATCGCTCAGCGGCGCTTCGGGCGGCCCGGCCAGCCAGGCGCGGACCTCGGCGTCGTCGGCGCCGAGCGCCGGCGGCGGGCGCCGGTAGGTGACCGGCGTCTCATCGAGGGCGATCGGGTTGGCGGTCTGGCGCAGCCCATCCGCCATCTCGACGACCGGGCGAAGGCCGATCGATTCGGCGAGCGCGAACGCCTCGCCGACGTCGTTGACGGGGCCGCAGGGAACGCCGACCGCCGTCAGCGCCTCGGTCCACGCCGCGCGCGTGCGTGCCGCGAACAGGGGCGCGAGGGCGGCGAAGAGCTCCTCGCGCGCCGCGACGCGGGCGGGGTTGGTGGCGAAGCGCGGATCGGCGGCCAGCGGCGCGCGACCGAGCTCGGCGCAGAGCGCCGCGAACTGGCGGTCGTTGCCGACCGCGACGACGATCTCGCCGTCGGACGCGCCGAAGGACTCGTAGGGGGCGATGCTCGGGTGGCGGTTGCCCATGCGCTCGGGCACGTGGCCGGCGCCCAGGAAGCCCGAGGCCTGGTTGACGAGGCCCGCGAGCAGCGCTCCCATCAGCGAAACGTCGACGCGCTGGCCGAGCCCACTCCGCTCGCGCTCGGCGAGCGCCGCGAGGATCCCGGTGCTCGCGAACAGCCCCGCGATCACGTCGACGAGCGCGACTCCGACCTTCGTCGGCGGCGAGTCGGGCTGGCCGGTGATGCTCATCAGGCCGCCGACAGCCTGGATCAGGAGGTCGTAGCCGGGCATCGCCGCGCCGCGCTCGCCGGCGCCGAAGCCCGTCAGGCTGCACCACACGAGACCCTCGTTGGCGGAGCGGAGCGAAGCCTCATCAATCCCCAGCCGCTCAAGCGCGCCGGGGCGGAAGTTCTCGACCATCACGTCGGCGCGCGTTATGAGCTGGCGCGCCAGGGCGAGGTCGGCCTCGTCGCGCAGGTCGAGGACCACGCTTCGCTTGTTGCGGTTGACCGACTGGAAGTAGGTGCTCGAGGAGTCGCTCGCCCAGGGCGGCCCCCAGGCGCGCGTGTCGTCGCCCTCGGGCCGCTCGACCTTCACGACTTCGGCACCGAGGTCCGCGAGGACCATCGTCGCCAGCGGCCCCGCGAGGACGCGCGAGAAGTCGGCGACGAGCAGTCCTTCGAGCGCCGCGCGGCGAGGCTGGTCCACGCCCGCAATCTACTTCCGCCGCTGGGGCGATACTGAGGTCGTGATCGGTGGCGTCGTTCTCGCGGCGGGCGCTGGGCGGCGTTTCGGCTCGGCCAAGCAGCTCGCTCCCTTCCAGGGGCGTCCGCTGCTCGAGCACGCCCTGCTGGCGATGTCCGGCTCGGCGCTGCTTGACCTGCGGGTGGTCGTGCTCGGCGCGAACGCCGGCGAGATCCTCGCCGCTGTCGAGCGCCACGGCGCCGAGGCGGTGATCTGCGCCGATTGGGACGACGGCCAGTCAGCGTCGCTTCGCGCCGGCGTCGCCGCGCTCGCGCAGCGCGTCGAGGCGATCGTGATCACGCTCGGCGACCAGCCGTCGATCGAGCCGGCGGCGATCGACCGCGTGATCGGCGGGCGAGACGGCCGAAGCGTCGCCGTCCGCGCCACCTACGCAGGGCGCGCCGGCCACCCCGTGCTGCTCGAGCGTCCCCTGTTCGAGCGCGTCGCGCAGCTGCGCGGCGATGAGGGGGCTCGCAGCCTGCTGGAGGGTACCGAGGTGCGCCTCGTTGAGTGCGGCGACGCGGGCGCCGACACCGACATCGACACCCCCGAGCAGCTGCGGCTCAGCGAGGGCGGATCGACTCCTCGATCGTGAGCAGCGGGCGACCGGCGCGCCCCGAGCGCGCGGCGATCACCTCGGCCATGATCGAGATCGCGACCTCCTCTGGCGTCGCGGCCCCGATGTCGAGACCACAGGGGGAGTGAAGCCGCGCGAGGTCCTCGGCGCTCGCGCCGGCCTCGATCAGCCGCCCCTCGCGGTCGCGCGCCGTGCGGTGGCTTGCGAGCGCGCCGATGAAGCCGGCGTCGCTGCGCAGCGCCGCGAGGATCGCCGGCTCGTCGAACTTCGAGTCGTGGCTGAAGACGATCACCGCGTCGCGCGGTCCGAGCTCGCGCTCCTCGATCGCCGGTCCCGGCTGGCCGACGTGGACCGTGGCGACGCGCGAGAAGCGCGCCGAGCGGGCGAACGCCTCGCGGGCGTCGGCGATCACGACGTCGTAGCCGGCCTGGCGCGCGAGCGCGGCGACGGCCGCCGAATAGTCGATCGCGCCGACCAGCACGAGGCGGGGCGCGGGGCGAAACGCCTGGAGGTGGACCGTCACGCCGCTACCGAGCGCCTGCCCCTCCTCGCCGTAGTGGCGAAGCGCACTCGTGCCGCGCTCGCTGAGCGCCGCGAGGTCGCGCATCACGGAGTGGTCGAGCAGCTCGGGGCCCTGCATTCCGCCGATCGTGCGGCCGTCGAGGACCGCCAGCTTGGAGCCCGGGGCAGCGCCGTCGACGAGCGTCGCGATCCCCGTCGTCACGCCCCGCGCGGCCGCCTCATAGGCCTCGCGGCAGACGCCGCGCGCCTCGCCCGAGAGCTCCTGGACGAAGACGTCGACGGTCCCGCCGCACATCAGACCGACCTCGTGCGCGGCGGCATCGGAGACGCCGTAGGTCAGCACGCGCGGCAGGTGATCGCCCTCGACCATCTCCAGCGCGTTGACGACGACGTCGCTCTCGACGCAGCCGCCGGTGATCGAGCCCTCGATCGCTCCCTCGCCATCGATCAGCATGAAGGCGCCGGGGGCGAACGGCGAGGATCCCTCGGCGTCGATCAGCAGCGCGCAGACGACCGTGCGCTCCTCACCCAGCCAGCGCACGGCGAGATCGAGCTGATCATCGACGAGGCTCACGACGTTCAGATTAGTGCTCGGTCGGAGCGTCCGCGAGGAGCGACAGCGCGTGCGGGAGCGCTGCCGCGATCGCGGCAGCGGTCTGAGCGATGCTGCGCGGGTTGCCGGGAAAGTTGACGATCAGCGTCCGCCCGCGGACGCCGGCGGTGGCCCGCGAGAGCATCCAGTGCTTGGTGTGCTCCATCGACGCCAGGCGCATCGCCTCGGCGATGCCGGGGACCGGCCGCTCGATGACGGCGAGGGTCGCCTCGGGTGTGACGTCGCGGGGGGCGACGCCGGTCCCGCCGGTTGTCAGCACGAGCGCGCAGCGCTCCGCGTCGCAGTAGCGGCGCAGCCGCGCCTCGATCAGGGGCTGCTCGTCGGTGACGAGCTCGCGGGCGACGATCTCCGCCCCGAGCTCGCGCGCGAAGGCCTCAAGCGCCTCACCGCTCTCATCTCCGCCGCCGCCCGCGGCTCGCGAGGTGCTGACGGTGAGGATCGCGACTCGCACGGCGTGGGCGCTCAGCCCGCGTCCTCGTTGCGCCAGTCGCTTCGCCCGCCGGTCTTCTCGAGCAGCACAACCTGCTCGATCGTGACGCCGCGCTCGATCCCCTTGACCATGTCGTAGACCGTCAGCGCGGCCACCGAGCAGGCCACCATCGCCTCCATCTCGACGCCGGTCTGGGCGGCGACGGAGGCTTCGGCGGCGAGCTCGACGATCCCCGCCTCGACGTCGACGCTCGCCGTGATGTCGATGAAGGCGAGCGGCAGCGGGTGGGCGAGCGGGATCAGCTGCGCGGTCTGCTTGGCCGCCTGGATGCCGGCGATGCGAGCCGTGCCGAGGACCTCGCCCTTCGGCGCGTTGCCGGCGGCGACGGCGGCGGCGGCCTTCGGTGACATGCGGACCCGTGCGCGCGCCCGCGCGCGACGCGCGGCGACCGGTTTGTCGCCGACGTCGACCATCCGCGCGCTGCCGGAGGAGTCCAGATGGGTCAGGGACGGATCGCTCATTCGGGCACCACGGCCTGGCCCGGCACCCAGCGCGCCTCGCCGCCCTCGAGCTCGCGCTTCCAGATCGGCGCGCCCGCCTTGATCCGGTCGATGATCTCGCGCGCCCCCGCGAATGCTTCCTCGCGGTGCGCGGCGGACGCGGCGACGACGACGCCGGGCTCGCCGAGCGCGACCTTCCCGACGCGGTGCTCGGCGGCGGCGGCCTCGAGGCCGTGGCGCGCGATGCAGTCCTCGATGATCCGCGCCATCTCCTGCTCGGCCATCTCCCGGTAGGCCTCGTAGTCGAGGAAGTCGACGTCGCGAACGGTTCCCTCGAAGGTCACGACGGCGCCCGCGCCGGGGCGGCGAACAAGGCCGGTCACGGCGCGCGCGTCGAGCGCCTCGTCGCTGACGCGCGCGTGCGTTGGAGCGCCGCCGCTGACGGGCGGGAGCAGCGCGAGCTCGTCGCCGGCGTGAAGCTGGGTGTCCTCGCCGGCGATCTCACGGTTGACGGCCGCTCGCACCGGCAGCTCGGCGAGCAGCTCGCCGATCGTCGCGTGCCCGGACAGCTCGCGCAGCGCGTCGCCGACGGTCGCGCCGTCCTCGAACTCGGCGTCGAGTGAGCCCGCGCCGGCGCGCTCTCGAAGCTGCGCAAAGAGCCTGATCTGGACGTGCATCGCTGTGATCAGCCTACCCTCCGTCCGGCGCGAGCCGGGCTGGCGCGGCAAGCACGCGTGGCGGTGTCGGTATCGTCGGAGTTATCACCGAACGCGCACAGCTCATCGACGGGCACGGCAGGGCGATCGGCGATCTCCGCCTCTCGGTCACGGATCGCTGCGGCTTTCGCTGCCGCTACTGCATGCCCGCCGAGGGGATGCAGTGGCTCCCGCGCGCAGAGCTTCTGAACTTCGAGGAGATCGAGCGCCTGATCCGCGTTCTCTCAGAGATGGGCGTGCGCGACGTACGCCTGACCGGCGGCGAGCCGCTCGTGCGCCGCGAGCTGCCGCGCCTGGTGTCGATGCTGCGAGCGCTCCCCGAGGTTCGCGAGATCGCGCTGACGACGAACGGCTACCAGCTCGAGCGCGACGCCGAGGCGCTCGTCTCGGCGGGCGTGAGCCGCTTCAACGTCTCCGTCGACTCGCTCCAGCGCGAGCGCTTCAGCGAGATCACGCGCCGCGACGCGCTGGAGAAGGTTCTGCGCGGCCTCGATTGCCTCGCGCAGTTCCCCGAGGCCCATCCGATCAAGGTCAACGCGATTGCGATGCGCGGCTTCACCGAGCAGGAGGTGCTGCCGTTCGCGCGGTTCGCGCGCGAGCACCCCTTCGAGGTCCGCTTCATCGAGTTCATGCCGCTTGACGCAGATCACGCCTGGAGCCCGGACGACGTCCTGACGGGCGAGGAGATCCGCGCCGCGATCGACGCCGTGTATCCGCTCGAGCCCGAGGACCGCGCGGCGAGCTCGACCGCACGGACCTACCGCTTCGCCGACGGCAAGGGCCGGATCGGCTTCATCAACCCTGTCTCCGAGCCCTTCTGCGCTGACTGCAACCGCATTCGCGTGACGGCCGACGGGCAGCTTCGGACGTGCCTCTTCTCGCTGCGCGAGACCGACCTGCGCGGGCTGCTCCGCGGCGGCGCCGGTGACGATGAGCTCGAGGAGGCGCTGCGCGCGGCGGTCTGGCGCAAGGAGCTCAAGCACCACGTCGGCGACCCGGGCTTCGTCCAGCCCGATCGCACGATGTCGGCGATCGGCGGCTAGGACCCGAGCAGTTCGACCTCGACGCGGCTTCCCGCGGCGAGCGTCCCCTCCCCCGCCGGTATCAGCGCGATCGCATCCGCGCCGCGCAGCGAGCTGAGGATGTGCGAGCTCTGCGGCCCGGTCGTCTCGGCGTGCCAGCCGTCCTCCTCGAGGTGGACGCGGCAGCGCACGGCGTGCAGGCGCACGGGCGTCAGCTCGCAGTCCTCATCGAGGGTCGCGTAGGTCCGCGCGCGGCGCGGGATCTCGCCCGCCAGGGCCTGCAGCGCCGGCCGCGCGAAGAGCAGGAAGGTGATCAACGAGGAGACGGGGTTGCCGGGCAGGCCGAAGACGAGCGTCGCCCCGCGCGTACCGAAGGACGTCGGCTTGCCGGGTCGAAGCGCGACGCCGTGAAAGCGGTTCTCGACGCCCAGCTCGCGCAGCGCGTCGCCGACGTGGTCGTGGACGCCGACCGACATGCCGCCGGTCATCACGGCGACGTCGGCCTCGAGCGCGGCTGCGACGGCCGCCTGGACGACCGACGGGTCGTCGCGCGCGTGCTCAACCGAGACGACCAGTCCGCCCGCGCGCTCGGCGAGCGCCGGGATCACGTAGGAGCCCGAGTTGCGCACGGCGCCCGGGCGCAGCGGCTCATCGACGCCGATCAGCTCATCGCCCGTCGTGACCACCGCGACACGCGGCCGCCGCCCGGCAAGCACATGGGCGCGCGCGGCTGAGGCGAGCAGGCCGATCTCCGCCGGGCCGATGCGGATCCCCTGCTCGAGCACGACCGATCCGGCCGCCATGTCGCTGCCGGCCGTGCGCAGGTCGCGCCCGCGCTCGACCGAGACCGCGAGCTCGACGAAATCGCCCTCGCGACGCGTGTCCTCGACGCGAATGACGGCGTCGGCGCCGGTCGGGATCGCGGCGCCGGTCGAGATCGCGCAGGCCTCTCCCGCGCCGAGGGCCGCTTGCGCCGGGGCTCCCGCGCGCGACTCGCCGACGAGGCGCAGGCGCGCCCCGGGGGCGGTGTCGGCCGCGCGCACCGCGAAGCCGTCCATCGCCGAATTGTCGAAGGCCGGGACGTCCTCGGGGGCGAGGACGGTCTCAGCCAGCACGCGCCCGAGTGAGTCGCGCAGCGCGATCTCCTCTGCGCCGAGCGGCGGAACGGCTTCGAGCACGGCCTCGCGCGCCGCCTCGAACTCGATCAAGCGCCCCGCCACGACTGGCAACTCTAGAGAGTGTTCACTATTACCGCACAGCGCTGGGTACACTCATTTTATGTCGCGCAACCTGGTCGAGCTGGTGCGCCGAACCCACATTCGCGACGCGCCGACCGCGCTTGAGGTGCTCAAGGAGGCGGTCGAGCAGCGCGGCGAGGTCACCGACGAGGACCGCCGCGCCGCGGCCGAGGCGTCCGGCCTGCCGGAGGCCACCGTCTATGGCGTGTCGACGTTCTATGACGACCTTCTCGCCCCGCGCGGCCGCCGTCACCTGCGCGTCTGCACCGGAACCGCGTGCTTTGCCGCGAGCGCCAACACGCATGTCGACGACCTGCGCGAGCGGCTCGGACTGGAGCTCGGCGAGCGCAGCGACGACCGCTCGGTCTCGCTGGCCGAGACCGTCTGCCTGGGCTTCTGCCACTCCTCGCCGGCGATTCGCGACGGCGACCTGATCGACGCCGGCGACGGCGCGCTCGAGCGGATCCTTGCGGGCGAGGCGCGCCAGGCGCCCGAGCCGGACTGGGTCAGCGTGTTCGAGGAGCCGGTCCTGACGCGTCCCGGTGACTGGTCGGGGCTCGTCGCGGCGCTCGAGAGGCACACGCCCGAGAGCCTGATCGCCGACGTCAAGGAGGCGACGGTGCGCGGCCGTGGCGGCGCGGGCTTCGCCGCCGGTGACAAGTGGTCGTTCGCGCGCGGCGCTGCGGGCGAGGCGAAGTTCATCGTCGCAAACGGCGACGAGGGCGACCCGGGGTCCTATATCGATAAGTACCTCATGGAGCGCAATCCGGCGCTCGTGCTCGAGGGCATGGCGCTCGCGGGCTACGCCGTCGGCGCCGAGCACGGCTTCATCCTGACGCGCTCGGAATACCCGCTGTCGAAGCCGGCACTCGAAGAGGCGGCCGCCGAGGCCCACGCGCGCGGGCTGCTCGGCGAGGATATCCAGGGCAGCGGCTTCTCGTTCGACATCACGGTGCTCGAGGGAGCGGGGTCCTACGTCGTCGGCGAGGAGACCGCGCTGCTGGCGTGCGTCGAGGGCCTGCGCGGCGTGGTCTCGGCCCGCCCGCCGTTCCCGGCTGTGCGCGGCCTCTACGGGATGCCGACGGTCGTCAACAACACCGAGACGCTCGCCAACATCCCGTTTATCGCCCGTTCCGGCGCCGAGGCCTATATGGCGCTCAGCCCCGGCGCGACGTCGGGGTCGAAGATGGTTTGCTTCAACGAGCGCTTCGCGCGCCCCGGTGTCTACGAGGTCCGCTTCGGGACGTCGATACGCGAGCTCTGCGAGGACCTCGCGGGCGGGATGCGCGACGGACGCTCGATCAAGGCGCTTCAGATCGGCGGGCCGCTGGCCGGGATCCTGCCCGCCTCGCAGCTCGACACGCCGTTTGACTTCGACGCGCTCGCGGCGCGCGGCTGCATGGTCGGCCACGGCGGAATCGTCGGCTTCGACGATGAGACCGACATGCGCGAGCTGGCCCGCCACCTGCTCCGCTTCGGCGCGCACGAGAGCTGCGGCAAGTGCTTCCCCTGCCGGATCGGCCTGCGCCGCGCCCACGACATGTTCGACTCGCCGGAGCCGGTCGACCGCGCGCGGCTCGAGGAGCTGCTCGAGGCGCTCGAGGTCGGCTCGCTGTGCGCGCACGGCGGCGGCATGCCGGCGCCGATCAGAAGCCTGCTGGCCCACTTCGGCGACGAGCTGGGGCTGGCCTGATGGAGGTCACCGTCGACGGCCGAGCGGTCGAGGTCGAGCCCGAGACGACGATCCTCAGCGCGATCCGCGCGGCGGGGTCTGACGTACCGACGCTCTGCTTCGACGAGCGCCAGGCGCCGTTCGGCGCCTGCCGCGTCTGCCTCGTTGGCGTCGAGGGAGCGCGGGGCCCGCTGCCGGCCTGCACGACGCCGTGCCGCGACGGGATGGTGATCGACACGCGCGATGAGACCTCGCGGCGCGTCGCCACGGCGATCGTCGAGCTGGTCCTGTCCGAGCTTCCGGAGCCGCCCGAGCCGCACACCGAGCTCGCCACGATCGCGCGCTCACTCGACGTCGGGACGCCGCGCTGGCCGGGCGCCACGCACGCCGTCGAGCACGACACGCGCCACCCCTACCTGGCCTTCCAGCACGAGCTCTGCATCTCCTGCGGGCGCTGCGTTCGCGCGTGCGATGAGATCCAGGGCGCGTTCGCCCTGACGGCGACCGGCCGGGGCTTTGGCGCTAACATTGCGGCAGGCCTCGACAAGGGGTTCCGCGAGTCCACGTGCGTGTCCTGCGGCGCCTGCGCCGACACCTGTCCGACCGACGCGATCACGGAGATAACCCTGCTCCCGCTATGACCGACGAACGTTTCGACTCCAGTGTCACAACGACCTGCGGCTACTGCGGCGTCGGCTGCCGCCTCGAAGCCCATGTGCGCGACGGGAAGATCGTCTCGATCAGCCCCGCCCTCGACGGCCCGGCCAACGAGGGCCACACCTGCCTGAAGGGCCGCTTCGCCCACCAGTTCTCACGCTCACGCGACCGCCTCACGGCGCCGCTGATCCGCGAGTCGGGCGGCTTCCGCCTCGCCACGTGGGAGGAGGCGACGGCGCGGATCGTCTCCGAGCTGACGCGGATCAAATCGAGCTACGGACCCGACGCGATCGCCGGGCTTGCCTCCTCGCGCGCGACCAACGAGGACTGCTACGCGATGTCGCGCTTCATCCGCGCGACGATCGGCACCAACAACATCGACAACTGCTCGCGCGTCTGCCATTCGCCGACCTCCTACGCGATGCGCCGCTCGCTCGGCATGTCGGGCGCGACCGGCTCCTTCAGCGACATCGATGCCGCCGAGGCGGCGATCATCATCGGCGCCAACCCGACCGAGGGCCACCCGGTCGTCGGCGCGCGGATCAAGCAGGCGACGCTGCGCGGGCTGAAGCTCGTCACGATCGACCCGCGGCGGATCGAGCTCGCCGACTACGGCGTGATGCACCTCTCACCGCGCCCCGGCACGAACGCCGCGGTGATGCTCGGCCTCTCCCACGTCGCGGCGCGCGACGGGCTGATCGACCGCGCCTTCATCGACGAGCAGACCGAGGGCTACGAGGAGCTCGCAGAGCTGCTTGAGAGCTACTCACCGCAGGCCGTCGAGGAGATCACCGGCGTTCCCGCCGCAGATCTCGAGGCCGCGGCGCACATCTACGGAGAGGCCCACAACGCGTGCATCATCTGGGGGCTCGGGGTCACCGAGCACAAGTACGGCTCCGAGGTCGTCCAGCTGATCTGCAACCTCGCGCTGATGAGCGGCAAGCTCTGCCGCGCCGGCTCGGCGCTGCTGCCGCTGCGCGGCCAGAACAACGTCCAGGGCTCATCCGACATGGGAGCCCTGCCCGACACCTACACCGACTACCGCCGCGTCGACGACGAGGACGTGGCGCGCAGCTTCGAAGAGGCATGGGGCGTTCCGCTCTCGCGCACGCCCGGCTACAAGGTCCCGGAGATGTTCGAAGCCGCAGTCGCCGGACACCTCAAGGCGATGTGGATCTTCGGCGAGGACGTAGCCCAGACCGACCCCGACACCTCGCACGTGATCAAGGCCCTCGAGAACCTCGAGTTCCTGGTCTGCCAGGACATCTTCGAGACCGAGACGACCAAGTTCGCCGACGTGATCCTGCCGGCATCGGCGTTCCTTGAGAAGTCGGGAACCTTCATCAACGCCGAGCGGCGCTTCCAGCTCGTCGAACCGGCGCTCGACCCGCCCGGATCGGCCAAGACCGACTTCGAGATCCTCACCTCCATGTCGCGCGCGCTCGGCCACGACATGGGCTGGGAGACGCCGTCGGACACGTTGGACGAGATCGCCCGTCTGACACCCGCCTACAGTGGCGCGAGCTTTGAGCGGATCGGCCGAACCGGCCTGCAGTGGCCGGTGACCGCCGACGGCCCCGACTCGCCGACCCTCTACGTCGATGGCTTCTCGCTGCCCGGCGGGCGCGGACGCTTCGCGGCGCTGCCCTACAAGGCGCCGGGTGACAGCGCGACCACCGAGTTCCCGCTGATCCTGATCACGGGGCGTCGCCTGCAGCACTACAACGCCGGCACGATGACGCGGCGCACCGCCAACGTCGAGCTCGTCGACCGCGAGTGGCTCGAGATCCACCCCGACGACGCGGCGAGGCTGTGGATCCAGAGCGGCGATCTGGTGTCGGTGCGCAGCCGCTACGGCCGGATCGAGGTCGAGGCGCGCGTCACCGACCGCATCGAGGCGGGCCACGTCTTCACCGCCTTCCACTTCCCCGAGGTGCGCACGAACCTGCTGATCGGCCCCTCGGTCGACGTCAACACCGCGTGCCCCGAGTACAAGGTAACGGCGGTCGACGTGCGGCCCGTCAGCGAGGAAGCGGCACGAACACCGGCGCTCGCCGGCCAGCCCTCGCACTCCTAGACCGGCCGGCGTGAGCCCGCGCACGAGCGTCACGGTCAAGCGCGACGGCGTCGAGGACGAGGTCGCCGTCGAGGATCCGCTCGAGATCCGCGTCGACGGCCGACCGCTGGCGGTCACGATGCGCACCCCCGGCGATGACGAGGAGCTTGCGCTCGGCTTCCTCTACGGCGAGGGGCTGATCGACGGACCGCGCGAGGTCGGCCTCAGCGAAGACCTCGCGGCGAACGTCATCGAGGTCAAGGGGCCGCTGCTCCGCGACCCCGGGCTGCGCCGCTTCTACACGACCTCGAGCTGCGGGGTCTGCGGCAAGGGCGCGCTCGAGGAGGTCTCGGTCTATGCGCCGAAGCTGGGGTCCGGGCCGCTCGTGGCGCGCGAGCTGCTGGCCGCGCTGCCCGACCGCCTGCGCCAGCCCACGTTCGAGCGAACCGGCGGCCTGCACGCGACCGGGCTGTTCAGCTCATCGGGCGAGCTGGAGCTCGTTCGCGAGGACGTCGGGCGCCACAACGCGATGGACAAGGTGATCGGCGCCGCGCTTCGCGACGGCCGCGTGCCGCTTGGCGACTCGATCCTCTGCGTGAGCGGCCGGCTGGCCTTCGAGCTCGTCCAGAAGGCGGCGGTCGCGGGCGCGCCGATCCTCGTCGGGGTCGGAGCGCCGACCTCGCTCGCCGTCGAGCTGGCGGCCGATCGCTCGATGACGCTCGCCGGCTTCGCGCGCGGTGGGCGCGTCAACGTCTACTGCGGCGAGGAGCGCCTCGCCCTGTGATCGCCCTGCGTCGCATCGACCATGTCTGCCTGCGCGTTGCGGACGTGGCGGCGGCGGCGCGTCGCTACTCACTCCAATTCGGTCTGACGATTCGTGAGCAGACACAGCAGCGCGCGACGCTCGCCTGCGACTACGAGCCCTACTCGCTCGAGCTGATCAGCGGCGAGCCGTTCGGCTTCGCCCACTGCGCGTGGCAGCTGCGGCGCTCGTGCAGCCTCGACGACGCGCGCGCCCACATCGCGAGCATTGGGACCGCCTGCGAGGATGAGGGCGAGCGCCTGATCGTGCGCGACGGCGAGGGCTTCGAGCACCACATCCTCGCGGCCGCCGCCGAGGAGGACCGCCGGCCCGCGATCGCGCGCACGACGGCCGAGCTTCCCGGGCTTCGCCCGCGCAAGCTCGGCCACATCAACCGACTGACCGCCGACATGGCCGGATCGCTGCGGTTCGCGACCGAGGTGCTCGGCATGCAGGTCTCCGACTACCTCGGCGACGCGGGCGTCTGGCTGCGCGTCAGCAGCGAGCATCACCAGCTGGCGCTGGTCAACATGGACCGCCCGCATTTCCATCACTTCGCATTCGACTACTACGACTTCGGGACGCTGCGCGCGCTGTTCGACAACCTCGCCCAGCACGGGCGCTGGCTGGCGTGGGGGCCGCTGCGTCACGGCATCGCCCAGAACATCTGTGGCTACGTGCGGATCACCGAGGAGCCGCTGCTCGTCGAGTGCTACGTCGACATGGAGGTCCTCGAAGTCGACCACGAGCCGCGGCACTGGCCCGATGACCGCTTCTCGAGCAACACCTGGGGGCCGCTGCCGCCGCGCTCCTACTTCCGCTTCGACGAGGCGGCGGTCGCCTCCGAGCGCGAGAGCCTCGAGACGCGCGGCACGCCGCTGCCTGCGCTCAAAGACTGATCGGGGCGCGGGAAGGTGTGGATGACCCACAGCAGCGCGTCCTGGCGGCCCGGGTTGCCCCAGCGGTGGGGGCGATCGGAGAGGTAGGTCGCGTAGTCGCCGGCGTCGAGCTCGACCTCGAAGCCGACCGGGCCGACGATCGCCCGCCCGCGCCGCACCAGCACGTGCTCGCGCGCGCCGCCGCCGTGGGAGACCGACGTCTCCCACAAACCGGGGTGGATCGCGACGTCGACGATCTCGACCAGCGTCGAGCCGACGACCATGCTGCGGATAAGCGCCGCGCTGACCGCAGTGCCCGAGATGTCGATTCCCTCGCTGCCGGCGCGCACGACGTCGATCGGTGCGATCTCCTCGGCGCCGAGGAGGTCGCCGATCGAGACGTCGAAGAAGTCCGCGAGCGCGAGCAGCGTGTCGAGCGTCGGGTTCGCGCGTCCGCTCTCGATCTTGAAGAGCGTCGTCTTCGCGATCGAGCAGCGCTCGGCGAGCTGCGCGAGCGACAGCCCGTGGCTGTCGCGCAGCCGCCGCACGTTTCTCGCCAGGGCCGCCGCGCGTTGCGCGGCGTCAGCCATCGCCGTCTCCGAAGGCCAAGAGGGCCACGTCGACGATACCCGCGCCGCCGTCGAGCGGAATCGCGGCACCGTTGAGATAGGAGGCCTCCGCCGAGGCGAGCCAGACGACGAGCGCGGCGACCTCCTCCGGCTCGGCCGCACGGGGCACCGGGACGGCGGCGTTGGCGAGCGCGTAGGCGCCATCGCGGTCGATCCCGCGCCGCGCGGCCAGCTCGTCCATCGCCTGATCGCCCATCGGCGTCCGCACCCAGCCCGGGCAGACCGCGTTGGCGCGGACGCCCCGCGGCGCGAAATCGAAGGCGATCGTCTTCGTCAGCATCACCATCGCCGCCTTCGAGGTGCAGTAGGCGGCGCCCGCGGGGCCAGCGGCGAGCGCCGCCTTGGAGGCCACCGACACCACGCTGCCGCGGCTCTCGATCAGCGCCGGCAGCGCGGCGCGGGCGACCAGGAACGCGGCGTCGACGTTCGTGCGCATCACCTCGCGCCAGCTCTCGGGCGTCTGCTCGAGCAGCGTCCCCGAATTGCCGACGCCGGCGTTCAGCACGAGGCAGTCGAGCCCACCCAGTGCGCCGAGCGCCTCGGCGACGAGCGCCTCGGCCTGCTCGGGATCGCCTCCGTCGCCGGCGATCGCCACACCGCCGATCTCGCCTGCGATCTCCTCGAGCGGCCCGGCCCGGCGCCCGTTGACGGCGACGCGGGCCCCGCGCGCCGCAAACGCGCGAGCGCACGCCGCACCGATCCCGCTCCCTCCGCCGGTGATCAGAACCCGCGCGCCGGCCGTCACGGGCGGCGGAGCTCCCGGAGCGTCTCCAGGTCATCGACGGTGTAGGCGAAGCTGAAGCGGAAGCCGCGGCCCATGCGCAGCGGCGCGAGCGCCGCATGCTCCTCACCGGGCGCCGCGAACAGCTCGAGCGTCGCCGCGCCCTCCCAGATGTCGGAGATCGAGCGGTCGCGCGAGACGGCGCCGACGAGCTCGTGGACGGCGGGGGCGTCGTGGCTTCCAGCCTCGAGCTTTGGGAAGTGGCGCACGTTGACCAGGCGCGGGTCGTTGTGGGTCGGGCCGCGCTCGGATAGGCCCTCGAGCGTCACGGTGCCCTGCGCGAGACGGCGATCGGAAGCGGCGAGCGTCCCGGCGAAGGCGGCGCCGGAGCGCAGCCCCGGGTCGGCCGGGCCCGCGAGCCCGAACGTTCGCGTCATCCAGATCGAGCCGAGCTTCTTCGGGAAGCCCTGGATCAGGCCGCGCACGAGCGCGAACGGCTTATCGACCCAGATGTAGGGGCAGCTCGTGACGAGCTCGCCGTCGAGCGTCGCGTTGACGACGATGAAGAACTCGCGGTACTGCGAGCGGATCGGGTCCAGCAGCTCGCCTCCGCCGGTGGTCGAGCTCTGCCAGTCGACGAACAGCGCCGCGGCGCGTCCCGGATCCTCGGCGTAGGGCTCGAGTCCCTCCGGCAGCACGGCCGCCACGGCATCCGGGTCCGCCCAGTACTCGATGAGGAGGAAGTCGCCGACGTAGTGCCACGGGGGCGCGGGCACCAGCGACGCGCTGCCTCCGGGCGAAAGCGGTAATGAATAGCCGCGCAGCACGCCCCCTATGTTGCAGTGAAATCGACGGCCTCGTCGAGCGGCGCCACCCCGTGGTGCTCGGTCGCGTGCTGCGCCGCGTTCGCCACGCGCTGCGGGAACGCCATCCGGCAGGCCAGGAACCACAGCGCCGCGAGCGCGATCACGCCGAGCGTGAAGTAGGCCGCGATGTAGTTGTAGTTGGTCGAGTTGTGCGGCTGCGGGTCAAGCGCGCCGTAGAAGCCGAGCACGGGCGTCGCGATCGCGATCACCGCGACGAGGTACTGCCACGGCTTGCCCCCGCTTCGGTACAGAAGCCACAGCGCTCCCACGGCGAGCATCAGGTAGACGAGCTCGACGGCGAAGGAGCCGACCGTCGCCGCCATGATGAAGGTCGCGAACTCGTTCGTCGGGAAGGTCGGGACGAACTTGCCGCCGACGACCGCGCCGAACAGGTTGCCGTAGTGGGCGCCGGTTGAGAGCAGGATCAGCCCCCCGCCGCCGACGGCGACCATCAGGTTGCCGACCCATGGCGTGTCGAAGCGCGAGGTCTTCGCGAAGACCTTCGGCAGAAGGCCGTCGCGCCCGAGCGCGAAGTAGCCGCGGCCGATCGTCACGCAGATCGCGAGCGCCAGCGCGGTGGCGTCGAGGATCACGATCAGGTCGAGGATCGTCGCGAACCACGACCCGATGTAGCGCGTGCCCATCGTGTCGACCGATGCCGGGTCAAGCGCCCACGCGCCCTTGAGCACCGCCGCCCTCCCGTAGCCGATCGAAAAGGCGTAGGCCATGAAGGTGAAGAGCGCTCCGGCGGCGGCGACCGTCCAGAGGACGGCGCGCGGGATCGAGCGGTGGGGATCGTGGGACTCCTCGCCGATCGAGGCGGCCGCCTCGAAGCCGACGAACAGCAGGATGCCCAGCAGCACCCCGCCGAGCACGCCCCCTCCGGTGACGCCGAAGAGCGAGGTCTGGCCCGGGTCGAACATGGTCAGCGTGTTGCCGCCGTGCCCGCCCTTGGCGACGATCACGATGCCGAGGATGAGCATCGGCACGAGCGCGACCGCGGCGAACGCGAGCATCGCGCGGATCGCGATCCGCACGCCCAGATAGTTCAGCGCGAGCACGAAGGCGATCATGATCAGCGCGAAGATCCACCAGGCCGGAGCGCCGGTCGCCGATATGTGCGCCGTCCAGAATCCGTTCATCAGGATCCCGAGGCCGAGGAAGATGCCGCCCCCGCCGAGGAACAGTGTCCCCATGAAGTAGAGGCCCGAGGCGAAGATGCCGACCGACGGGTGGGCTCCGCGCGTCAGGTACTCATAGACGGCGCCGGCGCCGGCGAAGCGGCGCGCGTAGAGGGCGACGACGTAGCCGATCGCCATCACGCCCAGCGATGCGACGAGCACCGCGAGCGTGGCGTTCCAGCTCGCGCCGATGTCGGGCCGCGAGATGCTGCTCTCGACCAGCGCGATCGAGAACATCGGGCCGATCGCGAGCGCCTGCGCGACGGCGTGGATGGTCGAGAGCCTGCGCTCCCCGAGTGCGCCCGTCTGAGGCGGTGTCGACATGGTCCCCTCCCCTCTGTGGTGACGACTAGTCCGGTCCCTACAGTAACCGCGCGTATCACTGACGTCAACGCAATTTGGCGCTACGGTTCGCGCTGCATGAAGCAAGTTCGCATCGAGCTCGACGGAGAAGCGACCTGGGGCCGCCTCGGCGAGGACGGCGTCATCGTCACCGCCGACGGCCGCGAGGTCGAGACCGCCGACGCGATCTGGCTGCCCCCGGTCACGCCGACGAAGATCATCGCCGTGCATCTGACCTACCGCTCGCGGCTTGAGGAGTACGCGGTCGCGCGGATGCCGAGCGAGCCGTCCTATTTCATGAAGCCGACGAGCACGCTAAACGCGCATCTGGCGCCGATCCTGCGCCCGGCGGGCGCGCGCTACCTCAACTACGAGGGCGAGCTCGCGGTGATCGTCGGCCGGCGCATGAAGGGCGTCCCCGAGCGCGACGTCCTCGGCCACGTCCACGGCTTCGCCCCCGCCAACGACGCGGGGCTTCACGACTTCCGCCACGCCGACCGCGGTTCGATGCTGCGCGTCAAGGGACAGGACGGGTTTCTGCCGATCGGCCCGGCCGTCCTGACCGCCGATGAGTGGACACCCGAGGACGGCTACACGCTGAGCACGCGCGTCAACGGCGAGACCGTCCAGGAAGCCGATCAGTCCGACCTGATCTGGGACTACCGCTACCAGCTCGCCGACCTGAGCCGGCTGATCACGCTCGAGCCCGGCGACGTGGTCCTCACCGGGACGCCCGCGAACTCGCGGCCGCTTGATCCGGGCGACGTCGTCGAGGTCGAGATCTCGGGAATGCCGGCGCTTCGCAACCCGGTCGAGGAGTGGGATGTCGATCTGAGCGGGCCCGGCGAGCAGCCGGAGGTGTCCGCCAACACGCTCCACGTCGCGCTCGCCATTCCCGAGGATGAGGCGGAGCGGATACATCAGGAAGCACGACCCTGAGCGCTCGCGCGCCGCGGATGGTGCTCGTTCTCAGCGAGTGCTGGACGATGACCTCGCCGCGCGATCTGCGCGCGCTGGTGCGCCTCGCGCAGGAGGCCGAGGACGCGGGCTTTGACGCGGTGATGCTGAGCGAGCACGTCGTGCTCGGCGACGGCGCCGACGAAAACGGCTTGATGGCCAATCCCCGTGAATACGCGCTGCCCGGCAACCAGGACCCGGCCATGCCGTGGCCTGACTCGCAGATCCTGCTCGGCGCGATCGCCGCGGTCACGACGCGCCTGCGCCTGTTCGCGGCGGCGATCATCGCGCCGCTGCGCCACCCGCTCTCACTGGCCAAGTCGCTCGCGACGCTCGATCTGCTGAGCGAGGGCCGCCTCGTCGTGCTGCCGACGCCGAGCTGGCACCGCGCCGAGTACGAGGCGCTCGGCGTGCCGTTCGCGGGTCGCGGCGAGCGCCTCGATGAGCATCTGGCGGCCTGGCGCGCGGCCTGGGGCCGCTCCCCCGCGTCCTTCGAGGGGCGCCACTACCGCTTCGAGAACGCCTACTGCGAGCCCAAGCCGCATCGCGGCGATGGCGTCGCCCTGCACTTCGGCTCCTCCTCGATGCACGAGCGCCTGATCGAGCGGATCGTTGCCTACGGGAGCGGCGTCAACCCGCTCGGGCGCCTTGCGCCCGGCGATCTCGAACGCCTGAACGAGGCGATGCGGGCGGCGCGGCGCGACCCCGCCGAGCTCGAGCTGGTCGGCGGGACTCGCGCGGTCTTCCCCGACGAGCGAAGCGTCGCCGATCTCGGCGCCGCGCTTGCCTCGATCCCCGAGCAGATGGCGGCGGGTTTCACGACGTTCTGCTTCAAGCCGTCCCAGTTCACCGACGACGTTGCGGCTGTCGGCGGTCTCTGCCGCGAGGTCGTCGCGCGCGCGGCGACTCTCACCTAACCGGTTTCGCGAGACCCGCGCCGCCACCCGGCGTCGGGGGACGGCGGAACACCGCCGCCAGGCCGCCGCTAGAGCCGCGGCGAGTATTCGGCGAACTCCCAGTCTGTGACCCAGGAGCGGAAGCGGTCGAGCTCGACCGCCTTGTTGAGGCGGAAGGTCTCGACGAGCTGGGCGCCGAGCGCCTCGGTCATCAGCGGATCGGCGCCGAGCGCGTCGAGCGCGTCGGGGAAGTTGGTCGGCAGCGCCGGCCCCTGATCGGCCTCCGGGAGCTCGTAGAGGAAGCCCTCGACCGGCTTGGGCGGCTCAAGCTCGCGGCGGATCCCGTCGAGCCCCGCCGCCAGCAGCGCCGCGGCCGCGAGATAGGGATTCGCGGTGCCGTCGCCGAGCCTCGTCTCAAGGCGCGTCCCGCCGCCGCGCTCGGGTGGCACGCGCACCAGCGCCATGCGGTGATCGTGGCCCCAGCAGACGCGCGTCGGCACGAGCGCCTCGGCGTGGATCCGCCGGTAGGAGTTGACCGTCGGGTTCAGGAACACCATCATTGCCGGCGCGTGCTCGAGCACGCCGGCCAGGAACGAGCGCGCGAGCTTCGAGAGCCCGTCGGGGACGCTGTCGTCGGCGCAGGCGTTGCGCGCCCCGTCGGCGAGTGAGACATGCAGGTGCAGACCCGAGCCCTCGTCGCCGTTGAACGGCTTGCCCATGAACGTCGCCCGCAGCCCGTCGCGGGCGGCCAGCTCCTTGACCATGTCCTTGAAGCGAAACGCGCGGTCGGTGACCTCGAGCGCCTCGCCGTGGTGCATGTTGATCTCGTACTGGCTGCGCCCGTACTCGTGGCAGCCGGCGGTCGCCTCGAGGCCGAGCTCGACCGCGGTGTCGAGCATCGCCGCCAGCACCCCGGCGGGGTCGGCCTGGTGGCCGACGGTGTAGGGCGGGCTGTCCATCCCGGCGTAGGGGCGAAAGCCGCTCGGCGAGGACGGATCCGGTTCGCACAGATAGAACTCCAGCTCGTGGGCCAGCACCGGCGCGACGCCGTGCTCCTCATAGCCCGCGAGCACCCGCCGCAGCGCGCCGCGCGGGTCCGCGCCGTAGGGCTCGCCGGTTCTCGAGTCGAACAGATCGCAGATGCAGACCGCGACGCGCGAATCCCAGGGCAGCGCGCGCAGCGTCGCGAGGTCGGGCCGGGCGCGGATGTCCGGGAAGCCCTGCTCGAAGCCCGCCGTCACGTTGTGGCGCAGGTCGACGGTCATGATCGCCTCGACGAAGCCGATCCCCTCCTCGACAGCCGCCTCGAACGCCGCCACGGGGATGTCCTTGCCGCGGCAGATGCCGTGCAGGTCGGCGTACTGCAGGCGCACGACGCGGATCCCCGCCTTCGCCAGATCGGACACACCCATCGTCATCGACGCGCTTCTCCCGTTCGCTCGTTTCGCTCCTGCGCGAGCAACTTACCGACCCGGGTCGCGCAGGAACTGCTCGACGAGCGACTCCGGGAAGGACTTATCAGCGATCGCGTAGGCGAGCGCGGTCATCCGGAAGGAGTCCGACAGGTAGAAGCGCTCATAGAGCTCGCCGCGTCCGCCGAGGTCTGAGCCGATGAAGTCCCAGGCCAGGCGGAAGAGGCGGATCCGGCGCGTCGCGTCGGCGCCGGCGGCCTGGAAGTAGGTCTGGATCTGCTCGGCCAGCGGGCCCTCGAGGTCGGCCTGCGACGGTGTCGCCATCAGGCTCGAGCCGCCGAGCAGCGCGAGGATCTCGTTGGCGCGCGGCATCCACTTCGGCATCGCGCCGCGCAGCGCGACGAACGGCCGCTGGTCGGGGCACAGCACGCCCCCGTCATCGACGCGAGCTTCGGCCTCGGCGGCGACGATCGCGCTGCGCGCGAGCTCGGAGTAGATCCACAGCTCGCCGAGCTTCTCCTGGACGTGGTCGGCGGCGACCGAGCCGGTCGTGTTGGCCATCAGGTGGCCGAGCCCGAGCGCGAAGGCGAGCTTCACGTGCGCGCGCGTGAAGGCCTGGTGCATGATGTGGCCGCGCCAGCCGGTTTCGGTGATGACCTCGCTGTAGCCGACGGTGTCGCCGTCGAGGAAGACCCGCTCGGCGGGCACCTCGACGTCATCGAAGATCACGAACGCGTCCTGCTCGTCAAAGCGCGAGGAGAGCGGGTGGTCGAAGGCGCCCGGCGGCTTCGAGAAGCTGTCGCGGCAGATCAGGCGAAGGCCGGGCGTCGCGATCGGGATCGCGAACGACAGCGCGTAGCGGCCGTCCTGGGGGCGGATGTCCGAGCCCGGATAGATCAGCAGTTCGTCGGCGAACGGCGCGAGCGTCGCGAGCACGCGCGCGCCGCGCACGACGATCCCGCCGCCGGCCGTGTCTGAGACCTTGTGCAGCGCCACCTCGCCGGCGGCCTGCTCGGCCTCGGGGCGGCTCTTGTCGACGGTCGGGTTCATCAGCGCGTGCGTTGTCGAGAGGTCCGCGTCGCGCATCAGGCGCTGGTAGGCGAGGAGGTTCTCGGCGCGCGCCTCGTTGCCCCGGCGCGCCCACACGTCGGCGCGGCCGGCGAAGCAGGCGAACGTCACGTTCAGATAGTCGGGGGTGCGCCCCATGATCCCGGCCGAGGTCGCGGCGACCAGCTCGAAGGCGCGGCGGCGGCGCTCGAGGTCTGCCGGCGCACGCGGGATGAGGTGCGTGACATTGACCCGCAGCGCCGCGTCATCGGGCGAGGGGGCGAGCATCTCCTCGGCGTGCTCGTGCTGGACGTCGAAGACGCGCGCCAGCGATTCCGCCGCGCCGCGCAGCTGCGGATGCTCGAGCGGGTCGCTGATCAGCTCGCCCGAAAGCCAGATCTCGCGCCCCCCCTCGCGCAGGCCGTCGAGGAACTGGCGACCCGTGCGCGCGCCGGTCATTTGGATAAAGTATTCGCGCGCTCGACGGACTGTCAAGAAGGAGAATCCGCTCCGCGATGCATTTGAATCTGACGGCCGTCCGCTACAGCGTCAACGGCGAGGCGCCGCGCCTCGGAGCGCTGACCGGCGAGGTCGTTTGCGACGCCGGCCCGGCCGCGGCCGGCGGCTTCATCCCAACGCCTGAGGCCTGGTCGCTGATCGAGGCGGCCGCCGGCCCCGAGTACGCGCTCGCGGAAGTCGAGCTGCGCCACCCGGTCCAGGCCGGCAAGATCCTCGCGATCGCCGTCAACTACCGCGCCCACGCCGAGGAGTCCGAGCTCGACGTGCCGGCCGTGCCCGTGATGTTCGCGAAGTTCCCATCGTCGCTGGTCGGCTCGGGCGCGGCGATCGTCGTGCCGCGCGAGGAGACGCGCCCCGACTTCGAGGGCGAGGTCGCCGTCGTGATCGGCCGGCGCACCTACCGCGCCGCGGAGGCCGAGGCGCTCGAGGCCGTCGGCGGGATCTCGGCGCTCAACGACGTCTCGGGTCGCCGCGCGCAGCTTGAGACGCCGCTTCGGCAGTTCACCCTCGGCAAGAGCTTCGACACGTTCACGCCGATGGGGCCGGGAATCGTCCACCCGGCCGGTCTCGACCTCGCCAGCCTGGCGCTCGAGACGACCGTCTCCGGCGAGCTGATGCAGCGGGCCAACACGCGCGATCTGATCCACTCGATCGCGAGCCTGATCGTCTACCTCTCGGCGGGCACGACGCTCGAGCCCGGCGATGTGATCGCGACGGGGACGCCGAGCGGCGTCGGCGACAGCCGCACCCCGCCGCGCTACCTGCGCGAGGGCGACGTCGTCGAGGTCAGCGTGGAGGGGGTCGGGACGCTTCGAAACCCCGTCACCCTCGAGCGTTGAGCGGGCCCCTAGAGCGCGGAGCGCTTGATCGCAGCTGCGAGGTGGCGACGCGTCAGCGTCTCCGCCGACCGCGCGTCACCGCGCTGCACAGCCTCGAGGATCGCCGCGTGCTCATCGGCGTCAAGGCGCATCCGCTCGCGCGTCGCCGCCTGCGCCTCATAGATCGCCTCTCCGATCCGCGAGACCCACAGCACGCGCGCGACCTGCTCGAGAAACTGGTTGCCGGCAGCCGCGACGAGGGCGAGGTGGAAGTCGCGGTTGGCCTCAAAGCGCGCGTGCACTCCCCCGCCGAGCCGCCGCTGGCGCTCGAGCGCCGCGCCCATCGCCCGCAAAGGCTCCTCGAGGCCCAGTGTCGCGGCAAGGCGCGCGGCGCCCGGCTCGATCACGAGCCGCGCCTCGTAGGCTGCGCGCATGCCGGTTCGATCGAGGTCGGCGACGCGGGCGCCGCGGTTGGTGCGCATCTCGACGAGGCCCTCGGCGGCGAGCCGCCGCAGCGCCTCGCGAACCGGCGTGCGCGAGACCCCGAGCTCGACCGCGAGGTCCTCCTGGTGAAGGCGCTCGCCGCGCGCCAGCTCACCGGCCACGATGCGCTCGCGGATCGCCGCGTAGGCGAGGTCGACGACGCTCGCCACGGCCAGCTCGCGCGGTGCGTCGGTCACGCTCACGCGCCACAGCATCGCAGCAGGAGCGGGGGGTGAGCGACCATCCCGCGGGCTCGCTGGCGCTCGCCGACCGCGAGGCGGTCCTCGAGCACGCGGCCGCGCTGATCCTCGAGACGTGGCGCTCCTTCGACGCCCCGCGCGGCGACCAGCCGCTGCCCGGCCGCTCGCACATGGAGCTCCTCGCGCAGCCGCTGCCGCTCGATCCCGGCGACGGCGCCGCGGCCCTCGACGCCGCCGCTTCGGTGCTTGACGTCTCGACCACCCAGGCGCGCCCGCGGATGTTCGCCTGGATCGGCGGCTCGGGGCTTGAGATCGGCGTCCTCGGCGACGCGCTGATGGCCTCCCACGACGTCAACGTCGCCGTCAGCTCGGGCGCCGCCACGCCACTCGAGCGCCAGACGGTGCGCTGGGTCGGCGAGTTCGTCGGCTTCGACAGCCAGGCCGAGGGACTGATGGCGGCCGGCGGCACGCTTTCGAACCTGACCGCGCTCGCCGCCGCGCGCGAGCGCGCGCTGCCGGGCGTTCGCTACGACGGCCTGCACGGCCACCGGCTCGCGATCTACTGCTCGGCCGAGGCGCACTACTCGGTCCGCCGCGGGGCCGAGGTGCTCGGGATCGGCGGGCACAACGTCCGTTCGATCCGCATCGACTCGAACCGCCGCATGGATCCCGCAGCCTGCGCCGCGGCGATCGACGCCGACCGCGCCGCCGGGATCGTGCCCGTCGCCGTCGTCGCGACCGCCGGGACGACCTTGACCGGCGCGGTCGATGACCTGCGCGCCCTCGGCGAGGTCTGCGCGAGCCGCGAGGTCTGGCTGCACGTCGACGGCGCCTACGGCCTGCCGGCAGCCTCGACCGAGCTCGCCGGCCACCTCTTCGCGGGTCTGGACCAGGCCGACTCGGCGACCGTCGACGCCCACAAATGGCTGTACGTGCCGAAGGCCTGCAGCGTGCTCGTCGTCCGCGACCGCGACACGCTCGAGGCGACCTTCACCCACGACGAGAGCTACATCCCCCACACCGACCGCGAGGACATGCACCCCGTCGATCGCACGCTCGAGTACTCGCGGCCGCTCAGCGCGCTGAAGCTGTGGCTCGCCTTCCGCGTCCACGGCGCGAACGCGATCCGTGCCGCGATCGAGCGAAACCTCCGCCAGGCCAAGCTGCTCGCCGACCTCGTCCGCGAGGACCCGCTGCTCGAGCTGCTCGTCGAACCGCAGCTGTCGGCCGTCTGCTTCCGCCACCTGCCGCCGGAGGGGATGCCGGCCGAGCTCCACAACGCGGCGCTGGCCTCGGCGATCACCGCCGACGCGCGGATCTTCCTCGCCCCCGCGACCGTCGATGGCGTCCCCTGCCTGCGCGCCTGCTTCGTCAACCACCGCACGACCGAGCGCGACATCGAGGCGGTCGTCGAGGTCGTCCGCGAGCTCGCCGCGCGGATCGCGCCGCGCTGACGCAGCCCCCTCGCACGCGGCGGCGCGGCCGCGCACCCGGACGCAACCCCACGATCAGCTCAACGGCACGGTCCTCGAGCAAGCTCGAGCCGCCGGCCGCCCTCTAGCCGACGACGCCCTCCCACCACATCGCGAACAGATCCCAGGCGTTGCGCCGCGCGTCCGGCGCCCGCCGGCGGCTCTCCTCGATCAGCTCATCCGCGCGCACGCCGAGCCGCTCGAGCTCCTCCTGCGAGTGCGCCCAGGACTGGATCACCTCGACGGTGACCTCCGGGTGAAACTGGACGCCGAGGTGGCGTCCCGAGCGAAACGCCGCCGGCCCGGCCGCGCTGCGCGCCAGCTCGCGCGCGCCCGGCGGCACGCTCAGCTGCTCGTAGTGCCAGTGAAACCACGGGCCCTCGGCGAGCCCGTCGCTGACGCCGGACAGCTCGAACCAGCCGATCTGCGGCGGCGACGCGGCGCCGACCTCGCCGCCCAGGGCGAGCGAGAGCGCCTGGCCGCCGAAGCAGAGCCCGAGCACCGCGACATCGGCATCGACGGCGCGCGCCAGCAGCGCGACCTCCTCGGCGACCCAGGGCGGGTCGCTCGCCTTCGCCGACTGCACCGCGCCGAGTGAGGCGACGAACGCCGGCTCGCCGAGCGCCGGCACAGGCTCGCGGCTGACGTCGACGACCTCAAAGCCGATGCCCTGCTCGCTCAGCCAGTCGCCGAGCAGCGCGGCCGGCCCGTCCACGCCGTGGCTGAGGATCAGCCCGTCCTCAGGCAAACGCGCTCGTCCGTTCACAGACCGTCTTGACATCGCAGTAGAAGTCGAAGGAGTGACGGCCGCCCTCACGGCCGATGCCCGACTCGCGGGCGCCTCCGAAGGGCGTCTCGAGATCGCGGACGTAGAAGCAGTTGACCCATACGGTGCCCGCCACCAGCGCCTGCCCGAGCCGCTCCGAGCGCTCCGCCGAGCCGGTGAAGACCGTCGCCGCAAGCCCGTAGCGGGTCGCGTTGGCGAGCGCGACGGCCTCCTCCTCATCGGCGAAGGACTGGATCGTCAAAACCGGCCCGAAGACCTCGGTCTGGAGGATGTCGGCGTCCGCCGGGACGTCGGAGAACAGCGTCGGCGGGTAGTAGAGGCCGCCGAGGCCCTCGCCGCCGAAGACGAGCCGCGCGCCCTGGTCGAGCGCGCGCGCGACGCGCGTGCTGACGCGCTCGAGCGCGACCGGGTGGATCAGCGGCCCGTACGTCGTCGCAGGCTCGCGCGGATCCCCGACGACGATCTCATCGACGCGCGCGCGAAAGCGCTCGAGAAACGGCTCGAGCGCCGTGCGCTCGATCAGCAGCCGCGTCCCGGCCAGGCAGACCTGGCCCGAGTTGTCGTACTGGTAGGCGGCCGTGGCCGCGGCGGCGTCGAGATCGCAGTCGGCGAAGACGAGGAACGGCGACTTGCCGCCGAGCTCGAAGGAAACCGGGGTCAGCTGCTCGGCGGCGTCGCGGTAGACCGTCCGCGCAGTCTGCGGCGAGCCGGTGAAGGCAACGCGGTCGACGTCGGGGTGGCCGGTCAGCGGCGCGCCCGCCTCGACCCCCGAGCCGTGGACGATGTTGAGCACTCCGGGCGGAAGCCCCGCCTGCCCGGCGAGGTCGCCGAGCATCGAGCAGGTCAGCGGC
Source organism: Solirubrobacteraceae bacterium (assembly GCA_036267075.1). Classification (GTDB taxonomy): domain Bacteria; phylum Actinomycetota; class Thermoleophilia; order Solirubrobacterales; family Solirubrobacteraceae; genus Palsa-513. The sequence goes on from DATAWT010000075.1 coordinate 62,618, forward strand.
GCCCATTCGGGCGGCTTGAGCACGACCGTGTTGCCCGCCGCGAGCGCCGGCCCGACCCGCCACGTCGCGAGCATCAGCGGCGCGTTCCAGGGCGTCGAGACGGCGACGACGCCGCAGGGGTCGTAGCGAACGCTGTTGCGCTCGCCCCCGTGGAGCGTCCGCGGCTCCTCCTCGAGCCGCTCGACCGCGTAGTCGGCGAAGAAGCGGATGTTGTTGGCGGCGCGCGGCAGGACGCGTTCGCGCATCGCTTCAAGCAGCGATCCGTTGTCGACGCACTCGACGGCCGCGAGCTGCGGCACCGCGGCGGCGATGGCGTCGGCGAACGCGCTCAGGTGCGCGTGGCGCCCTTCGGGGCCGAGCGCTGCCCAGCCCGGGAACGCCCCGCGCGCAGCGGCGACCGCGGCGTCGACCTCGGCGGCGCCGCCGGCGGCGACGTCGGCGAGCTTCCAGCCGTCCCAGTCAAGCGGGCTGTGCACGGCGAAGCGCGCCGCGTCGCCGACGCGGCGGCCGCCGATGTAGTGATCGGTCGGCACCTCGACGCCCTCGACGCTGACGCGCCGGCGGCTGTCGCGCTCGTCGCTCATGCCGCGACGGCCGCGATCTCAAGCCGCTTGAGGCCGTTTGAGAAGTTCGAGCGAAGCCGCGGCGGGTCGGCGTCGAGCAGCTCGAAGGACTCGACGCGCCGCGCGAGCTCCTCGATGTAGATGCGCAGCTCGAGCTTGGCGAGGTGCTGGCCGAGGCAGACATGCGGTCCGCCGCGGCCGAACGTCAGATGGTCGGTCGGGTTTCGCGCGAGGTCGAAGGTGTGCGGATCCTCGTAGTGATCGCCGTCGCGGTTGGCCGCCGCGAACCAGACCGTCACCTTCTCCCCGGCGGCGATCTCGACGCCGCGAATCTCGCAGGCCGCCGTCGTCGTGCGGCGGAAGAACCACACCGGCGGGCAGAAGCGCAGCAGCTCCTCGACCGCCGAAGGCAGGAGCTCCGGATCCGCGCGCAGGCGGGCGTAGTCCGCGGGGCAGCGGCCGAGCGTCAGCGTCGAGAGAGCGATCGCCTGGCGCGTCGTCTCATTACCGGCGACGATCATCAGCGCGAACATGTTGTCGAGCTCGCGCTCATCGAGCGCCCGCCCGTCGATCTCGCCGTTGGCGATCGAGCTCAGGACGTCGTCGCGCGGGCACTCGCGCCGCTCGGCATAGTGGGCGCGGCCGATCGCGCACAGCTCATCGGCCCATGGCGAGCCGAACGGCTTGTAGCGGTACTCGTCCTGCTCGCCCGCGTAGGCGAGCTCACCGACGTAGTCGGGCTCGGTGTCGACGAGCAGCCGATCGCCGAGGCGGATCAGCTCGGGGAGCTCCTCGTCGGGAAGGCCGAGGATCCGCCCGAGGACGCGGATCGGAACGGGCGCCGCTAGCTCCTCGACGAGATCGAAGCTGCCCTTCGCAAGCGCCGCGTCGAGCCGCGCGGCGATCAGCTCGCGCAGCCAGTCGCCGTAGCGGCCGACCGAGCTCGGCGTGAAGTCGGCCGAGAACAGGCGCCGGTAGCGGCCGTGCTTGGGCGGGTCGAACTCGAGAAAGTTGCGCCGCGCCGCGAGCACGTCCTCGGGCAGATCCTCGACCCGCGCCGCGCCGCCGACCTCGGATGAGAACGTCGCGTAGTCGCGCAGGACGGCGCGCACGTCGTCGAACTTCGTGATCACCCAGAACCCGCGCCCGCCCGGCTCCTCGTGAAAGAAAACGGGCGCCTCGCGCTGCAGCGCCTCGAACACCTCCCACGGCTCGTGGTCCGCGAACAGGTCGTGATCGAGCAGATCGGCCGCGGGTCTGGCCATGGGCGCCGAGCAGTCTACCAACCCACCCGCTTTGCGTAATGTATTCATTTCTGGCTGGCGCGATCGGACCGGCCGACGCGATATCGAGACGGCGCCCCGGCCACCGGCTCAGGCGATTTCGGCGGCCAGCGCCTCACGCAGCCGCTCGCCGACCGCGCTGGGGGCGCTTCGCTCGATCAGGCGCAGCGAGCTCGTCAGCAGGATTGCGTCGGCGGCCGCGAGGTCATCGAGGCCGAGCGGCCGCTCGATGAGCGCGATCTGAAGCCGCCGCGCGGCGGAGATCACGAGCGAGCGCGTGACGCCCGGCAGGATCGCGCCATCAAGCGGCGGCGTCGCGAGCACGCCGTCGCGTTCGAGAAACACGTTCGCGCGCGTCGTCTCAAGCACCGCCCCGGCGGCCGTGACGAGCAGCGGCCGTGCCCGCTCCCCCTCAACCGAGCCCTCGACCGCCTCGAGCCACGAGCGGTCGCAGAGCTTGTGCGCGCCGAAGCCGGCGGCGACGATCACCGGCTCGAGTGTCACGGGCTGCTCGGGAAGGACGGCGTCAAACGGCGAGACGGCGATCGACGCGGCGCCGCCGGGCGCGAACTCGACGCGCATCCGGGCGCTTGCGTGACCGCGCGCGGCGGCGGCCGCCTCGCCGGCCAGGCCGGGCGGGAGCGCCTCCGCGTAGAGGGCGCGAGCGCTGTCGCGCAGGCGGGCCAGGTGGCGCTCGAGCTCGTGCGCGCGAGCGCCCGCGACGAGGATCGTCTCGAAGACGCCGCGTGAGGCGTCCGCCTCGGGGAGCTTGTCGAACCGCTGAGCCATCGCGCCGGATACGGCGACCTGAAAGGCTTTGTAGCGGATGCCGACCCTCCTCATCGACAACCACGACTCCAACACCTTCAACCTCTTCCAGCTGCTCGCGCAGATCGAGGAGCGCGAGCCCGTCGTCGTGCGAAACGACGAGGCCGGCTGGGAGGACGTCGATCTTCAGAGCTTCTCAAAGATCGTGATCTCGGCCGGGCCGGGCCGGCCCGAGCGATCGCGCGACTTCGGCCTCTCAAGCGGCGCGCTCGCCGCCACGGCGGTGCCGCTGCTCGGCGTCTGCCTCGGCCACCAGGGGCTCGTCCTCGCCCACGGCGGGGCGCTGCGCCCGGCGCCACGGCCGATGCACGGCCGCCGCAGCCGCATCTTCCACTCCGCCTGCGAGCTCTTCGAAGGCGTCCCGCAGGGCTTCCTCGCCGTCCGCTACCACTCGCTCGCCGTCCCCGAGCCGCTCCCGGACTCACTCGAGGTCACCGCGCGGACCTCCTCCGGCACCGTGATGGCGGTCCGCCACCGCACGCTGCCGCACTGGGGCGTCCAGTTCCACCCCGAGTCGGTCCAGACGGAGAACGGTGAAAGGTTGCTTCGCAACTTTCTCGCTTTGGCCGAGACCAGACGCGAGCGAGCGCGGCCAGTCGCCACGGCCCGTCGGGCCCGGAACGAGCGTCCTGCCGGAGCCCGCCGCGAACTGGAAGTGATCGTCGAGACGGTCAACGATCCCGTCGACTCGGAGAGCGCCTTCGTGCAGCTGTACGGGGAGTCGGAGACCGCGTTCTGGCTCGACTCCGCAAGCCACGCCACCGGCATGGGCCGCTTCTCCTACATGGGCTCCGGCGGCGGTCCCCTTTCGCGCCTGCTCACCCACCGCGTCGGCGGCGAGGACCGGCTCTTCGACACCCTCGACCAGGCACTCGGCGAGGTCGCCGCCGAGGGCCGCGACTTCTTCTGCGGGGGCTTCGTCGGTTACCTCGGCTACGAGCTGAAGGCCGAGTGCGGTGCGGCCGGTGAGCACCGCTCACTTCACCCCGACGCGATGCTCCTGTTCGCCGACCGCCTGATCGCCTTCGATCATCCCCGCCGCGAGGCCCACGTCGTCTGCCTGAGCGAGCCCGACGGCGTCGCTGCGGCGCGCGGCTGGGCCGCCGCCACAGCCGAGCGCCTGCGAACACTCGGCCCGGCCGCTCCCCCGCGGGCCGCCGACCCCGGCGGATCGACGGGCTTCGGCCTGCGCCGCGCGCCCGAGGACTACCTGCGCGACATCGAGACCTGCCAGGAGCATCTCGCGCAGGGCGAGAGCTACGAGATCTGCCTGACGAACGAGCTTCACGCGCCTGCGCGCGTCGATGCGCTCGCGGTTCACCGCGCTCTTCGCCGCATCAACCCGGCGCCGTTCGCAGCGTTCCTGCGGCTGGGCGGGATCGAGGTCTCAAGCTCCTCTCCGGAGCGCTTCCTCTCACTCGCCCGCGACGGCGTCCTTGAGGCGAAGCCGATCAAGGGGACCGTCGCGCGCGGCGCGACGCCGAGCGAGGACCGCGAAGCCGCCGCACGGCTGCGCTCGGCGGCCAAGGACCGAGCCGAGAACCTGATGATCGTCGACGTACTGCGCAACGACCTCGGCCGCGTCGCCGAGATCGGCTCGGTCAGCGTGCCGACGCTGATGGGCGTCGAGAGCTACGCCACGGTCCATCAGCTGGTCTCGACGATCCGCGCGCGCCTGCGCGAGGACGCCACGCTCGGCGAGTGCCTGCAGGCCTGTTTCCCGGGCGGCTCGATGACCGGTGCCCCCAAGCGGCGCACGATGGAGATCATCGACCGCCTCGAGTCGCGCCCGCGCGGCATCTACTCGGGAGCGATCGGCTACCTCGGCGTCGACGGCAGCGCGGATCTCAGCATCGCGATCCGCACGCTCGTCTCCTCAAGCCACGGCACCACGATCGGCGCCGGCGGCGCGATCACCGTCGAATCGGACCCCCGCGGCGAGCTGCGCGAGCTGCTGCTGAAGGCGCGCGCGCCGCTTCAGGCGGTCGGCCTGGCGCTGCACGGCCGCCGCGATGCGGCGGTCCTCGAGTCCACGCGCGCCACGCTGAGCGCCGCCGGATAGAACGTTCGCGCAGAGCGCGTCAACTTCAAGACATCTTCACCGTCGGTCACTCGCGGCGGTGCTATCGTCGCTTGCGAGCCCCTCTACTGTGGGCTCAGCCACTGGAGGGCCAAGCGATGACACGCACCAGTTATGTCCGGATGCGCGAGGCGTCCGAGGCGGGCCTGATCAGTCAGATCCTCCTGCGCATGTCCAACGACGCGAAGCTCATGCGGACCGAGGGGGCCCGCAGCTCCAAGACGATCCGCGCCATCGGCCGGGTCGGCGAAAGCGCCGGCGAGCGCACCCGCAAAGCCCTGCGGGAGCTCGACCCGACTCGCCGCACACCGGTCGTTCGCGAGCCCTAGGCGCAAGCCCGCCGTGGCGGCGGCGGGCTACGCCGGCGGCGCCACTGCGACACGATTGGCGAACGTCTGCTCGTGGCTGTGCGTGAAGATCTCGACGAGGTTGCCGAACGGGTCCTCGCAGTAGACGAGGCGCTGCGGCTCGCCCTCGAACAGGGTCAGGATCTCCGAGCGCCGCCGCCCGCCGGTCGCCTCGATGCGGCTCGCGAGCGCCTCGATGTCAGGGTCGACGACGCAGATGTGAAAGAAGCCCGCGCGCCAGTACTCGAACTCGCCCGAGCGCCGCGCGACCGGCGGGTCGACGAACTCGAAGAGCTCGAGCGCGACGCCGTTGCCGGCGGCGAGCTGGGCCTGCTTGCAGGACCCGAAGCCTGCGCCGTAGATCGCCGCCGCGACGCGGCCGGCGTGGCTTTCGGCCGACAGCAGGACCGGCGCGCCGAGGACCGTGAAGCCGAGCACGCTCGAGTACCACTCGAGCGCCGCGTGGATGTCTGGCACGACCAGCCCGACGTGGGTCAGCGCGCGCGCCTGCTCGGTCATCGTCGGCGCAGCGTGACGGCGGCTGCGGACAGGAGCCGCGCGCGCACACTACGATCGTGCCCGTGAGCACCGGGACCGCTGCGATCCAGGACTCGATCCTCGACGCGATCGGCTCGACGCCGCTCGTCCGACTCAGCCGCATCGAGCCGGGGCTTCGCCCTCAGCTGCTCGCCAAGGTCGAGATGCTCAACCCCGGCGGCTCGATCAAGGACCGCATCGCCGTCGCGATGATCGACGCCGCCGAGCGCGACGGCCGGCTGCGGCCCGGCTCGACGATCGTCGAGCCGACGAGCGGCAACACCGGCGCGGCGCTCGCGATCGCGGCGCGCCTGCGCGGCTACCGCGTGATCGCCGTGATGCCCGACAAGATCAGCCGCGAGAAGATCAACCTGCTGCGCGCCTTCGGGGCCGAGGTCGTCGTCGCGCCGACCGACGTCGCGCCGGAATCGCCGGAGTCCTACTACAACGTCGCCGAGCGGCTCGCGAACGAGATCCCCGGCGCCTTCCGCCCCAACCAGTACTCAAACCCCGCCAACGCCGACGCCCACTATGCGACGACGGGCCCCGAGATCTGGCGTCAGACCGAGGGCGCGATCACGCACCTCGTCGTCGGCGTCGGCACGGGCGGCACGATCACCGGGACCTCGCGCTTCCTGCGCGAGCAGAAGCCCTCGATCGAGGTGATCGGCGCCGACCCCGCGGGCTCGGTCTTCACCGCCCGCACGCCGGCCGACGTCCACGGCTACCTGATCGAGGGCGTCGGCGAGGACTTCTGGCCCGACACCTTCGATCCGACGGTCGTCGACCGCTACGTGACCGTCTCAGACCGCGACGCGTTTCTGACGACGCGGCGCCTCGCGCTCAGCGAGGGCATCCTCGCCGGCGGCTCGGGCGGGATGGCGACGTGGGCCGCGCTCGAGGTCGCGCGCGCGATCGATGACCGCACCGCCGTCGTCGTCGTGATCCTCCCGGACGGCGGTCGCTCCTACCTCTCGAAGATCTACAACGACGCATGGATGACCGAGTACGGCTTCCTGGCCCGCGCCGGCGAGCCGACGGTCGGCGAGGTCCTGCGGCGGCGCACGGCCGGCGGCGGCGTCCCAGCGCTGGTCGCCGTCCACTCCCAGCAGCGAGTCCGCGACGCCGTCGCGCTGCTGCACGAACACCGAGTCTCCCAGCTGCCGGTCGTCTCAGAGCACGACGCCGAGGCGATCATCGGCTCGGTCGCCGAGCGTGGCCTGCTCGCCCACGCCGTCAGCGACGCATCCCTGCTCGACGCGCGGATCGTCGACGTGATGGAGGCGCCGCTTCCGGCGATCGGCTCCGAGGACCCCGTCAGCGCCGCGGTCGAGCTGCTCGTCGGCGAGCGCCAAGCGCTGATCGTGCTCGACGAAGGCCGTCCGGCGGGCGTCGTGTCGCGCGCCGACCTGCTCGAGGCACTGGCCCGCTGATGGAGTTTCAGACCCGCGCAGTCCACGCCGGCCTCGAGCCCGACCCGACGTTTCGCTCGGTCATCCCGGCTATCCACCAGACCTCGACCTACGCCCAGAGCGCGGTCGGTGAGTTCGTCGAGGACTACGACTACGCGCGCTCGGCGAATCCGACCCGCGCCGCCCTCGAGAGCGCGCTCGGGGAACTTGAGGGCGGCCGCGCGGTCGCCTTCTCGAGCGGGCTGGCCGCCGCACACGCCGTCATCACGCACGTCTGCAGCGCCGGCGACCACATCGTTCTCCCCGCCGACCTCTACGGCGGTACCTACCGCCTCGTCGACAAGGTTCTCGCCCGCTTCGGCCTCGACTACGACCTCGTCGACCAGACCGACCTCGACGCGCTCGAACGCGCCGTGACCGAGCGCACGCGGCTGATCTGGGTCGAGTCGCCGACCAATCCGCTGCTCGGCATCGTCGACATCGAGGCCGTCATCGCGCGGCGCAAGCAGGCCCTCGTCGCCGTCGACAACACCTTCGCGACCCCCGTCAACCAGCGGCCCCTCGAGCTGCGCGCGGACATCGTCGTGCATTCGACAACCAAGTATCTCGGCGGCCATTCAGACGTCGTCGGCGGAGTCGCCGTCGCGCGCGCGGATGAGATCGCCGACGGCCTGCGCTTCGTCCAGAACGCGGTCGGCGCCGTGCCCGGGCCATTTGACTGCTTCCTCGTCCACCGCGGCATCCGCACACTGGCATTGCGGATGGCGGCGCACGCCGCGAGCGCCGCCGTGGTCAGCGAGGCGCTGGGGACGATCGCGGGCGTCAGTGACGTCCGCTGGCCCGGCTTCTCGGGGATGGTCTGCTTCCGCCACGCCGACGCGCGCGCGATCGCCGCGCGGACGAGGCTTTTCACGCTTGCCGAGTCACTCGGCGGAGTCGAGTCGCTGATCGAGGTCCCGCAGGCGATGACGCATCAATCGGTCGAGGACTCCCGCGCCGCCGTGCCGCCTGATCTGGTGCGTCTGTCGTGCGGAATCGAGGCGCCAGGCGACCTCGTCGCCGATATTCGCGACGCGATCGCGGGTTAGCCGGGCGGCGGGGCTAGCCGGCCTCGGCGAGGATCCCGCGCGCACGCGCGAGGATCGCCTCGTCGACCATCATGCCGTCGACGGCGCGGGCGCCGCCGTCTCCGCCCGCCGCGTCGAGCACCCGCTGCGCCCACGCCACCTCGGCGTCCTCGGGCGCGAACCCCGCGTGGACGAGTGCGACCTGGGAGGGGTGGATGCAGGCCTTGCCGCGCATTCCGAGCGTGCGCGCGAGGCGCGCCTGCGCAAGCAACCCGTCGGAGTCCTCGAGGCGCAGGTGGACGCCGTCGAACGGCGCCCGGATCCCGGCCGCGCGCGAGTCGAGGACGAGCCGCGAGCGCGCGTGGAGGATCTCGAGTGAGTCCTCGCGCGGAGTCAGGCCGAGGTCGGCGGACAGATCGGCGGCGCCGAGCATCAACGCGAACACGGCGGGATGGGACGCGATCTCGTAGGAGCCACGCAGACCCTCGGCGGTCTCGACAATTGCGAGCACCGGCAATCCGCTCGCCGCGACGCTCGCGAGCGCCGCGGGCGCCGCCTTCGGCAGCACCACGGCATCGAGTGCCAGGCCGTCGATGATCGCCAGGTCGCCGTCGTGGAAGGGCGTCTTCCAAGCGTTCACGCGAAGCATGCGAAACGGCCGCTCGGGCATCGCCCGCAGGGCCTTGACGGCGGTCTCGCGAGCGGCCGTCTTGCCGGCTTCGGACACCGCGTCCTCGAGGTCCACGATCACCGCGTCGGCGCCGCGCGCCGCCGCGCGAGCGAGTTTGTGCTCATCGTCGGCGGGGACGAACAACAGCGAGCGGATCGCCGCGAGGTCGGCTCGCATCTCCGCCGCCATGATGCCAGACACATAAACGCCCGCCGCCGTAAAGTCCGGCCTGCACCCGACTCAGGAGATGAGAGCGTGACGGCGATCCGCACCACCCACGTCGGCAGCCTGATCCGTCCGGACGACGTCGTGGCCGCGATGCGGCGCGTCGCCAACGGCGAGACGATCGAGCCTGGCGACCTTGCGCCGCTGCTCGAGCGCGGCGTGCACGAGGTGGTAGCGCGGCAGAAGCAGGCCGGCATCGACATCGTCAGCGACGGCGAGTTCGGCAAGATCGGCTGGAACTTCTACGTCTATGAGCGCCTCGGCGGCATCGAGCTTCGCCCGCCGCAGGCGGAGACGTTCGGCGACCTGCCGATCTCGGCGACCGACTGGGAGCGCTTCCCGGACTTCTACGCCGACTACTTCGCCAAGGAACAGGATTTCGAGACGCCTTCGGGGGTGTTCGCAGCCGTCGAGCCGATCCACTACACCGGGCAGGAGGCGATCGAGCGCGACATCGCGAACCTCAAGGCGGCGATGGCGGCCGAAGGAGTCAAGGAGGGCTTCCTCCCCGTCGTCGCACCGGCGAGCTGCTTCCCGAGCCTGATCGATGAGCACTACGGCTCGGAGGAGGCCGCGCTGATGGGGATCGCCGAGGCGCTGCGCGAGGAGTACCGCGCGATCGCCGACGCCGGCCTCTACGTGCAGGTCGACGACGCGTTCATTCCGTTCATGTACGACGTCCTCGTCCCGCCGGGGACGATGGAGGACTACCTGGCCTGGGCGCGCCCGCGGATCGACGCCGTCAACCACGCCCTCGAGGGCATCCCCGAGGAGCGGATCCGCTACCACGTCTGCTGGGGAAGCTGGAACGGACCGCACACCAACGACATCCCGCTGCGCGACATCCTGCCGCTGGTGCTCGAGGTGAACGCCGGCACCTACCTCTTCGAGGCCGCGAATCCTCGCCACGAGCATGAGTGGCGGGTCTGGGAGGACGTCGATCTGGCGGACGGCAAGATCCTCGCGCCCGGCGTCATCAGCCACGCGACCAACGTGGTCGAGCATCCGGAGCTCGTCGCCGAGCGCCTCGAGCGCCTGGCGCGGATCGTCGGCCCAGATCGCGTTCTCGCAAGCACCGACTGCGGTTTTGCGCAGGGCCCCTTCCTAAAGCGCGTCCACCCGAGCATCCAGTGGGCGAAGCTCGAGGCGCTCGCCGAGGGAGCGCGGATCGCCTCGCGCAACCTCGCCCCGGTCGCCGGCTAGCCCGAGGCGGCCTTGCGGCGCTCGCCGGCCTCGCGCCAGGCGCGGCGGTAGGCGGGGCGCAGGAAGTGCAGATGGCGGCGCATCTCCTCCTCGGCGGCGTCGCCGTCGCCGGCCGCGATCGCGGCGGCGATCTTGCGGTGGTCGGCGACGACCTGGCCCAGGAAGCGGGCACCGAGCGTCGAGCGCCGCAGGTGCGTCTGCAACACAGAGAAGACCGGCTGGGCGGCGATCAACAGCAGCGTGTTGCCGCACGCTTCGACGATCGCCGAGTGGAAGCCCTTGTTGTAGACGAACTGGTCCTCGATGCCAAGGTCGCGCGTGTCCTCGGGGACCGCACGCTCGATCGCCGCGAGCTCGGTCTCGGTGTGGCGCAGCGCCGCCAGTCGCGCGGCGGGAACTTCGAGGTACTCGCGAATCTCCAGGAACTCGTCAAGCGACACGCTCTCGGCCTGCGATAGCAGCGAGATGTTCGAGCTGAGGAAGGCCGAGGTGTGATCGGCGGTCGGGAGCATCACGAAGCTCCCGCCCGTCGCGCCCTTGGTCGTGCGGATCAGGTTCTGCGCCGCGAGCACGCGCAGCGCCTCGCGAATCGTGGCGCGGCTGACGCCCATCGTCGTGCTGAGCGTCGCCTCATTTGGCAGCCGGTTCCCGGGCTTTATCTCGCCGCGCAGGATCGCGTCTCGCAACTGGTCGGCGACCTGCTCATAGGCCTTGCGAACGCGACGAAGCTCGACCGCAGCTGCTTGCTCAGTCATCATCGCCGCCGCAGCATAGCGGCCATTCCGAGCCGCGATGTGAGGCTATGCTAAATGTCTGACATCTAGCTGTGGAGGTACGCCGCACATGATCTGGCGGCACCCAGAGGGCCGATTCTGATGGCCGTCGGGGCAGACGAGCAGGAGCAGATTCTCGCCGCGATCCGCGCCTTCGTGGACCGCGATGTCCTCCCCACGGCGTCCGATCTCGATCACGCCGACGAGTTTCCGCAGGGCCTCGTCGACACGATGCACGAGCTTGGGTTGTTCGGCGTGACGATCCCCACCGCCTACGGCGGCCTCGGACTCGATCTGACGACCTACGCGCTGATCGTCAAGGAGCTCTCGCGCGGCTGGATCTCGCTTTCGGGTGTGATCAACACGCATTTCATGGTCGCCTGGATGATCGAGCGCTTCGGCACCGGCGAGCAGCGCTCGCGCCTGTTGCCGGCGATGGCCGCCGGAGCGCTGCGGGCGGCGTATTCGATGACCGAGCCCCACGCCGGCTCAGACGTCCAGGCGATCCGCACGCGCGCGACCCGTCAAGGCGAGGGCTGGTCGATCAGCGGTCAGAAGATGTGGGTCACCAACGGCCTTCGCGCCGGCCTCGTGATGGTGCTCGCCGTGACTGATCCGGCGGCGCAGCCGCGCCACCGCGGAATGAGCGCGTTCATCGTGCAAAAGACACCAGGCGCCAGCGAGCTGCCCGGGATCACGGTGTCCGCTCCGCTACGAAAACTCGGCTACAAGGGCGTTGAGTCGACCGAGCTGGCCTTCGACGGCCTCTCGCTTGGCCCCGAGGCGCTGCTCGGCGGCGAGGGCGGACTCGGGCAGGGCTTCAAGCAGTTCATGGCCGCGGTCGAGCTCGGCCGCGTCAACGTCGCAGCCCGCGGCCTCGGCGTCGCGACCGCCGCCTTCGACGCGGCGATCCGCTACGCGCAGGAGCGCGAGGCTTTCGGGGTCGCGATCTCAGAGCACCAGCTGATCCAGCAGAAGATCGCCTCGATGGGAACCAAGATCCGCGCCGCCGAGCTGCTGATGCTCGACGCCGCGCAGCGCAAGGACTCCGGCGAGCGTGCCGACCTCGAGGCCGGGATGGCGAAGCTATTTGCGACCGAGGTTGCGCAGGAATGCGTGCTCGAGGCGATGCGCATCCACGGCGGCTACGGCTACTCGCAGGAGTACGTGGTCGAGCGGCTCTATCGCGACGCGCCGCTGTTGATCCTCGGCGAGGGAACCAACGAGATCCAGCAGCTCGTCATCGCGCGGCGCCTGCTCGAGCGCCACAAGCTCGCCTAGCGCATGCCCTTCGGCCAGATGCCCTGCTTGCCGGGCGCGAGGATCCCGTTCGGGTCGAGGGCGTCCTTGAGGCGCTCGTTGAAGCGCCGCAGAGCGTGGTCGCCCCAGTCGAAGGTGGCGGCGATCAGGTCCATGTGCTGGATGTTGGTGCGGTAGAGCGGATAGCCGAGTTTCGCGAGCTCGGCGGCGATCTGCGCGTAGGCGTCGTAGGCGGCGCGCGTCTGGCGCTCGTCGCCCACGTCGAAGAAGAACGTCGTGATGTGCAGCAGGCTTCGCCCGAGAAAGACCATCCCGCCGAGGTAGGGAAACTCGGTGCGGCTGTAGAGCTCGCGCATCGTGGCGATGCAGGCGACGAGGTCCGCGCCGCGCATCGGTCCGACGTGGGAAAGGTCGAGATGGCCCGTGTCATCGCCGTAGGCGGCCGCGTTGAAGGCATCCATCAGCTCCATGCCCGGCACGCCGCCCTGGACCTTGTCGTTGTGGTTGACGGCGCTGTGACGCTCCTCGCCGCGGAACGTGCGCGCGCCGATCGCCACCCCTGGGATCGCCTCGAGCGTCGCCCGCACGATCGAGTAGTTGGACTGCACCGTCTCCTCGCGGCCGTAGAGCGCGAAGCGCAGACCCCAACCGCGCTCGCCGAAGCCGACCTCGTGCTCCTCGACCGCCATCCCGTAGGCGATCAGGGGCAGGTTTTGAATCGTCGAGTCGAGCATCAGCTCGCGGATCGCGTCGGTGACCGGGCCCATCGTCGCGTCCTCGGCGAAGCGGATCCAGCCCGACAGGTAGACATCGGGCGCGCGCATCAGCCAGACGCCCATCTTCGTCACGATGCCGAGGTTTGACTGGAAGAAGAGGCCGTTGTGAATGGGGCCGAACGACCACGGATACGCGTTCCACGTGCGCGAGCCGGTCATTCCGCCGACTCCCGTGCGCAGGACGTCGCCATCGGCGAGGACGACCTCCAGCCCGCAGACCATCCCCGGATGCTCGCCGTGCGGCGTGTAGCCGCGCCCGTACTCGAGCGTGTTGCCGACCACGCTGCCCCAGCCGAGATCGGGGATCGACGGCCACAGCCGGTAGCCGCCGGCGCGCAGATGCTCGTAGAGATCAGAGAAGCGCACGCCCGGCTCAACGAGCGCGTAGGCGAGCTCGTCATCGACCTCGAGCACGCGGTTCATCTCGCGCATGCTCACGATCACCGAACCCTTGACGATCGGCGCCGCTCCGCCGTAGGCGTTGTTGCGGCCCTGGCCGATCGTCCAAAGCGGCAACCCGTGGCGGCTCGCGATCCGCACGATCGCCTGGACGTCCTCGACCGAGCGCGGCTTGACGACCGCCGACGCCGTGTAGCGATCGGAGCCGCGGTAGTCGTAGGGGTCGCGGTAGAGGGCGAGCTCCTCGGGGTCGGTGGCCACGGCGTCCTCACCGAGCGCGTCGGCCAGCTCGCGAAGGGCTTCCACGGCGTTGATTTCCTCCAACTCTGCCTCCTCGCGTTTGCGGTTCGCGCGCCAGCCTACGCCGTCGCGGCGCGAGCGACCAAGGTGCGCGCCGGAAGTAGCGCCCGGCACCCGAACGCGGCCGCGCCAGACCGTCGTGCGACCGCGGCCGAGCCCGCGGCAGCGCTGCGCTGAAGAACGCCATCGGCAGCCATTCCGCTCCCGAGGTGGCGGTCGAAGGGCATAAGCACGACATTTACGCGTTCAGCCGAACGCGACACGATCGGGCCGCTCTGAGGGCGCCTCGACGCCCTCAGACTCACCCCCAAACGCGCTCGGCGACCTCTGTGACCAGGCGCAGCTTGGCCTCCTGGCTCTCCCACGGCACCGGGTTTCCCTCGAGGACGGAGGCAAACCCGCATTGCGTCGAGAGCGCCATCTGCTCGGTCGGGTGAAAACGCCCCGCGGTTTTCACCTTCGCCACGAGCTCGTCGGCCGGCTCGAGCTCGGCGTGCTTGGTCGAGACGAGTCCCAGCACCACGATCTTCTCGTCCGGCACGTCGGCGAGCGGTTCGAAGCCTCCCTCGCGCTCGAGATCGTCGTACTCGAGCAGCAGCACGTCGAAGTTGCCCGCGCGGGCGAAGACCTGCTTTGAGATCTCGTCATATCCGCCCTCGCTCATCCACTTGCCGGCGTTGTTGCCGCGGCAGAGGTGGATTCCCCGCTGGGCGTCGATTCCGGCGACCATCTGATTGAGGAGCTCGACACCCTCGGTCAGCATCCGCTGCGGGGGCACGCCCACGCCCTCGTAGTAGTGGCGCTGCGCCGGGTCGACCAGCGTCGCGAGCTCCGGTGCGTCGATCTGGATGTAGCCGCAGCCGAGCTCGACCAGGGCGCGCGCCTCGCTCGCGATGATCGCTGCCGCGTCGGCGAAGCAGTCGAATGGGTCGTCGTAGGCCGCGGTCGAATGCACGGGCGACCAGGTCAGGGCGAGCATCAGCGGGCTCGGGAGCGTGACCTTGACGGGCACGGTCGCGACGGCGCGAGCGAACGAGTACTCCTCGACCGCAAGCGAGCGGCGCGGCGTCAGCTTCTCGATGACGGCCGGCTGATACCGCGGCGCCGTCCCGTCCTCATCGTGCCAATCGGCGAGCGCACCCTCGACGCGCGCCACGCCGCTCACCACATCTGTCAGCGGTCCCATGAAGGTGGAGCGGCGCATCTCGCCGTCGGTGACGACGGCAACTCCGGCACGCTCCTGGATCGCGATCGCCTCAACGACCGCGGCGTCCTCGATCCGCTTCAGCTCCGCCGCACCTAACTCGCCGGCGGCGTGGCGGTCGCGCGCCTGCTTGAGGCCCTCGGGGCGGAGCATGCTGCCGATCACCTCTGCGCGCGGGATCTCGAAGCTCATATTCAGCGCGCGCCGGCGGCGTCGGCGCGCCCGGGCGAGCGTTCGCCGGGAGCGACGCCGGTGCGCATCCACTCGATGCGCCGCTCGAGCGCCTTGAAGGCCTCGTCGGGATGGGTCAGAACGAAGAAGCGCCGCGCGCGGATCGCGTCGAGGACCATCGCCGCCACCTCGGCCGGATCCATGCCGACCTCGACGCTCAGCTCGCGCAGGCGGTCGAGGATCGACTGACGAAGCGGGTCATCGGCTGTCGAGGGAACCGCAGGCGGACGGTTGCGCTCGGCGTCACACATGTTCGTCGTGACGACCCCGGGGCAGAGCACGGATACGCCGATCTGCTCGTCGGCCGCGAGGAGCTCGAGCTCGAGGCACTCGCTCGCTGCGAGGACCGCGAACTTCGAGGTCGTGTAGGGCGCGAACGTCGCAAGCCCGGTCGCGAGCGCGGCAAGCGACGCGGTGTTGACGATGTGGCCCTCGCCCTGCTCGCGTAGCAGCGGCAGGAACACCCGACAGCCGTGCAGCACGCCCCACAGGTTCACCCCGAGCACCCATTCCCAAGTCGCGACGGGAATGTCCGCGAAGCGCGCGCCGCTTTCGACCCCGGCGTTGTTGCAGACCACGTGGACGCCCCCGAAGCGCTCGATCGTCGCCTGCGCGAGCGCCTCGACCGCGGCGCCGTCGGAGACATCCGTCGGCACCCCGATCGCCTCGGCGCCGCCGGAGCGAAGTTCCTCGACGGCGGCCTCGAGCGGCTCGCGCTCGACGTCGGCCAGGACCACCTTCATCCCCTCCTGAGCGAATCGGCGCGCCAGAGCGAGACCGATCCCGCTCGCCGCACCGGTGACGACCGCTACGCGTCCGTCGAGCTCCTCCATGCCTCGCAAAGCTAGCGCACCGCGCTCAGAGGGCGAGTGAATCGCCGAAGCGATCGACGAAGGCGATCTCCTCGACCGCGGAGCGGCGGAGCTTGGTCGGGAACGGCTTCAGCGGATAGCCGGCGGCGATGTGGCAGGCCGTCGAGAATTGCTCGGGAATATCGAGCAGCCGCTTGACCTGCGGCTCTGCGGCCACGAGCAACGTCGTGAACGAGCTCGCGACGCCCTGCGCGCGCAGGGCCAGGCAGAGGTTCTGTGCCATCGGATAGACGGAGGCGCCGCCGACGATGCTGAGGCGGTCGAGTTCGGTGTCCGTCGGGTGGGTCTCGGCGATGTCGACGCAGACGACGATGATCAGCGGGTGCTCGCCGAAGTGCTCGGCGAACTGGTCGCCGTCGGCCATTGCCCTCGCCGGGTTGCTGAAGCCGAGCGAGACGCTTCGCAGATGACCTGTCGCAGTCGTCATCGAAGCGGCTCCAGAGCGGACCGCCGCCGTCACCTCGCGCCACAGCGGCAGGTAGAGGGCGCCGAGTTCGCGCCGCCTTGCGGCGTCCTTGACGATCACGAAGCGAACCGGGTTGCGGTTGCCGCCGTTGGGCGCGAAGCGCGCCATCTCGATCGCGTCGTAGAGCACCGAGTCCGCAACCGGATCGGGGCGGAAGTAGCGGCACGCGTGCTGCGTGCGCATGATCTCGCCGAGCTCGGGCGAGCCGCTCAGCGCCCGCGATATCGCGGATTGGCTTTCAGGCCCGCGTCTCGCCAAGGTAGCTGGCCACGAGGCGAGCGGAGTCGGCGCGCAGCTCCTCGACCGACCCGGAGGTGGTGAGCTCGCCGTGCGCGAGCACGTAGGCGCGGTTGGCGATCTCTAGCCCGAGATGGACATGCTGCTCGACCAGCACGACAGCGGTCGATCGAGCATCGGCGAACTGGCGGACCACCGGCAGCAGGCGCTCGACGATGACGGGAGCGAGACCCAGGCTCAGCTCGTCGAGCAGCAACAGCTTGGGCTTGTGCAGCAGCGCGCAGGCGATCGCGAGCATCTGCTGCTCGCCGCCCGAGAGCAGCCCCGCGCGGCGACTCTGGAGTCCCCGCAGTGCCGGAAAGTATTCGAGCACCTCCTCGATGTCGGCCGCACTGGGGTTCACGCCGAGCCCAAAGTGCTCGGCGACCGTGAGACCGAAGAAAATCCCGCGCCCCTCGGGAACATGCGCGATCCCCGCCTGGGCGCGAGCGGTTGGCGTAACGCCTGCGAGGTCCCTGCCGTCCAGCCGGATGCTCCCGGAAACCACTTTCACCAGCCCCGAGATCGCACGCAGCGTCGTCGTCTTGCCAGCCCCGTTGGCACCGAGCAGGGCGACCACCTCGCCCGCGGACACGCTGATCGAAAGACCTCGCACGACGGGCACGTTGTCGTAGCCGGCGCTCAGCTCCGAGATTTCGAGCATCGGTGGCGCCGCGACGGCCTGCGCTCCGCCGACGCCGGTCTGCTTCGCGCGGCCCGCTGCCTCGCTCATCCGCGCGCGCCTTCGGGCTCGAGGCCCCCGACCGTCGGATCGCGCACGCCGAGCTCTACCTCCGCGCCGCCGAGGTAGGCGGCGATAACGCGCGGGTCGCGCTGCACGGCCTCGGGCGCGCCCTCGGCGATCAGTTCGCCGAACTCGAGGACGAGCACGCGATCGCAGATGCTCAAAACGAGGCTCATGTCGTGATCGATGAGAAGCGTCGACTGACCGGCGTCGGCAACCGCGCGCAGGCGTGCGCCGAGGATCTCGCTCTCGCGGGTGTCAAGTCCCGCCGCGGGCTCATCGAGCATCAGCAGGCGCGGCCCGGCCGCGAGGGCCCGCGCCACGCCGACCAGCTTGCGATAGCCCTGGGAGAGATCCGCCGGGTTGGCCTTGGCCGCCCAACCGAGATCCAGGAGGTCGAGCGTCTCGTCGATCGCCTGGTGACCTCCGGTAGAGCGGAAGGCGATCCGCCATGCCGGCGAGCGCTCCTGAGCCACGATCAGGTTCTCCTCGACGAGCAGATCGTCGAACAGCTCACCGCTCTGCCATGTGCGGGCAAGCCCGCGCCGCGCCCGCTCGTGCGGGGGAAGCGATCCGATGTCCACGCCGTCAAGCAGGATGCCGCCGCGGCAGCGCACGAAACCGGTGACCGCGTCCACGAAGGTCGTCTTGCCGGCCCCGTTGGGGCCGATCAACCCGACCAGCTCGCCCTCGCCGACCTCGAAGCTCACGTTGCGCAGCGCGTGTACACCGCCGAAGTCGACCGAGAGGCCGGAGGTGGCTAGCACGGGCTTGCCGCGCCCGCGGATGGGCGGTGGCTGGCGCGCGGTGCTGGGGGCCGTTGGCGCCGGGGCCGTGGTGGGCGGGACGATCGCCGGCTTCTTGTGGGTGCGCTTGTAGAGCGTGCCCATCACCCCCTCGGGGTTCTGCAGCAGCGTGAGGATCAGGATCACGCCGCCAAACAGCAGCGCCCAATTGCCATTGACGCCAAACCACTTCTCCAGGGCGTAGGGCAGGAGCGCCTGGGCGGAGATCAGGCCGGCGAACACCGCGCCGGAGATCATGGCGATGCCCCCGGCATAGACGAACGCGATCAGGCTGAGCGAGGTAACCGCGTCGAAGCTGTCGGGGCTGACCGAGCCGGAGCTGTAGGCGTACAGGGTGCCCGCGACCCCCGCGATGAAGGAGCTCACGGCGAACGCGATCAGCTTGACGCGGCGTGGGCTCACGGCCACCGCAGCCGAGGCGCGCTCGTTAGAGCGCACCGCCAGCATCCGCATGCCGAACCCGCCGCGGCGAAGGTAGCCCACCATCAGGAACACGAGCAGCGTGACGCCGAGCGCCACCCAGCCGAAAACGGGGCTCGGGACATTGCCGTCCAGGCCGCGAAAGGAGTTGCTTGGGCTGAGGTTGAGTCCGAAGAGGCCGAGGTTGGGAACGGGTGAGCCGCTCGTCCCCGCGCCGATCGCCGAGTTATTGAAGTAGAAGTTGGAGATCGCGACGGCGCCCGCGAGCGTCACGATCACCAGGCTGACACCGCGCACGCGCAGCGCCGAGACGGCTGTCACGAGCCCGAGCACGACGGCGGCGGCGATCCCGATCAGCGGGGCCCAGGGAAAGGGCACGCCGTGGTCGGTTGCAAGACGCGAGATCACAAACCCCGCGACGCCCGCGAGGCTGAGCTGAACGACCGAAATCTGCCCGACGAAGCCGGTGATCAGGATCAGCGAAAGCGCCATCACAGCGCCGATCTCGCTGTTGACGAGCGCCTGGCGGAAGTCGTAGGGCAGCACGACGAGTGCCACCGCGCAGACCGCCGCCAGCGGCAGCGCGATGCTCCCGAGCCGCTTGGGCCTGGGCACCTCGGGCAGGCCACGTTCGACGAGTTGGCCGCGCCCGGGGAGGCGTGCGCCGCGCAGGTACATCGCAGCGATGATGATCAGCAGCGTCAGAAGGTCCGGAACGCCGGGGATCGGGGCTCCGGCGGTGGTCGGGAACCACGACAGCGAGGACATCCACGTGATCAGCGAGAAGAGGACGCCGATACCGAAGCCCGCGACGCACGCCACCGGGATCGACGTGAGACCGGCCAGCAGCGCGGCCGCGAGCGCCGGCACGATCTGCAGGGGCAGCGTGCTTGAGTCGAGCTCGGTGATCGCGGCCGCGACGATGCCAACGATCCCGGCGATCAGCGCGGCGATCAGCGCATTGGTCAGTGCCAGCTTCGTGGGCGAGAGCCCGCGCAGCATGCCCGAGACCTCATTCTCGGAGGTCGCGCGCGTTGCCACCCCGAAGCGCGACCACTTGTATGCGGCGGCGATCACCGCAGCCGCGACGATCACAATGCCGCTGAGGATGAAGCGGTCGATGGGCACGACGCCGCCGAGCAGCGTCACAGTCTGCTGTGGCATCACCTGCGGCTCGAGGTGAGGCAGCGTCGTGAACGCGAGCAGCATCGACGCCTGCAGCGTCAGCAGCACGCCCAGCGAGGCCACCATCTTGCCCAGCGGGGCGCTGTTGCGCAGCGGCCTGAAGAGCCCGAGCTCGATCGCGGCGACGACCAGCTCGAGGAAGGCGAGCGAGGCGATCAGCGCAGGCCACTTGGAAATCGTGAATCCGAGCTGGCCCGTGTTGAATGCCCAGAACGCGTAGCCGGCGAGCATTGCGTAGCCGCCGAGGGCGAGGTTGATGATCCCGGAGCCTCGGTAGCTGACGACGACGCCAACTGCCAGCCCGGCGATCAGCGCGCCCGAGCCGAGCCCGAGCAGAATGAACAGGAGTACCTGCTGCACGGAGCCGTCTCCCGGATCAGAAACCGCTGAGCCGGAGACCGACGGGGCGGTCTCCGGCTCTCGCGGTTGCGGACAGGATGCTCAACGAATCCAGTTCCGGCGGGTCGGGCCGGTCACGTCCCCTTGGGTCCCTCGAGCCAGCCGGCCGCCTTTGTGAACACGCCCTTGCCCGAGTAGGTGAAGAACTGGGCGCGGTCGTTGCAGACGGCAGGTGCATTCTTGAACTTGCCGCAGTCGAGCGACGGCGCGCCCAGCGCCTGCGGGCCCTTGAACGCCTTCGCCGCGGCCAGCACGCGTGCCGGGGTGATCCCCGAGACGCCCTTGGCGTTCGCGACCTCGTTGAGGAAGCGGATCGTCGACATCATCGTGCCGAAGTTGACGATGT
The DNA here is from genome assembly GCA_036267075.1 of Solirubrobacteraceae bacterium. Classification (GTDB taxonomy): domain Bacteria; phylum Actinomycetota; class Thermoleophilia; order Solirubrobacterales; family Solirubrobacteraceae; genus Palsa-513. The sequence goes on from DATAWT010000075.1 coordinate 83,291, forward strand.
TCCACGGGTCGGCGGCGTTGGCACCATCGCCGTACTTCTTGGCGACTGCCACATACGGGGCAACGCCCTTGTCGGAGGTGTCGCCGTCAAGTGAGCTCGCGATCCCGTAGGTCCATTTCGGGAAGTCGCCGAGCGCAGAGATGACCTGGGCGTTCAGGCACAGCGGGTTGGCCACGATCTTCTTGGCGTCGGTGATGCCGACCTGCGTCAATGCGTTGGCCATGTTCACGCAGCCGTTGGCGTCGGTGTTGACGATGACCATGTCAGCGCTCGCCGCCTTCGCGCTGGTGAGCGGAGTGATCACATCGGTCTCGGTCGGCGGGTACGCCGAGCTCGTGACGCTGATTCCGTCCTGCTTCAGCGCCGCGATCTGGGCCTGGGCGTCCGGCACGATGCCGGGCTCGTTCTCGTAGATGTCGGCCACGGTCTTGGCCTTGAGGACGTTCTTGGCGTACGTCGCGTACGGCGCGAGGACGTGAGTGCCGTCCCCGAAAAGGATCACGGCGTACTTCTGCACATCGTCGACCGGCGTCGTGGCGATGCCTGCGACCACCGGCCGCGAGCCGCCGAGCGTCCGGTACAGCGACTGGATGCCGGTGGCGACGGCGCCCTCGTCGATCACCGAGAGGCCCTTCGCGGCGAGGAACTGCTGGCCGCAGGTCGTGCCCTCGGCCTCGGTGTTGGCGATGAAGCAAGTGTTGAGCTTGATCGGGTGCCCGTCGATGCCCCCGAGCTTGGCATTGGCATAGGCAACCGCAAGCTGCGCGCCGTTGGTGGCGTTGGCGCCGATCACGACCGCGCCGCCCTGCTGGTTGACGAAGCCGACCGTAACGGGCGACAGGCTCTTCTTGGCCGGGCCGCCCTTCTTCGCGTCAACGTACTTCAGGTAATTGGTGACGGCCGCCGCGCCGAGGCCGCCCGCGCCGGATGACGAGGCTGACGCGGGGGTGCTCGAAGCGGTGCTGACGACGACAGTCGCCCCCGCCGCCAGCACAGCGGCGGCGACGGTCCAGCGTTGAAGTCTCTTCCTCATTGGGTCTCCCCTCCGTTCGCTCAGCAACTACTCGTTTTCGAGATTAACCGTGCAGCGCCTGCGTTGCGTCAGTCAATGCCGCGCATTCAAGGCACGGTCGAGGTGGCACACTGCCGCCCCAGCCCGCGGTTGCCGCCTTGTCTGGTTGGCGGTCCTCACCTCCCCACTCGTGTCACTGCAGAGATCGCGCCGCGCGCGTGCGACATCTGACCGGACCCTCGGCCGGTCCTTTCGCGATCGTAGGTCCCCCTGGTCGCCTGCATGCGACAGAAGTGCGCGCATACGCAAGTCCCACCGCGAACTGTGCGCTCCCCGGCAAGCGCACCCGGGACCGCGCCCGAGCACGCTGCGTTTGCGCATGATCGGTTGCGGCGCGCGCCAGCCTCGCCCTCTTTCTCATCGATTTCCTCCGGATCGGCGCTCGCGTGCCCGCGAGCGTGCGAGAGGGCGCAGTCCGGCGCAGCGTGAGGAGAACGTCAGACAAGAGCATCAGCGGCCACAAGTGCGCCGGAGAGGACACCAAACGTGGTCAGCGACCGCAAACCGTCGAGCCCGAGAACCGCCTCTTCCAGCCCGGCGGCGGCTGCGCCGGTGAGTGCCTGACCTGCGTTGAACCGGTACTTCGCGACGATGTCATCCGTGCTCATCGGGAACTCACTGCCACCGCGCTGGTGGCGAAGCTCGTGCTCGAGCGTGCGCCCGTCGCGCGTGTGAACGCGTACGCCGCCCGGGAAGGCGTCGGGCGAGAGCGCGTAGGCGCGCACCTCGCCGCGTACCCGCATCGCGAGCTCGAGAACGGCCGACTCAGCGATTGCCGCCTCGGCGAAGGTCGTGACGTCCACCGAGCCGTGCACGAGCAGGCTCGCGAGGCAGAACGGCAGACTGAACTTGGCGTCGTAGACGGTCCGCGGCCGGACCTTGTCGGCCGCCGGCTCGAGCACGAGTGCCACACCCGTGGCGTCGGAGAAGGCCGTGATCGACTCGACATCGTCGGCCGTGAGGCCCTCGCGTTCGATCAACATCGCGAGCGAGTCGACCGGTGCGTGCACGTAGTGACAGGCCGGGTAGGGCTTGAAGGCGATCCGCGGCGTCTCGTAGCGAGTGCCCAGGTCTGCGACCTGCTCGGCGAGGTTCGTCTCCTCACCGTTCAGATAGGCCGCGAAGAAACCGCGCTCGCCGTCGAGCACGCTCCGCGGGCCGCTCGCGCCATGCGCGGCCAGGCGCACCGCAGTCAGCGCGGCCTGCGCCGCGAACCCGGGATGAAGCGGCTTGGTCTTCGCGCCGTCGGCGAGGAACTCGAGCAGCCCTCCGGCCATGCTTCCCGCGATGCCGAGCGCGTTGATCGTCTGCTCTTCGCTGAGCCCTCGGAGCTTTGCCACCGTCGCCGTGGCACCGAAAACGCCGCACACGCCGGTCGGGTGAAAGCCACGGGCGTGGAACCGTCCACCGGCGGCCATGCCGAGACGCACCGAGATCTCGTTGCCCGCCACAAGCGCGCAGAGCAGTTCCGCTCCGCTCACCGCGCCGGAGGTCTCAGCGGCGGCGAGCGCCGCCGGCACGACCGCGGCGCTCACGTGCACCACGGAGTCAGGGTGGGTGTCGTCGAAATCGAGGAGATGGCAGAGGGTGCCGTTCAGCAACGCCGCCTCGCCGGCAGGAAGGCCGCCGGGGCGCCCGATCGCCGTCGCGGGTCCAGCGGTCGCCACTTCCGCTGCCGCGGCATGGACGAAGGTGCCCTCCCCCAGCCCGTGTGCCGCGAGGCCACAGCCGAGCGTGTCAAGGGCGTGGAGCTTCGCCGCTTCGCGGACGCCTGCCGGCAGGTCCTCGAGCCGGAGGCTCGTCACGAACTCGGCCAGGCGCGCGGACGCGGTCACTGGCCGAGCCTCGAGTCGACCCAGTCCTCGAGAACGGCGAGGCCCTCCGCGTTGTTGCTCTCGAGCATCATCCCGTGGCCGTTGCCGTGAACGCCGCGATCGGCGAAGCGCACGAGCTCGACGTCGCAGCCGGCCTGCTCAAGAAATGCCACAAGATGGCGGTCGAACAACGTGAACAGCGAGGACTCGGCGGTCATCACCGCGATCGGGAAGCGGCTCAGGCTCGCGAGCCTGTGGGCCGGTTCGGCCTGGAGCGTGACCGGCATCGGCCCATAGTCGTCGCGCTCGCTCGTCACCAGCGAAAGCTCCTCGGGCGAAGCCGCGGGCGGGTCGAAGGAGAACGGACCCGTCGCGGCGAGCCCCCACACGAGGTCGCTTCCGCGGCCCGTGTTCTTTGCGAACGGCGGGCCGAGCGTCTCGATGGCGATCAGCGCGGCGACGCAGTCCGGCTTGGCATCGGCCGCCAGAAATGTGCCTGGGCCGCCGGCGGAGTGTGTGACGAGCACCGCCGGGCCGACGAGCTCGAGCAGCTCGCCGATCCGCTCGCGCTCGAGCGCGTGCATCGCGGCCTGGTCGGCAAGCATCGGGCCGGTGGCCGCAAGCCAGCGGTCGAAGATCGCGTCGCCGGGCTCGCGACCGCCCGGCCAGCGCGTGTGAAGGTGGGAAACCGGATTGCTGCCGGGCCCGTCGGGCGGAGGCTGGAAGATCGGCCGCAGCGCCTCCGCCGACATGACCTTCGCAGGCGGTCCAAGCACGCCGGTGTCATACGGCGAGCGCCCGTGGCCGGGACGATCGACGACATACACCGTTCGGCCGTGCTCGACGAGCAGCCTTGCCCAGCCGAGCCTCCCGTCGGGCGTCGTCAGGTAGTCGGTGCCCTGGCCGCCGCCCCCGTGGATCAGAACCCACGGCGCACCGCTGGTCTCTTCGGGGGGCGCCTCCCATTCGACGTACATCGGGCCGTGCGGCAGCGCACCGGCGTCTGTTTGGATCGTCTCGGTCCCGACCCAGAAGGACCCGCGCCGCGAACATGTGACCGGCCCGCTTGGTTCGTGGCGCGCCACGACTGTCAGCGTGGCTCAGCACCCTCGGCGAAGAGCCGTGCCGCATGCTGGGTGTCCATGTACTCGCGCACGGTGCGCACGCGGCCGTCGACGATCTCATACAGCGTGACGTAGCGGTTGTCGTAGGCCGTGCCGTTGGCGAAGTGGCCGGCGCCAGTCGCCTCGATGATGATCCAGTCGCCGTCGCGAAAGGTGCGCGTGATCGTCAGGCGCGGACTCCCAGGCTCGAATAGCTCGAGGACGCGCGGCATCGCCTCAAGCAGGGTGGTCTTGTCGAAGACTCCGGCTCCCTCCATCTCGATTCCGGCGATCTCATAGACCACCTCGTCATCGAGCAATTCAGCAAGCCGCCCGAAGTCGCGGTTGGTGATCGAGTCGCCCACGTCAGCGACGATCTGCTCGTGCGTCGGCATCTGTCTTACTTTAGAACGCGAGGCTTACGCGGGCAATGACGCTTCACGCGTTTGCTTCCCACATTGGCTGGTAGCGTGGCCGCATGACGACGCCGCTTGCGGGGTTGAGGGTGCTCGCAGTCGAGCAGTTCGGCGCCGGGCCGTGGGCGACATTGCAGCTGGCCGACCTCGGTGCCGAGGTGATCAAGATCGAGGATCCCGACAGCGCGGGCGATGTCGGACGTTACGTTCCGCCCTATCAGGAGGGCAGCGATTCGCTGTTCTTCGAGAGCTTCAATCGGGGCAAGCGAAGCGTCTCGCTCGATCTGCGAAACGATGCCGGGCGCGCCGTCTTTCACGACCTCGTGCGCGCCTCACACGCCGTGTTCAGCAATCTGCGCGGCGACGGGCCGGTGAAGCTCGGGCTCACCTACGAGGACCTCCGCGGCATCAACCCGGCGATCGTCTGCGTGTCGCTGAGCGGTTTCGGCATGAGCGGTCCGCGCGCCGCCGAGGCGGGCTACGACTACATCATCCAGGCGATGGCAGGGTGGATGAGCCTGACCGGCGACCCTGACGCGCCGCCGACCAAGAGCGGACTGTCGCTCGTGGATCTATCCGGCGGTTACGTGGCGGCGATCGCGCTGCTGGCGGGCATCCACCGCGCCCAGCGCGAAGGCGTCGGCTGCGATGCCGACGTGTCGCTGTTTGAGACCGCGCTCAGCGAGCTGATGTACGTCGGGACGTGGGCCGCGACGAACGGCTACCTGGCGCCGCGCCGCGCCAACAGCGCCCACCCCTCGATCGTTCCCTTCCAGGCGTTCGCGACGAGCGACGGTCACATCACGGTCGCGGCCGCCAAACCGCACTTCTGGGAGCGACTCTGCGCTGCGATCGAGCGCCCCGATCTGCTCGCGGACCCTCGTTACGCCGATTTCGCGACGCGCGACGCCAACCGCGAGACGCTGCTCGCATCTCTCGACGCCGTCTTCGCGACTCAGAGCACTCAAACATGGATCGAGCGCCTCGCCGCCGCAGGCGTGCCCGCAGGACGCGTCAACGACGTCGCGCAGGCGCTGGCCGACAAGCAGACCGTGGCGCGCGGCGCCGTCGTCGCCTACGAGCATCCAACGCTCGGCACGGTGCGCCAGGCCGCGAGCCCGCTGCGTCTGAGTGGCGAGCTGCCCGAGCCGTCACGCGCGCCGCTGCTCGGCGAGGATACGGAGGGTGTGCTCCGCGAGTTGTGCGGTTACGACGCCGAGCGGATCGCTGAGCTCGATGCCGCGGGAGCCCTCGGAACGCGTAGCTGACCGAAGCGAGAGGAGCGCAGGTGGGCAGAGTCGACAACAAGATCGTGGTGATTACCGGAGCGTCCAGCGGCCAGGGCGCGGCTGAGGCGGCGGCGCTCGCGGCCGAGGGCGCCATCGTGATCGCAACCGACATCCAGGAGCCACTCGAACCGCTGCCCGAGGGCGTCGTGTTCCGCACGCTCGACGTCACGAGCCCGGACGATTGGGAGCGGACCGCGGCCTGGCTCGCGAGCGAGCACAGTGTCGTCCACGGTCTCGTCAACAACGCCGGCATCACCTGGCGGGCGCGAATCGACGAGGTTCGTCTCGAGGACTGGGACAGGGTCCTGCGCACGAACCTTACGAGCGCGATGCTCGGAATCCAGGCGATCGTCCCGCTCATGACCGCGGGGGGCTCGATCGTCAACATCAGCTCCCGCGCCGCGCTGTCCGGCCACTTCACATCCGCCTACACGACCGCGAAATGGGGCTTGCGCGGGCTCTCGCGCGTCGCGAGCCTCGAGTTCGGAGGTCGCGGGATCCGCTCCAACTGCCTGCTTCCGGGCTACATCGACACGCCGATGGTGCGCACCGCCCCGCCCGCCTTTCGCGAGGCGTCGATGAAGGAGATACCGCTCGGGCGCGGCGGCACCCCGGCTGACATCGCGCCGCTCGTCGTCTACCTGGTCTCCGACGAGTCGAGCTACATCAGCGGCGCCGAGATAAGCATCGACGGTGGCGAGGCCGCCCACGGCGGAACGAAGGTCTACTCGGACCTGCTGCGCTCGACGGAGGTCTCGAACTGAGGCTGCGCTAGACGGTCCAGCCGGCCTGCGGCTGGGGGAAGGCGTCGGCGACCTCTGGGGCGTCGCGCTTGTAGACCATGAAGCTGCGGCGAAACTCAAGCACGACCTCGGAGCGCTGGTTGACGCCGCGCGTTCGGATGCCGACGATTCCAACGGTCGGCCTGGTCTGTGACTCGCGCGCCTCGAGAACCTCGCTCTCGGCCCACAGCGTGTCGCCTGCGAAGACCGGGTTCGGCAGGCTGATCGACTCCCAGCTCAGGTTCGCGGTCGCGTTCTCGCTCGTGTCGGCGACGCTCAACCCGACGACGATCGCGAGCGTCAGGCAGGAGTTCACGAGCGGGCGGCCGAAGCGCGTCCGCGCGGCGAACTCACTGTTGAAGTGGACCTGATTGGTGTTGCAGGTCAAGAGGGTGAACCAGGTGTTGTCGGCCTCGCTCACGCTCCGACCGAGGTGACTGCGGTAGACATCGCCGACGACGAGATCCTCGAAGAAGCGGCCCCGCCAGACCTTTGGCGCGGGTTCGTGTTCGGTCATCGCAACCTCCGCTCGACGGCGATCGTGGTTTTGTCAGACATCAGCGTTTGACTCCTCAGCCTCCGAACGGAACGCGCGGCTGGCCAAGCGCCTCGCGCGCGATCTCGCCGTACATCAGATCGCGGAACTGGGGGTTGCGATGCGCGACACCTACCGCAAGATCGCGAAACACCCGTGTCATGCGCTGGTCGTCGCGCGCGACTGACGCGCCGACGGTCTTCCACAGGTCGTCGTTCATGACGTCCCAGGCATCGAGGATGATCTCGCGGGCGATGCCGCCGAGCAGCATGTCGTCGCCGTAGGTGTAGTCGATGCCCTTCTCGATATTGCGCCGGCAGAACCACATGTGGCGCTCAGCGGTGTCGCGCAGAGCTGCCTCGGCCGTCGCGATGTGGGTCAGCGCCCGCCCGAACCAGCGCTGATTCTCGCCGTCCTCGACGCGCGGACCGAACGGAGGAAGCGGGGTCGTCCTGGTTCGCATCAGCCGCTCGTACTCGTCCAGCGCGTTGTAGACCCCGCCGACCATCACGGCGGCAAGCGACATCGTGAACACGCACAGGGCGCGACCCGCGTACATCGGGTTTCCGTGCAGCCGCGAGCCATGGGTGCCCCCGCTGACGTCGATGTCGACCATGTTCGCCTCGAACGCCCACGAGGCCGGAATGCGCGCGTGCTCGAAGCGGATGCTGTGCGAGCCGGACCCCTTCAGGCCGACCATGTCACCCCAGTCGTCGAGCATCTCCCACTGACTGCGCGGCGCGACGAAGAGAAGCAGCGGAGGCGGCGCGCCCTCATCCTCGACCGGCAGGAGCGCCTGACCCATGTAGAAGGTCGAGTACGGCGTGCCGGAGGCGAATGCCACCTGGCCCTCGATCAGCCAGCCGTCGGCCTCACGGGTCGCGGGGCCGACTGGCGCCGCGACCGAGCTCGCTCGGAAGTCGCCGCCGGCGAAGATCGCGTCCTGGGCGTCCTCGGGCCACCACGAGCCGACCATCAGCGCGTGGTTCATCGTCAGCCCCAGGCACCAGCCGGTCGAGACGCACCCGCGGGCTATCTCCTGAACGACGCGGACATAGGTCGGCACATCGAACTCGTAGCCGCCGTAGCGCCGCGGCACGTAAAGGTGGTAGAAGCCCGCCTCGAGGAAGCGCTGGTGCATCTGCGGCGAGTAGAAGGTGCGCTTCTCCGTCTCCGCCTGATCGTCCACCAAATCGGCCCGGAGCGCCACGGCGCGCTCGAACAGCTCCTCGGGCGTCAGCCCGGGCTCTGGGGGCGGCTTGATGGGGCGCTCACCCATATCGCTCACCTGCGCCCGGCAAGGCGATCCGAAGCGGCCTCCGCTCCCATCGCGAGCGTCTCGAGCTTCGCCCAGGCGATCTGGGGGTGCACCCGCCCGCCGAGGCCGCAATCGGTGGCCGCGATCACGCGCTCGGGACCGACGATCCGCGCGAAGCGCTCGATGCGGTCGGCGACCAGCTCGGGATGCTCGAGAACGTTCGTCGCGTGCCCAACGACCCCGGGAACCAACACGACGTCGTCGGGGATCTTGCGTTCCTGCCAGACGCGCCATTCGTGCTCGTGGCGCGCGTTGCCCGCCTCGAAGGAGTAGGAGCCCACGTCAATATCAAGGAGCATGTCGATCAGACTGGCCATCGGGATGTCGGTCGAGTGGGGACCGTGCCAGCTTCCCCAGCAGCAGTGAAAGCGCGTCAGCTCGCGCGGGATGCCACGAAGCGCGTGGTTCAGCGCCTCGACACGCAGCGTCGTGAAGGCCTGATAGTCCTCAAGCGACGGCTCGGTGGGGAACTGGTCCCAGTTCTCGGCAAAGGACGGCTCGTCGATCTGGACGATGATGCCTGCCGCGGTGATCGCCAGATACTCCTCGCGCATCACCTCCGCGCAAGCCCAGACGAACTCCTCCTCGCTGTCGTAATGGGTGTTTCCCATCCGCGAGGCGCTGCCAGGGCCCAGTGAGCACATGAAGGCCCGCTTGACGCCGGCCGCCTCCATTCCCGCTTTGAGGTTGGCGATGTCGCGGGCCACCTGGTCGTGTCCGGTGTAGGACAGCGGGCCGTCGCAAACCGGCAGCATCATGCCGATCGCGGGTTCATCGTCCGCGGTCGACTTCGCGCTGGCGGCGGCGCCGCTCTCGGGATCGCCGTAGGCATCCGCGAAGCGGTTCCAGTCGCGTCGCTGCATGAACGTACCGAGCGCGATCGTGCTCTTCGGCGGGCGCGACGGGACCTCCGCCATGCCCGTCCACAGACCGAGGCCGCCAAGCCGGCCGAAGATGTAGCTCCACCACGCGCCGTAGTCGACCTTCGAGCCCATCGCGTGGCCGTACTCGCCATCGTTGGGCAGATCGATGCCGATCGCCTGCTGGCGGGCCACGACCGCAACCGTGGCGGCGTGAAGCTGCGCCGCGTAGTCGTTCTCGTCGACGGGTTCGCCGTCGAAACGGCGGCGGTTGAGCTCGATCAGCTCGTCGGGCCGTGGCAGGCTGCCCGCGTGACTGGTGAGAATTCGCTCCGCCATTCAAGGTCCTCCCCGCTGTCTAGGTAACGGCTGACCTGCCTCGCAGCGACGTCTGCCGCGACTCTACGCGTCCCGCAGTGTTGCGACGGGGCCGAGGCATGGCGCTCAAGCTGCTCTTCGGCGAGTGAACTCAGCCGATTCGCAAAGCGTTCGGGACGTCCTTGCGACATTCAGAGCGAGCTCGCGGGGTCGTGCCACGTTTGTGTCTGACTTTAGCCCGGCCCATCTGGTGGTGCAAGCTCATCGGTGCATGCGGCGCCGTCGGGCTTCACGCTCGCTCGGCGCGCGCGTGCGTTGTACCGTAGGCGTCCCTTGCGCCACCCCCGTCCACGCAGCCGGCACGAACCCGCGGAAGGCAGGCGAAATAGACCGACGCCACGCGACCGATCGCAGCCGCGACCGCGTCGCGACAATGCGGATCGCCTAGCCAGCCAAGCCGGCGGTGGCGACTAAAATGCTATGTCAGACATCCGAGGCGTACGGGGAGGCGAATCGGTGGAAGTGACCGCGCCGGGCATGGCGGCAAGCGAGCATGACGGCGTCCTCCGCCACCCCCAGGCAACCCCGGCCGCGATGGCAGCCGAGTCCTGGGACGGTCGGCATTGCTCCTACATCCCGACGCTGACGCTCGACATCGATCCTTCGGTCGAGCTCCATACGCAGGCGCACCTGGACGTCGACCCGATCACCTACCAGGTGCTGCGCTCGCGGTTGTGGCACAAAAACCTCGAGCACGGCGACGTCATTCAGCGCGTCTCAGGCTCCGCGCCAGTGGTCTATTCGCGCGATTACGCGACAGCCATTTGCACCGAGGACGGCGATGTCGTCGTCGTCAGCCCGACGATCCAGTTCTTCTCAGCGCTCGCCGATCTGATCATCAAGTGGACGCTCGAGCATCGAAGCGCGGCGCCCGGCATCCGTGACGGCGATGTGTTCCTCCAGAACGACCCCTACATCGGCGCCGCGCAGCAGTCCGACACCTCCTTCTACGCGCCGATCTTCTGGGAGGGCAAGCTCTTCTGCTGGATCTTCAACACGCTCCACGTCGGCGACATCGGCGGCGTCGACCCAGGCGGATGGGCGGTCAACGCGCGCGACTTCTTCGATGAGAGCATCGCCGTCCCGCCCGTCAAGCTCGTTGAGCAGGGCACCGTTCGCTGGGACGTTGCCGAGGCCTTCGTACGCGCCAGCCGGGAGCCGGACTCGATCCTCCTGAACGTCAAGAGCGCGCTCGCGGGATTGCGCGCTGTGCGCGAGCAGATGCTCGAGATGCTGCGCGCCTACGGCGGGGACGTCGTCAAGGGCGTGATGCGCAAGGCGATCGCCGACTGCTCGCGCGTCGTCGGCGAGCGGCTCGCGCGGATCCCGGACGGGATCTGGAGCGAGCGCCTCTACGTGACAGGGCTGATGCCGGGCGAAGGCACGACCCACCAGGAAGTCCTCACGCTCACAAAGAGCGGCGCGCGCCTGCTCTGCAGCAACGCCGGGACCTCGCCGCAGGGCGGTGCCGGCAATTCGACGTATGGCTTTCTGCGCGCCGCGATGGTCGGCGCCGTCGGCGCGGCGGTCGCCTGGGACCAGCTCGGCTGCGCCGCGGGCGTCGCCGACCACATCACCTTCGAGCCCGTCGCCGGGACGCGCAATGTGGCGCGCTGGCCGGCCGCGGTCTCGGCGCACCAGTCGACATTCATCACCCTCGACCTGGCGGCGGCGGTGACCAACCGGATGCTCCTCTGCTCACCGGCCGATCTGCGGCGCCGCGCCTGCGCTGGTGGCGGGCTCTCGCTACCGCTCGGCGACGTGTCGTTCGGGCTCGACGAGCAGGGCCGCCTTGTCTCGACCCCCGCGAGCGCCGGCCAGGCGCTGCTCGGCGGGGCGCTCGGGGCGTTCACGGTCCGCGACGGCGTCGACAGCGGCGGCGCCTGGTGGATGGTTGGATCGACGGCGGGGAACGTCGAGGAGAGCGAGGAGACCGGCGTGGCGCTCGTCCTGTTTCGCTCGGAGAACCCCGACAGCGGGGCGCCAGGTCGCTGGCGTGGCGGCAACAGCGTCGTCTGCGGCTGGACTCCGCACAAGGTGCCGATTGCCGCCGCGCAGATGATCTGGGCCGATCCGAGCGCGAACCCGGTCGTCGGCCTCGCCGGCGGCATGCCCGGCCTGGGCGGGAACTTCCTGCGCCTCGGAAGCGACGGCGTCGGGGCTCTGCTCGCGCCGGCACGCTGCCGGGCGACCGCGCGAGCGTCGAACGCGGCGCCGGCGCGCTCAGCAGGCTGCACCCCAAGGCGATCGTGATTCCGCTTCCGCCCGGGGACTGCGTGATCGTCGAGTTCAACGGCTCGGGGGGCTACGGCGATCCGATCCTGCGCGAGCCCGAACGCGTCGCGGCGGACGTGCGCGACGGCAAGGTCAGCCGCGCAGCCGCGGCGCGCCACTACGGCGTCGTGCTTGGAGACGACCTTGCCCCCGACCCCACGGCAAGCGCGGCCCGGCGCGAGGAGATCCGCGCCGAGCGGCGCGTCGGCAGCGGCGCTGGAGCGGCGCTCGGCCCGGTCCCCGACAGCGCGATCGTGCTGCGCGGGGCAGCCGGCAGCGTGGACGTCGCGCTCCACGACGGCCAGCACGTCTGGTGCTGCGCTCACTGCGCCGAAAACCTCGGCCCGGCGGGTGAGAACTTCAAACTGCGCGCGATCCGCCGCGAGGACCCCCCACCCTCCGTCGACGCCCACATGTATCCGGATCCCACCGAGTTCTCCAAGACCCAGCTTCTGGTCCGCCGCTACGCCTGCCCGGCCTGCGCCACGCTGCTCGCCCACGAGTTCTGTCTCGCCGACGATGAGCCCTGGCACGACTTCCGCATCGAGCTCGGCGGAGTCGGCGCGTGAGCGGCTATCTGGTCGGCGTCGACATCGGCGGCACGTTCACCGACTGCGCGATCGTCGCCCCCAGCGGATCGATCCGCAAGGGCAAGGTGCCGACCCGTGGCGACGACCGCGCGGCGAGCTTCTTTGAGGCCATTCGCGAGGCGGCCGCCGGCTTCGAGCTGACGCTCGAGGAGCTGCTCGCCCAGGCGGAGCGGATCGTCCATGGCACGACCACCGGGACCAACGCGCTGATCACGCGCGCCGGGGCGCGCGTCGGGCTGGTCACGACGGCCGGCCACGGCGACGCGATCGCGATCATGAAGGGCGCGGGGCGCCTCGCCGGCCTCGACGGCGATGTCCTGCTCGACCTCGCGGGGACCAACAAACCCGAGCAGATCGTGCCTCGCACGCTCGTCGCCGAGGTCAACGAGCGGATCGACTTCGAGGGCGAGGTGATCGTCGACCTCGATGCGGCCTCCGCCGAACAGGCGCTCGAGCGCCTTGCCGACTCAGGTGTGGACGCCTTGACCGTGAGCCTGATCTGGTCGCCGCGCAACGACGCCCACGAGCAGCGCGTCGCGGCGCTCGCGCGAGAGCGCCACCCCGAGCTCTTCGTGACCGCGGCATCAGAGGTCTCAGCGCACGTCGGCGAGTACGAGCGAACGATGACCGGCGTCATCAACTCCTACATCGGGCCGCTCATGAACGACTACGTGGCGGCGATCGAATCGGGCGCGCGCGAGCAGGGCTATCGCGGGCGGGTCATGTACGCCCAGTGCGCAGGCGGCTCGATCACCGCCGAGGAGGTTCAGCGGACGCCGATCCGCACCGTCCACTCCGGTCCGGTCATGGGCACGCTCGGAAGCGTCTTCCTCGGTCAGCGGATGGGCGAGCGCAACATCATCGTCACCGACATGGGCGGCACCTCCTTCGACGTCAGCGTGATTCGCGACGCGGCGCCCGACCTGCGCGAGCAGTCGATTCTCGAGCGCTTCGAGATCGCCCTGCCGATGGTCTACGTCGACTCGATCGGCGCTGGCGGCGGGTCGATCGCGCATCTCGACGACTCGGGCGGACTCCAGGTCGGTCCCCAATCGGCCGGCGCCCATCCCGGGCCTGCCTGCTACGGCCAAGGCGGCACCGAGCCGACCGTGACCGACGCCGACGTCGTCCTCGGCATCGTCGACCCGGAGAACTTCCTGCACGGCGCCGCCAGGCTCGACCGCGACGCTGCCGAACAGGCCATCCTCCGCGTCGCCGAGCCGCTCGGCCTGACGCTGCACGAGGCGGCAGCCGGGATCAGCCGCATCGTCGACGCCAAGATGGCCGACCTGCTGCGCCGCATGAGCGTGCTGCGCGGGCTGGACCCGCGCGAGTTCACCTGCTTCGCCTACGGCGGGATGGGCCCCGTCCACGCATCGGCGGTCGCACGCGAAGTCGGGATGCGGCGGCTGGTGATCCCCCTCCCCCACATCGCCCCGGTCTGGTCGGCGTTCGGCTCGACCGTCGCCGACGTCGTGCACGTCTACCAGCGCCCGCAGCGCCATCATCTACCCGTCGAGGCCTCCCTGCTCGAGGACGTCTTCGCAGAGCTTGAGGAGAGCGGGCGCGCGGTCCTCGCCTCCGAGGGGTTCGCCGGCGAGCGGGTCGAGCTGCGCCGCTCACTGCGGATGCGCTACGCGGCGCAGGTGCACGACATCGAGGTTCCGCTCGAACCGGGGGCGCCGCTTGACTCAGACAACGTCACCGCCGCGTTCGCCTCGCTCTATGAAGCGCTACACGGCGAGGGATCGGGGCACCCCGAGGGCGGTATCGCGATCACGACGCTCGTGATCCGCGCGCGCGGGCTGACCGACCCGGTCGTGCTCGCGACGCCGCCGCTCACCGAACGGCCCGAATGGGGCAGCCGGCAGGTCTACTGGTATGAGCAGGGCGGCTTCGCCGATACTGCGCTGCTGCGCCTTCAAGAAGGCGGTGTCGGCGAGCAGCTCGACGGTCCGCTGCTGATTGAGCTGCCCGACACGGTGGTTGTCGTGAGACCCGGACAGAGCGCGCGCTTCGGCGAGCTCGGAAGCCTGACGATCGAGCTGTAGGAGAATCGAGACATGAGCACAGGCAGCACGTCGCCGATCGCCCCGCCCGAGCCGGGCCTGACTCCGGAGCAGCTGATCGCCCGCGCAGCGGCGCTTCGGCCGATGCTCCTCGAGCGCCAGGCCGAGGTCGAGGAGCGCACCTACTACGCCGAGGACGTGCACCGCGAGATCGACCGGGCAGGGATCTACCGGACGTTCATCCCGCGCCGCTACGGCGGCTACGAATTCGACGTCGGCACCTTCGCGCGGATCGGCATCGAGCTCGGCCGCGGCTGCGCGTCCTCAGCGTGGTGCTGCCTGCTCGCGTCGAACCACGCCCTGCTTGTCGGCTCCTTCTTCGGCGAGCGCACGCAGGAGGAGGTGTTCAACGGCGGCGACTTCCGCTCGCCGGCGGTGACGGCGCCGGTTGGCGTCGCGAAGCGGACCGCCGATGGCTGGGAGCTGACGGGCAGCGTGGCGTATTGCTCGGGATCGCCCTACTCGACGCACTACCTCGGCCAGTCGCTGACGCCCGGCGAGACTCCCGACGGCCCGCCCGGGCCGCAGCTCCTCTTCATCGCACCGCGCAGCGAATGGGAGATGGTCGAGGGGTCGTGGGGAGACCTGCTCGGGCTGAAGGGCAGCGGCTCGCACACGCTGCGCTTTCAGGGCGGCCGCGTCCCGAGCCACTATGTGCTCGAGGACACGCTGATGGTCGATGTCGACGTCAGCGATCCGGCCCGCGTGCCGGGCGTCGCGTTGCATGGCAACCCGATCTACGGCGGGCGGACGATGGGCATCTTCACGATCACCCTCGCCGCGGTCATGGTCGGCGCCGTCCTCGGTGCGCTCGACGACTACGAGCTCCAGCTGCGCTCCAAGAACACGGCCCTTCCGCCGTTCGTGCCCCGTCGTGAGGACCCTGACTACCAGCGCTGGTTCGGTGGCGCGATGGCGAAGATCGCTACCGCCGAGGCCGCGCTGCTACACGCCTGCGACACACACATGGAGCACTGTCGCGCCGCGGCCGAGGGAGTTCCCTACACCTGGGGCGCCGACATGCTCGTCGGCTGCATCGCCCGCGAGGTGATGGTGATGGCCTGGGAGACGATGCAGAGTGAGATCTTTCGCACCTCGGGATCGAGCGCGGCGCGCCACGGCGAGCGGATCGAGCGGATCTTCCGCGACCTCTCGATGGGCAACAGCCATCGCAACGTGCTGCTGCGCGACCTCTCCTACCGCGAGATCGCGCGCGCCAGGCTCGGCCTCCCGAAGGCGATGGGTCAGCAGCGGACCACCTCGGCCCGGACGTCCGGCCAGGGCTAGTCGCCGCCGCGCATGCGGCGCGGCCAGATCCCCTGCTTGCCCGGCGAGAGGATGCCGTTGGGGTCGAGGACGTCCTTGAGGCGCTCGTTGAGCCGGCGCTGGGCGTGGTCGCCCCAATCGAACTGGTCGGCGACGACGTCCATGCTCTGAATGTTCGTCCGGTACACGGGATAACCGGTTCGGGCGAGCTCGGCGACCATGTCGTTGTAGGCGGCGTAGGCCGCTCTCGTCTCCTCCTCATCACGGGTATCGAAGACGACCGCCGTGATGTGCAGCGCGACCTTCTGGAGCAGGATGATGCCCGCCGAATAACGCAGGCCGTGGCGGTCATACATCGCCCGGCGCGCGCGAATCGTCGCGACGACGTCGGCACCGGTCTGCGGGCCGATCGCCGAGAGGTCGAGGTGCCCGGCGTCCTCGCCGTTGAGCTCCTTGAACATCTCGATCAGCTCGAGCCCGGGAATGCCGCCCTGAACCTTGTCGTCGTGCATCTGAACGGCGGCTCGCTCGGTGTCGCCGCGGAACGTGCGACGGCCGAACTCGACCCCCGGGATGGCTGACAGTGCCTGCTCGACGATCTGGTAGTTGAGGTCGACGACGGCCTCCCGGCCATACAGCGCGAAGCGCACCATCCAGCCGCCGAGCGTCGGGTCGCGACCGGCCTCGCTGGGCATCCCGAGGCCGACCAGCGGGTGGTTTCGGATCACGCCCTCGAGCATCAGCTCGCGCAGCGCGTCGACGACGTCGGCGACCGTCTCCTCCTCGCGCCACGTCGCCCAGCACGACGCATAGACCTCCGGGGCGCGCATCAACCACACGCCCATCTTGGTGACGATGCCGAAGTTGGACTGGAAGAAGAGGCCCGAATGGTTCGGACCGAAGGACTCGCGGAAGAGGTTCCACGACTTGCTGCCGCTCATCCCGCCCATCCCCGTTCGCAGCAGCTCGCCGTTCGCGAGCACGACTTCCATGCCGCATTGCGTCGTCGGATGGTCGCCGTAGATCGTGTAGCCGCGACCGCTGTCGAGCGTGTTGCCGACGACGCTGCCCCAGCCGAGGTCGGGAATCGACGGCCACAGGCGGTGACCGCCGGCCTGAAGGTGCTCGTAAAGATCGAAGAACCGCACGCCCGGCTCGACGACCGCGTAGGCGAGATCATCGTCGACCTCGAGCACGCGGTTCATCTTGCGGAAGCTCAGCTGGATCGATCCGCGCACGCGCGGAGCGGGGCCGCCGTAGGCGTAGTTGCGACCCTGCCCGAACGTCCACAGCGGAACACGGAACTCGTTGGCGATGGCGACGATCGACTGCACGTCCTCGACGGAGCCCGGGGTGACGACGGCCGAGCCGGTGTATGCGTCCGAGCCCTTGAAGTCGTAGGGGTCTCGGTACTCGCCGAGCTCCTCAGGCGAGGTCAGGACGTTGGTCTCCCCGAGCGCCTTCGTGAGTGCCGCCACCGCAGCGCTCGCAGCGGACTCGTCAACACGCGGCAGTGTCGTGGCCATCGCTCATCTCCTCCATGGTCGGGCCGGTGACGCTAGTTTGACACTCCGCGGCACACGCAATATCAGACAAATGGTGCGGCTCCCGGCGGTCGAGATGGCCGAGCTCGCAACCGCTTCGCTGCGGCGCCGCCCCGGCACTGCGAGGCGGCGCCGGACCTGCGGCTACGCTCCGGCGGCCTTGCGTAGCGCGTCGGCCTTGCTGGTGTGCTCCCAGGTGAAGTTGGAGTTGTCGCGGCCGAAGTGCCCGTAGGCGGCGGTCGCCTGGTAGATCGGGCGGTGGAGGTTCAGCTCCTCGCGGAACGCTCCAGGGCGCAGGTCGAAGTTCTCATCGATCGCGGCGATGATCTTGTCGCGCTCGACGGTCTCGGTGCCGAACGTCTCGACCATCACCGAGACGGGCTGGGCGACGCCGATCGCGTAGGCGACCTGAACCTCGATGCGCTTGGCAAGCCCCGCGGCGACGCAGTTCTTGGCGACCCAGCGCGCCGCGTAGGCGGCGGAGCGGTCGACCTTCGAGGGGTCCTTGCCGCTGAACGCGCCGCCCCCGTGGCGGGCCATGCCGCCGTAGGTGTCGACGATGATCTTGCGCCCGGTCAGCCCACAGTCGCCCATCGGGCCGCCGATCACGAAGCGCCCGGTCGGGTTGACGAGAAACGACTTCTCAAGCTCGATCTGGTCGTAGAGGCCCTCTGGCAGCGAGGGAACGACGACGTGCTCCCACAAATCGGCGCGGATCTGCGGCTGCTCGACGCTCTCAGAATGCTGCGTCGAGATCAGGAGCTTCTCGATCGAGACCGGCCGGCCGCCCTCATACTGGACGCTGACCTGGGTCTTACCGTCCGGGCGCAGATAGTCAAGCGTCCCGTTCTTGCGGACCACCGAGAGGCGCTCGGCGAGACGGTGAGCGAGCGCGATCGGCAACGGCATCATCTCGGGCGTCTCATCGCACGCGTAGCCAAACATCATTCCCTGATCGCCGGCACCAGCGACATCGAGCTCATCGCCCGAGCCGGCAGCGCGCTGCTCATAGGCCGAGTCGACGCCCTGGGCGATGTCCGCCGACTGGCGATCGAGTGTCGACATGACCGCACAGGTGTTGCAGTCGAAGCCCTTCAGCGCATCGTCATAGCCGATCTCGCGCACGGTCTCCCGCGCGATCGCCGGGATGTCCAGCTGCGCACTCGTCGAGATCTCGCCGGCGACGACGATCAGGCCGGTCGTGACGAGCGTCTCGCAGGCCACACGGCCATAGGGGTCCTCGCGCATCACCGCATCGAGGACACCGTCCGAGATCTGGTCGGCGATCTTGTCCGGATGCCCCTCGGTCACAGATTCCGAGGTGAACAGGAAACCTCCACTGCTTGGTGCCATCAACTGCTCCTTTCTGAGAGGCAGGCGACCCAAGCGGTCCCCTCACCCTGTGCCATGCCTCTGATGGCACTTCGACTCGTTGACTGCGACGCCGCCCGGCAGGCCGCGCGCCAAGATCTCAAATCGGCGTTCATCGCCGCGTCACCACGAACGCCTCGTCGTTGAACCACAGGCCGCCGTGGTCGTGCAGAGCCTGCTGCGTCGCGTTCAGATACGCGCCGCTCGCGACGACCTCATCGAGGCGCTCGTCCTCGATCTGGTTGACGTAGATGACGGCGTTCCATGCCGCAAACAGGGTCGATGTCCCAATCCGGTCGGAGATCTCAGACGGCAGCGTGTGCATCTCGTAGCGAAACAGCGCACCGTCGTCGGTCGGGTTGGTCAGTTCGTAGTCGGAAGCCTCATCGCCGAGCGCGCCGGCCAGCGCCTCAAGGAGCGCATCGCGGCGCACCGGGAAGAAGTCCTCGCCGGGCCACAGCTGCTCGACGACCTCGGTCGCGGCGTCATGTCCCGCCGACTGCACCACGAGCAGCCGCCCGCCCTGCTTGAGCGAGCGCGACAGCGGCGCGAGGATCTTCTCGGCCTTGAACTTCGCGCTCGTGCGCGCCCGCCACGGCTGTGAGGCGAGCACGAAGTCATAGCCGCCCGTGCCGGCGCCCTCGTGCGGGATCACCGAGTCGAGTACGAACTCGTGATCGGCGCGGTAGACGACGAGCACCGACGGGCGGACATAGGTCGGGTTGCCCGTCTGCGCGTTCGGCTTGGTCTCCCAGCCGTGCGCGAGCGACGGCTCGAGCGCCTCGATCTGATTGCCGAACTCGTTCGACGAGGAGCCCTCGAGGCGGACCATCTGCCAGTTGATCGGCCCCTTCGACGGATCCCCGAGCGACAGGCCCGGGGCGTCGGCGTAGCTCATGTTCGTGATCACGAGCACCGTGTTGCCGTGCTCGTAGAAGCGGTCCGGCATCTTCTCAAGCCCGAGCCGCACATCCTCGAGGCTGATCTCCTTGGCGACCGCGAGCAGCGGAACGGTCGGGAAAAGCTGATGCGAGGTGCGCATCATCCGCGAGAGGACGGTCGCGTCGCCCATGCCGGCGTCAAACAGGCGCAAGGACGGCGGCGTCGGCTGGACATGCACCAGCTCCATCGCCGCGCGCTTGACGATCACCGCCTTCTCATTGCAGGTGTTTACGAACGTCAGGTACTTCTGGCGGTTGTCGTAGAAACGAAACGGCGGTGAGTCGGCGGTCGTCCCGGGGGCGCCGGGCTCCTCCTGTGCACCGGCGCTCATCGAGAGCCTCCCATTGTCGCGCTGCTCATCGCGGCTCCTTTCAGCCGATTCCCCCTCCGCACTGCGAACACACTATTGGCGGCGCACTTGCGCTCCTCGCGGGCGCTCACCAGAGTTCCTCGCTGGCGAGCGCCGCGCCGTCGGCGAGCGCGCGCAGCTTCAGCCAGGCGACGTCGGGGTCGACCTGGGAGAAGCGTATGAATGTGTCAAAGCCGCAGTCGGTTCCGGCGATGACGCGTTCGCGGCCGACGACGCCGGCGAGGCGAGTGAGGCGGTCGGAGACGACCTGCGGGTGCTCGATGAAGTTCGACTTCACGTCGATCACGCCGAGGATCACCGACATGTGGTCGGGCAGCTTGACGTCCTCGAAGACGCGCCATTCGTGCTCGTGGCGCGGGTTCGCCCCCTCGGGATAGATCGCACCGACGTTGGCCGCGAGGACCGGCTCGATGATGTCCGCGAGCGGCACGTCCTTGTGGTGGGGGCCCGCATAGTTGCCCCAACAGACGTGCAGGCGAACCTGCTCGGGCGCGATCCCGTCAAGCGCATGGTTGAGCGCCTCGATCGCCAGCGGCAGATGGGTGTGCCAGTCGCCGACGCTCGAGCCGACGGAGCGGCAGTGGGCGGCCATTGCGAGGTCGGGCGAGTCGATCTGGAGGCTGAAGCCAGCGTCGGTGATCGCCTTGTACTCGTAGTGCAGCGCATCGGCGAGCGCGCCGAGGTAGGCCTCGTGGGAGCCGTAGTGGTGATCGGGGTAGTTGAAGGCGATCTGACCGGGGCTGACGGCGCCCATGAAGGCGGTCGAGGGGTCGGCGTCGCCGAGGGCGGCCTGCAGTCGCGCGACGTCGTCGTCGACGGCCTTGGTGGCGTGCATCTGCACCGGCCCCGTGCAGTTGGAGAAGACGAGGTGCGCCATCGACGGCGTGGCGAACAGGCGCATCGCGAGATTCGGGAAGTCGGCGACGTCGTCGGCCTGGAACTCCGAGCGCCCCTCGAAACCGCTGAAGCGGTCGTTGATGTAGGTGCTGAAGCCCGACTTGCTCAGCTCGCCGTCGCTGACGATGTCCACCCCGGCGTCGCGCTGCCGTTGAACGACCTCAGCGACCGCCGAGTCGGTGCGCTTTGCGAGCGCCGCCTCGTCGACCGGCTCGCCGTCGATTCCGGCCCAGATCATCTCCGCCAGGTCGTCGGGCCGGGGCAGGCTTCCTGCGTGGGTTGTGAGGATCCGCTCAGCGCTCATCTGGCCTCCGTGGTGGTTGTCTTTGGCGCCGCCGGCGCAACGCGACGGCGCGATCGACCGCGACCGTGTGCGGCCCGCCCCGCGCGCGCACACGCGCGCGAATCCCGGCAGGGCAAAGCACGGTATGACCGCTCAAAATGGCTGTCAAGTAGGACTACACGCGAGCCCCGTCTGAATCGCGAAAAGCCATTGAATCAGGGCATATTGCCCTGTAAATATATAATTGACGGCAAGCGCACCGACTTGACGTTGCGCGCACCGCGGGCTGGCGGCGTCAGTGCAGCGACCGCGAGCCGCGGTACTCCCGCGGCGAGGTGCCGTAGGCGCTTCGGAACAGCCGGCTGAAGTGCGGCAGGTTGGGCAGGCCCCAGCGGCTCGCGATCGAGATGATCGTGTGGTCGGCGAAGGCCGGGTCGAGCAGGTCGTGGCGGCAGCGGTCGAGCCGCTCGGTGCGGATCCGGTCGCAGACCGACTGCCCCTCGAGCTCGAACAGGCGGTGCAGGTAGCGGGTCGAGATCGAGCACGCTCGGGCGATCCGCTCGGGCCCGAGATGAGGATCGCTGAGGTTGGCGTCGATGTAGGCCTGCGCGTGCAGGAGCAGCCCGACGCGCGAGCGCATTCGCTCTGGCCCCTGGGACTCCATGCGATCGGCGTAGACCCCGCGAACGAGGTCGATGATGCGTTCGGCGACGTTCGCGTCGCCGGCGGCGATGCTCCCGTCGGCGCGGCCTGCGGCGACGCCGCAGAAGAACTGGGCGGCCAGACGCGGCAGCCCGCTAGAGCCCGGAATGCGCAGCGCTGTCAGCGCCGCCATCTTTGCGGCATGCGTGCCGAGGACGGCCTTGGGCAAGCGCACGACGACGACCTCAAGCGGCTGGTCAGCGCGGAAGATGGCCGGCTGCGAAGTGTCGTACATCGTCATGTCGCCGGGCGAGAGCACGTCTGAGCGATGTTCCTGCGCGGCCTGCATCCGCCCGCGCAGGACGATCTTCAGATGCAGGCACTCGGGGTCCCCGGCCGCGATCATCTTCTGCGAGCGGCTCATCGTGTTCGGCGTCGTGATGATCCGGAACAGGCCGAGCGAGTCGAGCTCGTCGCCCCACATGCGCCCCGAGAACCCCTCGCCGGACTCGGCCCGGATCGCCACCGGGTGATAGACGTCCGACGACGACTGCGACCAGAACTCGACTCGCTGCGGGGCCGGAACGACTACGGTGTCGATCAGCAACGTCATGGGCCTACGCTCACCCACCCTCGGAGGGGGAGCGGCGAGTATACGAGAGCGCTCCAAGCGGCGAATTGTTGCCGCCAAGCGCACACTTGCGCCAGCCGACTTGAGCATCCGCGCACTCGTTATCGTCGTCGCCTGCAGCCGCCGCCTACGATCGCAGCAGAGCCGGCGAGACGTCCGGTTGTCGTCATGCGCCGCCGAGCGGCGCCCTGCACTGAATACAGCAGCGGTCCGCGGCAACTGCGCCCGCCCCGCACGAAGGACAAGGAGGAGCGTTGAGCCGGATTCTGACCACGCACGCTGGGAGCCTGATCAGGCCGCCCGAGATCGTCTCGTACCTGCACAGGATCGGAGCGGGCGAGCAGATCGACGAGGCCGCCTATGGCGAGACGATCCGCAAGTCCGTCAACGACATCGTCAAGAAGCAGATCGAGGTCGGCCTCGACGTGATCGACGACGGCGAGATCGGCAAGGCCTCTTGGATTACCTACCTCTATGAGCGCGTCAGCGGCCTTGAGACGCGTCAGCTCGAGCGTGAGGGGAGCATGCTGCCGCCGAGCCGCGACCGCCAGGCGTTCCCGGGCGCCTACGAGCGCCAGGACGCGCTCGACGAGGCCGCAACCCGCGGCTCGAACATCGCCGCGGCCGGTGGCGACGAGAATCCCAGCGCCGCTGTCGCCTGGGTCTGCACGGGGCCGCTGGAGTACGACCGCACGGCCGTCGATCGCGACATCGCGAACCTCAAGGCGGCGCTGGACGCGGCCGGCAACGACGAAGTCGAGGGGTTCCTGCCGGTCGTCGCTCCCGCGAGCGCGTACTGGCTTCAGAACGAGCACTACGCAAGCGAGGAGGAGTTCGTCTTCGCCCTCGCCGACGCGCTGCGCGAGGAGTACCGCGCGATCGCCGACTCCGGCCTGCTTCTGCAGGTCGACGACGCCGTGCTGATGCACGAGTGCGACTCGATGCTCTCGGAGGGCAAGACGTACGAGGACTACCGCGCCTGGGCCGAACTGCGTGTCCGCGCTCTCAATCACGCACTCGAGGGCATTCCGCAGGACCGCGTCCGCTATCACGTGTGCTGGGGAAGCTGGCACGGCCCGCATGCCTACGACCCGCCGCTCAGCGACACCGTCGACCTGCTGCTCGCCGTCAACGCCGGCTACTACTCGATCGAGCAGGCCAACCCGCGCCACGAGCACGAGTGGCGCGTCTGGGAGGACGTCAAGCTGCCCGAGGGCAAGAAGCTGATCCCGGGCATCGTCACCCACCACACCAACGTAGTCGAGCACCCCGAGCTCGTCGCACAGCGGATCGTGCGCCTGGCGAAGGTCGTCGGGCCCGAGAACGTGATCGGCGGAACCGACTGCGGGTTCGCGCAGGGCGCGCTGATCGAGCGCGTCCACACCGAGATCCAGTGGGCGAAGCTGACCGCGCTCGCCGAGGGTGCGAAGCTCGCCTCAAAGGAGCTCTACGGCTCGAAGGCAGCCGCCTGAGCAAGGCTTCACGGCCGGGGCCCGCGCGCGAGCCCCGGCCGGCTGTGACCGCCGGCTCAGACGAACGGCGTGTTCGGCTCGAGGCCGCACATGATCCGCCCGAGCAGCTCGAGGCTCGTCGTGGCGTTCATGAAGGCGTGGTTTGAGAGCGCCTGGATGTCGCGCTGGTAGCGCTGGATCGGGATGTTCACCTGGATCGCCGACGCGCCGCTGGCGTGGAAGAGGATGTCGACGGCCTCGCGTGCCAGGCGCGTCGCGTAGCCGGCGTGGGAGCGCACGCGAACCCGCTCCTCGAGGGTCAGCTCGCGCGTCGATGCTTCCTCGGCGAGGCCGAAGGAGCGTCGAGCGTGGGCGTCCGCGGAGTCGATCAGCATCGTTGCCTCGGCGACCTGCAGGTGGGTCACTGGAGCCTCGGCCTGGCTCGCGTAATCGGTGTAGGTGATCGAGCGACCGGGCAGGCGCGTCATGAACGCCTCAAGCGCCCCGCGGGCGATGCCGACCGGCGCCCCCGCGGCCTGCGAGATCAGAAACAGCGCGGCCGGGATCCGCCAGTAGGCGGCGTCGCGGTTGCGCTCGCTCGGAAACGTCAGCAGCATCTGCGAGGCGACAGGGAGCATGCGGTGCTCGGGCACGAAGACCTCCTCGGCGATCGTCGTGTTGGAGCCCGTGCCGGCAAGGCCCGTCGCGTGCCAGTCGTCGAGGATCGTCAGCTCGGAATAGGGGATCAGAAGGCTCGTCGGGACAGGATCGCCTCCATCAACGCCCGGAACGAGCGCGCTCATCACAGCCCACTGCGAGTGCAGGCAACCAGTGTTGAACGGCCAGCGCCCGCTGACGAGCACGCCGCCGTCGACCGGCCTTGCCTCGCCGCCTACAGCGAACACCGAGGCCACGCGCACGCGCGGATCGGCGAACACCTCATCCTGCGCCTCGTCCCTGAACATCCCCGTGTTCCAGAGCATCGCCGTAAGGATCGTCGCCACCCAGCCCGTCGAAGGACAGGCCGAGGAGATCGCGGCGAGCACGTCGTACTGGGTGTCGAGGTTGCTCTCGTAGCCGCCGTGGCGGCGCGGCACGGTCATGCGGAAGACGCCCGCGTCCGTCAGCGCCTCGATGTTCTCATCCGCGACGCGGCGTCCCTCCTCAGTCCGCTGCGCGTTCTCGCGAAGCAGGGGGAGGATGGCGACGGTGCGCTCGAGAAGGTCCGCTTCCTCGGTCATCGAGGCCGCGATCCTCTCACACCGCCCTGAACTCGGCCTCGGTGTTCGCGCGCAGCTGTTCGAGTGTCACGCCGTCCTCGAGCTCAACGAGAACCATCCCGCCATCGCGCGGGAAGTCGAACGTCGCGAAGTCGGTGATCAGGCGATCGACGACCCGGCGGCCGGTCAGCGGGAGCGTGCACTCGCGCCTCACCTTCGGCTGGCCGTCGCGCGTCAGATGCTCCATCAGGACGACGACCCGCTTGGCGCCGCTGACGAGGTCCATCGCTCCGCCCATGCCCTTGATCATCTTGCCGGGGATCATCCAGTTGGCGAGATCGCCGTCCTGCGAGACCTCCATCCCTCCGAGCACCGCGAGGTCGATATGGCCGCCGCGGATCATCGCGAAGGAGTCGGCACTGTCGAAGAAGGAAGCGCCCGCCACGGCGGTGACCGTCTCCTTGCCGGCGTTGATGAGATCGGCGTCCTCGTCGCCCTCGAGCGGATAGGGCCCGATCCCGAGCAGGCCGTTCTCGGACTGCAGCAGCAGTCCGCGCAGGTCGCCGACGTGGTTTGCCAGCAGCGTCGGCATGCCGATCCCGAGGTTGACGCACAGGCCGTCGGAAAGCTCGCGCGCGGCGCGGGCGATGATCGCCGAGCGCGCGTCGCTCATGCCGCAGCCGTGCGCACGGTCCGCCGCTCGATCCGCTTGTCATAGCCCGACCCCTCGAGGATCCGCTGGACGAAGATCCCAGGGGTGTGGATCAGGTTCGGCTCGAGCTCGCCCGCCTCGACGAGCTCCTCGACCTCGGCGATCGTGACGCGACCGGCCATCGCCGCAAGCGGGTTGAAGTTGCGTGCCGTGTCGCGGTAGACGAGGTTTCCGAGCGTGTCGCCGCGCCAGGCCTTAACGAGCGCGAAGTCGCCGGTGATCGCGCGCTCCAGGAGGTACTGGCGACCGCCGAACTCGCGCGTCTCCTTGCCCTCGGCGATCGGCGTGCCGACGCCGGTCGGGGTGTAGAACGCGGGGATGCCCGCGCCCCCGGCGCGCATCCGCTCGGCGAGCGTGCCCTGCGGGACGAGTTCGACGTCGAGCTCATCGGAGAGGAACTGACGCTCGAAGAGCGCGTTCTCGCCGACGTAGGAGGCGACGAAACGAGCGATCTGGTGGTTCGCGAGCAGCAGGCCGAGGCCGAAGTCATCGACGCCGCAATTGTTGGAGACGACCGTCAATTCGCGCGCGCCGTGCTCGCGCAGAGCCTCGATCGACTTCTCGGGGATCCCGCAGAGACCGAACCCCCCGACGATCACGCTCGACCCGTCGCCGATGTCGGCGACCGCCTGCGCGAACGAGGTGAGGACCTTGCCGTCGGCCACGGGCGCAGCATACGAGGCTTCAGTGCGCGCGGTTTCGCGCGTGCGCGTCGCGGCAGCCCGGCGAGCAGAAGTAGAGCGTCTCCCCGTCGCGGGTGACGGCGAACGCCTTCGAGCGCTCGACGCGCATGCCACAGACCGGGTCGCGGGCTCCCCTGCGCACGGTGACGGCGAACAGGGCGGCGAAGGCGAGCAGCGCGATCGCATCGAGGATCAGCTTGTAGTCGAGTGAGATCGAGCCGAAGACGGCGCCGCGCGAGGGCCGCGAGACCGGCACGAGACCCGCGCCGGAAAACAGCGCGTCGATCGCGAGCGCCGAGGCGGCCATCGTCACGAACATCGCCGCCGTGATCCGCAGGGCGAAGGCGGCGCCGTAGTACTTGCGGTAGATCGCCACGATCGGGAGCACGATCAAATCGGCGAAGAGGAACGCGACGACGCCGGCGAAGGAGATTCCGCCGGACCACAGCACGGCGGCGAGCGGGACGTTTCCGACCGAGCAGACGAAGCTCGCGACCGCGATCAGCGGCCCGATCAGCGCACCCCACAGCGCTTGGAGCGCCGGGGCCGAGGAGGTCAGGAAGGCGCTCGAGAAGGCGGAGTCCGGAATCTGCGCGACGAACCCGGCCAGCAGCAGGCCGATCGAGATCTCACGCCACAGCATCTGCCAGTCGGCACGGAAATTGTGCGCGACGTCAGACCACGCATCGGAGCTCCTGAGGCGCTCGCGGAGCGGTTCAGCGGATGTTGCGATGTGGTGTTGGTGCCCCCCGGTCGAGCGCTTGGCCCGCTCGCGCGCCTCGCGCTCGAGCGCGGGCGAGACGAAGGCGCGCAGCACGAGCGCCATCAGCGCGATCATCAGCAGGCCGCCGAGATACTCGGCCAGGGCGAACTGCCAGCCGATCAGCGCCCAGAGAACGAACGCGAGCTCCCAGACGAGGTTGGTCGAGGCGAACTGGAAGGCCAGCGAGGACGCCGCGGAGGCGCCCTTCGCAAAGAGGCTCCTGGCGATCGCGACGGCGGCGTAGGAGCAAGACGATGACGCTGCGCCGAGTGCGCTCGCCAGCGCGACCGGCCGCGGCCCGCGACCCGCGAGGCTGCGCTCGATCCGCTCACGCGGCACCCAGGCCTGGACGACCGCCGACACCGCGAACCCGAGCACCAGCGCCCACCAGACCTCGTAGGCCATCAGCAGGGCGTCGCGCAGGCCGTGCCAGAGGATCACGTTCGCGAGTATACCCCCAAGGGGTATCTGCTAGGGTTCGCTCCATGAGCGCGTCACGTGGCTACACCGCCACCAAGGACCAGCTTCTTCGGCGCCTCGCGCGGATCGAGGGTCAGGTCGGCGGCGTCGCACGGATGGTCGCCGACGACCGCTACTGCATCGACGTGCTGACGCAGATCTCGGCGGTGCAGGCGGCGCTCGACAAGGTCGCACTCGGTCTCCTCGACGACCACGCCCAGCACTGCGTTCTCGGTGCGGCCGCCGGCGACCGCGCCGCCAAGACCGATGAGCTGATGGCCTCGGTCGGGCGACTCGTGCGCCGCGGCTGAGCGCTCAGCGGCCGACGAACGCGCCGTACCCAGACCTCGGGTCGGCGGCCCCGGCACAGAGCCCGTCTGCGGTCACCCGGATGAGCTGGGCGTGACCGAACACCTGCTCCCCACGCTCCGCCTGAGCGGTCTCATAGCCGCGCCGCTCCAAGCCTCTGGCCCAGGCTGCGGGCGCCCCATCTTCGAGGCGGACGATCGGGAGGCCGTCGTGCTCCCAGACGTGAAACCCGGTCGGATCATCGCGGCTCAGTACCCAGCGCGGAGCGCCGATCGCGTCTTTTGGGTCCTCTCCGTGCACCAGCACGCGCGCGAGCAGCTGCAGCAGCACCTGCGGCTGCGCGTCGCCGCCCATCGTTCCGAGCACCGTGTCGAGCCGGCCTTTGTGATCGGTGACGACGAGAGGCGTCAGCGTGTGAGGCGGTCGCCGGCGCGGCCCGTACTCGGCTGGGCTCGACGCCTCCAGTGAGAAGCCCATGCCGCGGTTGTGCAGGAAGATCCCGTGCTCGGGAAGCAGCAGCCGGGAGCCAAAACCCGCGGCATTGGACATGATCAGCGAAACTCCCGAGCCCTCTGCATCGACGGTGCAGATCGCCGTCGTCCCGCCGGCGGCGTGGGGGTCGGCGAGGTTCTCGCTCGCGTGCTCGCCCACCGCGGCGGCGCGCGGGCCGAGGCGTTCCTCCGACAGCAGCGCGGCGCCGTCGGCATTCTCGTGGAGCGCGGCGATGCGGTCGTGGCCAGCCTGCCGCGCCGCTTCGACGAGGACGAATGGCCAGCGCTCCTCGGCCGGGTCCTCGGGAACACCGACTCGCTCGGCGATCCACGCGCCGGAGAGCGCCAGGTAGCCCTGCGAATTCGGCGGCGCCGTCCAAAGCAGCCGGCCGAACGCAGCAACGCTCAGCGGCTCCACCCAGTCGGCGTTGGGCGCCGTCAGATCCTCACCGGTGAACTCACCACCCCCCACGGCGAGAAGCTCGGCTCCGGCCTCCCCCTCGTAGAAGCCGGCGCGCCCGGCGGCGGCGATCGCGGCGAGGCCACGCGCGACGCCCGGCGCAGACAGCCGCCGCCCCTGCGTGAGCGGCCCGCCGAACGCGGATGCCAGGGTTGCAGGCTCGAGCCCCGCGGCCGCTGTCGACAGCGACGACGAAACCGGGAAGCCGCCGGCGGCCAGACGCTGTGCCGGAGCCAGCAGCTCCGTCAGCGCGAGCGCTGCGTGGCGGACGTGCAGGGCGAGAAGACCGTCGACGAAGCCGGGCACGGTGACGGAGCGGATGTCGTGCTGAAAGGGCATCGCTCGGGCGCCCTCCGCGCGCAGACGCTCCGGATCCGCCCCTGAGCCTGCGCGGCCCGAGGCGTTCAGCGCCACGGGCTTGGCGCCGGCGCGTGCGACAACCGCGAACAGGTCGCCGCCGAGCCCGCACATGTGCGGCGAAGTCACCGCCATCACCGCCGCCGCCGCGATCACCGCGTCGACCGCGTTGCCACCGCTCTCGAGCATCGCCACGCCGGCGCTCGCCGCAAGGTGATCGGCCGCAGCTGCGCCGCCGCCGCTTGCGTACAGAGTGCCCATCGCTAGCGCAGGACCATACCCGCGTCCCGCGGCAAGCTAGGCGATCTCGCCGCTGCGCGCGGAGTCGATCAGCTCCCAGTCGATCTCGATGCCCAGACCGGCACCGGTTGGCGCGTGCAGGAATCCCCGCCCGTCGATCTCGAGCGGGTACGCGAGCCCGTAACTGAGGTGCTCGAGGCCGTGATCGCCGGAGCGATTGAACGGCAACACCTCGAACCAGTCGCAGTTGGCGATCGCCATCACGACGTGAAGATTGCCGAGGTTGCCGAGGGCGTTATAGCCGTCGTGGACCTCGCAGTTGATGTTGAAGGCCTCGGCGAGGTGGGCGATCTTCATCAGCCCGGTGATGCCGCCCTTGATGACGACGTCGCCGCGGAGGTAGTCCGTCGCACGCTGCGGTGCGAGCCACTGCGGCAGGGTGTGCAGGCCGCCGAGCGTTATCTCGGTCGCCATCAGCGGGATCTGAAGATGCCGGCGCAGCTCGAGGTAGCCGTGCAGATCGTGCGCCGGGAGAGGGTCCTCGTACCAGACGTAGTCGAGCTCCTCGATGGCGCGGCCGACGCGCAGCGCCTCGCTGTGGTCGTAGTCCCAGGAGGAGTCGAGCATCAGCGCCATCTGTGATCCGGTGGCTTCGCGCACCGCCGTGCAGGCCTCGATGTCGGCAGCGACATCGAGGCGCGCTCGCTGGACCCACGGGCCGCGAGCCGGATGGAGCTTGTAGGCGCCCCAGCCCTGCTCCTTCCAGAAGAGCGCCTCCTCGGCGTAGTCGCTGCTGGAGGCGTGGTGCCCCGAGGAGAGGTAGACCGGGATGCTCGTCCGGTGAGTCCCGAGCAGGCGGTGGATCGGAAGGCCGGCGGCCTTGCCGGCGATGTCCCACAGGGCGATGTCGACGCTGCCAAGCGCGATCGGACCGACGAAGTGGCTCATGCCGGCGGCCCGCTGCCAGAGCTTGCCGATGTCGAGCGGATCCTCGCCCAGCAGGAGCGGGCGCAGGAACGTCACGATCTCTGCGCCGACCGCCTCCGGCCCCGGCCCGGGGAGGCTGAGGAACGCGTTGCCTTCTAGGCCCTCGTCGGTCAGGACGCGCAGCACGCCCATCGGCAGCGTGTCGCCCGTGCCGAAAACGGCCAGCGAGCCCGCCGGGCGGGCGTGGAGGACGACACGGATATCGGTGATCTTCAAGCGCGCGCGTACCGCGGCGGCGCGACCTAGGCCGCGCCGATGAACTCCGAACGCACGGCGACGAGCCGCTCGAGCTCGCGCTCGAACTCATCCTCGCTGCGGGTCATCTTGATCCCGTGCACCCAGCGCTCGGCGCCGGCCTCGGCGTACTCCTCGATCAGCGCCGGAGAGAGCTCCCCGCCGACGGCAATCGCCGAGGTCTGCACGCCGTCGGCCGCGGCGCCCTCGGTGAACGCGCGGACGCGATCCGGCATGCCCGGAACATGGATCGGCGCCCAGCCGGTGCCGGCGCGAACCGCGCGCTCCTCGGAGCCCTCGCTGTTGCCGCCGATCCAGACCGGCATCGGCGACTGGACCGGCTTCGGCCAGGACCAGATCCGGTCGAAGTTGACGAACTTGCCGTGAAAGCTCGCCTCGTCGTTGGCCCAGATCTCGCGGATCGCGAGCACGCGCTCCTCCATCAGGTCGTAGCGCGTGTCGGGGTCGGTGCCGTGATTTCGCATCTCCTCGATGTTCCAGCTCGAGCCCGTGACAAGGAGTATCCGTCCGTCGGAGATCTGGTCGAGGCTCGCAACCGCCTTGGCGGTGTGGATCGGGTCACGCTGGACGATCTGGCAGATCCCGGTGCCGATCTTGAGCTCGCTCGTCGCGAGCACGGCCATCGTCAGCGCGACGAACAGGTCGTAGGTCTTCTGGTAGCCGTCCGGCATCGTGCCGTCGCCGCCTGGGTAGGGGGTCTCTCGCGAGGCCGGTATGTGCGAGTGCTCGCCGATGAGCAGCGACTCGATCCCCGCGGCCTCCGCCATCCGCGCCATCGCGCCCGCGTCCACGCTCCATTCGCACCAGCTGCAGATGACACCGATTTCCATCGCTACAAGCCTCCCCTATCGCGCGGCGCGCCCAGCCGCGCCGCGCCTACGCCCGTCGTTGGACCCGCGCCTCGCGGCGCGGCTAGTAAACCAGACTGCACGCTCGGCTCGACCGGCCTCAGCCGCTCATGTCGACCGCGTAGACGTTGCTCGGCTCGATCGTGACGGCCATGCGCTGATCGTCGGGACCGTCCCAGGCGCGCACGTCGGCGCTGTATTTGGCGTTGACCTTGCCGACGACGACGTCTGCCGAGTCGGGCTCGATGCGCGCGTGCCCGCGCACCTCGAGGTAGCGGTAGGGGTTTGCGTTGTCGAGGATCATCAGGCTGCATTCGGGCCGCGCCTGCAGGTTCTTCGTCTTCAGGCGGTTGTCGTTCAGCGAGAGCTGGAGCTCCCCGTTGTCATGGACGAACCAGACCGCGGTGACCTGTGGAATGCCGTCGCGGCCGATCGTGGCGAGGCTGGCGACCTGCGTGTCGAGCAGGTCGCTGTGGGATTCTGGAAAGTTGGTCATGAGCGGCATCTTGGCGTGATCTGCGATTGCTTGCATTCGCAAACGTTCGCTCGTAGCGCACAAACCTGTTCGGACTGCATGAACAACGCTTGTGTAGTCGGCCTAAACGCGCGCCACGCGGCGCTCATATCCGGGTCGCCGCGCGTGCCGGCGCGGCACGCGGGTGCCGTGCGGTCAGCGACGCTCGATCATCGAGCCGACGGCAACGGCGCCAACGATCAGGGCCCCGCGGACGACGTCCTGCCAGTACTCGGCAACGCCGAGGAGGTCGAAACCATTCGTGATCATGCCCAGCATGAACACGCCGACGACCGTCCGCCAGACCGAGCCGATGCCGCCGAAGATGCTGGTGCCACCGAGTGCGACGCCGGCGATCGCTAGGAGGGCCAGGTTCGTTCCGAGGACGTTGGTGGCCGATCCCTGGCTGGTCGTTGAGGCGTCGATCATCCCGGCGATGCCGCAGGCGGCTCCGGCGATGATGAAAGTCAGGATCACGATGCGGTCGACCTTCAGCCCCGACAGGCGCGCCGCATCGCGGTTCCCGCCGACGCCGTAGAGGTGTCGGCCGAAGACGGTGTAGGCGAGCACCAGCTGCAGCACGATCGCCACGAACAGCACGATGAAATCCGGGTACTGGATGCCGCTCACGGAGTGCTGCCCGATGAACGTGAAGATGTTGGCGCCCTTGGTGGGAATGATGTTGAAGCCGCCGCTGGCCGCGAGCGCCAGGCCGGTGTAGGCGAGTCCGGTGGCCAGCGTCGCTAGGAAGGCGTTCACGCGGAGCTTCGTGACGATCAGACCGTCAACGAAACCCATCACCGCGCCGGAGAAGATCGAGACGGGGAAGAACCACCAGACCCCCCACTGAACCGCTGCCCAGGCTCCGAGGACCTCGGCGAGCGTGAAGATCGCGCCGAGGGACAGGCTGAAGTTGCCGGCGATGATCGTCAGCGTCACCGCGAAAGCGGGGATCGCGATCGTCGCGTTGAGGTAGACGATGTTGAGGAGGTTGCCGCTCGTCAAAAACACCGGCGAGGCAAACGAGAAGTAGATGAAGATCGCGGCGAAGAAGACGACGATCCCGTAGTCGCGAATGTGCTCGGCCTTCAGGCGCCGCCCGCTGCGAACGCGGCGGTCGAACATGCTCGTGGGGCCGGTTACCGCAACTACTTCGGCGGGCGCGTCGTCTGGGGCGGCGCTTGGCGGTTGGACCGTCATGCCTGGCCGCCGGCGAGGCCGAAGACGGCCTCCATCACCTCGCTGAGGGGCGGGTCCGCCGGGAACTCCCGGGTGATCGCGCCACGTCGCATGACGAGCACGCGGTGAGCGAGACCGAGAACCTCCTCGATCTCTGAGGAGATCATCAGCACGGCAGCCCCGTCCTTCGCGAGGTCGCTGATCAGTCGGTGAATGGCCGCGCGAGCGCCGACGTCGACGCCGCGTGTCGGCTCATCGAGGATGAGCACCTTGGGATGCCCGAAGAGCCAGCGCGCGAAAAGGACCTTCTGCTGATTGCCGCCCGAAAGGCTGCTCGCGCGCATCCCCGGAATCGGCGGGTCGACGTTGACCGAGTCGAGCAGCCTGCGCGACCGCGACCGTTCAGCGCCCAATCGCAGGATGCCGCGCGCGGACACAGCCGGGACGTCAGCCATCGTCGTGTTCGCGGCCAGCGAGAGATCCATGAAGAGCCCGTCATGCTTGCGCTCCTCGGTAAGAAACGCAATGCCTGCGCGGATCGCGTCGGCGGGGTTGCGGATCCGTCGCTGTTGGCCGCCGATCCTGATCGTTCCGGCATCGATCGGATCGGCGCCCGCGATCGCACGGGCAAGCTCGGTGCGGCCGCTGCCCACGAGTCCCGCGAGGCCGACGATCTCGCCTTCGCGGACGGTGAGCGAGATGTCGTGCAAAACGTCTCCTCGCCGCAGGCCCTCAACCTCGAGCATCGGAGCGGCGGTCGACGGCGGCGGCTTCTCGAACTGCTCGGCTTCGACAGCTGAGCCGAACATGCCCGCGACGAGCGTGGTCTCGGTCTCCTCGTCGGCAAGCGCGGTGCGCACGTGATGGCCGTTTCGCATCACGGTCACCGTGTCGCAGAGGTCGAGCACCTCGTCGAGGAAGTGACTTACGTAGACGATCGTCTTGCCCTGATCGCGCAGGGCGCGGGTCATCTTGTGCAGCGCCGCGGTCTCGACGGACGTGAGCGAGGACGTCGGCTCGTCCATGATGATGATCCTCGCGTCGCTGTTGACGGCACGCAGGATCTCGACCTTCTGCTGGTCGGCGGTGCGCAACGATCCGACGGTCGCGTCACGGTCGAGGTCGAAGCCGCTTCGGCTGATGAGCTCCGCGTATTGCTTGCGCATCTCGCGCTTGGCGACGAATCCCGCCCGCCTGGGCTCGATGCCGAGGAAGACGTTCTCCAGCACGCTCATGGCCGGAGCCAGCGCGAGCTCCTGGGCGATCGTCGCAATGCCATCGTCGCGCGCATCGCGCGGCGTCGTGTACTTCACCGGCCGTCCGTCGACGTACATCTCTCCGTCGTCGGGACGGACGACGCCCCCGATGACCTTGCCAAGAGTTGACTTGCCGGCCCCGTTCGCGCCTACGAGGGCGTGTACGCAGCCGGCCTTGATCTCAAGGCTCACATCATCGAGGGCGCTCGTCCCTGCGTAGCGCTTCCCGATCGAGACGAGCCGGATGGTCGCGACTTCCGATGCGCTCATCCGGCTCGATCTCGTCCCTCTACCTCTTGACGCTACTTACTCTTGATCAACCGGGGGCGCCCGTCAGCGACCAGTCAGGCGTGTAGCCCTTGGCCGACTTCAGGGTTGCCGCGTCGATGATCAGGGGGTGACTCGCGTTGATGACGTTGACGATGCCCGGCACCTTCTTGCCCTTCAGCGCCGCCACCAGATCCTGGATGCCGATGTAGGACTCGTCGCAGGGGTACAGCGCGACGCTGCCAAACACCTCGCCCGTCTTGATCTGTGCGTCGAGCTGGTTGGTTCCGCCTGAGCCGAACACCTGGATGTCCTTGCCCGGGGTGAGCCCGACCTGCTGCATCGCGGTGATCGCACCTTCGGTCATCTGGTCGCCGAACGAGCCGAACACCTGGATGTTGGGCTTCGACTGGAAGTAGGTCAGCGCGACGCCCTGAGACGTCGGCTGGTCGTACTCACCAGGTGGCGTGTATGTGATGTGGATCGGACCGGTGGCGAACTGCGCCGACATGTACTGCTCGCGCAGTGTGTCCGTCGGGTAGTTGTCCAGACCGGGCATGAACGCGACGTTGCAGTCCTTACCGGCCCCGACCGCCTTCGCGCATGCGAGCTTGGTCAGCTGGACGAACGCTGCTTCCTGCTTGCCGATCGACCCACCGACGGTGGTCACCAGCCCCGGCGTGTAGCTGAGGTGGACCTGCTGCTGCAGGGTCCCCAGCGTGTAGTCCGCCGTCGCGACCTTGATGCCCTTCTGCTCAGCCTTCTTGATCGTCGGTGCGATCGAAGGACCGTCGAGCGCCCACACCCAGAAGGCCTTGTACTTGCCCGAGGTGATGGCGTCCTCCATCTGGGTGTTCTGCGCCTCCGGGTCGTTGTTGGCGTCGAACACGGTGACCGACACGCCGAGCTTCTTGGCCTCCACCTGAGCGGCCTTGTACGACGCGACGCCGTAGGGACTCGGGTTGTAATAGAAGACGGCAATCTGAATCTTGCCGGCGCCGGACGCAAGACCGGCGTACGCGAGCGAACCGACCGCCAGAACGGCTATGGCCAGCAACACACGCCTGAAACGTGCCTGCATACGTTCCCTCCCTCTCCCAATTAGCGACCCGGGGGGCGGGCCGATGGGTTGCAACGATAACGCGACCGCCGATCACAGGCGCCGGTCGCTTGTCGGCGGCAACTATACACCGCAGTTGAACGATATGAAGCACGGCTGAACGTCTCGATAACCCATCTGGGTGGGGGCGTGAACGGGCCCGCCTCGCACCCTCTCTGGGCCTCCCAGCATGGCCCTAGGCGCCAATCACCGCCCTCGGGTTCGCCCGCGCACCTGGGCTGGTGGCAGCCTCCGCCCCCTCTTGGCACACCGCGGCGTCGCAAGCGTTGAGGGTCGCTGCACACCTGGGTTGCCCGTGATTTACTTTCGCGCGAAAGCTTTCGCCCCGCCGACGGTCTCGCCGGAGCGCGCACAGCGGATTCGCTCGGGCGGCCACTCGACGAGCGGGTGCTCGGACTGCGCCGGATCACTCCGTCGGGTTCACCGTCACCATCCCCCACCGCCACCAAGGAGCTCTGCACATGCCTCTGGAGATCAACGACCACGTAGCCCAAGCCGTCAACGGCGCACGCGATGCCGGCTCTCCGGTCGTGCTCGGCTATGTGAACGCCGACGGATACCCAAGCCTCTCGACGCGCGGCTCGGCTCACGTGCACGGCCCCCAGGAGCTTGCGATCTGGGGCCGCAACCCCGAGGGCGGCCTGCAGAAGGCAATCGCGGGCAACCCCAACGTCGGCCTGATCGCCTTCAACATGGACCCCTTCACGCTGCTCTTCTTCACCGGTCGTGCGCGGCTCGACCCGAGCCAGAACGACACCGTCTGGGACAACATCCCCCAGGGCGAGCGCGACCTCGACCCCGACCGCAAGGGCGGCGCGGTGATCATCGACCTCGACACGATCAAAGGGCTCGGGGGCGATGGCAACTTCTTCATGATGTCGCGCGACTGAGCTTGATCTCTTGCCGTCGGGCCGGCCGCAGCGACGACCGGCCCGACGCGCGCCACACTCACGCAAGCTTCGCGAAGGCCGCGAGCACCTCCCCCGGCGTCTGCCGCGAAGCGAAACCATCGAAGGTGATCGCGGCCCGGCCCGGCGCCTCCACGCGCAGCTGCGTGCCGCGCCACTTGCGACGCACGAGAGTCGCGCTCACCGCCCCACCCCGCGAGTCGATCAGGCACTCCTGGCGGCGGCCCACGAGGAAGGCGAACCGGGCGGTCGTGATCAACAGATACCCCGCCTGGCCGCCGGCCCGGCAGTGGCCGAAGTAGGCGACGGATTCGTCGGGTCCGAGCTCGAAGCCCCAGCGGCTCAGGAGCTCAGGCAGGCTGGCGGTGCTGGACTTCGGGCGGCGCAGGAGATCGGCGAGCGAGCGATCAGACGAATAGCTCGCCTGATCGAAGCGGTAGCCGCAGAAGCGGCACTTCAGTGCCGCCGCCAGGACGAGCTCTGCGCAGTCCGGGCAGCGCTTATGCTCCTCGACTTCCGCCATTCGCGCGGATCATGCCTGCGATCCGCCGGGTGAAGCAAGTGCGGCGTCAGCGAGCGTCGCGCTCGGCGTTCTCGCGCGTGCCGGTGCTCCGGCCGCGCATCGCGTCGCGCTTGACGTTCTCCTTCGTCCCGGCGCCGACGCCTTCCATCGCGCGCTCGCCGCTCGTCTTCGACTTGGCACTCATGCGCGTCCACCTTGGTCGTTTCGGGTTTCGCGCACCTGGTTCCCGCGGAGCGCTCTACGCGAACGCGATCGCCGAGGCGCTGTCAGCCTGGTTACCACGCGGTGTGCCGGGCGCGAGAACTCGTTTCGGCGGATCGGGCATGAAGTGGTGATGACCCGTCAAAGCCGACTCGAAAGAGGCCTACCAATGTCTCGCAGGATCGCCGCTGCCACTCTCACCACCGCCGCCCTCGCCGCTTGCGCGGCAACCGCCCTCGCCGCCGGTGCCTCGCCGAGGCTGCTCAGCTGCAGCGGCTCGCCGCTGATCAAGCCGACCGGCACGGTCGTGCTGTCGTGTGCCGATGCCAACAGCGAGCTCAAGTCGACACACTGGTCGTCGTGGAGCGTGAGCGGGGCGAGTGGGACGACCGACTTCGGTCTCAACCTCTGCACGCCCGACTGCGCGGCATCGAGGATCCGCTTCTTCGCCGACAGCAGCGTGCGCCTGCTGGACCCCAAGCACACGGCCAAGGGTCTGCTCTTCACGCGCGTCGTTGTCAGTTACAAGCTCAACGGCAAGCAGCGGAGCTTCACTGCCTACCCGCCGACCCGTTAGGCGACGGCTGCACGGGGATGGCCCGGCGGCCTCGATGCCGACTCTCGAACAGGCTCCACGGGCAGCGCGGGCGAGCGAGGTGGACGTGAGCGAGCAGCTCGACGATGCCGCCGCGATCGCCCGCTCGCTCGTCGAGCCAGAAGCCTTTGGCGCGATCTTCGAGCGCCACTTCGACGAGATTCACCGCTACCTGCGTCGCCGTCACCCCGAGGACGCCGACGAGCTCGCCGCGGAGGTCTTCACGGTCGCATTCGACGCCCGAGCGCGCTACCGCGCGCTCGGCGAATCCGCGCGCCCGTGGCTTTACGGAATCGCCTCGAATCTGCTCGGACAGCGACGCCGCGGCGAGCGTCGGGCGCTGCGTGCGTACGCGCGAAGCGCCGGACAGGCCGAGTCTGACGCCGACGCGTACGCAGCCGCCGTCGCGCGCGCAGACGCCGAGCGGCTATCCGTCGCGGTCGCGGGCGCCGTGGCGCGACTGAATGCGGTGGACCGCGACACGCTGCTGCTCTACGCGCTCAGCGACCTCAGCTACGACGAGGTCGCCTTCGCGCTCGATGTCCCGATCGGCACGGTTCGCTCGCGCCTAGCCCGCGCGCGGCGCCGCTGCAGTGCCGACCTCGCCGGCCTCATCACCGAGGAGGACAGCCATGTCTGAGGACCCGACCCGCACCCCCTTCTCGGCTCTGCGCGCGTCAGCCCCGGTCCGTGACGAAGCAGCTCGCGCACAAGCTCGCGAGCTGCTCGCCGAGCACATCGCCGACGATTCGTCTGCGCCGGAGCGCACGCGCATGCGCCTGCGGACGCCGCGGACGCGCTGGTTTGCGTCCGTCGCAGCGGCTGCCGTCATCGCCGGCGGCGGGGCAGCGCTGGCGGCGATCCTCCTGCACACCGAGCACACCGGGCACCTTCCGGTCTTCACCGCTCAGGGCACGCTCTCGCCGCGCTTCCGAGTTGCCGCCAGCGGGCGCGGCTACTGCTTCACAGATTCGCTTGCGACCGACGCCCGCGACGCCTATCGCTGCATCCAGGGCAACGCGATCCACGACCCGTGCTTCGCCGCGAGCTCGAGCGCACGAAGCGTGGTCTGCTTCCTCGATCCCTGGCACCCGGTGACGCTGCTGCGGCTGACCCGCCGCCTGCCGCGCCACGGCCCCGTGCCGAAGGTCGCGCTGCCCTGGGCGATCGTCACATCCGACGGGCGCCACTGCACGTTCCTGACCGGCGCGACGGCACCGATGGGCGGCGAGCGGATCAACTATGGCTGCGTGCACGGCTCCTACCTGATCGGCGTGCCGGACCGCCGCAACCCACTGTGGACGATTCGCAGCGCCCGCGGGTACGTTCCAGACCGGCCAGGTCACCCGACGCCGATCACACGCTTCCCACTTGTCGCGATCAAGCAGACGGTGCCGTAGCGACAACCGGTCTGACGGCACGCCGAGCGCCGCCAGACGCTTCGCCGACGCGATCCTCGTAATGTCCTCTGCTTCCAGTCATCGGGAGAGCGGAAGGCCATGAACGCGAACAAGGCACTGTGGGAGAAGGGCGACTTCACGCGCGTCGCAGCGAGCATGCGCGAGAGCGGCGAGGCGCTCGTCGGCGAACTGGGCATCATGCCAGGGCTCAAGGTCCTCGATCTCGGCTGCGGGGACGGCACGACCGCCCTGCCCGAGGCGCGGCTCGGTGCCGACGTGCTCGGGGTCGACATCTCGAGCAACCTCGTCGCCGCGGGAAACGAGCGCGTGGCGGCAGAGGGCCTCACGAACATCCGGTTTCAGGAAGGCGACGCGTCGGCATTGGACGGCCTGGCAAACGATTCGT
This sequence comes from Solirubrobacteraceae bacterium, assembly GCA_036267075.1. Taxonomy (GTDB): domain Bacteria; phylum Actinomycetota; class Thermoleophilia; order Solirubrobacterales; family Solirubrobacteraceae; genus Palsa-513. The sequence goes on from DATAWT010000075.1 coordinate 123,341, forward strand.
TCGACCTCGTCGTGAGCGTCTTCGGCGCAATGTTCGCGCCGCGGCCGTTCGACGTGGCGAAGGAGATGACGCGGGTGACCCGCTCCGGCGGGCGGATCGTGATGGGCAACTGGATTCCCGGCGATGCGACGCTCGTCTCCCAGCTTCTGAAAATCAGCGCCTCCTACTCGCCGCCGCCGCCGGAGGGCTTTATCAGCCCGGTGCGCTGGGGCGTCGAAGCGGATGTCTACGAGCGTTTCGCCGCCGCCGGCATTCCGCAGGATCGCGTGTCGTGCACTCCGGCGACATACCGCTTCATCTACCCAGAGCCGCCGAGCGCGCTGCTCGCCGCGATCCGCGACTACTACGGCCCGACGATGAACGCCTACGAGGCCGCGCGCGAGGCCGGTCGCGCCGACGAGTTGCAGGCCGAGCTCGAGGCGCTGTTCAGCGAACAGAACACGATCCCAGGCAACGAGACCACGTCGATCCCGGCGACGTTCCTGCGGGTCGAGGTGAGCGTCTGATCCGGCGTGGGCGATCTCGCAACGCAAAACACGGGACCGGCGCGGCTGCGCGCGCTGCTGGCCGGCGAGGAGTTGATCGTGGCGCCCGGTGCCTACGACGCACTGTCGGCGCGTCTCATCGAGCAGGCGGGATTCGACGTCGTCTACATGACGGGCTACGGGGCATCGGCATCGCTACTCGGCCGCCCCGACATCGGGCTGCTGTCGTTCGCCGAGATGGCAGACCAGGCACGGCGCCTGGTGCAGGCCGTCGCGGTGCCCGTGATCGCCGACGCCGACACCGGTTACGGGAATCCGATCAACGTGATCCGCACCGTCCGTGAGTACGCAGCGGCCGGCGTCGCCGCGCTGCACCTCGAGGATCAGGCGATCCCGAAGCGCTGCGGCCACATGGGCGGCAAGGACATCGTCCCCCTGCAAGCGATGGTCGAGAAGATCCGCGCGGCGGTGCACGCGCGCGGCGCCTCCGATCTCGTCGTGATCGCGCGCTCGGATGCGCGTGCGGGCGAGGGCCTCGAGCGAGCCATCGAACGGGTCACGAGCTACCGCGATGCGGGGGCCGATGTGGTCTTCATCGACGCGCTTCAAAGCGAGGCCGAGATCGTCGCCTTCGGCGAAGCGCTACCCGAAACGCCGAAGGTGATCAACTGGGTTGAGGGCGGCCTGACGCCGTTGATCAATCCTGACGTGCTTCGGGAGCTCAATTACAGGATCGTGTTCTGCTCGCTCGCTGCCTTGCTCGCGGCGACGCACGCGATCGCCGAACGGCTCGCGGCGCTGCGCGACCTCGCAACACCCCAACCGCTCCCGCCGCTTGGCTTCGCCGAATTCAACGAGCTGATCGGCATGTCTGAGGTCGAGCAGCTCGAGCGGCGATTCGCACACGCGCACGACGCCTGACCCGGCCTGGCGGGAACGGCAAAGCGCAGCCGTCTCACTCGCGCGTGCGCACGTCCGAGCATCGCGGGTCTTCGGAGCGCGAGCTAGGAGCAGCCGGCGTCAAACATCTGCGAGTCCTGCGCGAGCACGCTGGCCGGGATCGGCGCCTTCTGGGTCAGCAGCAGGACGACTCCGGAGCGGATCGGGATCCCATCGAGGACGTGGTAGCCGCTCGGCGGCGGAGTTGCGCTGCCCGCCGGGCCACCCGAACTCGAGGTGCTCGAGGTCGTCGTCTCGCTTGTGCTGGCGCTGCTGGTGTCCGACGCGGTCGTCGACGTGCTGTTCGTCGCCGTCGCTGTGGCGGCTGGCGATGTTGCCGGCTTGGGTCCTGCGCTGGTCTGCGTCGGCTGCCACTGCGCCGTCATCCCGCGCGAGGCAAGCACGCTTTGCGCCGTCGCCACGGTTGCACCGATCAGCGCGCTGCAGTGCAGCCTCTCGCCCGGGGCGAAGGCGCTGTTGGTCGATTCGTAGTCCTCGTCCGGCTTCGCGGGGCGGCCAAGGGTGACCGAGCCGGCGCCGGTGAAGTCACGGGGAATCTTCAATCCGACCGGGCAGTTGCCCGGGCCTCCCCCGCCCGTCACGCACGTGCCACCGCTCAGCGCCTTGATCTGCGGCCCGTTGGAGGGCTCGCTGATCTCAACGACCGTGCCCACCGCGCTCGGCGACGCGGCGACCAAACTCACCGTGATATCCAGCCCGGCTGCGCGGAACGCCGTGTCAAGGGAGCTCTGCGCCGCGAACGGGTCGGTGACGGTCGCGGTGATGTAACCCTCGTCCGGACCCCGCGTCGGATAGCGGAAGGAGACGACGGAGGCATGGATCCTCGGCGGAGTCGGCGACGCGCTGCGGCCAGGTTGCTCAGCGATCGCCAGCGCGACGGCGAGCGCACACGCCAGGAACGCGGCGCACGAGGCGAACGCGACCCGTCCGCGCGGGCGTCGCCACCGCTCGAGCGAGCGAGTTCGCCGACGCTGCCGGATGCCCGTCGCCGAGCCGACCGAATCGCCGGCGACGATCGCCGCGAACACCGACGCACGCAGCGCCGCCGGGAAGACGTCTTCGATGGATGTCGCGTCGCCGTGGCGAAGCCGTTCGAACAGGCGGTCCGTGGGCGTGTTCATATCGCCTCCTCCGTGGTCGTCGCGATCTGTATCTGGTTGGACGGCTTCTGCGGCGCCGAGCCGCCGCGCCGTGATGGATCGATCGCGGCGCGAACTCGCGAGCGCGCTCGGTGAAGGCGTGCCGCAAACGCCTCGCGCGAGCATCCAAGTGCGAGTGCTGCCTCGCGTTCGCTGAGGCCGTCCCAGGCGATCAGCAGCAGGGCTTCCTGCTGCTGAGCCGTCAACTGCGCGATCGCGTTCGCGAGCTCCGCCGCGAGCGCGCCGTCGCCGTCATCAACGGAGGGGGCGCTGGGCGTGGCGGCGATCATGCGCTCGAGCAGCGCTGCCTGGCGAGCGCGGGAGCGACGCGCATTCGCGAGCACGCGGCGCGCGACGCCGAGCAGCCAGGCCAACTCGTGGCTCGGCACCTCGCCGATCCGCCGCCAGGCGACTTCAAAGGTGGCCGCGAGCGCGTCGGCGGCGGCCTCGCGATCGACCCGCGCGAGCAGGTAGGCCGCGACGGCGTTGAAATGCTGCTCGTACAGCCGCTCGAAGCGCTCAGCTTCGCGGCCGGCCGTGCCGGACAGGTCCTCGTCCATGCGAGGTAAGTGTCCGGCAGCTCGTGATTTGCTGCGCTGGCCGAAGGCCGCGCCTCCTCTAGCCCGCAGCCCCACCGCGTCAGGTCGGGCTGCCAGCTTGCGTCGATGCTCGATCGGCCCCAGCGGACGGGAATGAGATCTCGATCGAGAGACCGCCGTCGTCTGGCAGAGCGGTCTTGATCGTCGCGCCGTGAGCGTCCGCGATCGCCTTGACGATCGAGAGGCCCAGGCCGAGGCCAAGACCGTCGCCGGTACTGGTGCGCGCTCCGCCGAGGCGCTGGAAGGGCTCGAACAGGCGGTCGAGATCATCGGCCCGGATCTTCGGTCCGCTGTTGGTCACGCGAAGAATCGCGTGACCTTCGACGGTGCGGGTCGTAACCTCGATATGCCCGCCGGGCCGGTTGTGCTCGGCGGCGTTGTTCAGCAGGTTCGCGGCCAGTCGTTCGATCAGGCGCGGATCTCCGTTTGTGAAGGCGGGGGTGAGCACGTGCTCAAGCGCAAGTCCACCGGCATCGACGGCGTCGACTGCCGCCGTGGCTACGGCGGCAAGGTCGACCGATTCATGCTGATCGAGACCACGCTGACTTCGCGACAGGACGAGCAGGGCCTCGATCAGCCGCTCTTGGTGCGCACCCGAGGCGCGCAGCTGATCGAGCACGGTGCGGAGCCGTTCGTTGCTGGCATCGGGATCGCCGAGCGCCACCTCGATCAGCGCACGTTCATAGGTCAGCGGAGTTCGCAGCTCGTGCGAGACGTTGGCCGCGAACTGGCGCTGCGCGCTGAATGCGGTCTCGAGTCGCTCGAGCAGGGCGTCAAAGGTGAGTCCGAGCTGGCGCAACTCGTCATCGGGACCGGCGAGCGCGAGTCGCCGGTGGAGGCTGCTGGCTGATATCTCACGCGCCGCGGCGGTGATCGCCCGCAGCGGGCGCAGCGCGCGGCCAGCCATGACCCAGCCAAGCACGGCAGCCAGAAGCGCCATGATCGCGAGCGCGATGCCCGACTCGATCAACAGCGTCGCGAGCACTCCGTTGGATGCGGCGATGGCGCTTGCGCGCACGACGCCGCGCGAGGGCAGCTGAACATCAGGCGTGGGGCCTCCACCGTTGAACGGCGTCGCTGCGCCCGAGAACCCGCCGCCGGCCTCGGTGCCCTTTGCGCCGCTCGCGCCTTCGGGGATTGGAGAGGTGACGGCAGCGCCACCGGTGCTCAAGACGCCCTGACGCTGGAGGAAGACCTCGGCCTCCTTGCCGGCGCTGATGGTGATCTTGGTGAAGTAGTCGGTCGTGAGTCGACCCGAGACGAGTCCGTAGTTGATCGCCAGAAGTGCGGCCCCGCAGGCGAGAAACAGACCGGCATAGATGGCCGTCAGGCGCAGGCGGATCGTGCGCCGAGGCACGGTCCCCCAGCGACGGATCAGCGGCGCCGCCAGGCGGGGCCGTTTCATCCGCGGATGCGGTAGCCGGCACGCGGGACGGTCTCGATCGCGCCGGGAGCGCCGAGCTTGCGACGCAGGCGGTTGATCGTCACCTTGACGACACTGCTGAATGAGTCCGTGTACTCGTCCCAGCCGTGCTGGAGCAACTCCTCGGTGGTCAGCGGCCGGCCGCCCGCGGCCAGGAGAAGCTCGAGCACGGTCAGCTCCTTGGGGCTGAGCTCGAGGCGGCGCCCACCCCGGGTGGCGACTCGGTGGACGGTGTCAAGCTGAATCTCCCCGCAGACGAGCACCGGTGAACGCGCCGGCCGCCCCCGGCGAGCAAGCGCGCGGATCCTGGCGACGAGTTCGGGGAACGCGAACGGCTTCGGCAGGTAATCGTCGGCGCCCAGGCTGAGCCCGTCGACCCGACTCTCGATGGTGTAAGCCGCGGTCAGCATCAATATCCGCGCGCTGGCGCCGGAGGCGATCAGCGCACGACAGACCTCGTCGCCGTGCAGGCCGGGCAAGTCCCGGTCGAGCACGACGACGTCGTAGGCGTCCTGGATGCCGTGACGTAGTCCCTCCTGGCCGTCGAACGCGACATCGACCGCCATTCCCTCGCGGCGCAGGCCCTCGGCCACCGTCACGGCGAGGTCCCTGTGGTCCTCCACGATCAGCACGCGCACGCCGTAAGGATTAGCGACCTCGGGTTACAGCCAGGTAACTGGCCTCGTAACCGTGGTGTTACCGCCCCCTCGCTATTCGTTGACGCCGTGCCCGCCAACGTCGAAGCGAAGGAGTCGGCCACCATGGGATCCGTCGACGCGACCAATCGATTGCGCCGCAAGAGAAGCCCGCGAGCGCTTGTCTCGATTGCTGCGCTGGCAGTGGCGGGGCTCCTCCTCGCCGGTTGCGGCGGCGGCGGGGGCAAGGCGCCAAGCGTGGCCAGCGTCAGCAGCTCGAAGTCCTCGACAAGCCGCTCCTCCTCGTCGTCAACCGCCCAGGACGGTGGCGGTGGAGGCGGTGCGCCGATCGGCGGCGCGCCTTCGAGCGCATCCCGATCCGGGCAGCCGAGGTCCGGCTTCTCGATTCAGACCGCAAACCCGCACAACGCGCTGAAGCTCTCGGAGTGCATGCGAGCGCACGGCGTGCCGAACTTCCCGGACCCCAATGGGCAGGGTGTGATTCAGGGCAGCGGGATCGACCCGAACTCACGGCAATTCCAGAGCGCCCAGCAGAAGTGCGCCAAGGATCTCGGCGGCGGCCTGGGCACCCTGAGCCCGGCCCAGATTGCAAAGCAGGAGGCGGCGGCCCTGGCCTTTTCCAAGTGCATGCGATCGCACGGCGTGACCGACTTTCCCGACCCGCAGTTCGGCTCGGGGGGCGGGATCCGGATCAGCCTCCACGCGAAGAGCGGCGGGGGCGCGAGTGACCTCGATCCCAACTCACCGATCTTCCAGAACGCGCAGAAGGCCTGCGGCTCGCTGCTGCCGGGTCGGGCCGGAGCGAGGCTCGGCGCGTGAGCACGGAGGTTCCGTCGGCCGTGCCGGGCGAAGACCTCGCGGCTGCCCCTCCTGATCCAAGGCGCCGCCGCCGCACGATCGGTGCTGGCCTACTCCTCGTGGCCGTTGCGGCAATCGTCGTGGCCGTTACCGACCCCTTCGCGGGCGGCGCCGGCAGCACCGGAGGAGCGAGCGATAACGCCTATGCGACCACGACGCAGAGGGTGCAGCGGGAGTCGATCTCACAGCAGACTCAGGTGAGCGCGACGCTCGGCTACGCCGGAGACCTGACGGTCCGCCTTCCGGGCGGCAACACGCCAGCGGCGGTGACACAGGCCCAGCAGACGCTGGCCGCCGCCCAGGGGATGCTGGCCGAGGCTCAGTCGGCACTGACGAGCGATTCCGCCGCGCTCTCCCAGACCCAGGCGACGCTGACCGCCGACCGCCAGGAGGAAACCATCGACTGCGCGGGTCAGAGCGCCGCGCAGATCTCCTCAACGGGCAGCGGCGCGGGCTCGGGCGGGGCGTCGAGCGGCTGCGCCGGCGACGCCCAGCTCGTTGCCGGCGGACAACAGTCCGTCACGGCGGACGCGACGAAGGTCGCGGCCGATCAGAGCCAGGCCAGCTCGGCAGCGCGATCCCTCGCCGCGGCGCGCGCCGCACTCGCGGTCGCCGACGCCCAGGCGACCGCCTACGGTCAGAACTCGACGTTCACGAGCGTGCCCTCGGCCGGCGCAATCGTGCGGCGCGGAGAACGCTTGTATGCGATCGACGACGAGCCTGTGCTGCTCCTCTATGGACCCACGGTTGCGACCCGCGCCTTCGTGCAGGGAATGTCGCCCGGCGCCGACGTCGCCGAGCTGAACTCAAACCTCGACGCGCTCGGCTACGCCCGCGGGCTGAGCGGCGACGCGTTCACCGCGGCGACCGCGGCGGCGATCGACCGCCTGCAGAGCGCCAACGGCGAACCGCCGACGGGCAAGCTGCTGCTCGGCTCGATCGTCTTCGAACCTGGCCCGATCCGCGTGACGTCGCTGACGCCGAACGTTGCCGTCGGTGCCGGCGTAATCGCGGGACCGGTGCTGTCGGCGACCTGGGTCACGCGACAGGTCTCGATCCAGCTGGATGCGGGGCTCGAGGGGCAGGTCACGGTCGGCGATCCGGTCACGATCACGCTGCCGAATAACCAGACGACGCCGGGGCGGATCAGCTACGTGAGCTCTGTCGCGTCAAGCGGCCAGAACGGGCCGACGATCGCCGTCGACGCGGTGCCGACCGATCCGGCGGCCACCGGAAACCTCGACCAGGCGCCAGTCAACGTGTCAATCACGACCGCCAGCGCCAGCCACGTGCTCGTCGTCCCGGTCGATGCGCTGCTGGCGCTGGCGGGTGGCGGCTACGCGCTCGAGGAGGTCGCGGCAGACGGCAGGCACTCCCTCCAGTCCGTGACCACGGGCCTGTTCGATGACGCCGACGGCATCGTCCAGGTGAGCGGCAGCGGGCTGGCCGCCGGCGAGCGCGTCGTGGTACCGGGGCAATGAGCGTGGCCGCCGACACCCGGACCCGAGACTCCGCGCAGAGGGCGCTTCGCCCGGCCGGCAGCGGTGCCAACGAGGCGGTGCTGGAGCTCGATGGCGTTACGAAGACCTATCCCGCGCTGCCACCGGTCGTCGCGCTCTCCTCGGTCAGCTTCCTGGTGCGCCGGGGCGAGCTCGTCGCGATCGTCGGGCCGTCCGGATCCGGCAAGTCGACGCTGCTGCACGTGATCGGAACCCTCGAGCGTCCGACCACCGGTGCGGTGCGGATCGCCGGTCTCGACGTCGCCGGCCTGGGCGACCGCGCTCTGTCGGTCGTGCGGGCAACAAGGATCGGCTTCGTCTTCCAGCAGTTCTTCCTCGCCGAGCACCAGAGCGTGCAGGACAACGTCGCCGACGGCCTCCTCTACGCGGGCGTGGCCGCGCGCGAGCGTCGCGCGCTTGCCGCGCGCGCGCTCGAGCAGGTCGGCCTCGCACACCGCGCCGCGTTTCGTCCGACCCAGCTCTCCGGAGGCGAACGCCAGCGGGTCGCAATCGCGCGCGCGCTGGTCGGGCAGCCGGCAATCGTGCTCGCCGACGAACCGACCGGCAACCTCGACTCGCACAACGGCGCCGCCATCTTTGCGCTGCTTGAAGAGCTGCACGCGGCCGGCACGACGATCGTCGTCATCACCCACGATCATCAGCTCGCGGCGCAGCTGCCCCGCCAGATCGAGATGCTCGACGGGCGCATCGTCACCGACAGCGCCGTGCCGTCGCTCGAGGGCGCAGCGCGCGACAGCCGCGACTCGCGCACCGAGGTCGACCTCGATGGGCGCGCCAGGACGAGCTGATGCGTGTGTCCTGGCGAACCGGCCTCCTGGTCTGCGCCGTTGCGCTACCGCTCTTCAGCGGCAGCGTCGCTGTTGCGACCATCCCGGAGGCGCAGGCGGCGCCCGCGGGCGCCGGCGACGACAGCTCGTGCCCGTCGAGCAACCCGCCGAACGAGCTGGTCCTCTCCGGCGGCACGCCGCAGACCGCACAGCTCGACACGGTGTTCGCCAACGCGCTTCAGGTCTCGCTTGCAAATACCAACGGCTGCCCGGTCACGACTGCAGTGACCGCCACCGCGGTGACGTTCACCGCTCCCGCGAGCGGCCCGAGCGCCACGTTCGCCACGAGCGGCTCGAACACGCTGACGGTCGGCACCGACGCCAGCGGCGGCGCGTCGGTGCAAATGCTCACCGCCAACGACACTGCGGGCGCCTACGCGGTGACCGCAAGCTCGGCCTACGGCGACGTCTCCTTCTCGCTGACCAACACCGCGGCAGGCATCCCCGCCACGATCACGCCGCTCGCCCCGACTCTCCGTCGAACAACCGTCTACGGCAGCTATGCACAACCGCTCGCGGTCCGCGTGCTCGACGCCAACGGCAATCCCGTCGCCGGAGCGACGGTCACGTTCAGCCTCGGTGGGAGCGCCACCGGAGGCGCCCCCACGGCGTCAGCGGCGGGTGCCAGCTTCGCCGACGGCACTAGCCAGGCAACCGAGCTCACAAACTCAGACGGCGTCGCCACCTCCCCCACGCTGGTCGCGAACGCCACGCGCGGCGCGTTCACCGCGACGGCGAGTGTCGGGCATGTCGACAAACCGGCGCGCTTCGCGCTCGTGAACCTCGCCGCCGAGCTGGAGCCGATCAGCCCGCTCGCCCCCCGCGGCCGCACGGCCGTGATCGGCACCCACTTCGCGCACCGCCTGCGGGTCGAAGTCCGCGATGGCGACGGCAGCCCCATCGCGGGCGCCACGGTGATCTTCACGCTCGGCTCGGGCTCCGCCACCGCCGCCTCGGCTGGCAGTGGCGGTGCGGGCGCGACGTTCAGCGGCGGCTCGGCGGAGGTCAGCGCGACGACGGGGCCACGCGGTGTTGCGACCTCTCCCCGCCTAACCGCCAACGACCAAGCCGGGTGGTGGACCGCGAAGGCAAGCGTCGGCAGCGCCGGCGCTGCGCTGGTGTTTCACCTCCGTAACCACGCCGGAGCGCCGGCCACGATCGTCCCCGGGGTTGGCGCCGCCCAGTCAACGGGCACGGGCACGCGCTTTTCGATCGCACTCGCGGTCACCGTCAGTGACGCGCATGGCAACCGCGCATCAAACGTCCCCGTCACGTTCACGGCTCCCTCCTCCGGGCCGCGCGCCACGTTCGCGAATGGGCACAGGACGGTGACGGTGAGAACGACTTCCTCGGGCGTCGCGGTCGCGCCGCCAATCACCGCCAACCAAGAACCGGGTGGCTTCATCGTCACCGCAACCGTCAAGGGTGTGCGCCCGGTCGCATTTGCACTCGTCAACGCGAGCTCATGACCGCCGCGGCCACAGCTCTCACGCCAGCGCGGCTGCGACCTGCGGACCTCGCCCGGCTGGCGAGCATCGGAGTGCGAACGAGGCGCCTGCGCTCGGCGCTCTCGGCCCTTGGGATCGCGATCGGCGTCGCCGCGATCGTCGCGGTGCTCGGCATCTCATCGTCCAGCCAAGCGGGCCTGCTGAACGAAATCAACAAGCTCGGCACCAACCTGCTCGACGTCAGCACCGGCCAGAACTTCAGTGGCCAAGCGGTCCCTCTACCGCTCGCCGCACCCGGGATGATCAGCCGCATCGGTCCGGTCTACGACGTCGCTTACACCGGCGCGCTCACCAACGCAAACGCGTTTCGAAGCCCCCTCATCCCGTCGATCAACACCAACGCGCTGAGCGTCGAGGCAGCAAGCCTCAACCTGCCGGGCGCCGTCGGCACGACGCTCGCGCGCGGCGAGTTCCTCAACGCCGCGACCGCCACCGAACCGGTCTGCGTACTCGGCGCCGCGGCCGCGCAACGCCTCGGCATCGATCGCATCTATCCCGGCGAGCGGATCTGGGTCGGCGGGATGTGGCTGTACGTCGTCGGCATCCTCAAGCCAGCGGTGCTCGCGCCGGAGATCGACGACTCGGTGCTGATCGGCTTTCCCGCCGCGAAGAGATACCTCGACTTGACGAGCGTCAACCACGGCCGCCCGGCGGTCGGCAACCCGTCCGAGATCTACGTCCGCGCCCAAACCGACCAGGTCAATGCCGTCTACAACGTCCTCGCCGCGACCGCCAACCCGGAAAACCCGAGCGAGGTCGATGTCACTCAGCCCTCGCAGGCGCTGACGGCCGAGGCCGACGCCAAAGGAGCGTTCAACGGACTCTTCCTCGGGTTAGGCGCGGTCGCCCTGCTCGTCGGCGCGATCGGCGTCGCCAACATCATGATCATCAGTGTTCTCGAACGGCGCTCGGAAATCGGCCTGCGCCGCGCGCTCGGCGCCACCGGCGCGCAGATCCGCATCCAGTTCCTCACCGAAGCAATCGTCCTCGCCCTCCTCGGCGGTGCCGCCGGGATCGGCGCCGGAGCTCTCGCCACCGCTATCTACGCCCATACCAAGCACTGGACGACCGTGATCCCCACGCTGGCCTGGGGCGGCGGCATCGCCGCCGCGATCCTGATCGGCGCGATCGCCGGCATCCTGCCCGCAATTCGCGCCGCGCGGCTGTCGCCGACCATTGCGCTCCGCACCGCATGAGCCGCCGCGAGCCGTCAGGCCATGGAGGGACGCCGACGGATGTTGATGTGATCGATCGCCTCGCGCGGCTGCGGTCCATCGTTCCGGTACTGGCCGCCGATCTCGCCGTCGCCCGCCGCCGTGCCCACACGCTCGCACTCGACAACCATCGGCTGACACGCCGCGTCGCCGAACTCGAGTCGAAGCTCGCGCACAACGGCGTCCATTCGCGACGCAGCTCGCCGGAAACGCTGGAAGCACCGTCATCTCGCCAACCCACGTTGGGTCACTACGGCGGGGTTGACTACCGCGACTGCTGACCGCGCGGGATCCGCGGGATACAACAGCGGGCCAGCACGCCTGCAAAGAACACCTCGGCGCCACGCGGCGCGCGTATGCTTGCGGCGTTCGGCGTTCTAGATAAGGGGGTCGTGATGGATTTCGCGAAGCTGCGGCGCGAGGATTGGATGATCCTCGCTGGAGGTGTGGTACTGATCATCGGCCTGTTCGCATTCGCCTGGTACAGCGACGACGGGTTCACGGCGGCGGCGACGTCGTCTCCTTACGCGATCTGGGGAATCCTGGCTCTGATCGTGGCGATCGTGATCGTGGCCGACTACGCGCTCGCGCTGTTCAGCCCGCAGACGGTGATCCCGACCACGAAGTACGGCCGAGACCTCACGCGCCTGGGCGCCTGCGCGCTGCTGCTCCTGCTGCTCTTCATCAAATTCCTCGCACACGTCGGGAGCTTTGGCTGGGGCTTCTTTGTGGACATCATCCTGGCCGGCGTCGTCACGTTCGGTGCCTGGGCGATCGTCGCGCGCAGCGGAGCGCCGGGCGGAGACCTGGCCGGTCCGGGGCCGGGGCCTGTCGAGTAGCGGGGCGAGCACCGAACAGACGGGCAGGCGCCGAACGGACCTCGGCAGACCGGCCTGGCCGACCGCTCCGCCGTTGATCTCGGCGGTGCGGTCGTAAGTCGCGTCCGCGGGCGCCGCGTCACTCCGCCCGGTTCCGCGGTGGCCCCGTCGGCGCGAACCGCGCTGACGTCGAAGTGCGGTCTATCGCACCGCGGCTTCAAGCGCCTGCGCGAGCCGCTCGAGGTCCTCGGGCGTCGTGTGCAGGTGCGGTGCGATTCGCAGCGAGCTGCCTCGGACGCTCGCTATCACGCCGCGCTCCGCCAAGTCGTTTGCGATCGCGCTCGCCGCCTCCCGTGGCAAGCCGACGCCGAGCATGTGCGGAGCTCGCTCGTCGCGCGGACCGATCGAGTAGCCCAAGCTCGTTGCGACCTCGGCGATCCGGTCGGTCACCCCCCGCAGGCTTGTCGCGGTCGCAGCGGTTGTCCATTCAAGGAGCTGCTCGGCGGCGGCGAGTGCCATCGGAACAAGTCCGAAGTTCGCTCGCGCGCCCACGTCGAAGCGCCGCGCACCAGGGCGGTAGGCGTCGGTGTAGTCGACCAGCGCGGCGAAGTCCTCCGTCCCAGCCCGGTTGATCCAGTTCTCCTCAAGCGGCTCGCCGCCGCGATAGCGCTCGTCGACATACAGGCAGCCGACCCCGAGCGGACCGAGCAGCCACTTGTAACCGACCGACACGACGAAGTCCGGCCGAAGCCGCGATACATCGAGCGGAAGCGCTCCGAGCGACTGACTTGCGTCGATGACAACGGCCGCTTCGAAGCGGCGTGCGGCCGCAACGACCGCCTCGAGGTCCACCAGCGACCCATCCGTCCAATGAACGTGCGGAACCGCGACCACACGGGTTCGCTCGCCAAGCGCCGCGACGACCGCCTCGGCCCAGCTGGTCTCGCGATCGCGGTGGGCGATGACGAGTTCCGCCCCGGTCCGCTGGCAGAAGCGCCGCCAGGTGTAGTGGTTCGACGGATACTCGTCAGCGAGGACGACGACCTCGGCGCCGGCGCTTGCAGCGATGTTGCGCGCGGCTACCGCGAGTCCGTAGCTCGACGCGGGGACGAGCGCGACGGCGTCGGTGTCGACCCCCAGGATCCGCGCATAGGCGGCGCGCAGGCGCTCGACGTCGGTGAACCAATCGTCCGATGCGATCCGCCACGGCTCGGCGCGCAGCGCGAGTGCCGCGGTGCCGGCCGCGCGGACCGAGCGCAGGATTGGCGACATGTTCGCCGTGTTGAAGTACGCCACCTCGGCGGGGACATCGAACAGACCACGCTGCGAGCCGATGTCGATCAAACCCGACGGGCTCCCATTCGTCTGTGGCCGTCGCCTACCAACACTCGCCCGCATGCTAGTCCGCGGGTCTGCTGCGACGGCGGCGACCCGCGCCGAGCCCGGCCGCGGCGTTCTAGATCCCGGCGGGAAGGCGGAGAGTGAAGCTGGCTCCGTTCGGCGCGGGGTCGCAGGTCAGGTCGCCGTCGTGTTGGTGGGCGATGCGACGCGCGATCGCGAGGCCCAGTCCGTGTCCCGGTTTGCTCGGGTCAAGCCGGACGAAGCGTTCGAAGATGCGCTGGCGCTGGTCTTCGGGTATCCCGGGGCCGTCATCGACGACGAGCGCCTGGATGTATCCGTTGAAGCGTCCCAGCCGCAACTCGACTCGGCCGCCGGGCTCGATCGCGGCGAGCGCGTTGTCGATCAGGTTGCGCAGGACCCGTTCCAGCGCGTCGGGATCGCCGTAAACGGTCGTGTCGCCGTCGGCGCTCAGCGCGATGGTCGCCTGCGGCGCGCGGGCCCGCGCGTGTTCGAGCAGCGGGCGCGCAATCGATGCGAGGTCGATCGAGGCGCGGTGTGGGTTCGCTTCGAGGCGGGCGAGCCCGAGCAGGTCGTTGACGAGGCGGCCGATTCGCTCGCTGTCGCGGGCAACGGAGGCTTCGAGACGATCACGCTCAGGCCGCTCTGGTTGTTCGCGCAAGAGCGTCTCGACGCTCGCCTGAAGCGCGGCGATCGGCGTGCGCAGCTCGTGGGAAGCGTCAGCGAGAAAGCGGCGGGTGGCCGCGTCGCTGGCGCGCGCCTCGTCGATCGCTGCTGCGAGGGCGTCGAGCATCTGATCGAAGGCGGCGGCGAGGCTCCCGAGCTCGGTGTCGGTGCGGCTCGGCTTGAGGCGAAGCGTGGCGTCCCCGCCGGCGATGCGCGTCGCCGTGTCGATGACCGCGGAGAGCGGGCGCAGCGCCGCACGCGTGCCGCGGAGGACGAGGAGGGTGGCCAGCACCAGCGCCGCGCCCGCGACCAGAAGCTCGACGAGGAGCAGGTTGGTCACGGCGCCGTCGATGCTCGCGCGGCTGGCGCTGAAGATGACCTGTGTTCCGTCCGCCAGAACCTCGTCGAGGACGAGCAGCGATGCGTGCGTCTTGATCGCTGGCGCCTTTGCCTGCCCGTCTGCTGCCTTGGTGGCGGGCGTCGTTACGGCGGCGCCGCCGAAACGCGTGGCGATACCCTCGAGGGCGAGGCCCGGCAAGAGCCGCTTTGCCGTGGCAGCGGAGCCTGCGCGCTCGACAGCGGCGCCGGCGTCATCGAGGCGCGCGCGGAGGTCGCCGTCGAGCTTGGCGCGGTAGGCCAGCGTGACCGCCGTGACGACGACCGCGAGGACGATCGCGAGCAGGGCCAGAGTTGTGAGACTGACGCGGGCGCGCAGCGAGCCGGTCTTCATCGCGGGTCGAGCCGATAGCCGAGGCCGCGGACGGTCGCGAGGATGCGCGGGCCATGAGTCTCGAGCTTGCGGCGCAGCGCACTGACGTGGACCTCGACGACATTTGGGTCGTAGGCGTCGTAGCCCCACACCTGGGTCAGCAGCTGATGCTTGGATAGAACGAGGCCGCGTTGGCGGACGAGATAGGCGAGCAGGCGCAATTCGGTCGGTGTCAGCTCGAGCGGCGAGCCGGCGCGTGTCGCGATACCGGCCTGCTCATCGACGACGACGTCGCCGGCTTCGATCGCCGCGCCGAGGCGGCCCGTGCGCCGAAGGACCGCGCGCACACGGGCCATCAGCTCCTCGAGCGCGAACGGCTTGACGAGGTAGTCGTCCGCGCCGAGCGCGAAGCCGCCCAGGCGATCCTCGACCGCGTCGCGGGCGGTCAGGAAGACAATCGGCAGATCACGAGCCGCGCGCAGCTCGCGCGCCAGCTCGAACCCGTCGCCGCCGGGCAGGAGCACATCGAGCACGGCCAGGTCGGGGGCCGCCGCGAGGACCTGATCGGGCCCGGGGTAATCGGAAAAGCCGGTGACGACCATTCCCTCGCGCCGAAGCGCGCGCTCGATCGCTTGGCGGACGGGCCCCTCGTCCTCGACGAGCACCACCCGTGGCGAGTGCGCGGTCACAGAACCAGTATCGCCGTCTGATCCTGAGCGCTAGCTGAAGACCGCGCCGCCTTCAGGGCCAGCACAGGAACGGTTGTGAGGGTGGCGGACGGCCCGATCAACCCAGCCCGAGGAGGAACTGATGACCCGCAGCATGCGTGTCAACCGCCGGCCACGGCAGGCCGACACCACGACAGCGCGAATCGCGATCGGGGCGGTGGCTTGTCTGGCGATGCTGGCGGCGGCGTGCGGCGCCTCACCGAGCGCCGGCGCGGCGGCCACGAGCGCCACGAAGACCGGCGCCGTCTCCACCGTCCAGACCGCATCAACGCACCAGAGCGGAGCACTCGCCTTCTCCCGCTGCATGCGCTCCAACGGCGTTCTGAACTTTCCCGACCCCGCAAGCGACGGAGCTATCCCGAAGGTCTCCCTGGAGCGCCTCGGGGTCAGCAGTGCGCGCTTCCAGTCGGCGGTGAGCGCCTGCCAGCATTTGCTTCCAAACGGCGGCCATGGACCCACCGCCAGCCAGGTGCAGCAGGAAAAGGCGCAGGCGCTTGAGTTCTCCCGGTGCATGCGCTCGCATGGGGTCACCGACTTCCCCGACCCCGACAGCAGCGGCCGCATTCCCGACCCCGCATCGCTGAGCCCGCCGATCAACCAGGGCGCCCCGCTCTTCGAGGCGGCAAACCGAGCCTGCGGGAAGGACCGCCCGCCCTACTTTCCCTCAAATGCCGCCTACAACGCCTACGCCCGGACGACCGGGTCATGAGCGTGCCGCTTATTGGACGTCGCGCCGCATGAGATGAGACAGGAAGGTCAAACCGTGGAGCGTGCCAAGAGCACCGGCGCCCGTCAGCCAAGACGCTCAGCCCGCCGGCGCGCGAGCCCGGCGACGCCGGGCGGCGGTGGGCGATTCGCGGCCTACGTCGCGCACGAGCTGCGAGGCCCGATCGCCCTCCAGCGCGCGCTGGTCGAGGTCACCATCGCCGACCCCGGCGCGGACAATGCTGCGCTACGGAAGATGGGCGAGCGCGTTGTCGCGAGCTGCATTCGCCAGCAACGTCTGATCGACGCGCTGCTCGAGCTTGTGGACAGCGGACGCGGGCTGACGCGTCAAGAGCCGGTGGACATCGCGGGGGTAGCGGCAGGGGCGCTTCGGGCGCACGACCTGAGCAAGCTCGGCAGCGCCGTGTCACTCGCGCCGGCGCGAACGACCGGAGATCCCGATCTTCTCGGGCGGCTCGCTGCCAACCTCGTCTCAAACGCGATCCGCCACAACGTCGTTGGCGGCCGCATCGAGGTCGCCACTCGCGCCGAGCCGCCGTGCGCGGTTCTCTGCGTCGCCAATACCGGCCCGCTCATCCCGACCGGCGAACTGGACCGTCTCTTTCAGCCCTTCCAGCGGCTGGCGTCGCATCCGCCCGAAGCTGTCCAGGGCGTTGGGCTCGGCCTGGCCGTGGTCCAGGCAGTCGCCGACGCACACAACGCCCTTGTGACCGCGCGATCGCGATCCGCCGGCGGCCTTGAGATCCGTGTCAGCTTCCCCGCGATCGAGGAGCCGAGCTTCTGAGCACGGCGGCCGCCAAACCCCCCTGGCCCGGCGCTAGCCGACGAGCAGCTTGAACCCGTGGTCCCACGCGCCGCGGGCACCACCGATCTTGACCCACGCGATGCGGATCGCCTCAAGCTCGCGCGAGCCTTCGATTCCGCCGATGGCGGCCACGTCGGACCAGCCGAAGTCGGCCAGCACGTCGCTGATCGTGCGCTTGGCGCCGTCGTCATCTCCGGCGATCAAGCATCGTCGGCTGACCTTGGCTGAAGCTCGGATCCACGAAGTAGGGACCGCCGAGGGCGGGATGAACCGCCAGTGCCCGGTTCTCACTGAAATTCACGCAGGCCGGCGCGAACGTCTGAGCCACGATGCGATCGCACCATCGCCCGCGCGTCGCACGCGCTCGCGGCGATGCTCAGCGACGGATGCCGGCCACGAGCGCCTCCCAGTTGCCGGAGGCGATCCGCTCCTGGTCGGCCTGGTCGAGCCCGGCGCCTGCGAGGAAGCGTTCGACGCCGCCCTCGGGACCGGGGCGGTAGGGGTAGTCGGTCGCGAACAGCACGCGCTCGGCGCCGAGCACCTCGACAGCCCAGCGCAGATAGCGCTGGCTGTAGACGCCGCCGGCCGTGACGTAGGCGTTTCGACGGGCGTACTCCGAGAACGACAGCTCGAGCTTGGCCTGCGACGCGAGCCCGTCGGCGCGCTCCAGGTAGAACAGGACGACCTCGCCCCAGTGACCGAGAAGCACCTGGAGGTCGGGGAAGCGGTCGAACACACCGCCCAGCGCAAGCCGCAGAAACTGCACGCCGGTCTCGTAGTGCCAGCCGATCCCGTGGGTCGCGAAGCCGTTGTCGATCGCCTCGTCGAAGCCCGCGTAAAGCGCCGCGCGGACCCGCGGCTGCGGGATCTGCGGATGGATGTAGAGCGGGACGCGCAGCGCGGAGGCCGCCTCGAAGATCGGCCAGTTGTCGGGGTGGTCGAGGTTACGCTCGCCGGTGCGCCCAAAGAGCAGCGCGCCGTTGAGCGCGAGCTCGGTGACCGCGCGCTCGAGCTCCTGCGCCGCTGCCTGCGGAGCGGGAGCGGCGAGCGTGGCGAAGCCCTGGAAGCGGTCCGGATGCGCGCGGACCAACTCGGCGATCCGGTCGTTGGTCGCGGCCTGTAGGCCGATCGCCTCCTGCGGGGGAAGATTGTGAAGACCGGGCGAGGTCAGCGAGATCACCTGGACGTCGAGCCCGGCCTCGTCCATCGCCGCGATGCGCCGCTCCCCCACCTCGCGCAGCCGCTCCTCGATCTCGACCGGCATCGCGCTGGCCGAGAAGTCCTCGCGCGCGGCGGAGTCGATGCGGCTCCACGCGGCGAGGACCTCGTCGCTGACGAAATGCTCCTCGGTGCCGACCGTCTTCATCGCGGAGCGACGGCTTGCGTGCGCTGCTCGCGCTCGCCGGCGCGGGCCGACAGGCCGAGCGCGCCGGGTGCTGCCTCGATCGCCCGCTCGATGTCGGCGTCATCGATGTCGAGGTGGGTGACGGCGCGGACGACGCCTCGATGGATCGTCCCGGACACGCCGACCCCGACGCTCCCAAGGCGCGCGATCAACTCGTCTGAGCCGAGGCCGAGCGGCCCGCCGTCGATCTGGACGAAGTTCGTCTGCACACGGCCGAGGTCGACCGGTACGCCGGCGGCCGCCCACCCCTCGGCCAGCCGCCGGGCGCGCGCGTGATCGTCGGCCAGGCGAGCGACGTTGTGCTCGAGCGCGTAGAGACCGGCGGCGGCGACGATGCCGGCTTGCCGCAGCGCGCCGCCGAAGCGGTGCTTCTCGATCCGCGCGCGCTGCATCAGCTCGGCCGAGCCGGCGATGACGGCGCCGAGCGGGCAGCCGAGCCCCTTGGTGAAGCACAGCGTGACGGTGTCGAAGAGGCGACCGACCTCCGCGGCGGCGTAGCCCTGCGCGACCGCCGCGTTGGCAAGGCGAGCGCCGTCGAGATGCGCCCGCAGCCCAAGCTCGCGAGCGACCGCGACGACCGCCTCGAGTTCCTCGCGCGGCCAGGCGGTGCCGCCCGAGGCGTTGTGGGTGTTCTCGACGGCGAGGAGGACCGGCGACGGCTGGTGCAGCGGGTCGCTGGGCTTGACCTGTGCACGCACCTGCTCGGGGGTGAAGCGGCCGAGGGTGCTTGGCAGCCCGCGCGCGAGCAGCCCGGCGTGGATCGCGGCGCCGCCCAGCTCGGAGATCATGATGTGAGCGTGCTCCTCGACGAGCAGCTCCGCGCCGCGGCGCCCGAGGATCACGAGCGCGATCGCGTTGGCCATCGTCGCACTGGGCACGAAGACGGCCGCCTCGTGGCCGAGGAACGCGGCGGCCGCGGCCTCGAGCGCCAGCACCGTCGGGTCCTCTCGCCGCTGCTCGTCGCCGACCTCGGCGTAGGCCATCGCCTCGCGCATCGCCGGCGAAGGGAGGCTCTGGGTGTCGGAGCGAAGGTCGATCACGTCGCTGCAGCAGAGCCTAGACGTTGGGCTGCGCTGCCCTGTTGGCTCGCCAGTTCGGCCCTCGCCGCCGGCGCCGGCCGGGCCGCTCAGATCGCCACGGGCTCGCCGCTTGGGGCCGCTGCGCGAACGCCGCGCGTGAAGAGCAGCATCGCGACGATCGCGCCGAGCGCGAACAGGCCGGCCGAAGCGCCGAAGGCCAGCGTGTAGCCGTGAACGACGGCGACAGGCGTCGGCACGCGGCCGAGCGAGCTGGTCGCGATCGTCGACAGCACGGCGGTGCCGACCGAGCCACCGACCTGCTGCATGGTGTTCACGGTCGCCGAGGCGACGCCGGCGTCTGACGGGAGCACGCCGAGCGTGGCGGTGGCCATCGAGGGAGCGAAGATCAGGCCCATTCCGAAGCCCATCAGGATCAGCGTCGGCAGCACGTCGGGCGCGTAACCCGAGTGCGGGCCGAGCCGCGTCAGCAGCAACATCCCGACCATCGCGACGAGCATCCCGACCGCCACGAGCGGGCGCGGGCCAAAGCGCGGAACCAGTCGCGTCTGGCCGACGACGGCCACGATCATCACGACGATCGTCAGCGGCAGGAAGGCGACGCCGCTCATGATCGGCGACAGCCGCAGGTTCTGCTGAAGCCAGTAGCTGAGGAACAGGAAGACCCCGAACATCGCCGCCGAGGTGATCGCGACGGCGAGGAACGCCGCGCCGCGGTTTCGATCGGTGACGACGCGCAGGGGCAGCAGCGGACTGGCGGAGCGGGCCTCGATCGCCACGAACGCGACGAGCATCAGAACCGCGGCGACCAGGAAGGCGATCGTCACCGGATTGCCCCAGCTCGACGTCTGGGCGTGGTTGAAGCCGTAGACGAGCGAGAAGAGGCCGGCGCCCGCGGTGAGAACGCCCGGGATATCGATGCGCGGGCGGGCTGCGGGCCGGTCGTGACGAAGGAGCGTGACCGCCCCCGCGATCGCGATCGCCGCGAAGATCAGGTTGACGAACATCGTGTAACGCCAGTCGAGCACGCTCGTCAGCAGTCCACCGAGCAGGAGTCCGATCGAGGCGCCGCTGCCGGCGATCGCGCCGTAGATGCCGAACGCCTTGGCGCGCTCACCGCCGTCGGTGAAGGTCGTCGTGAGCAGACTCAGCGCCGCCGGCGCAAGCAGCGCACCGAAGGCTCCCTGAACCGCGCGCGCGGCGACGAGCATGCCGAAGCTCTGTGCCGCGCCGCCGACCGCCGACGCGACCGCGAAGCCCGCGAGGCCTGCGACGAAGGTCCACTTGCGCCCGAAGAAGTCCCCGATCCGTCCTCCGAGCAGCAGCAGGCTGCCGAAGGCGAGCGCGTAGGCGGTCACGACCCACTGGCGGTTCTCGGTCGAGAAGTGCAGCGCCTTCTGGGCGGACGGCAGCGCGATAGTGACGATGGTCGCGTCGAGAACGACCATCAGCTGGGCGATTCCGATGATCAGGAGGATCGACCAGCGGCGGTTGTGGTGATGCTCGTCTGGGGTCATGCGGGCTCCAAAGTGGATAGGCAATATCCGTTTCAGGCTACGATAGCAGAGAAGCGGAGCTTGTCAATCCACTTAGCTAAACTCCCCCCTATGACCGCCGACCGGCCGCTGCGAGCGGACGCTGAGCGCAACCGACGCCGTGTGATGGACGCTGCGCGCGAGCTCTTCGCGCAGCGCGGCCTCGAAGTGACGCTCAACGACATCGCCCGCCATGCGGGCGTCGGCGTGGGAACCGTCTACCGTCGCTTTCCGGACAAGGACGCGCTGATCGAGGCGCTGTTCGAGGAGCGCGTGGCGGAGATCGTGGCGATCGCGCGCGGCGGCCTCGAGGCGAGCGATCCGTGGGAGGGATTCACGGGCGCGATCACATCGATCCTCGCCCTCCAGGAGTCCGACCGCGCGCTGAAGGAGCTGATGCTCTCCTCGGAGGAGCGACGTGAGCGCGTCAACCGGATCCGCGCGCTGATGGCGCCGATCGTCGCCCAGCTGATCACGCGCGCGCGCGACGCCGGCCAGCTGCGCGCCGACGTCGTGCCACAGGACTTCCCCCTCCTCCAAATCATGCTCGGCGCCGTGATCGACGTCGAGCACGATCACGCCCCCGGCCTGTGGCGGCGTTATCTCGAGATGATGCTGCAGGGGATGCGCGCGACGCCGGCGGCGCCCGCGCCGCTGAGCGTGGACGCACCCGACTGGGAGAGCATGAGCCTCGTGCTGGCCTCCTGGCGTCCGCCGCGGCGCCACTGACGCAGACCGCCACCCGTCGCGCGGGACGGCGGCGTAAGCTGGCAAACATGCGCGACTGACACGCAGCGCCGCGCCGGCAGAGTTCGGCACGGCAGTAGCACCCGAGCGGTATCTCGCGATGCCGTGCGGGCATGCTCGACGGTATCGCCCGCCGAGCATTTTCAGCCGTAGGCGCGGTCGCCGGCGTCCTGCGGCCCAGCGGGGCCGTGGCAGTTCAGGACCCCGACGATCGCAAGTGACGATCCTCGAAGGAGGCGCCGGGATGCCCGAGGGGCATCAGACAACGACGGTCGATCCGCCTGAGCTCGGACTCCTGCCGACGTTCCGCAGGCTGCTTGGGCTGTGGTGGGGCGAGCGGCGGCTGGGCTTCCTGGGCCTCGGCTTCGCGCTTCTGTACACGCTGCTCTCGATCGCCATCCCGCTTCTGCAGCAGGAGGCGATCGACGCCGCGATCGTGCCGGCGGCCCACCGCCACCGCCAGTCGATCTGGCCCTACCTGGCCGCGATGCTGGTGCTCGGCGGCGCGCGCTACGCGGTCAACTTCTCGCGCCGCTACGCGACCTCGCGCGTCGGCGTGCGGATCGAGGCCCGGATGCGCGAGCTTCTCTACCAGGCCTACCTGGGCTACCCGCGCCGCTTCTACGATCGCTGGGCCACTGGGCAGGTGCTCTCGCGGGCGACCAACGATCTCTACCCGATCCGCTACTTCATCGGCTGGGGGCTGGTCCAGGGCGTGCAGAGCGTGCTGATGATCGTCGCCGCCGGGATCGTGCTCGTGATCGTCAACGCGCGGCTCGCCCTCTACGCGGCGGTCGCGATGCCGCTGATCACGCTGCTCGTCATTCGCTTCGCGCGCCGCGTGTCGCCGATCTCGACCGCGATCCAGGCCCGTAAGGGTGACGTCACGGAGATGGCCGACGAGGCCGTCGTTGGGATCGAGATGGTCCAGGCCTTCGGGCGTGAGGACATCGTCCGCGACCGCTTCGGCGATCGCGCCGAGGCCGTCCGCGGAATGGTCCTGCGCCAGGCCGGCGTCGAGGCTCGCTACCTGCCAGGACTCTTCTACCTTCCCGCGCTCTCGATCGCCGCGGTGGTCTTCTTCGGCGGGCGGGATGTGATTGGAGGCCACCTGACGATCGGTCAGTTCGTGCTGTTCGAGACGCTGCTCCTGCAGCTGGTCTGGCCACTCGAGGCGCTCGGCTGGATCACCAACCTCGGGCAGCGCGCGCTCGCCTCCGCCGGGCGCAGCTTCGCGTGGCTCGAGGGGATCGAGCCGCTGCGCGAGCCCGCCAATCCGCGGCAGTTGCCCGGCGGCCTGCTCGACGTGCGCTTCGAGGCGGTCCGCTTCGCCTACGACGGTGGCGAGTCCGATGTGCTGCGCGGCCTCGATCTCGATGTCAGCGCGGGCGAGATCGTCGCCGTCTGCGGTGCGACCGGATCCGGCAAGACGACGCTGCTCAGTCTGCTGCCGCGCTTCAACGACCCGAGCGCGGGACACGTTCTCGTCGGCGGCGCCGACACCCGCGAGCTGGCACTCGCGCAGCTGCGCGCCGCGGTCGCGGTGGCGACCCAGCGTCCTGTGCTGTTCTCGGTTCCGCTGCGCGAGAACCTCACCGCGGGCCGCGACGATGTCGACTGGGAGCGCATGCTCGCGGTCTGCGCGGCGGCCGGGGTCGAATCCTTCGCCGAGGAGCTGCCGGAGGGCTATGAGACGCTGATCGGCGAGCGCGGCGTCAACCTCTCCGGCGGGCAGCGCCAGCGCGTTGCGCTCGCCCGGGCGCTGCTGACAGATGCGCGCGTGGTCGTGCTCGACGATCCGCTCTCGGCGGTCGACACGCTGACCGAGCGCCGCCTCGTGGGGCGGCTGCGGCCGCTGCTCGAAGGCCGGACGGTGCTGCTTGCGACGCAGCGGCTGTCGACGATCGCCCTCGCCGATCGCGCGGTCGTGCTGCGCGACGGCGTCCTCGTACAGTCGGGCACGCCGCGCGATCTGCTGCGCGTGGATGGGGCGTTTCGCGAGCTGTTCGGCGAGGAGCTCGCGGCATGAGGCGCCTCACGCGCTACCTCGACGGCGTGCGGCCGCGCCTCGCGCTGCTGGTGCTCGTCACCGTCGGCGATGCCGCCTGCCAGACCGGCGGCTGGCTGCTCGTGCGCGCGGCGATCGACCGCGGCATCGTCGCTCGTGACGAGGGCTTGCTCGGCGAGCTCGTCGGCCTCTACCTCGGCGTCGCCGTGTTCGGCTGGGTCCTCCAGTTCGTCGAGATCCGCGGCCTGGCGGGGATCGGCCAGCGCGTCGTCATCGGCCTGCGGCGCGAGCTCTTCGACCACCTGACGGCGCTGTCGCTGCGCTACTTCTCCGAGCAGAAGGCTGGGTGGATCATCGCTCGCCTGACCAGCGACGTCGATGCTGTCAGCGACACGCTCTCCGACGGCCTGCCTGCGCTGCTGTCCAACGCGGTGCTGCTCCCGGTCGCCGTGACGACGCTGCTGATCGCCGACTGGCGCCTCGGCCTCGTCGTCTTCGCGGTGGTCCCCCCCGCGGTCGCACTATCGCGCTGGTTCCAGCGGACCTCGACCGTCGCGCTCGTGGAGACCCGCAACCGGATCGCTGCGGTGACGGCGCAGATCGCCGAGTCGGTTGCCGGGATGGCGGTCGTACAGGCGTTCCAGCGCGAGCGCGCGTTCCAGGACCAGTTCGACGCGCTGAACGCCAGCAACCGCCGGCAGGCGATCTACGCCCAGAAGCTGTTCTCGATCTTCTTCCCCTCGATCGAGTACCTCGGCGTGATCGCCACGCTCGGCGTGCTCTACGTCGGCGAGCGCCTCTACATCGGACACACGGTGACGATCGGCACGCTGATCGTTGCGCTCTACCTGCTCCAGCTGTGCTTCCAGCCGCTGCAGGCGCTCTCGGACGTCTACGCGCAGCTGCAGTCGGCGGCCGCCGCGATGGTCAAGATCGCAGCGATCCTCGACGAGGAGCCGGAGATCCACGATCGGCCCGGCACGCGGCCGATGCCGCACATCGAAGGCGATCTCGCGATCGATCACGTCTCCTTCGCCTATCGCGAGGAGCCGGTCCTGCATGGCGTCGACATCCACGTCGCACCTGGCGGCTGCGTCGCCCTGGTGGGCGAGTCCGGCGGCGGCAAGTCGACGCTGGCGCGGCTGATCGGCCGCTTCTACGACCCCGACGGCGGCGCGATCCGCGTCGACGGGATCGACCTGCGTGACGCGCGCCTGACGAGCTACCGCCGCCAGATCGGGGTCGTCCTGCAGGACCCGTTCCTGTTCAGCGGCACGATCGCCTCGAATATCCGCTTCGCGCGGCCCGAGGCCAGCGACGCCGAGGTCGCCGCGGCCGCCGCGGCGGTCGGCGTCGACCGCGTTGCGGCGCGCCTGCGTGGCGGGCTCGAGCACGTCGTGCGCGAGGGCGGCTCGGGCCTGTCGGCCGGCGAGCGCCAGCTGATCTCGATCGCTCGCGCGCTGCTCGCGGACCCGCGCATCCTGATCCTCGACGAGGCGACCTCGAACATCGACCGTCCCACCGAGGTGCTGGTTGAACTGGCGCTCGACCGCCTGCTGCGCGGTCGTACCTCGATCATCATCGCCCACCGCCTCTCGACCGTCCGCCGCGCGGACGAGATCCTCGTCGTCGAGCATGGGCGGATCGTCGAGCGCGGCAGCGAAGAGGATCTGCTGGCGCGCGAAGGCCGCTTCAGCGAGCTGGCTCACGAGCTGCCCGGCAGTTGAGCGCGTTGCGTCGTCGGCGCGTTTGCGGCGACGCGCGGCGGGGTTGCAGACGCCTCCGGCTGCGACTGGCACCGGACGGCGGGCGCGGAACCGGGACGCCGGAGCGCGTCAGCAGCGGCGATTAGCATCCTCGCGATGCCCGACGATGGCCACGGTGCGTTCGATTTCATCTTCGGCGAGTGGTCGGTGCGAAATCGCAAGCTTGTCGATCTGACGGACCCCGAATGCGAAGAGTGGGTCGAGTTCGAGGCCTCCAGCGAGGCGTTCCCCGTGCTCGGCGGCCACGGACACGTGGACCGCATGTACGTCGAGGACCCGCCGGACGGCGAGAGCTTCGAGGGGTTCACACTGCGGCTGTTTGAGCCCTCCAGCCGGATCTGGAAGATCTGGTGGTCCTCGACGCGTGCGAGGGGAATTCTCGACACACCCGTCACGGGGCGCTTTGACGGAGATCGCGGCGTATTCGAATGCGAGGACGAGATCGCCGGTCGAAGCGTCGTCGTCCGCTTCGAATGGCTGGCGGCGAACCCGGACGCGCCCCGCTGGCAGCAATCGTTCTCCTACGACGGTGGCCGGAGCTGGAAGCTCAACTGGGTGATGGATCTCACACGCGCGGGGGCCGCGTAGCGAGCCACGCTGTCACGCCTGCGCGAGGAACCGCGCCGATAGCTCGTCCCGGGCCTGGCCAGCTCGCGAGCCCTGCAAGAAGCTGGCAACGGTCGCCACCGCCTCAGCAACTGCCGCGCGTCGTTCAGGGGTCGTCGACGCCATCGACGGTCGCCACCCCGCGAAGGTCCTCACATCGGCGGCATCCACCGCCCGCCGACGTAGATGCCGCCGGCCTCAGGGTCGCGGTGCTCGAGGCCCTGCTCGTGAGCTCCGTAGACGCGCGCGTCCTGGATGCCGTCGCCGCCAACGCGGACGAAGAACGCCCGCGGGACGTCGTTCAGCTTGCCCCAGTCCTCGAACTCGTAGTCGCTCTCGACCTCGGCGATCCAGACGTCGTCGACATCCCACTGCGCGGTGATCCGGTGGGTGCTCGAGCGCAGCTGGTCGACGAAGTCTGTGAGCAGTTCGCGAACGTCCCTCGTCCCGAGGGCACGGCGTCCATCAGCGGCGAGCATGGTGCAGTCCGGTGCCATCAGCGCGATCGCGGCATCGACGTCGAGAGCGTCGATCGCTGAGAGGAGCTGGGCGATCGGGGAGTCGGCCACCGGCCCGGCGATGCTACCCCTCCGCTGGCCGCGGCGACGGTTCCGCGGCTTGCTCAGGCGCGGTCGAGCGGCGCAGCGGCTCGCGGCCGCGGGGTTGCGACGGACGCTCTCGCACGGGCGCCGCCGGGATCGGTCGCGTCAGCCGGCCCTCGGCGGGGATCGTCAGGCTCGCGCCGTGATGGACGATCGCGAGCTCCGCTCCCGAGCGCAGCGAGTAGCTGGCGTGGTCGTGCTCGACCTCGACCAGCAACCGCCGACCGAGAACGCAGAGGCGAAACGCGACACGCCCGAGCCCCGGCGGCAGACGCGGCTTGAAACTCAGTACGCCGCCGTTGTCGCGCAGCCCGCCGAATCCTGCGACCAAGCCGATCCACGTTCCCGCCAACGACGCGATGTGCAGGCCGTCGCGCGTGTTGTGCTCGAGGTCGTCGAGGTCGATCAGCGCGGCTTCGCTGAGATAGTCGTAGGCGAGGCTGAGATGACCGACCTCGGCGGCGACGACCGCCTGCGTGCACGCCGAAAGCGATGAGTCGCGCACCGTCAGCCGCTCGTAGTAGTCGAAGTCGCGGGCCTTCTCGGCGTCCGTGAAGCTGTCGCCGCAAAGGTGCAGCGCGAGGACGAGGTCAGCCTGCTTGACGACCTGCTGGCGGTAGAGCTCGAAGTAGGGGTAGTGCAACAGCAACGGATAGTGGTCGGGGTCGGTGCCGTCGAAATCCCACACGCCGTGGTCGGTGAACGCCTCGCTCTGGGGGTGCACGCCGAGCACGGGGTCGTACGGGATCGTCATCCGCTCCGCGGCGTCGCGCCAGCCGGCCGCCTCCTCGCCGTCGACCGAGAGCTCGACGGCGATGTCGGGGTTGTGCTCGACCGCGTCCGCGGCAGAGCGCAGGTTCCGTTGCGCCATCAGGTTCGTGTAGACGTTGTTGTCGGCGATCGCGCTGTATTCGTCAGGGCCTGTGACGCCGTCGATCCGGAAGCGGCCCGCGACGTCGTGGTGGCCGAGCTCGCGCCACATCCGGGCGGTCTCGACCAGCAGCGCGACGCCGGTTCGCGCGAACTCCTCATCGCCGGTGGCCTGGTAGTAGCGCATGACGGCGTCGGAGATGTCCGCGTTCACGTGAAACGCGGCCGTCCCGGCGGGCCAGTAGCTCGAGCACTCCTGGCCGTCGATGGTGCGCCACGGGAACGTCGCCCCCGGCAGGCCCAGCTGGGTCGCGCGCGCCCGAGCCAGCTCGAGCGTGTTGGCGCGCCAGAGGAGCGCGTCGCGGGCCGCGTCGGGCGTCGTGTAGGTGAGCACCGGGAGGACGAAGGTCTCGGTATCCCAGAAGGCGTGGCCGTTGTAGCCGGGACCTGTGAGCCCCTTCGCCGCGATCGCGCGGCGCTCGGCCCGCGCCCCCGCCGCGAGCACGTGGAAGAGCGCGAAGCGCAAGGCCTGCTGGAGCTCTGCGTCGCCGTCGAGCTCCACGTCGGCGCGATCCCAGAACTCGTCGAGATAGGCCTGCTGCTCGCTCAGCAGACCGTCCCAGCCCGTGCGCCGGGCGTCGGCGAGCGCTGCCCCGACCTGGTCGCGCACCGCCGGCAGCGAGCGCGCCGCTGACCAGCCATAGCCGATGTACTTGATCAGCCGCAGGGGCCTCCCAGGCGTGATCATGGCGGCGACGATCAGTCGCGCGGTGTCCGCAAAGCTCTCCGTGGTCGAAGTGGCGCCCGGCGAGGCCTCGAGCTCGTGATCCATCGCGGCGGCGATCGTCAGCCCGCTCGCCGCTGTCTGGTGCACGAGGATCGCGCGCATGTCGCGGTCGTCGAAGTACTGCGACTGCAGCGGCGAGGTCACGGTGTCCGCGGCGCGCGGGTCGTCTTCCGTCGAGGGGAGTGCCTCGTTGGCGACCAGCTCGGACTGCAGGACGATGTCGAGCTGGCGCTCCAGCGGCTCGACCTCGTAGAGGATCGCCGCAATAGCGCGCTTGGAAAAGGACACGAGCCGCGTTGAGGAGACCCGCACGGCGCACCCCGCCGGCGAGAGCCACTCGACGGTGCGCCGCAGCACCCCGGCGCGCAAGTCAAGCACCCGCTCGTGGCTGCGCAGCGTCCCGTAGCGGACATCGAACGGCTCGTCGTCGACGAGCAGACGGATCAGCTTGCCATTCGTCGCGTTGACCACGACCTGCCCCGACTCCGGGTACCCGAAGCCGGCCTCCGCGTAGGGAAGCGGCTGCAGCTCATGGAAGCCGGCGAGATAGGTGCCCGGCAGGCCGAACGGCTCGCCCTCGTCGAGGTTCCCGCGCAGCCCGATGTGCCCGTTGGAAAGCGCGAATACGGACTCGGTCTGCGCGAGGCGCTCGAGGTCGAGTTCGGTCTCGCGGACCACCCACGGCTCGACCGGGAAGGCCGGATGGTTGATCACGCGGCGTCGTCCAGCAGCTCCGCCAGGTCCGTTACCACGACGTCGGCGCCGTGCGCCTTCAGCGCGTCCGCCTGGCCGACGCGGTCGACGCCGACGACGAGCGCGAAACGTCCCGCCCGACCGGCCTCGACACCAGCCAGCGCATCCTCGTAGATGGCGGCCTGCGCGGGCTCGACTCCGAACGCGCGCGCACCGGCGAGAAACGTGTCGGGCGCCGGCTTGCCCCGGAGTTGCTCCCGCTGGGCGTCGTGACCGTCCACGACCGCATCGAACAGCCCGTCGATGTGGGCGGCCGCCAGCACGTCGCGGCAGTTGGTGCTCGACGAGACGACGGCACAGCGCATCCCCGCCGCGCGGGCGGCTTTCACGTAGCGGACCGAGCCGTCATAGGGCTCGACGCCGTGCTCGCGGATCATCCGCAGCACCACGTCGTTCTTGCGATTGCCGATGCCCTGCACGGTCTCCGCGTCGTCCGCGTCGTCGCCACTGCCCGCGGGCAGCTCGATGCCGCGCGCGGTGAGGAACGCGCGCACGCCATCGGCGCGCGGCTTGCCGTCGACGTAGTCGTCGTAGTCAGCGACCGCGTCGAAGGGCACGAACTTCTCGCCCTGCTGCTCGGCGCGCGTACGGAGGAAGCCGTCGAAGGTCTCCTTCCAGGCTTTCGCATGGACCTTCGCGGTCTGCGTAAGGACGCCGTCAAGATCGAACAGGCACACCTCCACGCCGGCCGGGAGTCCGAGCATGCCGTCACGGTAGCGAGTCGGCAGGCAGCGCTGACGACAACGAGGCCCCCACGAACGCCTCCACCAGCGGTTCGACTCGTGTCGCGCCGCGAAGCGGTTGTCTCGGCGATCGCACCGAGTCTCGCGGCCCCAGAGCTATGCGAGCTCTGCGCGCAGCTCGGTCCGGTCGACCCCGAGCTGCTTCAACAGCGCCGCGGCGGGGTCGGGCGGCTCGAGCGCCAGCAGCGCCGATAGGACTTGCCGCGGATCGCTCAGGCGGGAGCGGCGCAGCTCCTTCCCGCCGACGCGCAGCGCCGTCTTCGCGGCAGGCGTCAGCGGCATCCGCTGGGTCAGCAGCTCTCTGACGGTCGGTCGCGGCGGGCGGCAGCTGGCCCGATCGTCGGGGCTCGCGCTCACTGATGCGGGCATCGGCGGTTCCTCGATAGATGCGTCGAGGCCGATCGCGCTCAGCGCGTCGCGGTCGAGCGCGGCGAGCGCTTCGCGGGCGGCGTTTAGGTCGGCCTCGAGCAGCCCGGACAGCTGCGGATCGCGCAACAGGCCCAGCACCAGATGCTCCGTGCCGACGACGCGGTCACCGCGACGGCGCGCCTCCTCGCGCGCATAGACAAAGGTGGTCCAAGGGTGGTAGGTGGTGTCTGTGCTGGCGGTCATCGGATCCACTTCCCGTATTTGGCGTGAACGGACTGGCGGGTAACACCGAGGGCGTCGCCGACCTGCTGCCACGACCAACCCCGGCGACGCGCGGCGGCTACGTGGGCGGCCTCGACGCGCTCCGCGAGACGACGCAGCGCGAGCGCGGCGCGGAGGCCACGAGCCGGGTCCTCGGACGCGACCGCGGTGGTGAGAGCTTCGATGTCCACGCTGTCAGTCTAGCCTGACAGCGGGCAGCGTGTCAAATCAAACTGACACACTGACGGCTCTCGGCCAGCGAGCAGCGGGCTGTGTGTAGACCGTTGCGACCTGAGGCCCGCCGACGTGTTGCGGGCTGTGTACGACGCGCGCGCTATGTCGGAGATACGCTGCCTGCTCCGTATTGCGATGCGTGCGAAGGAGCGTGAATGGGTTTCGACCAATACCACGAGCCGCCCGGCGAGCTGCAGCCGACGACGCGGACATTTGCGCGTTTGTGCGCCTCGCTGACCGAGGAGGCCGAGGCGATCGGCTGGTACGAGCAGCGCATCGCCGTCGAAAGCGACCCCGAGGCGCTGGCGATCATGCATGACGCACAGGGCGAGGAGTTCAAGCACTTCAGCATGGATCTGGAGTTCCTGCTGCGGCGCACGCCGGCGTGGCGCGAGGTCGCGCAGGGAATCCTGTTCCGAGCCGGAGACATCGTCGAACACGGCGAGGAGGCCGAGGCGCTCGCGTTCGAGGGCGGAGCGTCGGACGCGAAGAGCGCATACGAGGACGGATCGCTCGGAATCGGCAGTCTGCGAGGCGGTTTGCGATGAACCACCTTCTGCGACCACACGCACCGATCAGCGACGCCGGCTGGCAGGAGCTCGACAAGGAGGCGCGGGAGCGTCTGGCGACTGCGCTTGCCGCGCGCAAGCTGGTTGATTTCTCGGGCCCACACGGCTGGCAACATTCGGCGACCAACATCGGCCGCGTCACCGAGCTGGACGCGGCGCCAGCCGAGGGCGTATCCGGGCGCCAGCGCCGCGTCCTGCCGCTCGTTGAGCTGCGCCGCGATTTCGAGCTCTCGCGAGCTGAGCTTCGCGACGGTGATCGCGGCGCCGACGATGTGAACCTCGCGCCGCTCGATGACGCCGCGCACCAGATGGCCCTCGCCGAGAACGCGGCGGTGTTTCACGGTTGGCGTGGGGCGATCACAGGAATCGCCGAGGCCTCACCGCACGAGCAACTCGAACTCGGCGAGGCGGACAAGTACGCACGGCGAGTGGCAGGCGCGGTGGAGCGACTGCTCTGCAGCGGGATCACGGGCCCGTACGGGCTTGCGCTCGGACGCGAGCAATACCGACGCGCGATCGAAACAACCGAACACGGCGGCTACCCGCTGCTCGACCATCTCGTCAAGATCCTCGAGGGCCCGCTCGTCTGGGCGCCCGGCGTCGAGGGCGCCGTCGTACTCAGCCTGCGAGGCGGCGACTTCGTGTTCGAGTCGGGACAGGATCTATCGATCGGCTACGACTCGCACGACGCCGATGTCGTGCGACTGTACCTAGAGGAGAGCTTCAGCTTCCGCGTCGCGACACCGGAGGCGGCGGTCGCACTCAAACCCTGACGGGCCCGCCCCGCCGACGGCGCGACCCTGGCGGTGTGGGGCGAGGCAGGCCCGCGCGGCTTCAGCCGGTCGACCGCCAGAGCTGACAGCCGTGACGCATTGATCTTGGCGGTTACGCGGGCTTGTTGGTTGCTGGCCAGTGGGTTGGTTCCCAGTCGCCGCTTGGGTCGGTGGTTTGTCCCACTTCGATGAGGTGGCCGTCGGGGTCGCGGATGTAGCAGCGGATCTCGTACTGGTGCTGTTTGGGCGGCGTCAGGA
>DATAWT010000076.1:0-20142 GCA_036267075.1 Solirubrobacteraceae bacterium
CACGGCGCTGCTGAGCATGCTCCAGGCGCTCGCCTACGGGGTCTACTCGCGCGACGAGGAGCAGTACGCCGACCGCATCAAGGCCTTCCGGCTGAAGTAGCGCGCCCGCGCAGGTAGCCGAGCGTCGTGTAGGCGAGCCCGCCGAGGATCGCCGCGCTTCGACGCGGCCCCGAGCGGTCACCGCGCAGACCCGCGAGGAGGCCGCGCGCGACGCCGGCGGGCAGGACTCGCCGCGCGTAGGCGCGCTCTGAGGCCAGGCCGCTGCGCGACCCGGTGCCCGCGACCATCGCCGCCTTCGCGAGCCCCTCGTTGATGCAGCGGCGGCGGAAGAAGGCCCAGCTCGTGCGCTCGGCGCCGACCGCGTGGCTGACGCGGGCGGACGGGACATAGAGCCAGCGGCCGTCTGGAAAGCGCTCCTGGCCGCGGATGCAGAAATCGGTCTCCTCCGCCGCTCCCGCTCCCGAGGGCAGCCGCCCGAGGTCCTCACGAAACCCGCCGATCGCCTCGAGCACGTCCCGCCGCACCGACATGTTCGCGCCGATCATGTTGCGGACCGCCGCGGTGGCGGTCGGCAGGCCGCGGTAGCTGCAGCCGACGACCCAGGCGAACTCGTCGGGGAACCAGCGCGGGCGGGCGGCGCGCCAGTCGGGCTCGATCAGCCCGCCGGCGCCGAGCACGTTCGGATCTTCGTAGTGCTCGAGCAGGCGCTCGAGCCAGTCGCGCGCCGCGCGCGCGTCGTCGTCGAGGAAGGCGATCACTGGCGCGCTCGTTGCGGCGGCACCGCTGTTGCGCGCGCCGGCGAGCCCCGCGGCGCGATCGTTGGCTATGACGCGGGCCCGATCGAGCGCCGCGCGCGCGCGCTCGAGCAGCGCCTCGTTGTTGTCGATCGCGACGACGATCTCAAGCGCCGGAGCGCTCTGATCGAGCGCCGAGGCGAGCGCGCGCTCGAGGTCCTCCCAGCGCTCCTCGGTGTAGGCGCAGATGACGACCGATGCGCGGATTGCCACTGGGGCGCGACCTATACTGCCTGCGCCGAGCGATGCGCCCCGACCACGACCATCCGCCGCTGCATCGCCGCAGCCTAACGTGAGCGCAAGCGCGATCGTGACGGGTGGGGCCGGGTTCATCGGCTCCCACGTCGTCGACGCGCTGCTGGCGGAGGGGCGCGAGGTGGTCGTGATCGACGACCTCTCAAGCGGCAAGCAGGAGCGCGTCGCCGACGCCGCGACGCTCGAGGTCGCAGACATCTCAGACGCCGCCGCTGTCGACCGGCTCTTCGACGCGCTGCGCCCGCAGGCGGTCTTTCATCTCGGTGCCCAGGCGAGCGTGACGGCGTCGGTCGCCGACCCGCGCCGCGACTGCGAGGTCAACGTCGCCGGGACGCTCAACGTGCTCGAGGCCGCCCACCGCCACGGCGCCCCCGTCGTCTTCACGAGCACCGGCGGCGCACTGTACGGAAACGACGCGCCGCTACCGACCGGCGAGGGTCGGATCCCGGCGCCGCTGGCCCCCTACGGCGCCTCGAAATGGGCCGCGGAGTCCTTCGTCACGACCTGGTCGCGCGCGCACGATGTGCCCCACGCGGTGTGCCGCCTCGGCAACGTCTACGGGCCGCGCCAGAGCCCCCACGGCGAGGCCGGCGTGGTCGCGATCTTCAGCCTCAAGCTGTGGCGCGGCGAGGCGCCGGTGCTCTACGGCCACGGCACCCCGACGCGCGACTACGTCCACGTCGCCGACGTCGTCCGCGCGCTGCTCGCGGCCTCCGGGGTGGCCGGCGTCTTCAACATCGCGACCGGCGTCGAGACCGACGTCGCGGCGCTCTATGAGGAGCTCCAGCGCGCGGCCGGGGTGACGCTCGAGCCGCAGTTCGCGCCGCTTCGCGCCGGCGAGCTCGAGCGCAGCTGCCTTGACTCCTCGCGAGCGCGCGAGGCGTTCGGCTGGAGCGCGGAGGTCGAGCTGCGCGAGGGGCTGCGCGCGACCTATGACGCGCTCGTCGCGGAGTTCGCCGCCACTTCCTAGCCTGCCCGGGCCACCGCTCAAGCGGGCCCAGTAGAATCAGCGGAGATGCGCGACGAAGCGACGTTCATCGTCAAGGCGGGCCTGGCTGAGATGCTCAAGGGCGGCGTGATCATGGACGTCGTCACGCCCGAGCAGGCCAAGATCGCCGAGGACGCCGGTGCCTGCGCGGTGATGGCGCTCGAGCGCGTCCCCGCCGACATCCGCCGCGACGGCGGCGTCGCGCGGATGTCTGACCCGGCGATGATCCGCGGCATCCAGGAGGTCGTCACGATTCCCGTCATGGCGAAGGCGCGGATCGGTCACTTCGCCGAGGCCCAGGTGCTCGAGGCGCTCGAGGTCGACTACATCGACGAGTCCGAGGTCCTGACGCCCGCCGATGAGGCCAACCACATCGACAAGTGGCGCTTCAAGATCCCGTTCGTGTGCGGTGCGACGAACCTCGGCGAGGCGCTACGGCGGATCGGCGAGGGCGCGGCGATGATCCGCTCAAAGGGCGAGGCGGGAACCGGCGACATCGTCGAGGCGGTCCGCCACCTGCGCGCGATCGGCGGTGAGATCCGAAGGCTTGGAGCGCTCGGCGAGGAGGAGCTCGCGACGGCGGCCAAGGAGCTCGCCGCGCCGCTTGACCTCGTCCGCTCGGTCGCCTCGGCCGGGCGCCTCCCGGTCGTGATGTTCTGTGCCGGAGGGATCGCGACGCCCACCGACGCGTCGCTCGTCATGCAGCTCGGCGCCGAGGGTGTGTTCGTCGGCTCGGGGATCTTCAAGTCCGAGGATCCGGCGGCGCGCGCCGCCGCGATCGTCGAGGCGACGACGCATTACGCCGACCCCCAGCGGGTCGCCGCGGCGTCCGAGGGGCTCGGCAGCGCGATGACGAGCCTCGAGGCCCGCAAGCTGCCGCAAGAGCAGCTGCTCGCCCCGCGCGGCTGGTAGCGGCAATGCCGGCGCGGGTGGGTGTGCTCGCCCTCCAGGGCGACTTCGAAGCGCACGGCAAGGTCCTGCGCGGGCTCGGCGCCGACGTGCGCGAATTGCGCGAGGGCGCCGACTTCGAAGGCCTCGACGCGCTCGTCATACCGGGCGGCGAGTCGACGACGATGACGCTCGGCATCGAGCGCGAGGGGATCGCCGACGCGCTGCGCGAGCTGTGCGGCCGCGTCCCGGTGCTCGGCACCTGCGCGGGGATGATCATGCTCGACTCAGAGCATCTCGCCGTGCTCGACATGCGCTGCCTGCGAAACGCCTTCGGGCGCCAGGTTCGAAGCTTCGAGGGCGACGTCGTGGTCGACGGCTTCGCCGACCCCTTCCACGCGATCTTCATCCGCGCGCCGTGGGTTGCAGAGCACGGGGCCGAGGTCGAGGTGCTCGCCGAGGTCGGCGGCCATCCGGTCGCGGTGCGCTCGGGGGCCGTGACGGCCGTCGCCTTCCACCCCGAGCTGCACGGCGACGATCGCCTGCACCGCCGTCTTCTGGAGCAGACCGGGTGCGCATAGCGGTCGCCGCCGATGAGCGCGTCGCGCTGACCGATGCGCTGCTTGAGGAGCTGGCGCGGCGCGGCCACGAGACGCTCTGCCATGGCGCGCTGTCTGAGCAGGAGCGCGGCGACTGGGCCTGGGCGTCGGCCGCCGCCGCGCGCGACGTCGCCGAGGGGCGGGCAGAGCTGGCGATCGTCTGCTGCTGGACGGGCACCGGGGCCTCGATCGCCGCCAACAAGGTCGCCGGGGTGCGCGCCGCGCTGTGCGGTGACGCGACTACGGCCGCCGGAGTGCGCCGCTGGAACGATGCCAACGTGCTGGCGCTCAGCCTGCGCGCGGTCGGAGCGGGGGTGCTCGGCGAGATCCTCGACGCCTGGTTTGAGACGCCGGCCAGCACGCAGTCCGAGGACGCTGCGAACGTCGCGCACCTTGTGGAGCTCGAGAGCTCCTCAGCCGCGGATCAGCTCTAGGACCTCGTCGCGGCGGCGCTCCATGTCGGCGTGCGAGACGAGCGACTCGAGGCACAGCCGCAGCAGCGGCTCGGTGTTCGAGGGGCGCACGTTGAAGTGCCAGTCGTCGTAGTCGATCGAGATGCCGTCGAGGGTGTCCTGGCTGGCGTCCGAGTAGCGCTCGGCGATCTGGGAGATCTTCGCCTCCTGGTCTGCGACCTCGCTGTTGATCTCACCGCTGATGAAGTAGCGCGAGCGAAGCGGCGCGAGGAGCTCGGAGACCGGCCGCCCGGCGCGGGCGCACAGCTGCAGCATCAGCAGCGCCGGGATCGTCCCGGAGTCGGCACAGTGGAAGTCGTGGAAGTAGTAGTGGCCTGAGACCTCGCCGCCGAACAGCGAGCCCTCCTCGCGCATCCGCTGCTTGAAGAAGGCGTGGCCGACGCGGTTTCGGTGGGCGGTCCCGCCGGCGGCCTCGACGGTGTCGGCGACGGCGCGGCTCGCGCGGACGTCGTAGAGGATCGCCGCGCCAGGGTGGGTTTCAAGCAGCGAGCCGGCCAGCAGAGCGGTCATGAAGTCGCCGTCGATGAACTCGCCGGTCTCGTCGATGAAGAAGCAGCGGTCGGCGTCGCCGTCGAAGGCGATCGCGAGGTCGGCGGCATTGGAGCGCACGGCGGCGATCACCGCGGCGCGGTTCTCGGGCAGCAGCGGGTTCGGCTCGTGGTCGGGGAACTCGCCGTCGGGGCGCCAGTAGGTCGGGACGAGCTCGATGTCGAGCGCTTCGAGGATCGGCCCGATCGTCGGACCGGCCATCCCGTTGCCGCCGTCGAGGACGACCTTCAGCCCGCATATCGCGGCGGGATCGATGAACTCCTGCACGGCGGCGCGGTAGGCCTCCTCCCAGGCGACCGCCTCGACGGCGCCGCCGCCCGGCGCCGGCGGCAGCCCGGCCTCGATGAGGTCTGCCACCTCGCCGATCCCGCTGTCGCCTGACAGCGCGAGCGCGCCTTGGCCGACGAGCTTCGCGCCGGTGTAGGCGCGCGGGTTGTGCGAGGCGGTGCAGATCAGGCCGCCGTCGAGCTCCAGCGAGCCGACCAGGAAGTAGACGACCTCGGTCGCGACCTCGCCGGCGTCGAGGACATGCGCGCCCTCGGCGGCGATCCCGTCGCGGTAGCGGGCGGCGAGCTCGGGAGCGCTGAGGCGCATGTCGTGGCCCAGCGCGACGCGCAGTTCGCCGGTCGGCTTGCCGGCCATCCGCGCGAGGACGCGCGCGAAGGCCCGGCCGATCTGCTCGGCGAGCTCAGCGTCGATCTGCGAGCCGTAGAGCCCGCGGATGTCGTAGGCCTTGAAGATGCTGCGGTCGAGTGCCACGCGCGCTGATGCTATGCGCGCGGCGCCGTTCGAGCGCGCCCGAGCGTAAGCGGTCGGGCGGGGCTCGTAGAATGGATCGCATGTCTGGACACTCCAAATGGGCCGGTATCAAGCACAAGAAGGCGATCGTCGACGCCCGCCGCGGCGCGCAGTTCACGAAGCTCGCGCGCGCGATCAGCGTCGCTGCGCGTGAGGGCGGGGGCGACCCCGAGGCCAATTCGGCGCTGTGGAACGCCGTGCAGAAGGCCAAGGACGCCTCGATGCCCAAGGACAACATCGAGCGCGCGATCGCCAAGGGCACCGGCGCCGGGGCCGACGCCGACGCGATCGAGACGGTCCTCTACGAGGGCTACGGGCCGGGCGGGACCGCCCTTCTGATCGAGGCCTACACCGACAACCGCAACCGCACCGGCGCCGACGTGCGCCACCTGCTCAGCAAGCACGGCGGCAACCTCGGCGAGCCGGGCAGCGTCTCGTACCTGTTCGAGAAGCGCGGCGTGGTCGCGATCGACGCCTCGCGCTACAGCGAGGACGATCTGCTGGTCGCCGTCGAGGCCGGCGCCGAGGACATCGTCGCCGACGAGGACACGCTCGAGATCGTCACGGCCCCGAGCGACCTCTCGTCCGTTCGAACGGCGATCGAGGGCGAGGGAATCGAGATCGAGAGCGCCGACGTCGTGCAGCGGCCGACGACGCGCGTGGAGCTCGACGAGGCGAGCGCCACGAAGCTGTTCAGGCTGATCGAGGCGCTCGAGGACAACGACGACGTCGGCGCGGTGCACGCCAACTTCGAGGTCTCCGACGAGATCCTCGAAAAGGTCGTCGGCTGATCAGAGTGCGCGTCGCCGCGGCGGGGGCGCTGGCAGCGATCGCGCTGATCGCCGGCGGGTGCGGGTCCTCCTCGAAGGTGCCCGGCTCGAAGGGCGGCTCCGTGTCGAAGGCCGCCTTCGTCACCTCCGCGGACGCGATCTGCCACGCCTCGGAGGCCGCGCTCGCGCCGGTTCTCGCACGCGAGACCGCGACCCTCTCGGCGAAGCCGCAGAAGATCGCGGCGGGCGCCGCGGCCCTTGAGCACGCGAGCGCGATCATCCACGCGGGCGTCGCGAAGCTGCGGGCGCTCGCGGAGCCGAGCTCCGACTCGAAGACGCTCGGGCAGATGCTCGGCGCCCTCGACGGTGAGGCCTCGGCGCTCAGCTCGTACGCGAGCGCGCTGCGCAAGCACGACACGGCCGCCAAGTCGACCGACGCGAGCCAGATCACCGCCGATGTGACGCTCTACACGGGCATCGCCAAGGCCTACGGCTTCAAGCACTGCGGCCACGGCTCCTGATCGAGTAGACGCGCCGGGCGGTCTCTGAGAGCACCTCAGCACGCGTGCTCGCGTCGAGCGACGCGAGCACCCGCCGCCAGGCCTGCACGAGCTCGGGCAACGTGGTCCAGAGGCTCTCGATCGGGAAGTTGCTGCCGAACATGCAGCGGCTCGGGCCGAACAGCTCGAGCGCGGTGTTCGCGACGAGCGAGATCAGCGCCTCATCGACGCGGTGCACGAACGTCCCCTGCCCGGACAGCTTGGCGACGACGTTCGGCTGCGCCGCGAGCAGCTCGAGACCCTCGCGCCAGCGCGCCACGTCCTCGCCGGCGCCGCTTTCGAGCATCAGCGCGTGCACGAGGACGAAGGTGACCTCGTGAAACTCGGCGGCGAGCGCCGCGGCGTCGGCGGCCTGGGCGGGGAAGACCTGCAGCTCGAACAGCCAGCCGAGCTCGGCGAGAGCGCCCACGCTCGCTCTGAAGACCGGGTCCTTCATCCGATCGGGCGCCGCGGCGTAGCGGAAGCTCGCGCGCTCGTGCCAGTGGAGCTGCAGGCGGGCTCCGCGGATCAACGGCGAGGCCGCGCGCTGGCGCTCGAAGACCTCGCCCGCGCCCGGCGCGAACATGTCGGCGGAACCGACGATCGCCTGCGGCCAGCCGTGCTCGCGGGCGAGCGAGTCGACCCACTCGACCTCCTCGACGGAGCGCTCGAGCGGCCAGTTCGGCTGGACGTAGACGGCGGCCTCGATCCCCGCCGAGCGGGCGTCCGCGATGTACTCCTCGATCGGGTAGTCGCGCCGCAGCGGATCGTAGGGCCCGAATATGCGCGGCACCATCGGGCCTGACAGCCACGGCAGGTCGGCCTGGCGCCAGACATGGATGTGGGCGTCGACGATCTCCTGCACCAGCGCAGTCTCCCAACCAGGGCAGGCGTCCGGCCGACGGCGCAGAATCAGGCCAAGGAATGATCGTGCTCGGAATAGACCCGGGGCTCGCAAACACGGGCTACGGTGTCGTCGCGCGCCGTGGCGGCCGCCTCGTCGCCCTCGACGGGGGCGTCGTCCAGACGCCCGCAGACCGCAGCGCCGAGCAGCGCCTGGGCGAGCTGCACGAGGCGCTCGGAGCACTGATCCGCGAGCACGCCCCGACCGCGATGGCGCTCGAGACGCTCTACTTCGGCGCCAACGCGCGCAGCGCCTTCGCCGTCGGCCAGGCGCGCGGCGTGGCGATGCTCTGCGCGGGGCAGCAGGGCGTCGAATGCTTCTCATACACGCCCCAGCAGGTCAAGGGAGCCGTCTGCGGATCGGGCGCCGCCCCCAAGGACCAGGTCGCGCGGATGGTCGCTGCGCTGCTGTCGCTACCGAGCGAGCCCCACCCCGACCACGCATCCGACGCCCTCGCGGTCGCGATCTGCCACGCCAACCATGCGCCGCTCGCGAGCGCGCTGATCGGAGCGGCGCGGTGATCGCGATGCTGCGCGGCGAGATCGCCGAGCGCGGCTCAGAGCACGTCACGCTGATGTGCGGCGGCGTCGGCTATCGCCTGTCGGCGTCGGCGCAGACGCTCGCCGAGCTCGGACCGCTCGGCAGCGAGGCGACCCTGCACACGCATCTGATCGTCCGCGACGACGCGCTCGTCCTCGTCGGCTTCGCAGCCGCCGCCGAGCGCGAGACGTTCCTCGCCCTCCTGTCGGTGCAGGCGGTCGGCCCGAAGCTCGCGCTCGCCGTCCTCGGCGCCGGGCCGGTCAGCGCCGTCGCGGGCGCCATCGCCGCCGGCGACACGCGCTTCTTCCAGTCCGTTCCGGGCGTCGGCAAGCGGACCGCCGAGCGGATCATCGTCGAGCTGCGCGAGAAGGTCGGCGTGGCGATCGGCGAGGGGATCACCGTGCGGCGCTCGGGCGATGAGCCGGTCCCGGCGCGCGTTCTCGCGCGCGACGGGCTACTCGAGCTCGGCTACGCCTCCGGCGAGGCCGAGCAGATGCTTGCGCGCGCCGACGGGGAAACGGCCGAGGAGCTCCTTGCCGCGGCGCTGCGCGTGAGCCGGAGCGGGGTGGAGTAGGCGATGGAGCGCATCCAGACGCCGTATCTGGCCGCCGAGGATGAATTCGAGGTCACGCTTCGCCCGCGGCGCCTTGAGGAGTTCGTCGGGCAGACCCAGCTTCGCGAGCAGCTGGCGGTCGCGATCGAAGCCGCTACGGCGCGCGGGGAGGCTCTCGACCACGTCCTGCTGGCGGGGCCGCCCGGTCTCGGCAAGACCTCGCTCGCCCAGATCATCGCGACGGAGCTCGACGTCGCGTTCGTGCAGACGGCGGGGCCGGCGCTTGAGCGCAAGGGCGATATCGCGTCCTTTCTGACGGCGCTTGATCCGCGCAGCGTCTTCTTCGTCGATGAGATCCATCGCCTGCCGCGCGCGCTCGAGGAGACCTTCTACCCGGCGATGGAGGACCGCCGCCTGCCGATCACGGTCGGCCAGGGTGCAGGCGCCCGCGTCGTCACGCTGGAGCTGCCGCCGTTCACGCTGATCGGCGCGACGACCAGGGCGGGCCTGCTGACGACGCCGCTTCGCGACCGCTTCGGGATCCACGCGCGCCTTGAGGCCTACAGCACCGCCGAGCTGACCGAGATCGTCGTCCGCGCGGCGCGGATCCTCGACGTCGAGCTCGACGCGCAGGGCGCCGTCGCGATCGCCTCACGCAGCCGCGGCACGCCGCGTGTCGCCAACCGGCTGCTGAAGCGAGCGCGCGATTACGCGGAGGTGCGCGGCGGGGGTGTCGTGACGGCCGAGGCGGCGCAGGCCGCACTCGATCTGCTCGAGGTCGATACCCGCGGCCTTGACCGGCTCGACCGCGAGATCCTGCGCGCGATCTGCGAGCGCTTCGACGGCGGGCCGGTGGGGCTGACGACGCTCGCCGATGTCGTCGGCGAGGAGCCCGACACGATCGAGGACGTCTATGAGCCCTACCTACTCCAGCTCGGCATGCTCAAGCGCACCGCGCGCGGCCGCACGGCCACCGCCGCCGCCTTCGCCCACCTCGAGCTTGCGCCGCCCGCTGTCGCGGCCGCACTGTTCTAGGGGTGGAAAGCTCCCGGCTCCACGCTTCGGCCCCAGCTGTAGGCTGTCAGCCCTCTATGCCTCACCCCTTCATTTGCCCCAACTGCGGCGAGCGCTCGCTCGCCTCGGACCGCTACGAGGCGTTCCGGCGCGACGATCGGGGCTGCGCCAACTGCGGCTTCTCGTTCCTCTTCGAACTGCTCGACGACTACTACCCGGCGCCCGACGCCGCGTTCTTCGTCGCCGACCGCGAGGGTCGCGTGATCGGCTGCGGTCGCGGGTCTTTCGAGCTGACGGGGTATGAGGAGGAGGACGTCGTCGGCCAGCCGATCAAGGAGGCGCTCGACCTGCGCTTCGAGAGCGGCGAGGATCACGTCGCGACGGTGCTCGAGTGGGGTGTCCGCGCGCTCGGCAAGCCCGCCACGCTGCGCACCGACTCCGACCTTTCAGCGACAGCCACGGCCGACCTGTTTCCGGCCTATGACGACGACGGCGGCCTGCTGCTCGTCCTCACGCCGTCGCGCTGAGGCGCCGATGATCCTGCGATGAGCGAACGCGCCCGCCACA
This sequence comes from Solirubrobacteraceae bacterium, assembly GCA_036267075.1. GTDB lineage: Bacteria > Actinomycetota > Thermoleophilia > Solirubrobacterales > Solirubrobacteraceae > Palsa-513. The sequence goes on from DATAWT010000076.1 coordinate 10,232, forward strand.
TCTTCGTTTTGACAGTCGTCACGGTGCTCGTGCTCGTGTCGCTGCTCGGCGTCGTCGGCATCCCTGGCGCGGTCAAGGCGCAGAAGACGCGACTCGGGCTAGACCTCAAGGGCGGCACGCAGCTGACCTTCAAGGCGGTGACCCTGGCGGGCAAGAACCCGACCGCCAGCCAGCTGAGCGACGCGATCAACATCATGCGCTCGCGCATCGACCAGATCGGCGTCAGCGGCAACGAGATCACCTCCTACGGCGGCAACGAGATCACCGTCAGCCTGCCGGACATCACCAACAGCGCCCAGGCGGCGAAGATCGTCGGCGTCGCCGGCCAGCTCTACTTCTATGACTGGGAGGCGAGCGTGATCGCCCCCAACGGCAAGCCCGCGGGCGCGAACCAGCAGAACGTGACGTGCGGCGCTTCGAGCAGCTCCTCGGGCAACCCCGCCGGCTGCGGGATCTCGTACTACAAGGCGGTGATCCGGGCCTCGAAGCAGCCCGAGCACATCTACCCGAATGCCGGCGAGCGGGTGCCGGTCTACTACTACGTCAACGACAAGGCCAAGAAGGTCTACCCGGTCGGTCCCGAGCCGACCCTGGCGCTGCTGAAGGCCGACGTCACAGAGCACCACGTCAAGCTCGCGGCCGGGACGCGCGTCGTCGCCGTCAAGCCAGGCTCGGTCGTGATCCAGGCGACTTCCGCGCCCGGGGTCCTCGTCCCGAACGACTACTACGTTTTGCGCGACGACCCGGTCCTGACCGGCAAGTCGATCTCCAACCCGCAGGAGAACACCGACCCGACCAACGGCGTCGTCGTCACGTTCGGCTTCAAGGGCAACGGCGGCTCGATCTTCCAGAAGGTCACCAAGACGCTGGCTCAGCGCGGTCAGGCGAACTCGCCACCGAACGAGACCGCCAACCTCCAGCACTTCGCGGTGACCCTCGACGGGGCGCTCGTCGTCGTCCCGTCGATCGACTTCACCCAGTACCCCGACGGAATCAACTCCTCAAACGGCTCGGAGATCAGCGGCGGCTTCACCTTCGCGAGCGCCACGACGCTCGCCAACACGCTCGCCAGCGGCGCGCTGCCGGTCAAGCTGAACGAGATCTCCTCGCGCACGATCACGGCGACGCTCGGGCACCAGGCGCTCAACCAGGGGCTTGTCGCGGGCGGGGTCGGGCTGCTGCTGGTGGTGCTGTTCCTGCTCGTCTTCTATCGCGTGCTCGGGATCATCGCGGTCACCGCGCTGGCGGTCTACGCGCTCTATTTCTACGCGCTGATCAAGGTCATCCCGGTCACGCTGACGCTGCCGGGAATCGCCGGCCTGATCCTCACGATCGGCGTCGCCGCCGACGCCAACGTCGTCATATTCGAACGCGTCAAGGAGGAGTCGCGCGCCGGGCGCTCGCCGCTGAACGCGATCACCGCCGGCTACCGCCGCGGCTTCAGCGCGATCGTCGACGCCAACGTCGTCACGTTCATGGCGGCGTTCATCCTCTTCATCCTGTCGCAGTCAGACGTCCAGGGCTTCGCGCTGACACTCGGCATCGGCGTGCTCGTCTCGCTCTTCACGGCGGTCGCCGCGACGCGGGCGATCCTCGGCACGATGGGCCGAACGCGCGCGATCCGCGCCCCGAGCGCGCTCGGCGTGTCCAAGCGCCGGCGCAGCTGGACGTTCGACTTCATGGGCAGCTCGCGCTGGTTCTTCACGCTGTCCGGCACGATCCTCCTGATCGGAGCGGTCGCGATCGGCGCGCGCGGCGTCAACTTCGGAATCGACTTCGTCTCCGGCACCCAGATCCAGGTCTCCCTCAAGCATCGCGCGACCGTCGCGCAGGTCCAGTCGGCGGTCGGCTCGCTGCATCTGAAGAGCCAGGGGCAGGCGATCGGCGTGCCGGTCGTGCAGGGAACCGGCTCGACCGCCAAGGGCTCAAAGCAGACCGACAGCTTCCAGATCACGACGAAGACGCTGACCGCGGAGCAGATCGGCAGCGCCGGGAGCACCAACAAGACCGTCTACGGGCTGCTCAACCAGCGCTATGGGATCGTCGCCAGCACCTTCAATGAGAACTCCGTCGGCGCGAGCTTCGGCAACACCGTCGCCAACTCCGCGGCGATCGCGATCATCGCCTCGCTCGCGGCGATCTTCATATACGTGGCGCTGCGCTTCCAGTGGAAGTACGCCGTGCCGGTGATGATCGCCCTGATGCACGACCTCCTCATCACAGCCGGCGTCTACGCGCTCACCGGAAGGCAGGTGACGGCCGACACGGTGGCGGCCCTGCTCACGATCTTGGGTTACTCCATGTACGACACGATCATCGTGTTCGACAGGGTCCGCGAGAACGTGCAGAAGATGCAGAACGCCGCGTTCTCCCAGATCGTCAACCGCTCCATGTCCGAGGTTCTGACCAGATCGCTGGCGACGAGCCTGTGCACGCTGCTGCCGATCCTGGCGCTGCTGCTGTTCGGCGGCTCGACGCTCAAGGACTTCGCGTTCGCGCTGCTCGTCGGCGTCGCCTCGGGCGCCTACTCGTCGATCTTTATCGCCTCGCCGGTGCTGACGCACTGGAAGGAGCGTGAGCCGGTCTATCGCCGCCGGCGCGCGCGGATCGCCACCGAGAACGGCGGTGTCGTCCCGGCCTACGCGACCGCCGGCGCCGCCGCGCGCGAGGTCACACCGACCGACAGCCGCCGCCGTCCTCCGCGCCGGCTGACCGAGCCTGGGCGTCCGGATGGCGCGGTCGCCGCCAGCGAGTTTCGCCAGATGGTCGAGGAGCTTCACACGGAGCCGACACGCCAGCGGACGGCTGAGCCCGAGCCGCCACCGGTCCAGGATCCGACCGCTGACGCGCGCCCCGAGGACGTCGTCATGCCCAACGAGCGCCCGCAGCGCTCGCGCGGCGGCGCGAAGTCGCGCTCGCGCCGCAGAGGGAGGCCGCGCTGATGGGAATGCTCGCCTGGGTAATCATGGGCCTCGCGCTGTGGCACTTCACGATCTGGCTCCCGGACCGCTTCTTCGGCGGGATCGTCGGCGCGTTCCTGGCCTCGATCGCCGGCGGGATCGTCACCGGCCTGATCATCAGCGTCGCGGTCAAGGGCAAGGCGATCCCGGGCCGCCACGCGACCGACCTTGGCGTCGTCCTCTACGCCGTTCCCGGCGCCCTCATAGGAATGGCGCTGATCTACATGTACGGCGCGGCGCGCGAGCGAGCTGCGCAGCGGCGCTGACCGCGCGCGGTTGTGCGAGGCAGCCTAACTTGCTGCTTCTCATGAGGGTTTGCGACTTGGACTAGGCGGCGTGCAGCGGGGATGCCGCTGCACGCCGCAAACGCTCAGGAGACGTCCTGCGCGACTCCTACACTGCTGCGGCCGTCGAGATCCGACGGTCCCCGAGTCGGTCGCGACGCACGCGAACGAACGAACGGGTTTCTACGAGCAATAAGGAGGGCCAGTTCGATGGCCCTACTTCGACACCAGCCCGGGGACATCGTGCCTCGGACTGGGACATACGTCTTGGTCGGACACTACGGGGAGGGGACAGACCTCACCGTGTGGTGCCAAGCCGGGCAACGGTTTCCTACGATGGTCGGGGCCGCCGACTTCGGGCCCTTCTGGTTCGTGCAGGTACACGAAGCCAACGAGCAGGCCCGAGTCGCCTAGACGCACTCCGCGCGCTCCGGTTCTAGACCGGGGCGCGCGACCCTTTCGGCCCTCACTCATTCCTGCAGAGTGTTGCACGGCGGTCGGATGCTCGTGACACATGTCGTGCATGGGCCTGTCGGCGTCTGCTTTTCACGTCGTCCGGTGTGACGATCAATCTGCCGGAAATGCGAGCCCCATTCGTGAGTGTGCCCGCGGGCAGTACGTGGCGTGGCGTCGGCTCGCTGAGGCGTTTTCTACTCGCGCAGCGACCGAACGACACCTGCGACGAGTGCGACCTTGCCTGGTATCCGGTTCATGGCGAGCCCGTCGTGCACCGTTTCGTTGGGCGGCGCGGCGGGACCCGGCAGTCCGCGGCGTAGGAGCCGCGGATTTGGCGCGTTAATGGACGAGGTGCGCTTCGAAATACCGGTCGCCGCGGTTGATGCTGTCGAGCGTCTGGAGCGCGAGCTTCCGGCGAGCACGGTGCTCGCGCAGGTACTCGTCCGGCGCGGCCTCGGCGATCCGCGCGACGCGCGTGAGTTCCTAGCCGCGCGAGAGACGCACCGCCCTGGCGAGTTTCGCGGGATGGCGACGGCCGTCGAGCTGATCTGCGACCACATCGCGCTGGGATCGAAGATCACAGTCCACGGCGACTACGACTGCGACGGCGTCTGCTCCACGGCGATCATGATCGCCGCGCTGCGCGAGCTCGGCGCCGACGCCGACTGGCACCTGCCGGACCGCCAGGGGGAGGGCTACGGCCTCTCAGCGGCGACCGTCGAGCGTCTCGCGGCCGGCGGGACGGGCCTGCTGATAACCGTCGACTGCGCGATCACCGCCGTTGCCGAGGTGGCGCAGGCGCGCGCCGCCGGGATCGACGTCCTGGTCACCGACCACCACAGCCCGCGCGAGGACGGCGCGCTACCCGACGCTCCGATCATCCACCCCGCCGTCAGCGGCTACCCGTTCGCGCAGCTGTGCGCGACGGCCGTCGCGGCGAAGCTCGCGCAGGCGCTGCGCGAGCACGCCGGACTGGATGCCGCCGAGCGCGACAGCGACCTCGAGCTCGTCGCGCTCGCGACCGTCGCCGACGTGGTCCCGCTGCGCGGTGAGAACCGCCGTCTCGTCCGCTGCGGCCTGCGCGCCCTTGCGGGGACGGCGCGGCCCGGGCTGCGCGCGCTGATGAGCATCGCCCGCGTCGAGCCGCTTCGCCTTGACGAGCGCGCGCTGGCCTTCCGCCTCGCGCCGCGCATCAATGCCGCCGGGCGCCTCTACCGCGCCGACAGCGCGCTCGAATTGCTCCTGACCGAGGACGCCGAACGCGCCCGCGAGCTCGCGGGCGAACTCGACCACGCCAACGCCGAGCGCCGCCACGTCGAGACGCGGATCCGCTTCGAGGCCGAGTCGCTGGTGGCTGGCGCGGACTCAGACGCCCCCGCGTATGTGCTCGCCGCGCCGGGCTGGCACCCCGGCGTGATCGGGATCGTCGCCGCGCGGATCGCCGAGCGCCGCCACCGCCCGGTGGTGATGATCGCCCTGCCCGCCGAGGGCGAGGCCGGTCTGGCAAGCGGCTCCGGCCGCTCGATCCCGGCCTTCGATCTGCTCGGCGGGCTCGATGCCGTTGCCGAGCATCTCGAACGCCACGGCGGCCACCGCGCGGCGGCGGGCCTGACGATCGAGCCCGAGCGCGTCGACGCGTTCCGCGCCGCCTTCGTCGCCCACGCGCAGGCCACGCTCTCGCCCGCGGACCTGCGACCCGTCGAGCGCGTCGACGCCGTCGCCTCCGGCGAGGACGTGGGCCTCGCGCTCGCCGAGGAGCTCGCCCAGCTCGCGCCCTTCGGCGCGGGTAACCCGGCGGTCTCGCTGATGCTGCCCGCGGCAACGTTCAGCGACCCGATCGGTTTCGGCGGCGACGCCCGAAGCGATCACGCCCGCTTCACCGTCAGCTCCGGGGCCGGGAAGGCGCGGGCGGTCTGCTTCGGCTCGGGCGCGCGCCTGCCGGTCGCCTGTGATGAGCCCGTCGATGCGACGTTCACGCTGGAGCGCGACGAATGGCGCGGGGTCGTCGAGCCGCGGCTGATCCTGCGCCGTGCCGCGGCCTGCGATCCGGCGCCGGTCGAGCTGCTGGGGGAGGACGGCGATTACCTCCAGCGCGTCTTCGCGGAGATCGACCGCGATCTCGCCGCCGAGCCGTCGCGGTCCACGAGTTCGCGTGTGCTCCTCGACCACCGCGGACACGGCATCGCGGCGCTGATCACGCGCCTGCACGCCGCCGGAGAGGCGCTCCTCGTCGTGGTCGCCGACGCGCCGGCTCGCGCACGCCACCTCGACGGGCGCCTCGGCGGGTTCTCGCTGATCTCCTATTCCGCGCTCGCTCGCGACCCCGAGATCGCGCTGGCATTCCCGAGCGCGATCGCCCTGGACCCCGCCCTCTGCGAACGCGACGGCGCGATCGCCGGGGAGCGCGGCTCGCGCACCTACCTGGCGTGGGGGACGGCTGAGCTACGCTTTGCTGCACATATCCACGAGCGGGAATACGGTCTCCGCAGTTCGCTGACCGGCTGCTACCGGGCGCTTCGCGACCGCGGCGGCGTGGGCGGGCGAGAGCTTGAGACCGTCCTTCGCGAGGAGGCGGCGTCGCCCGAGCAAGCCGGGCGCCTGCTGCGGATCCTGACGGAGGTCGGCCTCGTCGCACTCGACCGCGAGCGGACTTCGGTCGCCGTAACCGAGCGGGGTAGGGTGTCGCTCGAGCAATCGGCGGCCTACCTCCACTACGAAGGACTGCGACAGGACGGCCTGACATATCTGGGATTGACGACAGCGAAGGCGGCCTAGAGCAGGTCGCCACGGCACCCAAGCCGGACCTCGCCGAGCTGACCGAGCGCGAGCACCAACTGCTCGCTGACCTGTTCGCGATCGTCGAGGAGCACGCGGAGGACTCACTCGTCCCGATCGACCGCGACGCGGTCGCAGCCGCGTTCGTCTTCGCGTGCGAGCACCACGCCGACCAGCGCCGGCGCTCGGGCGAGGAGTTCATCGTCCACCCGGTCGGCGTCGCGCGGATCTGCGCCAGCATGCGCCTTGACACCGAGACGCTCTGCGCGGCGCTGCTGCACGACACCGTCGAGGACACGACGGCCTCACTCGATGAGGTTCGCGAGCGCTTCGGCGAGGAGATCTCGAGCCTCGTCGACGGCGTCACCAAGCTGACCGGGATCACCTTCTCCTCGCGCGATGAGGCGCAGGCCGAGAACTACCGCAAGATGATCGTCGCGATGGCCAGCGACGTGCGGGTCATCCTGATCAAGCTCGCGGACCGCCTCCACAACATGCGCACGATCGGCGCGCTGCCCAAGCAGAAGCAGATCGAGAAGGCCAAGGAGACGATTGAGATCTACGCGCCGATCGCCCACCGCCTCGGCATCCACGCGATCAAGTGGGAGCTCGAGGACCTCGCCTTCGCGACGCTTCACCCGCGCAAGTACGAGGAGATCAAGATTCTCGTGGCGCAGCAGCGCGACGACCGCGAGCGCTACGTCGACGCCGCCGGCGAGATCCTTCAGCGCGAGCTTGACGCGCTCGGCATCAGCGCCTCGATCTCCGGCCGCGCCAAGCACTTCTACTCGATCTACGCCAAGATGACCCGCAAGGGCCGCGAGTTCAACGAGATCTACGACCTCACGGCGATGCGCGTCGTCGTCGCGACGACGAAGGACTGCTACGGCGCCGTCGGCATCGTCCATTCGCTGTGGAAGCCGCTCCCCGGCCGCTTCAAGGACTTCGTGGCGATGCCCAAGTTCAACATGTACCAGTCGCTGCACACGACCGTGATCGGGCCCGAGGGACAGCCGCTCGAGATCCAGATCCGGACGCGCGAGATGCACAACATGGCCGAGTACGGCGTCGCCGCGCACTGGATGTACAAGCAGGCCCAGCGCCCCGACCGCAGCGGCCGCACGAACTGGTCGGTCGACGAGGAGAAGCTGACGTGGCTGCGCTCGATGGTCGACTGGCAGAGCGAGACCTCTGACCCCAAGGAGTTCATGGAGACGCTCCGCGTCGACCTCTTCGAGGACGAGGTCTATGTGTTCACGCCGAAGGGCGAGGTCAAATCGCTGGCGGCGGGGGCGACTCCGCTCGACTTCGCCTACGAGGTGCACACCGACGTCGGCCACCGCTGCGTCGGCGCGAAGGTCAACGGCAAGATCGTCCCGCTCAGCTACGAGCTGCGCTCGGGCGACATCGTCGAGGTCCTCACCTCAAAGCGCGAACGCGGGCCCTCGCGCGACTGGCTGGCGGTCGTCAAGACCTCGCGCGCGCGCAACAAGATCAAGCAGTGGTTCAAGGCCGAAAGCCGCCAGGACACCGAGCACTCCGGGCGCGAGGCGCTTCAGGAGGCGCTTCGCAAGCAGGGCCTGCCGGCACAGCGAATCAGCGGCTCGGCGCTGCTTGCCGACGTGATCCGCGAGCTCGGCTTCCGCAAGGCCGACGACTTCTACATCGCGCTCGGCAGCGCGAAGGTCTCGCCGCGGACCGTCGTCGGGAAGATCCTCCATCGCCTCAAGCAGGGCGAGTCCGCCGACGGCGAGCAGACCGCCGCCTCGACGCTGATCTCCTCGCGGCGCGAACGCCGCCGCCCGACCACCTCCTCGAGTGACTTCGGGATCCGCGTCGAGGGCGTCAGCGATGTCCTGCTGCGGATGGCGAAGTGCTGCCGTCCGGTGCCGGGCGATGAGATCGTCGGCTACATCTCGCTCGGCCGCGGCATCACGATCCACCGCGGCGACTGCTCGAACGCACGAGCGCTCAGCCGCGACGGCGACCGCTTCACGCCGGTCAGCTGGGACGGCGGGCAGACGACCGGCTTCAAGGTCGAGATCCAGATCGACGGCTGGGACCGCCACCGGCTGCTCGAGGATCTCTCGCGAACCTTCTCCGAGGCCGGCATGAACATCGTCGAGGCGCAGTGCACCGCAAGCCCGCCGATGATCCGAAACCGTTTCGTCGTCGAGTGCCCCGACACCCAGACGCTCAAGACGACGATCAGCCGCCTTCGCAACATCGAGTCGGTCTTCGACGCCTTCCGCGTCACGCCCGGCAGCTGAGCTAGGCCACGACCGCCAGCGCCCGCGGGCGGATCGTGAAGCGCGCCTCGGTCACCTCGCCGATGTAGTCGCCGTCGACCTGCAGCGGCAGCGGCCGCCCGGTCGAGCTTGAGACGGTGATCGCGGTCGAGGCGGGCAGCGCGCGGATCTGGCGGTGGCGCGTGACGCCGCCGCGGCCGGCGAGCGCGCGCACCCCGAGCGTCGCCACGCCGAGGACGCTCGCGCGTGCGAGCACCACCGCTGACAGCGTCCCGCCGTCGAGGGTTGCGCCGGCAGCGAGGTCGAGCGGCCGCTGGCGCCAGTAGGTGTAGTGCTCGGCGTTCTGGATCACGGCGGTCACTCCCGCGACGCTCTCACCGCCCGCGCTGACAAACATCCGCGGTGCCGCGACGGCGTAGTGGCGGGCGAACGTCGCGACCGCGGCCGCGAGATAGAAGTAGGGACCGAAGCGGGCCTTCAGGCGCGGCCGCGCGTCGACGGTGCGGACGACGTGGGCGTCGATCCCAACGCCGGCGCTGAAGGTGTAGAGGCGCCCCTCGACCGCGCCGAGATCGATGAGCCGCGGGGCGAAGCGGTCGGCGACCGCGAGGAGGTGCTCGGTCGCATCGACGATCTCGGCGGGGATCCCGAGCAGCTTGCAGAAGACGTTCGCCGAACCGCCCGGGAGGCACGTCAGCGGCGTGCTCGAGCCGGCAAGGCCGTTTGCGGCCTCGTTGACGGTCCCGTCGCCGCCAAAGGCGATCACGACGTCATAGCCTTCGGCGGCCGCCTCACGTGCGAGCTCGCTGGCATGCCCGCGCCGCTGCGTGTCGACCGCCTCGACGCTGTAGCGGGCCGAGAGCGCGTGGACGACGAGGTTGCGCAGGCGGTCGGAGACCGTGGTCGCGAACGGGTTGACGATCACCAGCGCGCGCAGGCGATCGGCGTCGGCGACCGGCTCGAGCGCCGCGAAAATCCGCTCGATTGCTGCTTCGGCGTTCTCGTCGGCCATGCCCCTGCTATAGCACGCCGCGACGCTATACTTGCCGCTACATAGCTGGATCGCATCCAGAGGGGTGGAGGGACTGGCCCTATGAAACCCCGGCAACCAATCCGCGCAAGCGGAAAACGGTGCCAATTCCATCAGGCTCCAAACAGGCCTGGGAGATGTGGTTGGGGCTCTGCCT
>DATAWT010000077.1:0-6647 GCA_036267075.1 Solirubrobacteraceae bacterium
CGACCGCCTCGGGATCGATTATCACGGGACGGCATCGACCCACATCGACGCGCTGTGCCATGTCTGGGACGAGGACGGCATGTGGAACGGCCGCGATCCCGACCGCGAGGTTGACGAGGAGGACGGCTCGCGCTACGCCGATATCGAGACGCTCGGTGACGGCATCGTCACGCGTGGCGTTTTGCTCGATATCCCACGCCATCGTGGCGTGCCGTATGTAACGCCGGAGGAGCCGGTGACGGGCGACGAACTAGCCGACGTCGCGGTCGCCACCGGCATCGAGATTGAGCCTGGCGACGCAGTCGTGGTGCACTCGGGGCGCGAGCGCTTCAGCGCCGTCAACACGCCGTGGGGTGCTGGCAGTCTGGACGTCAGCACCTCAACGCGGCCCGGCCTTCACGTGTCCTGTCTGCCCTTCCTGCGCGAGGTCGACGCGGCGCTCCTAGTGTGGGACATGATGGACCTGCGGCCGAACGGGTTCGATCTCGCCTTCGCGGTGCATGCGGCAATCTGGGCGCTCGGTATAGCCCTCGTCGACAACGCCCTGCTCGAGCCCCTCGCTCTCGTCTGCGCCGAGGAGAGGCGCTGGGAGTTCCAGCTGATTGTCGCGCCCTTGAGGGTCAAGGGCGGATCCGGCTCTCCGGTCAACCCTCTGGCAGTCCTCTAGTTATCCCGCATACGGCAAGGGCGTAGCAAGCAGGAGGCCGCGCGACAACGTACGAAGGTACGTCGTAAGCCGACTGTGGATTTAGGCACCAGTGCCTAACGCAACCAATCGCAAATAGGGCGGACAGACCCGTGGTCTTGCTCGTGGCACCCAGATCGACATCGTCGACATAGGCCATTTTCAGCGGCACGCTTGAACGCAGCAGACATGGCCGCTGCCTCGCGCGTGCTTGTGCTGACTAATAGGGCTGTTGCCCGTGCGCCGCGAGTGTGCGCTCAACCCGTGGGCGCATGTCATCTCCCGGCCAGACCCTCTGAGCGCGTAAAGCAGCGTTGGATTCGACGCTAGCTGGGGTTCGATGAGGTCCATCGCTTCGTCGCCGAAGCCTCTGCGGTCCTCCTTGATGAAGTCCTCAAGAAAACCGGCGCCGAGGACCGCGACTACCTCTAACTCTGCTTGACTCGCCGCCGCGCATCGGCTCAACAGCATCAGCCATTGCTCCTCGATGGAGCCCTCGTAACCAACGTCGAACAGGCGGAGAAGGACCCAGTCGTTCGCCTCCTCGCTGTCAGCGGTGTAATCGACCCAGGCGCGCGCAATTGCCACCCGCTGACGGTCTGCCGGCGCGACGCGACGCAGAAGGCCCGGTCGGTCATACAGCCACCGCCGCATCACCTGGCTGCTGCGCCGAGACGTTGCCGCCACGACTCAGAGTGTCGCATCCGCGTGAACGCAGGCGACATGAGCCGCCTCGACGTTTGGGCACAAGCGTCCCTTCTTGTGCCCGAACCCCTGTCAATTCCTTGCAAACTAGGCCAATCCCAAGATGGTCTCGTCATCGTCTGGGTGCGCCAGATCGCCCGGAACTATGGGCTTTTCGCGCGGTCACGACCGGACAAGCTCGCTTCTGTCACGCCGGAGGTCGCGGGTTCGAGTCCCGTCGCTCCCGTTTCGCGAAGCGCCTGAAACTTCGCCGCTTCCAAGCCTCGTCCGATGCGCTAGCGCGATCGCGCTCCAGATGGATGTCCGTCCGGTCGCAAAGGGCCACTTTCGACGTCGACCGATGCGGACGACGCACGGCCGGCGCAACCAGGGGTCACGCACGGGTCGTGCTGATCGTCACCGATCCGGCACAATGGCAGCGGAGGTCGCGTCCTGCGGGTTGGAGGCTTGAGCTGGTGGTCGTCTGTGATCGCTGCGGTGTCGAGAGTCCCGGCACGTTTCGCTTCTGCGGCGGCTGCGGCGCGCCGCTCGAGGCGCAGGCGCCGGTGCGGGAGACACGCAAGGTCGTGACCGCGCTGTTCTGCGACGTCGTCGGTTCCACGACACTCGGCGAAGAGATCGATCCCGAGGCGCTGCGGGCTGTGATGCAGCGCTACTTCGCCGAGATGCGCGCGACGATCGAGCGTCACGGTGGGACGGTCGAGAAGTTCATCGGCGATGCGGTCGTCGCTTTGTTCGGTGTGCCGCAGATCCACGAGGACGACGCGCTACGTGCGGTGCGCGCGGCGGCTGAGATCCGCGAGCGTCTACCGGCGCTCGCCGCCGAGGTCGGCGTAGTGCTGCGCTTCCGTACCGGCGTCAACACGGGCTCGGTACTCGCCAGCGAGGGCGACACGCTGACCGTCGGCGACGCGATGAACGTCGCAGCCCGGCTCGAGCAGACCGCCGGCGAGGGCGAGATTGTCCTTGGTCCAGAGACCTACCAGCTCGTGCGCCACGCGGTCGAGGCGCAGCCGCTCGAGCCACTGACGCTGAAGGGCAAGTCCCAGCCGGTCGCGGCATTCCGCCTGATCAGCCTTGACGCGGCGGCGCCTGTGATCGCACGCCGCCACGACACGCCGTTCGTCGGCCGCGAGCGTCAGCTGCGCCGGCTGCGCGACGGCTGGAGCCGCGCGGTCGAGGAGTCGGGCTGTCACCTGTTCACGCTGCTCGGGAGCGCCGGCGTCGGAAAGTCACGCCTCGTCCGCGAGCTGCTCGGCGACATCGGCGAGGACGCGACCATGCTCAGCGGTCGCTGCCTGTACTACGGCGAGGGGATCACCTTCTGGCCGTTGATCGAGGCGCTGACACCGCTTGGCGCGCACGGGCAGCGTGTTCTCGACCTCCTGACGGCCGGCGGCGCTGCGAGCGCCGACGAGCTGTTCCTCGAGGTGCGCCTGCTCCTTGAATCCCTCGCTGCCGAGCGGCCGCTGATCCTGCATATCGATGACCTGCAGTGGGCCGAGGCGATGCTGCTCGATCTAATCGACCACGTCGCCGACCTCTCGCGTGGAGCACCGATCCTGATCCTTTGCACGGCGCGGCCGGAGCTGCTCGAGGAGCGCCCAGCGTGGGCCGGCGGGAAGCTCAACGCAACGACCGTCCTGCTCGAACCGCTCGGCGATGAGGCCTGCGCGGCGCTCGTCGAGCGGCTCGGCGATGGGCTTGACGAGCAAGCGCGCGCCCGCGCCGTCGCCGCGAGCCAGGGCAACCCCCTTTTTCTCGAGGAGATGATCGCGCTCGCGCGCGAGGGCGACAGCGATTCGGTCCCGCCGACGATCCAGGCGCTACTCGGCGCGCGGCTCGAGCGTCTCGCCACCGAGGACCGCGAGGTCCTCGAGTGCGGCGCGATCGAAGGTGAGGTCTTCCACGGTCTCGCCGTGCGAGCGCTGGTCGGCGCGGCTGCCTCGGGCGAGGTCGAACCACGTCTCGCGGGGCTCGTGCGGAAGGAGCTGATCCGCCCCCACCCGGCGACGATCGGCGACGACGGCGCCTTCCGTTTCCGCCACCTGCTCATCCGCGACGCTGCCTACGACGGCCTGCCGAAGGCGGTCCGCGCCGATCTTCACGAGCGCTTCGCCGACTGGCTCGAGGAGTTTGCACTCGATCTCGCCGAGCTCGACGAGATCGCCGCCTGGCACCTCGAACAGGCCGTGCGCTACCGCCGGGAGCTCGGGCGCGAGGTCGAGCCCGCACTCGCCCGCCGGGCGGCTGGGCGACTCGAGACTGCGGGCCGGCGCGCGGGCGAGCGCAGTGACGTGGTCGCGGCGCGCAGCTTCTTGGAGCGTGCGTTCGCGTTGACCGGCGAGGCGGGCGAGGAGCGCGCGCGGATCGCCGTTGAGCTGGCCGCGACGCTGATCGACGCCGGCAGCTTCGTCGCGGTAGAGGATCTCTTGCGAATCGCCGAGTCACGGCCGGCGACCGCCGCCGTCGCCGCGTTACACCGGATCGTCCTCCAGCTCCACGTCGATCCCGACAGAGCGCTCGCGACGGTCGAAGCGACCCTCCCGGGACTGCTCGACGAACTCGCCGCGCTCGATGATCAGCGTGCACTCGCCAACGCACGGCTGGTCGCCTTCCGCTCGCATTGGGTGCGCAGCCGCGCCCAGCCGGCGGGCGTGGAGGCACTGCTCGCCGCAGAGAGCGCCCGCGCGGCCGGCGACGAACGCCTGCGGGCACGGGCACTCGGTGAGTACGTGGCAACGCTCTTGTTCGGGCCCGAGCCGGCGCAGTCGATGCGAGCAAAGCTCGACGCGATTGCCGCCGACAGTCCTGGACCTCTCCTCGCGGCGTTCATCGGCTGGGCGCGCGGCGAGGCGGCACGGATGGCCGGAGACTACGACGACGCGGTGGCGCTGGTCGAACACTCGGTGGAAGCCATGCGAGCGATGGGACTCGACGTCCTCGCGGCTGCGGCCGCGCAGCAACTTGGGAGCGTCTACGTCGCCGCGGGCAATCCGGGCGGCGCAGTGATCGCACTCGAGCAGGCCGACGCGGTCCTCACCGGGCTCGGCGAGCGCTCGTATCGCTCGACGGTACAAGCACAGCTCGCTCGCGCGCACGAGGCGTGCGGCGAGCGCGCGGCAGCCCGAGCGGCAGTCGAGCTCGCAGAAGAGCTCGGGTCCGCCGACGACGCGATCAACTTCGCGATCACGCATCCGGTCCGGGCACGCCTCGCGCTCGCCGAGGGCAACGCGCAGGCCGCAGAGCGCTGGGCACGCAGCGGCGTCGACTACGCGTTCAAGACGGACTTCCTATCGTTCCGTGGCCAGGCTCTGCTGACACTCGCGCAGGTGCTGGCAGCAAGCGGCCGCGGTGGCGATGCGACGGAAGCAGCCGATAAGGCGCTCGCCGAGTTCGAAGCGAAGGGCGACCAGCCGGGCGCGGGACAGGCGAACGTCCTGCTCGCCGAGCTCGGCGCCGCGAGCGCCTGACCCGTCCTTCATCAGGCGGGCTTCCGCGCCTTCAGCTGGTAGACGGCGGTGTAGCCGACGTCGAACCCGTGCCGAGCGGCGCGCAGATACAACCGCCAGATGCGCAGCCGCTCGGCTCCGGCGAGCTGCTCGGCCTCGACGAGCCGCTCATCGAGACGATCGTGCCAATGACGCAGCGTGAGCGCGTAGTCGCTCATGAACCCCTCGATGTGCTCGGTGTGAAAGCGAGCCCGCTCGAACGCGAGCTGCACGCGCGAGAGCAGCAACGGCTCGCCGTCGGGGAACACGTAACGCATCGTGAACTTGTCGGCGAGCGGGTCCTCCTCGGGGCGCGTCAGGCTGATCGCGTGGTTGAGCAGCAACCCGCCCGGCTTCAGCGCGCGGTTCAGCGAGCGCGCGTAGACGTCGATCTGCGCATCGCCGACGTGCTCGGCCATGCCGATGCTCGCGATCGCGTCATAGGTCTCGCCGGTGAGCTCGCGGTAGTCGGCGGTACGGATCTCGACACGATCGGCGAGCCCGGCATCGCCGACACGCTGGCGAGCGAGCTCGGCCTGCGACGGCGAGACCGTAATCCCTGTCACAGTCACGCCGTATTCGCGCGCGGCGTGGATCGCGAAGCTCCCCCAGCCGCAGCCGACGTCGAGCACCCGCTGTCCCGGTGTCAGCTCAAGCTTTTGTGCGATCAGGTCGAGCTTGGCACGCTGGGCCTCGGCAAGCGTGTCCGCTCCGCGCGAGAAGACGGCGCAGCTGTAGGTCATCGACTCGTCCAGAAACAATGCAAAGAAGTCGTTGCCGACGTCGTAGTGGTAACGAATGGCCTCTGCGTCCCGCTCCGGGCTGTGGCGCAGGCCGCCCAGCAACAGCTCGCTGGAGGGCCGCCGCGGAATCCCCGCTGGCAGCGCTGCCAGCGCAAGCGCGCCAATCAGTCGCACCGCCTCACCCCATGGGATCGGCGGCGGCACCCAGTCGTCGATCACGAGGAAGGCCGCGTCGATGTCGTCGGTCTCAAGCGATCCCTCGACGTACGCCCGCCCGAGCCCTAGCGGTCCCGGCGCTCGCAGCGCGTGGGCAATCGCCGAAGGACGACGAACGAAGAAAGTGGGCGTCTCCGGGACAGTCGCGGGCACCCTTCCGCCATCCCAGAACTCGATCGCGAACGGCCGCTCGGGAAGCGCCCGCATGAGCTCGCGACACAGCAACGCTGTCGGATGAAACAACCGCACCGGAGCGCAGCCTACGCTGTGCCCCCCAGTTCCGTCCTGGGCCGCGGGAACGTCGGTCGTCCCGCGGGGCCGGGACGGCGGATTTGGGTCCATCTTTGTTTGTACTCCCAATGGGTCCCGCATCGGCTGCTTGACGATGGACCGAGAGGCACTCTCAGGGTCAAGCCAGGCTCGTCCATTCGCACGGAAATAAAGGGCGCAAGCTCCGGTCCGGTTCTGCGCCAAATTTGTGCGAATGCGGCCGAGGGCCACGAAATGCGAATTGATTTCGTGCTTGGCGTCAAATAGGCTGACCTATACAGCAGCCGATGACGATCAGGGCGGAGGATGATGAATTACAAGCAGCGTTCGACGGTGACTAGTCAAGATATGCGTGTAAACAGAGCAAGCCGAGCGCATGTGGCGTGTCGGTCGAGTCATCGCAGCGAGCAAAAGCCATGAGTCCCAGTCCCGACCAATCCCGACAGTGGCTCGGCCGGTTTCTAGAGGACTTTGAGATCGGCGATTTCTTTCGCAGTCGGCTCGGGCGAACGATTTCGGAGGCCGACAACACGTGGT
>DATAWT010000078.1:0-18892 GCA_036267075.1 Solirubrobacteraceae bacterium
GAGTCGGCGCATGCGCCGACTCGCGGGGCGGTGCATGCACCGCCCCGCGCCGGGGTGCACCTGTGCCCCGCCAGGGGTATGCACCCCGGCGAACGGACTACAGCAGGCGGACGATCGCGACCACGCCGACCGCCACGATCAGCGCGCGCAGCAACCCGGCGGGCAGGCGGCGGCCGTAGCGAGCGCCGAGGATGCCGCCGAGGACCGAGCCCGCGGCGATCAGCGCGGCGGCGTCCCAGGCGATGTGGGCGACGATCGCGAAGATCACGCCGGCGAGGAGGTTGACGAGGCCGGCGAGGACGTTCTTGACGGCGTTCAGCCGCTGGAGGGGCTCATCGAGAGTGATGCCGAGGAAAGCCAGCAGCATGATCCCCTGCGCGGCGCCGAAGTAGCCGCCGTAGACGCCCGTCGTGAACACGGCGACCATCGTCCCCGGGCCGACCCGCTGCGCGGCGTGGCCGCGGCGCGCGCGCAGCCACGCGCCGAGGCGCGGCTGGATCACGATCCCGACCAGCGCGAGGCCGATGAAGACCGGCACGATCGCCTTGAAGGCCGACGGCGGCAGCGTCAGAAGCAGCGTCGCGCCGGTCGCCGCGCCGAGCGCCGAGGCCGCCGCGAGCCGGCGCAGGCGGGCGCCCTGGTCGCGCAGCTCGGCGCGGTAGCCGATCGTCCCGGCCACCGATCCCGGCACCAGGCCGATCGTGTTCGAGACGTTCGCCGTGACCGGGGCGTAGCCGAACGCGAGCAGGACGGGAAAGGTGATCAGCGTCCCCGAGCCGACGACGACGTTGATCGCCCCGGCGGCTGCTCCGGCGCCGAGGATCCCAAGCGCCTGGAGCAAGCTCACGCGACGGTCACGGCGCCACAGGGTATTGGGTTGGCTGCGCGATAATCGCTGTAGCCGGGGTGACCACGACCGCAGGAGAGCCGCCATGACCGCCAACAGCTTCGACGCACGGACAGAGCTCGAGCTCGCGGGACGGCGCTTTGAGATCTACCGCCTTGACGCGCTGACGAAGCGCGGCTTCGACATCGAGCGGTTGCCGTTCTCGCTGAAGGTCCTGCTCGAGAACCTCCTTCGCACCGAGGGCAACGGCTCGGTTAGCGCCGCCGACATCGAGGCGCTCTGCGGCTGGGAGGCGAGCGCCGCGCCGAGCGTCGAGATCGCCTTCTCGCCGGCGCGCGTGCTGCTTCAGGACTTCACCGGCGTCCCCGCCGTCGTCGATCTGGCGGCGATGCGCGACGCGATGGCCGAGATGGGCGGCGACGGCTCGGCGATCACGCCGCTGGTCCCGGCCGAGCTCGTCATCGACCACTCCGTGCAGGTCGACGTGTTCGGCACGCGCGACGCGTTCGCGCGCAACGCGGCGCGCGAGTTCGAGCGCAACGCCGAGCGCTACTCGTTCCTGCGCTGGGGCCAGGGGGCGTTCGACAACTTCGCCGTAGTACCGCCGGACACCGGCATCGTCCACCAGGTCAACCTCGAGTACCTGGCGCGCGTCGTGTTCGTCGCCGAGCGCGCCGGGCAGCTGCCGCAGGCCTACCCGGACACCCTGATCGGGACCGACTCGCACACGACGATGGTCAACGGCCTCGGCGTGCTCGGCTGGGGCGTCGGCGGGATCGAGGCCGAGGCGGCGATGCTCGGCCAGCCGATGTCGATGCTCCTGCCGCAGGTGATCGGCTTCCGCCTGTCGGGCGAGCTGCCCGAGGGGGCGACCGCGACGGACCTCGTCCTGACCGTCACCGAGATGCTCCGCCACAAGGGCGTCGTCGGGCGCTTCGTCGAGTTCTTCGGCGACGGCCTCGCGCGGCTGCCGATCGCCGACCGCGCGACGATCGGCAACATGTCGCCGGAGTTCGGCTCGACGGCGGCGATCTTCCCAATCGACTCAGAGACGCTGCGCTACCTGCGCTTCACGGGCCGCCCGAGCGAGTCGGTCGAGCTGGTCGAGGCCTACGCGCGCGAGCAGGGGCTCTGGCATGACGAATCGAGCGCGGAGCCCGTCTACAGCGACACGCTGGAGCTCGACCTCGGTGCGGTCGAGCCGAGCCTCGCCGGGCCGCGGCGCCCGCAGGACCGGGTGCCGCTTCACTCCTCGCGCGAGCGCTTCCGCGAGGCGCTCGCGACGTTCGTCCCCGAGGGCGACGCGACGGCGAACGGCGGTGGCGCGAACGGTGGCGGGGGCGGGACGGCCGTCGCAACGCGCGAGCTCTGCCACGGCGATGTGGTGATCGCCGCGATCACGAGCTGCACGAACACCTCAAACCCCGCGGTGATGGTCGCGGCGGGGCTGCTCGCCAAGGCCGCCGTCGAGGCGGGGCTCGAGCGAAAGCCGTGGGTCAAGACGTCGCTTGCCCCGGGTTCGCGCGTGGTCACCGAGTACCTCGACCGCGCCGGGCTGACCGAGCCGCTCGAGCAGCTCGGCTTCAACCTCGTCGGCTACGGCTGCACGACCTGCATCGGGAACTCGGGCCCGCTCGAGGAGGAGGTTTCGGCGGCGATCGCCGAGCGCGACCTCGCGGTCGCCGCGGTGCTGTCGGGCAACCGCAACTTCGAGGGGCGGATCCAGAGCGAGGTCAAGCTCAACTACCTGGCCTCGCCGCCGCTGGTCGTCGCCTACGCGCTCGCCGGCACGATGGACATCGACCTCGCAGGCGAGCCGCTCGGCGAGGGCTCTGACGGCGAGGCGATCTACCTGCGCGACCTCTGGCCGAGCAGCGAGGACATCGCGCGCACCGTCGAGAGCGCGGTGCAGTCGGACATGTTCCGAAAGAGCTATGCGGAGGTCTTCGACGGCGACGAGAACTGGCACTCGCTCGACGTGCCATCCGGCGACCGCTACGACTGGCGTGAGTCGACCTATGTGCGCCGCCCGCCGTTCTTCGACTCGCTTCCGCCGCAGCCGCCGGCGCCCGCCGACATCAGCGGCGCGCGGGCGCTTGCGGTGCTCGGCGACTCGGTCACGACCGACCACATCTCACCGGCCGGCGCGATCAAGCGCGACAGCCCGGCCGGGCGCTACCTGCTCGAGAACGGCGTCGAGTTCGCCGAGTTCAACTCCTACGGCGCGCGGCGCGGCAACCACGAGGTGATGGTGCGCGGCACCTTCGCCAACATCCGCCTGCGCAACCTGCTCGGCGGCCCCGGCCTGCCGGAGGGCGGATTCACACGCCACGTCTCCGGCGGCGAGGAGATGACGATCTATGACGCCGCGGTGCGCTACGGGAAGGAGGGCGTGCCGCTGGTCGTGCTCGGCGGCAAGGAGTACGGCTCGGGCTCCTCGCGCGACTGGGCCGCGAAGGGGACGCTGCTGCTCGGCGTGCGCGCCGTGATCGCCGAGAGCTTCGAGCGCATCCACCGCACCAACCTCGTCGGCATGGGCCTGCTGCCGCTGCAGTTCTCAGACGGCGACAGCGTCGCCTCGCTGGGGCTCAGCGGCGAGGAGGAGTACTCGGTCTCGGGAATCGCCGAACCGATCGCCGCCGGCCGCCGCCCGGAGACGGCCACCGTGACGGCTGACGGGCGGAGCTTCGAGGTCGTGGTGCGCATCGACACGCCGATGGAGGTCAACTACTACCGCCACGGCGGGATCCTCCCGTACGTGCTGCGGCAGCTGCTGGCAGCGGGGTAGCCGCGCGCGGTCAGGCCGCTGGCATCGGGGCGCGCTCAGTACTTCTCGGCCGACTCGAGCAGCGCGCTCATGCTCGCGCTGGCGCTCTCGTTCTCGCTCGACTCGAGCGTCGCCTCGCCCTCGACGTCGCGCGTGACCTCGAGCGGCTCGGCGAAGCGCGAGTGCCCGAAGCGGCTCCAGTAGCGGGCCGTCGCGCGCAGCATCTCGGCGTCGAGATAGCGGCGCTGCTTGACCTGCGAGGTGTAGGAGCGGATCACGGCGAGTTTGCGGTCCATGAACTCATCGACCGCCGAGAAGCGGGTCGGGTGGAACTCGACCGTCGAGGACGGCGACTGGTAGCAGAACATGCGCGGCACCCGCTGGGCGGCGACCGTCGTCGCGTGATGGACGTTGCGGTGGTCCTCGTTGAGGTCGTGTCCCGAGTGGGTGTAGATCGTGTCCGGCTCGAGCTCCTCGATGACGCGCGTGATCTCGCCGATCGTCGCGCCGCCCTCACCGACGTTTGAGTCGGCGAGATTGACGTGGAACAGGCGCACGCCCATCAGCTCGGCGGCGCGGGAGGCCTCGCGGGCGCGGTCGCCGGGCAGCCCGCCGACCTCGCCGCCGGTCAGCACCAGGATCGCGACGTCGTGGCCCTGGGCGACGTGACCGAGCAGCGTGCCGCCGACGCCGACCTCGACGTCGTCGGGGTGCGCGCCGATCGCGAGCACGGCGGAGCTCGAGGCGGCCTTGCGGCGCGCCGAAAGCGCGGCCAGCTCGTCGATCTTCTCGATCAGCGTGCGCCGGTCGACCGGCTTGGTCAGGAAGTCGTCCGCGCCGACGCGGATCGCCTCGACCGCGTTATCAAAGCTTCTGTGCCCGGTCAGGATCAGCGTCGCGACGTGCGGCTGGGCAGCCTTTATCTTCATCACCAGCTCGAGACCGCTCATGCCGGGCAGCTCGATGTCGGTGATGATCAGGTCCCAGTCCTTCTCGCCGGCGGCCGCGATCGCGGACTCCGCGGTCGGCGTCCAGCGGACCAACGCGCGCTCGCGCATGACCTCGGCGGTCACGGCAGCGAAGATCGCGTCGTCCTCCACAAGCAGGATTCGAAGGCGTCGCTCCGTATTCATTGACTTGCCCCCCTGTTCGGGCGTACGTCCGGCCAGGGGTGGGGGGAATTGGCAAAAGCAGGTCTATCCTCAGGCAAATGACCGTCCCGCACGAAGAGATGGCGGCGATCCCTGCCCTGCAGGTCGCCGAAGGCGCCGACATACCGCGCGACGTCGCCGAGCGGGCGCTCGGCGCCATGCACGAGGGCGTGGTCGTCTACGACCGTGAGGGCCGGGCGATCCTGGCGAACGCGCGGGCCATCGAGATCCTCGGCATCCCCTTCGTGAACCTGGCCACCCAGCCGGGGCCCGATCACCGCTTCCAGCCGGTGCTCGACGACGGCACGCCGCTGCCCTACGAGCAGCGCCCGACGGGCGTCGCGCTGCGCACCGGCGAGCGGGCGAGCCGCACGCTCGGCGTCCCGCAGGACGACGGGCTGATCTGGGTGATGATGAACAGCGAGCCCCTCTTCCGCGACGGCGAGGCGGAGCCCGCGGGGGTCATCACCGTGTACACCGACATCACGGCCGCGCGGCTCGCCGATCAGGCGCTCGCGCGCACCGAGGAGCTGAAGAGCGCGATCATGTCGGCGAGCCTCGACGCGATCCTTACGCTGACGCGCGAGGGCAAGATCGTCGATCTCAACGACTCGGCGCTCGAGCTCTACCGGCTGCAGCGCGAGGACGCGGTCGGCACCGACATCACCGACTGCCTCCCGGCGCGCGACTGTCAGGTCTGGGTGGAACTGCTCGAGCGGCTGCGCGCCGACCCCGCGCACCTTCATGGACGGCGCATCGAGGGAACCGGCAGGCGCGGCGACGGCAGCGAGTTCCCGTTCGAGGCGTCGATCAACTCGCTCCATGCCGGCGGCCAGCAGTTCTTCGTGACCTTCATCCACGACATCACCGAGCGCAAGGCCGCCGAGCGGCGGCTCGCAGACGCGCGCGACGCGGCGCTGCGCGCGTCGGTGGTCAAATCCGAGTTCCTGGCGACTATGAGTCACGAGATTCGCACCCCTATGAATGGAGTCATCGGCAGTCTCGACCTGATGCTTGACTCCGAGATGGCCCCCGAGCTCGCGGATCTCGCCCAGATTGCGCGGACCGCCGCGACCGACCTGCTCGGGATCATCGACGACATCCTCGATCTGTCGCGGATCGAGGCCGACAAGGTCGAGCGGCGAACCCAGGATTTCGACCTCGTGGCGCTCGTCGAAGGGGTCACCGACATCGTCGCCGTGGCCGCGCGCCAGAAGGGCGTTTCGCTCGACAGTTTCATCGACCCGGACCTGCAGGGAACCTTGTGCGGAGACCCGCGGTTGCTGCGTCAGGTGCTCGTCAACCTCGTCGGCAACGCGGTCAAGTTCACCGAGCAGGGCACGATCTCCGTGCGCGCCGCGCGCGAGTCGGCCGCGGGCGCGCAGGCGACGGTCTGCTTCAGCGTGGCCGACACCGGTGCGGGGATCCCGCCCGAGGCCGTCGCGACGCTGTTCGATCCGTTCACGCAGGTCGACGGGGGTGCGACCCGCGAGCACGGCGGGAGCGGGCTCGGCCTCGCGATCTCGTCGCGGCTGGTGCGGCTGATGGGTGGCAAGCTGGCCGTCGAGAGCGAGCCCGGCAGCGGCTCGACGTTCTCCTTCACGCTGCCGTTCGCCGTCGCCGAGGCCGCGGCGGAGGTGGTGCGGCCCGCGCCGGCGCCGCTCGGCCGCCCGCTTCGCGTGCTCGTCGTCGACCGCTCCGACACCGCAGCCGAGACGCTCGACCGCTACCTGCGCGCCTGGGGCATGGTCGCGACGCGCGTCGTCGACTTCGACGCGGCGCTCGAGCGCTACGGCAGCGCCGCGGCGAGTGAGACCTACGACGTGGCGATCGTCGCCACCTCGGCGCCCGGCGAGCTCGAGCGCGAGCTGGCCGCGCGGCTGCGCGAGCGGGCCGGCGAACAGGGGATCTTCCTGGTGGCGCTGCTCGAATCGGGGGAGACCTTCGCCGATCCGCCTGCCGCGGCTGATAGCTTCGATGCGGTGGTTGGCAAGCCGATCAAGCAGTCGCGGCTCTATGACGCGCTGGCCGGGATCCAGGCCGAACGCACGCCGCTCGAGCAGGCAGACGACGGGAATGCCTCAAGCGAGCTGGAAGGGCTGCACGTCCTGATCGCCGAGGACAACCCCGTCAACAAGGAGGTCCTGATGCGCCAGGTCCAGCGCCTCGGGATCGTCGCCGAGGCGGTCGAGAACGGCCAGGAGGTGCTCGACGCGCTGGCCGAGCGCAGCTACGACGCGGTCCTCATGGACTGCCAGATGCCGGTCATGGACGGCTACACCGCGACGCGCGAGATCCGCCTGCGCGAGGAGCGCGACGGCGGCACCGGGCACATGCCGATCGTCGCGGTCACCGCGAACGCGATGCGCGAGGACTTCGAACGCTGTCGCGAGTGCGGAATGGATGACTTCGTGGCCAAGCCGGTCACGCTCGCGGCGCTCTCAAACGCGATCGAGCGCGCAGTCAGCGCGAGCCGCTCCGCCGCCGCCGGCGCCTCGGGCGGCGAGGAGCCCGCCTCCGATGACGGAACGTCAGGCGGGGTCGACCGCGAGGCGCTGGCATCGCTTCAGGAGGATCTCGGCGGGGCCGACGCGCTGCTTCGGATCGTGCGCCTGTTCCTCGAGCAGCTTGACCCCCAGGCGAGCCAGATCGAGGGCGCCGCCAAGGGCGGCGAGCACGAGACGCTCGCGCGGGTCGCTCACCGGATGCGCTCGAGTGCGGCGACGCTCGGAGCGACGTCTCTGGCGAACACGCTGTCGGCGCTCGAAGCTGCCGCTTTGGACGGCGACGCGGGCGCCTGCGACCAGCTCGCGGCGCAGTTCGCGGCCGACGTCATCACGTGCCGCGCGACGTTCGAGTCGGTGCTCGACGAGCTCGATTCGCTCGTCGCCCCCGACAGCTGATCCGCCGCCCGTCAGGCGGCTGCTAACAGGACGACGGCAAGTCGCATTCGGTCTCGCGCGAGACGTACCATTGCGCCGACACCGGGTCGAGGAAGTACGGGGGCTCCTCGTTCTGGAGCCGGTCGTCGTAGTTGTAGCTCTTGATGTAGCCGTTGGTGGCGCCCCCGCTGCTGCTGCCGGTGCCGACCGGACCGCGGAACAGCTGCGCGATCGCGCCGTAGACGAAGAGCGTGCCGAGCGACGGCGACTCGCCTGCACAGTCATAGTTGTCGACGATGAAGGAGTGGTTGACGGCGAGGATCGCGGCGTAGATCGTCGGATTGATCAGCGCGGTGGAATCGTTGGTGACCCCGGTCGGGGATCGGGGCGGGTTGACGTTGCAGTCGGTCGAAATGTCGCTGGCGGTGCCGTCCACCGGGTGGGCCACGCGCACGAAGTCGTTGGCGATCAGGCCGAGAAGCGCGTTGCCCGTCGGCACGCCACTTGAGTTGACGGGCGTCGTGAGATTGCCGTTGATGATGATGTCGTTGTCGGTGGCGACCGTCAGCGACGTCGTGTAGTTGCCGCTGATGTAGGCGTTGCCGCAGTTGGTGTCATTGCTGTAGCTGGGATTGAAGGGTGTGTATATGACGCTGCAGCCGGCAGTCGCCGTGGAGACGTAGATGACGCCGTTGCTCGGGTAGGCCACAGTCGGCCCGGTCGGATGCGCCGCGGTGCTCGTCGTCCCGGGACTGGTCACCGACATCGTGTTGTTGTTCAGCACGATCGTCGTCTTCCCGGTGTAGGCGTAGCCGCCTGACTGGGCCACGCTGAGCAGCGTCGAGTTATCGGCCGGCGGCGTGATCGAGGTCGCGTCCGAGTTATAGGTGCCCTTCATGATGGGCGTGTCGCTCGAGCAGCCGCCACTGAAACCGGTCTCGTTGACATACGCCGGCGCTTCGACGGCGTCAGCGGCGGTCCGGCCGAGGGTCGGGCTCCCGCAGATGGCGAGGGTGTCCTCGGAGTGCAGCGGCCCGTTGATCGAGTCGCCGGTGATGAAGTTGATCGGACCGCCACAGTCGGGGCCGCGATCCGGGTAGTGGACCTCGCAGTCGCTGGGGTTGCCCGGTAGCGCTTTGGGATCGGTCGTCTCGTAGTCGGTGTAGTAGACGTAATTGAGGAAGCTCGGCGGCTTGTACTGGGCGACGATCGTGCGCTGGACGTTGCCCGACTTCCCAACCGACTGGATCCTGAAGCTGCCCGAGGCCGATCCGGCCGAGGCGCCTTCGATCATCGTTGCCAGCGCATTGCTCGAATTGCAGGCCGAGACTCCCGTCGCCGGCAGCGGCGTCACGTAATAGGTCTCCGAGCCGCCGCCCTGGTCCGTCGATCCGGGTACGGTCTTCTGACTTGCGGCGGTGCCGATCGGCGTGCACGTCTGCCAGTAGTTCTCGTTCTGGTTGAGCTGGTAGTTGTAGGCCTGGATGCCGGCCTGGGCGGCCGCGTAGGCGCGCTTCTGGTCGAGGTCGTTGCGCGAGAGGTGCGTGTCAGTCAGCACGGCGACGAAGGCTCCGCTGAGGATCAGCGTCGTGAGCACCAGCACGAACAGCGCGAGCAGCATCGTGAAGCCGCGCTCGTCGCTCAGGCGACGGCGGATGCTCGCGCGCAGGTTGTTTATGCGGTTTGTCATGTGCAGGGGGCGTTGGACGCGGTCGTTGCCGACGAGGCGGGCGTCAGGCGCAGCACCACGGTGTCGGTGAGATCCGTAGCGCGATTGTTCGCACTGTTGTTATCGGTCGGCAGGGCCGAGAAGCTGATCACCACTTCGGAGACCGCGGCGCCGGAGGCGAGCGTGCCGTTGCTCGAGTTCTCGTTGACGCTGATCGTCCCGCTGCCGCTCGTTGATCCGCTCGGGTAGCCGAAATACTGGAAGACCGGTGTCGTCCCCGTCTGCGCAGCGTTCTGCAGCAGGGTGTAGCCGCCCGCGGGGGTCGGGGTCGAACTGAACGTCCACGGCGTCGTGTTCGTCGCGCTCGGAGCCGTGCCGCTGAGCCAGGGGTAGGTGTACATCACCAGCTGCCCGTTTGTCAGGGCGATCTCGATCAGGTTCGGATTGATCGTCGCGGAGTCGGCAAGGGCGCTGACGAAGAAGATGTGGGTGCCGTCGCTGGACGTCGCGACGCTCGTCGTCTCGCCGCTTGCATAGATCGGCGGCACGTCGCTTGCAACGCACGCGGAGTTGAGCGCCTGGACGATCTTCTCCATCGCGATGCGGCCCTGCTGATTGGCGTCCACACGGTCGGTGAGATTCGAGTTGAAGTGAACGGAGATGATCACGATCGCCGCCATCGCCCCACTGACGATGGTGCCGGCGATCAGTGCGACCAGCATTTCGATCAGCGTGAAGCCGCGCTCGCCGCGCAGGCGCCGTGCGGCCATCTGGGCGCACGGGTGGCGTCGGATGAACGAGGTCAGGTGCATCTGCCGGTCGCGTAGCCGGTGCTGCCCGGGTAGATGTCGAAGTTCGGGGCGGTCGTCCCCGTCGTGAAGTTCTTGACGGAGATCCCACTGAGGGTCACGTGGTTACTGCCGTCGTCGACGCAGACGGTGTAGTTGCCATACGGCAGACCGGGGAAGGCGAGCGCGCCTTGTGTCAGCGTCGGCACCTGGGTCGGGGGCCAGTCCTCGTTGCCGCAACCTGTGTCTGATTCGGTCACGGTGACGTCCGGCGCCGTCGTCAGCAGCGGGCCCTGGCTGTACGTCGTCGTGTAGGAAACGGTCGTGTAGGCGATGCCGTCGATCGCGATCGTCTTGCCCGACGACGCGGATGCCTTGGTACCGCTGACGGTGATCGTCACCGTGTAGGTCGTCGTCGGAGTGAGGTTCGAGCTGATCAGCGTCGACTGCTGATACTGCGTCGAGGAGCTGTAGAGGCTGGTGCTCGTCGTGGAGCCGCTGACCGCCGGGCTGATGCTGATGTTGGCGATGCCCTCGTTGCTCGCATCCTTGGTCACCAGCGAGACGCTCGTTGTGCCGGACGGCAGCGTGACCGTGGCGGTGGCGTTGGTGTTGCTGCTGTCGTGCTCGGTGTGGGTGTAGTCGTTCCAGTAGGTCGAGGACGAGTTCGAGCCCACCTCTGGCGTCCACGTCTTGCCGGTCGATGTCGAGAAGGTCAGCGAGTTGTCGTCGTACTCGTGGTTGGTGTAGCTGGGGATCTGCTGCGAAATGCCGCTGTAGGGCAGGATGATCAGCGCCGGCTCCTGAATCGTGATCGGGTTGACCTGCCCGCCGGTCAGCGTGATGGCGGGGGTGTTCGCGGCCGGAGGCTGTGCGGCGGAAGCGGTACATCCGCCGGCCCACGCGAAGTAGTCGTCGCTCGACGCGCTCGACGGCCAGGGATAGAGGTTGTTGGCGGTTGCGATCGTCGCGGCGAAGCTGTTGTTGGTCTTGGTGCTGTCGGTCCCTGAGGTCAGCGGCGAACCCGCGAGGCCGCTGCTCTCGAGGACGAACTGATCGGACTCGCTGCTGACGGCGGTCTGGCCGTTGAATGCGGTCGTGAAGCTCGCCAGGATTGAGGCTGCCTGACCGATCTGCTCCTGCGGTACGTGCGCGGTTCCCCCCGCCGTGACGCTCCCGGTCTGGGTGGGCGGCGAGACGCCGCCGGTGGTGACCCACGTGCCCGCAGGCGGGGTGTAGCTGACGGTGTAGGAACCGGTGGCGAGCCCGGTCCAAATCACGCAGCCCGAGCTGTCAGTCGTGACCGGGTTGACGGCGCTCGGACCGCTGAGCGAGACGATGACGCCGGCCAGGCCGGCGCCGGTGGGGTCGACGACCGTGGCCACCAGCGCGCCGCCTTCAGCCGGTGTGATCAGGCCGTGAACGACGACAGGCGTGCGTCCGCCGTTGTTGTAGCTCTGTCCCCAGGTTACCGTCGAAGTCGTCTGGACTTCGTCAGCCCCGTTGCTGCCGCTGCACGCCGAGGAGCCGGTGGATCCAGAGATGAAGGCGGCGGTCGAGACGACCTTGTACGCCGTGCCGTCGATCGTCGTGGTGAACGGACTCGTCGCGGTGTTGCCGGTGCCCGATCCCGTCGAGGAGAGCTGGGTGATCGTCAGTCCGCGCAGGCGGGCCTGGTCCTGCTGGGCGAGCGTCGCCGCCTGCTCCTCGTTGCGCTGCGTCTCGCTGAGCTTGCCGACGTCGCTGAAGCCGCCGAGGCTGGCGGTCGCGATCAGCGCGACCATCAGCGCCGCGACGAGAACCTCGACCAGGGTGTCTCCACGTTCAGCCCGCAGGCGTACGAGGACGCGCCCGCGCAAGGACGCGCCGCGATCTGCCGAGGTGCGCTTGAGTGACATCTGCACGGGGGTTTTCGGCGCAAACGGGCATTTCGTTGAGTCCGCGCGCCTGAGTGCTGGACAAAACGGGAGCGGGACCGGACGCTGGCGAAGCCGCCAGAATGCCCGCAGTGCTCCTGCTGTTCGACATCGACGGGACGCTGCTGCTGCGCGCGAGCCGCGAACATGCCGAGGCGCTGCGAGGCGCTCTCGGCGCCGTCTACGGGGCGCACGTATTCGAGCGCGTGCCCGCCGCGGGGCGCACCGACACCTCGATCGCACGTGATCTGGCGGCGCTTTCAGGCGTTTCGGCGGAGCGATTCGACGCGGGGCTTGCGGAGTTCATCGCGGCCTGCGGCGAGCTCTACGCGCAGTGCTGCCCGCAGTCGCTCGAGGACCGCGTCGCGCCGGGAATGCTCGAGCTGCTCGAGGCGCTCGAGGGACGTCCGGGCGTTCTCTGCTCGCTTGTGACCGGCAACTACGAGGCCGTCGCGCGCCTCAAGCTCGAACGCGCGGGCCTTGGGCGCTTCTTTGCAGAAGGGGGCGGCGGGTTCGGCTCGGACTCCGAGTCGCGCGACCTGCTGCCGGCGATCGCGCGCGAACGCGCTGGGTCCTGGCCGCGCGAGCGCACGCTGCTGCTCGGCGACACGCCGCTCGACATCGCCTGCGCGCGTGCCGACGGGATTCGCGTGCTGGCGGTCGCCACCGGAAACTATGAGGCCGAGGATCTGGACGGCGCCGACGCGGTTTTCAGCGACGGCTTCGCGCTCGGGCGGGCGCTGCTCGAGGACGAACTCGCCGCTTCGGCGCCCTAGCGCACGAGCCGCTTGTAGGTGATGCGCTTGGGGCGGTCGGCCTCGACGCCGAGCAGAGCGCGGCGGTGCTCCTCGTAGGCTTCGAAGTTGCCCTCGAACCAGCTGACCTGGCTTTCGCCCTCGAACGCGAGGACATGCGTCGCGATGCGATCGAGGAACCAGCGATCGTGGGAGATCACGACGGCGCAGCCGGCGAAGGACAGCAGCGCCTCCTCGAGGGCGCGCAGGGTGTCGACGTCGAGGTCGTTGGTCGGCTCGTCGAGCAGCAGCAGGTTGCCGCCCCCGCGCAGGAGCTTTGCGAGGTGGAGGCGGTTTCGCTCCCCACCGGAGAGCTTCGCGACCCGCTTCTGCTGGTCAGATCCGCGGAAGTTGAACGACGCCGTGTACTGGCGCGAATTGACCCAGCGCTCGCCGACCTTGATCTGGTCCGCGCCGCCGGAGATCTCCTCCCAGACCGACTTCGAGTCATCGAGTGAGTCGCGTGACTGGTCGACATAGGCGAGCTCGACGGTGTCGCCGATCCGAAGCGTGCCCGCGTCGGGTTGCTCCTGGCCGGTGATCATGCGAAACAGGGTCGTCTTGCCGGCGCCGTTGGGGCCGATCACGCCGACGATCCCTCCGCGCGGCAGGGAGAAGGACAGATCCTCGATCAGCAGGCGGTCACCGAAGCCCTTGCGCACGCCGTCGGCCTCGATCACGACGTCGCCGAGGCGCTGCCCGGCCGGGATGTGGATCTGCACCTGATCGAGGGAGACCTCACCCTCCTCGGCGAGCAGGCGCTCGTAGTTGGCGAGGCGGGCCTTGGACTTGTTGCGGCGTCCCTTGGGGTTCGTGCGCACCCACTCGAGCTCGGCTGCGATCGTGCGCTGGCGGGCGATCTCCTGCTTCTCGGCCTGCGCGAGGCGCTCCTGCTTCTGCTCGAGCCAGCCGGAGTAGTTGCCGCGATAGGGGATGCCGCGCCCGCGGTCGAGTTCGAGGATCCAGCCCGCGACGTTGTCGAGAAAGTAGCGATCGTGGGTCACGGCGACGATCGTGCCCTTGTATTCCGCGAGGTGGCGCTCGAGCCACTCCACCGACTCGGCGTCGAGGTGGTTGGTGGGCTCGTCGAGGAGCAGTAGGTCGGGCTGGCTCAGAAGCAGACGGCAGAGCGCCACGCGACGGCGCTCGCCGCCTGAGAGCGGGCCGATCTCGGCCTCCGCGGGCGGGCAGCGCAGCGCGTCCATGGCGTGCTCGATCATCCCGTCGAGGTTCCAGGCGTCGGCCGCGTCGAGCTGGTCCTGCAGGCGCGCGAACTCATCGGCGGTCTCATCGGAATAGTTGGCGGCGAGCTCGTTGAAGCGGTCCACGAGCGCCGTGAGATGACCGACGCCGTCGAGGACGTTCTCGCGCACGGTTCGCGTTTCATCAAGCGCCGGTTCCTGTTCGAGCAGGCCGACCGAGGAGCCCGGCTGGAGCTGGGCGTCGCCGCGGAACTCGTTGTCGCGCCCGGCCATGATCGCGAGCAGCGAGGACTTGCCGGCGCCGTTGTAGCCGAGTACGCCGATCTTCGCGCCGGGCAGGAAAGCGAGCGATATGTCCTTGAGGACCTCGCGATCTGGCGGGTACACCTTCGAGAGCTTGTATGTCTGAAAGATCGGCTCGCCCGCCATCTGCCCTTGCAGGATATGGGGTTGGCGTCCGATAACGTGAGATCTGAATGGCCACGATCTTCGATCTCGAGCAGGCGATGGCGCTTCTGGAGCTGGAAGCGCCGTTCGGTGTGCGCGACGTACAGCTCGCGCGACGGCGCATGGCGAAGCGCTGGCATCCGGATATCGCGCCGCCCGGGAAGCAGTACGAGCATCAGCGCCACCTGCAGGCGATCAACGACATGGCCGACGAACTCGAGCGCCTCGCCGAGGGCTCTCGTGGCGGCAAGGTGTCACGCAACGCCGCCCAGGCCTCGGCTGCAGCGGTGCGCAAGGCGCGCGAGGAGGAGGGCCGGCGGGCCTATGAGGCCGAGCAGCGGGCGCGCGCCGCGGCCGTGGACCGCGAGCGCCACGACCCGTTTGGCAGCCGCGTCCCCGACCACTCGGTGGTGCATCGCTACGCGCGCTGCCTGAGCTATCCGGAGTGGGGCGTCGGCAACGTCACCGGCATCTACTTCACGGGCGATGGCGACGATGTCCGTCAGTGGGCGCGGGTGCTCTTCAGTGAAGGCATTCGCACGGTGCCGGCGGGAAGCCTCAGCTTCGTCGACTTCTCGACGCCCGACCCTGCCGCCGATCGCGTCGAGCGATTCATGACCGCCGCGCAGCACGCGCTCGCCGAGGGCGATTACGCGCTCGCCGCGCAGCGGCTGATCTACGCGCGCGACGCGGAGCCGACGAGCGTCCCGGTGCTTCGCATGCTGACGCTTGCCCTCTGGCAGGCGGACAACCTCGAGGCCGCGGCGCGGGCCGTGCGCGACTGGGCGCGCGTCGACCCCGACCGGCCCGCCGCGCACCGCTTCGCGGCGAGGATCTACGAGGACATGGGGGCGATCGACCTGGCGGCCGAGGCGGCCGAGCGGGCCGTTGCACGTGCTCCCGGCGACGGCGGCGAGTGGGCGCGGCTGGGCCGGCTGCGACTGCGGCTGATGGATCGCGCCGGCGCGATCGAGGCGCTGCGTCGCGCGGTTTCTCTTGAGCCGAGTGTCGAGGCGTTTCTCGACCTGGCGCTTGCGCTCCAGCTCGCCGGGGACCTGGGCGGTGAGGTCTCGGCCTGCGAGGAGGCCGTCGAGCTCGACGGCGAGTCCCACCAGGCCTGGGTGCGCCTCGCGCACGCACTGGCCCGCACCGACCGGATCGGCGAATGCGTCGCGGCCTGCGAGCGGGCGCTCGAGCTCGGCGACGACGCCGAAGTCGCCGATCTGCTCGAGCGCGTGCGCGGGCTGGAGCGGCGAGTCCTGCCGGCCGCCTAGAATCGAGTTTGCGTGTCGTTTGTCAGTCCCGTCCATATCGCCTTCTTCGCGGCTATCGCGCTGCTCGCGCTCGGCCCCAAGCGCTTCCCCGAGTTCACGAAGACGCTCGGCAACACGATGCGGGAGTTCCGCGAGGTCATGAGCGGGGTGACCATCGCGACGCCGGCTGAGCGCCATGACGGCAGCGAGGCCGCCGTGGCCGCAGCCGCGACGCCTGTGCCCGAGCCGGTTCCAGCGCCACCGCCGGCTCCTCTCGACTAAGACGAACGCGACGAGCGCGCGGTTGGCCGGTCGCTGTCGCTGAGGCCGCGCTGGGCGGCGCCGAAGCTCGCTCCCCACCGATCGAACCGCTCTTCGCAAACAGCAGGAGAGCGATCGATCTCGCGCCGCCACGGACGCTACGTTGCCCCGATGCGCCTGATCGTCGCCCGCTGCGAGGTCTCCTACTCCGGCCGCCTCTCGACGGTCCTGCCGATGGCGGTGCGGCTGTTGATGCTCAAGTCGGACGGGTCGATCATGGTCCACTCCGACGCCGGCGGCTACAAGCCACAGAACTGGATGACGCCGCCGACGACCGTCGAGATCGACGGCGACCCGCCGGCGCGGATCGAGGTCCGAAAGCGCGCTGGCGAGGAGCGCCTCCGCATCGACATCGAGGAGCTGCTGCTCGACCAGACCCACGAGATGGGCGAGGCCGCAGCACTCGAGAAGGACGGCGTCGAGCGCGACCTTCAGGAGCTGCTTGCGGCGTCCCCGCAGAGCTGCGGCGAGGGATTCCGGCTCGTGCGCCGGGAGTGGCCGACCGACATCGGCCCGGTCGATCTGATGTGCCGCGACCCAGGCGACGGCTGGGTGGCGGTCGAGATCAAGCGTGTCGGCACGATCGAGGCCGTCGAGCAGCTCGCGCGCTACCTCGAGCGGATCCGGCTTGACCCGGCGATGGGCGAGTGCCGAGGCGTGCTCGCGGCCCAGCAGATCAAGCCGCAGGCGAGTGTTCTTGCGGCAGCGCGCGGGATCGCCTGCGTGCAGGTCGACCTCGAGGTCCTGCGCGGCGAGCGCGAGCCCGAGCTGACGCTGTTCGCCTAGAGAGCGCTCGGCGCGGCTAACGCTCGCCCGGCGTCTTGGCCGGGTACTGCGAGGGCGCCACGGACAAGTCCAGCGCGGTCTGCACGATGCGCTGCTGTTCCACGGCGTGCGCGGCCGGATAGCCCTCGCCGGGGCTCGCGCGCTCGGGGCGTCCGACGTAGCCGAAGTCAAGCTCGGCGGGAATGATCTGCAGCAGGCGCGGGCTCATGAAGGCGCGCGATCCCATGTTGCGCGGCTCCTCCTGCACCCACAGAAGCTCCGCCAGGTTGGGGTAGCGCGCGAGCGTCTCGAGCAGTTCGTTCTCGGGGAACGGATAGAGCAGCTCGACGCGTGCGATCGCGATGTCCTCGCGCGCCGCGCGGTCGGGGTGCCCCGCGAGGTCGTAGTAGATCTTGCCCGTGCACAGGAGCAGGCGGGTGACCGTCGCGTCATCCGCCTGCGGGTCGGGCATGACGGGCTCGAAGCGTCCCTCGCTGAGGTCCGCCAGCGAGCTCGTCGCTTGCGGCAGGCGCAACAGCGACTTCGGCGTCATCACGACGAGCGGACGCTGCTTGACGATCTTGGCCTGGCGGCGCAGCAGGTGGAAATACTGCGCCGGCGTCGTCGGGTTGGCCACGCGTAGGTTGCCTTCGGCGGCGAGCGACAGGAACCGCTCCAGGCGGGCTGAGGAGTGCTCGGGACCCGATCCCTCGTAGCCGTGGGGCAGTAGCAGCGTGAGGCGCGAAGTCTGGCCCCACTTGGCGAGGCCGGAGACGATGAACTGGTCGACGATCACCTGGGCGCCGTTGACGAAGTCGCCGAACTGCGCCTCCCAGAGCACCAGCGTCTCCGGCGACTCCTGGCTGAAGCCGTATTCGAAGCCCACGCAGGCGACCTCCGAGAGGGGGCTGTTGTGAAGCTCGAACGGGGCGGTCGAGGTCGGCAGGGTCGCGATCGGGCAGACGGTCTGGCCGTTTGAGGCGTCGTGCAGGACGAGGTGGCGCTGGCTGAAGGTGCCGCGTTCGGTGTCCTGTCCGGTCAGGCGGATCGGCGTGCCCTCGGCGAGCAGCGAGCCGTAGGCGAGCGACTCGGCGTGCGCCCAGTCGATCTTCCCGTCGAGCGCATCGTGGCGGCGCTCGATCTGGCGCACGAGCTTCGGGTGGATGGTGAAGCCCTCGGGAACCCGGACGAGGTTCTCGTTGATGTCGCGCAAGAGGGCGGCGTCGACGTTGGTGTCGACCTCCGGAGATGCGCTGCGATCGAGGCGGTACTCCTCGGTGTGCGGCTCCTCGGCGCCGCTCTCGCGGAGCTGCGCGATCTGTCCCTGCAGGGCCTGATGGCGGCGGGTGAGCTCGTCCCAGGCGTCCTGGCGCGCCTTGTCGACCTCGTGCGGCGCGATCGCCTTGCGGCTGATCAGCTCGTCCGCCCAGAGCTCCCAGACGCGCTTCTTGCCGCGGATGACCTCGTACATCTCGGGCTGGGTGTAGGCCGGCTCGTCGGACTCGTTGTGGCCGAAGCGGCGGTAGCCGATGAGGTCGATGAGCACGTCATGGCCGAACTCGGCGCGGAAGGCGAAGGCGAGCCGCACGGCCGAGATGCAGGCCTCCACGTCGTCGGCGTTGACGTGGATGATCGGGATGTCGAAGCCCTTGGCGAGATCCGACGCCCAGTGCGTCGATCGTGCATCGTCGGGGTCGGTCGTGAAGCCCGTCTGGTTGTTGGTGATGAGGTGCAGCGTGCCGCCGACGGTGTAGCCGTCGAGCGTCTGCAGGTTGAGCGTCTCGGCGACCACGCCCTGGCCGGGGAAGGCGGCGTCGCCGTGGATCACGATCGGGACCGCGGCGGTGGTGTCGCGGTCTGAGCGCGCACCCTCGTAGGTGCTCTGCGCGGCGCGGGTCGCGCCCATCACGACCGGCGCGACATATTCGAGGTGCGAGGGATTGGACTCCAGGTTGACCTGGACCGAGGAGCCATCGGCGAGCTCATAGTTGCCCTGCGCGCCATGGTGGTACTTGACGTCGCCGGTGCCCCCCTGCGGGATCGTGGTCACCGCCTCGAGCGTCGAGGCGCCCTCGAACTCGGCGAAGATC
>DATAWT010000079.1:0-43542 GCA_036267075.1 Solirubrobacteraceae bacterium
GTGCACATCAACCACAGGAAGTCGAAGCTCGACGGGTTGTTCGACCACGTGCCCTCGTCGGCCGTCACCGGCACACCCTGCTGCGGCGTCCCTGGGACCGACGGCGCGGTCTGGACCGTCGGGTCGGGCGGCACGACCGTCGCGCTCGGTCCGCTCGTCGCGACACCGGGACCGCCCGCGTTGTGCGCCGTCACCTGCACCTCAAGCGTGTTGCCGACATCCGCCGCGTCGGGGGTATAGGTCTGTGTCGCAGCGCCGCCACCCGTCGAAGGCGCGCACGAGCCTGGGCTCGTGCAGGTCAACCACAGGAAGTCAAAGCTCGACGGATTGTTCGACCACGTGCCCTCATCAGCCGTCACCGGCACACCCTGCTTGGGCGTCCCCGGCACCGACGGCGGCGACTGCTCCTGCGGAACGGGCGGCACGACCGTCGCGCTCGGGCCAACCGTCTGGGCCCCCGAGCCGCCGCTCACGCCATTGGAGGCGCTGATCAGGACCTCGATCGTGTCGCCCACATCGGCGTTTGTCAGCTGGTAGCTCGAGCTCGACGTGTCGCCGCTCGTGACCGGACCTGAGCCGATGTTCGCGCAGCTGTTGGAGCTGTCGCAGCGCTTCCAGTCGTAGCTGAACGTCGGCGCCGGAGTCCCGGTCCAGGTCCCGGCGTCCGCAGTCAGCGTCTCGCCTTGCTGCGCGTCGCCGTTCAGGCTCGCTCCTGACTGGTACACCGGGGGCGAGGAGAGCGTCACGGTCACGTTCAGGTTGCCATCGCCGTTCGCCGTGGGGATTCGCGTGCTGCTGGTCTCGCTTCCTCCGTCGCAGTCCATCAGCGACACCTCCCACTTACCGGTGCCTTCCGCGGTGACCAAGGCGTGATTCGCGTTACCGGTCCCATCGGAGTAATACGTCGGGGGATCTTCAGCGCAGCTGTTGTCGGCGAGGTAGACGGTCAGGGTCATCGAGCTGGCAAACGGCCCGATCGTGGCGCCCGCCGCCGTGTTGCACCCGTTGCCCGTGGCCACCTGGTTGTTCGATCCCCCGCCGAGGGCATAGCCGTAGGCGAGCGAATCGACGGGGCACTGGTCGGTGCCCCCCCAGTGCGCGTTCGACAGCGTGGCTACATCGCCGGCCGGGATCGTCAGCGTCGTACCGGCTGCCCCCGCCGTCCCGGCCAGGACCAGCAACAAGAGCACCGCCACGACCACCGATGAGGCCACCGCGAGCATGGCCTTCAGCCGCATCCGTCGCACGTGTTTCACCCCTCGCGCGACGTCGCGCGTGGTCCGGCGTGGCCCCGAGCAGACTGAATTTCAGCGCACGCCTGCGCCGCGAAGGCGCGATCTCTCTCCCCGGCCCTCATTGCGGGCTAGCGTAGCAACTAAAACCGCATAGTTACCCGCGTGATGGGTCACCCTTTTGGGTGGTTTTTTACCCATAATTTCGGGCAGGGTGATGCTCATTTTCGGGCCTCGGCGGAACGCGCGAGCGCAAGCTCGGTGGCCACGACCGGCTGCTGGTTGGCGATCTGGAGCCGCTCGCGCAGCACCGAGATCGCTGCGGCGGGCCGACCCTCGAGTAGCAACGCACGCCCGAGGTCATAGAGCGCGTACGCGTACACCAGGCAGCCCTCCCCTGCGGGCGTGATGCAACTGGCCACGTCCTTACCGGTCGCGCGCATCGCCCGGCGCAGCAGCGTCGTCGCCTGAGCGAAGCGTCCGTTCGCGAGCAGCTCGTGCCCGGTCAGCTGGAGCGCTGCGGAGGAGCGGGGCACGACCGGTGCCGTTGGCGTTACGCGTCGTCGGTGGCGATTCGCCGGCAGAACGCTCGCGCGGGGAGGTCGCGCTGCAGCGCTTCGTCGGGCCGCCGCGCGCGGCTTCGCGGTCGCCTGCGCAGCCGAACCCGGTGTCAGCGGCGCGCGGGCCGGCGAGCCGTGTCCTCGAGTGCTGAGCAAGCCGATGGCGGCCAGTACAACGACTGCGCACGCGATCGAGCCGATCGCTGCAAGCAGCGCGCCTCGGCGATGGTCGCGCCGCGCTGGCGGGTCCGTGAGCAGCGCAGTCGGCAGCGCGCTCGGCGACGACTCGGGGACTTCGGTGCCGGACGGCGCGCAGAGGCGCACGGCCGGATCCCGGCCTTGCGACGCGATCCGCGGACCGCGGCGCACCGGCAGCCCGGCCAGTTCGAGCTCGGCGATCACCGACGCCGGGAACTCGACACCCGCGTCGCGCAGGCGCGAGTAGGGAACGGCATCGCCGGCGGCGGCAACGAGTAGGTCGAGCACGATGCGCTGCTGCTCCTCGCGAACCTCCATGCCGAGCGGTGAGTGAGTTACGCGTGTCGCCAAGGCGCCTCACATGGGTAGTACCCGCCGTACCCGGCTCCTAGCAGTGTTGATTCGCGCTGCTTGGCGGTCATGCTGCGCCGTCGAGCGCGGACCTGCCCGCGCTTGGATTGCGCACCGCATGGGTAGGGATCGCCGCGGCCCCATGAACGACCACGCCGCCGCGGAGAAGGAGAAGGACGTCCTCGAGGAACTCGACGAGCGTGTCCCGACGGCCTTCTACTGGAAGCTCACGCTGCTCTCGACGCTCGGCGGCTTCCTCTTCGGCTACGACACCTCGAACATCGGCGCCGCGCTGAACTTCGTCCCCTACGGTCTGTCCGGCTTCTGGCAGGGCTACCTGGTCGCAGGGGCCTCCGTCGGCGCCGCAGTCGGAGCCCTGGCAGCCGGTACCCTCACCGACCGCTTCGGTCGAAAGAAGCTGCTCGTCGTCGACGCGGCGATCTACGCGATCGGCGCGATCCTCTCCGCCGTCACGCCGGACGCCGCCGTGCTGCTCGCCGCCCGCACCCTGATCGGACTCGCGATCGGCGCGGACTCGGCGATCGCCACCGCCTACATCGCCGAGTACGCCCCCAAGAGCCGCCGCGGCGCGCTCTCGATGCTTCAGCAATGGATGATCACGGTTGGGATCCTCGTCGCCTATCTCATCGCGCTCGTGATCCTGCGCGCCGCACCGGGCAGCGCCGGCACCCTCGACTGGCGACTGATCCTCGGCCTTGGCGCCGTCCCGGCACTGATCGGTCTCGTGCTGCGCACCACGATGCCTGAGTCGCCGCGCTGGCTGATGCGTCAGGGACGCTACGAGAAGGCGGCGGAGGCGCTGCGCAGCTTTGGGATGGAGGATGTGTCGACCGAGGCGATCAAGAAGGCGGCACGGCGCATCCACCGTGAGGAGGAACGCCGCCTGAATCGTCGCGGCAGCTGGACACCAGGCCTGAAGCGCGCGCTCGGGGTCGTCTGCGGCTTCTTCGTCTTCCAGCAGATCACGGGCATCAACGTCCCGCTCTACTACGGACCACACATCCTCGGCCCGATCTTCCAGGGTGGCGGCTCGTCGAAGGTCGCCTCGACGATCGCGGGCGTCGAAGTCACCTCGATCATGACCGCCGTCAACGTCGCCGCCACGTACTTCGGCTTCCGCTACATCGACCGCATCGGGCGGCGCAAGCTCGCGCTGGGGGGATTCCTGGGCATGGGCATCTTTGCGCTCGTCGCCGCCGCGGGCCTGGGCTTTGCGTCCGGCGATTTCCGGCTCGTCCTAGTCATGGTCGGCCTCGACTTCTTCATCGCCTCGTTCGCGGTCGGCGTCGGCGGGACCGGCTGGCTGCTCCAGGGCGAGGTCTTCCCGACCGCGGTACGCGGCCAGGCGGCCGCCACCGGCGCGACCGTCGACTGGCTCGCGAACTTCGCGCTGATCGAGGTCTTCCCGGTCTGGAACTCGGGGATCGGGCTCGGCTGGGTGCTCGTCTGCTTCGCTGGACTGTGCGTCGTTGCGATCGCCTTCGTCGCCCGCTTTCTGCCCGAGACCAAGGGCCTCTCGGTCGAGGAGGTCGAAGCGAAATTCGAAGCGGAGGCAGGCGGTCGGCAGCGCTCGAGTTCGAGCCAGGCTCCGAGCGTCGGCCTCGCCCACTGAGCCGCGCTAGACGGCGAGCCCGTGTCGAACGGTGCTCTCGCTGATCACGACGGCTTGCGTGAACTGCTTGAGATAGTCCGGTCCGCCCGCCTTCATCCCCGACCCCGAGAGGCCGTTGCCACCGAAGGGCTGGCGGCCGACCATCGCCCCGGTGATGGCCCGGTTGACGTAAAGGTTGCCGACCGGGGTGCGTCGCATAACCGCCTCCACGGTCTTCGGGTTGCGCGAGAAGAGGCCGCCGGTCAAGGCCTGCGGCTGGGCCTCGACCATCTCGCAAGCGGCCTCGACGCTGGGGACCGACTCGATCGACAGGACCGGCCCGAAGATCTCCTCGGCGACCACGGCGCTCGCGTCGCTCGCCCCCACGACGACCGCGGGCGCCGCGTAGAACCCCTCTCCGGCGGGAACTGATGCGACCCGCGTCACGCTCGCACCCTCCGCCAGCGCTTCCTCGATGACCCGTTCGACGCGGTCGCGCGCAGACGCCTCGATCAGCGGGGGAACGTCGGTGTCAAAGCGCTCGGCAGGGCCGACGAGGAGGGTCTCGAGCGCGCCGCGCAGCCGAGCTTCGAGAGAGTCGAAGATCCGTTCGTGAATCAGGATCCGCGAGGCCGCCGAGCACTTCTGGCCGGCGAAGGCGAACGCCGATTCGAGCACCGCCGGGACAACGTCGTCGAGGTCGGCGTCGGCATCGACGATCACGCAGTTCTTTCCGCCCAACTCGGCGACGACGCGCTTGATGTGCCGCTGCCCCGGCGCGGGCTGCGTCGAGCGGCGGAGGATCTCAAGGCCCACGGCTGCAGATCCCGTGAATGCGATCGTCTGCACGTCGGCGTGCCCCACGAGCCTGGCCCCGACCTCCCCCTCGCCCGGCAGCAGTGCGAGCGCGCCGCTCGGGAGACCAGCCCCTACGAACGCGTCATACAACGCGAGCGCACACGCCGGCGACTGCTCGGCCGGCTTGAGGCAGACCCCGTTACCGGTGGCGAGCGCGGCGGCGGTCATGCCCGTCGCGATCGCGAGCGGGAAGTTCCACGGCGCGATGACGGCGGCCACTCCGCGCGGGCGGTAGTGAAGTGCGTTGTGCTCGCCGGGAACCTGCAGGAGTTCCGGCCCGCTCGCCAGCTCCTCAGCCGCGCGGGCGTAGTACTCGAGGTAGTCGATCGCCTCGCAGACGTCGGCGTCTGCCTCGGCCCATGGCTTCGCGCACTCGCGGACCTCGAGCGCGGCGAGCTCGTGGCGGCGCGCGCGGAGTTGCGCGGCGGCGCCGATCAGTACGGCCGCCCGTTCGGCAACGGCCCTGCCGCCCCAGTCCTGCGCGGCGCTTGCCGCGGCCGCCACGGCCGCCTCGACGTCGCCCGCCCCGGCAGCCGATGCGGTTGCGACGATCCGTTCCGGCTCGCCGGGATCGACCGAGCCGAACGTCCCCTCTCCGTCGCGGCGCTGTCCCGCGACGATCACCGGCACCTCGATCACGCCGCGGGCGTCGAGGCGTGCGAGTGCCGCCGTGAACGGCTCGCGCTCCTGCTCACGGCGGAGCTCGGCGAGCGGTTCGTTGCGGAACCCGGCCCTCACGGCGGCGCCAGCAGGTCGTCGAGCGTCGCGCCGCTGACCCGGCTGGCCAGGAACGAGTCATTCGAGGTGTTCTCGAGCAGGCGGCGAACGAGGTAGGCCATGCCCGCGAGCAGGTTGCCGACCGGGCAGTAGACGCGAGCGCGGAAGCCCTCGGCCGTCAGCGATTCCTGGAGGTCGTCGCCGAGCCCGCGGAGAACCTGCAGCTCGAAGTCGGCGGACGCCAGGCCGGCGTGTCGCGCGTAGACGATGGCGTGGGCAAGCGAGCGCAGGTTGTGCGAGGCGATCGCGGGTCGAACGAGGCGCTCGCTGCCCCAGGCGTCGATCAGCCTGCGCGTGAGTCGCTCGAAGGAGCGGTCGCTGTCGGCCTTGTCGGTGAAGACCGGCGGCTGCCAACCGCTTCGAGCCGCCTCGATCGTCTCGTGGTCCCAGTAGGCGCCCTTGACCAGGCGCACGGTCAGCGGCGGGGTGCGTCCGCTCGCGCGCGACCATTCGAGGACGCGTTCGAGCATCTGTTCGCTGTCGCGCAGATAGGTCTGCAGCACTACTCCCGCCGATGGGCCGCGTGCGAACTCGCGCTCGCCGAGGACCTCCATGACGAGCTCGAGCACCATCTCCCGCGAGTCGAGCGACTCCATGTCGATATGCAGATGGGCCCCGACTTCGCGCGCCCGGCGGAGCAGTCCGCGCAGGAGGTCAGCGGCATCGTCACGCCCGCGCGCGGGCGCCTGCGGGCGGACCAGCGGCGTCAGCGCCGTGACCTTCAGCGACAGGTTGACGCGCGGCAGGACGCCGGCGCCGTCGCGCTCCAGCAGGGGCTGCTCCGGCCAGCGCGCCGATTCGCCGGCAAGCGTGCGCAGCGCCGCGTCGCAGGCCGCCGCGTAGGCGCGCCCCTCCTCGTGGGTGACCGTCGCCTCGCCGAGCAGGTCCACGGTCACCGCTGCGCCACGCGACCAAAGACGGCGCAGCACCGAAGCGGCAGCCAGCGGGCTCTCGCCGACGATGAAAGCGCCCGCCATCTGGTGGACCGCGGCGGCCGCCAGGCGACCGACCGCCGGCGCCAGGGGTCCTCCGGCGGCTTCAGTGGCGAGGCGCACCGCCGCTGCCGGTTCATCAACATCGGCGAGAAGCGCCTCGAGGTGCTCGGCAAGTTCAGCCGGAGTCGAGCAGGCGGGCGCGACGTCGACCATCCGAAACAACGCGGCGCGCACCTGCGGGTCGCGCGAGGCGAGCGCCATCGCGCGGTCGCGGCCGGCCCGTACGGCGGCGCCGCGTGACGGCCGGCGTCGTGCGAGGCGACGTCCAACTTCGAGGATTTCGGCGTCCAGGGCGGCGGGGGCGGTCCCGAGCGACATGCCACTACGCTACCCCGCCGCGCGGCCTTCGCCGCGGTTTCGACGTTCGCGCGTCAGCCCGCTCGGGCGACGACCTGCGGGATGGGGCTCTCGAGCGAGCTGGGGATCCCCGCGGCGCCGGCGATTGCCGCTCCAACAGATTTCGGCGATGCGTGGAACCATCGTTCGAAGTGCTCGGGAAAAGCCCGGCGGTCCGACAGCGCCGTGACTGCGGCGTGCAGCGTCCGAGACACGGTCGACTCGCTCTCGAGCGCGTTCAAGGGTTGCTCGGTCATGCTTGCTCCCTTCCGATTGCTTGTCCGTGCAGACCTAGGTTGGGCGCGAAATTCATCGCGATGACTTCTGCGCGCTCGCACCGTCATACATGCATGACCGCCGCGAGCGTACGATCGCGATCGATGGGTGCCGCACCGCTAGCGCCGCCGACATTTGCCGACCTCGAGCGGCACCGGGCCGAGCTGACGCGTTACTGCTACCGGATGCTGGCCTCGCCGTTTGACGCCGAGGACGCCGTGCAGGAGGCGCTGCTGCGCGCCTGGCAGAACCTCGAGCGGTTCGAGGGACGCTCCGCGCTGAAGTCGTGGCTCTACCGGATCGCGACGAACGTCTGCTTCGACATGCTCAACGCCGGCCGACGACGGGCGCGGCCGATGGACCTCGGGCCGTCCGGCGAGCCGGTCGCAGAGAACCTGCGCACGCTCCCCGAGGTCACCTGGGTCGAGCCGATTCCGGATCCCGCCGACGTCGCCGTCGAGCACGACGTGGTGCGACTGGCGTTCGTGGCAGCATTGCAGCACCTGCCGCCGCGCCAGCGCGCGGTGCTGATCCTCTGCGAGGTCCTGCGCTGGCAAGCATCCGAAGTCGCCGAACTGCTGGAGAGCTCGGTGGCATCCGTCAACAGTGCGCTCCAACGAGCCCGCGCGGCACTCGGGCAGGCGGACGTCTTCGACGTCGAGCGGGGGGAGTTCGACCGCGCGCTGCTCGAGCGCTACGTCGCGGCCTTTGAGGCCTACGACATCCACGCGCTGACGGAGCTGATCCGCGAGGACGCGCGACAGTCGATGCCGCCCTACGACCTCTGGCTCTCCGGCCGCGAGGACATCCTCGCCTGGTGGTTCGGCCCGGGCATCGGCTGCCAGGGATCGCGTGT
This sequence comes from Solirubrobacteraceae bacterium, assembly GCA_036267075.1. GTDB lineage: Bacteria > Actinomycetota > Thermoleophilia > Solirubrobacterales > Solirubrobacteraceae > Palsa-513. The sequence goes on from DATAWT010000079.1 coordinate 8,052, forward strand.
GATTCCGGCCGGCACGGCGAACGGTGCGCCGGCCTTCGGCCAGTACAAGCCGGATCCTGAGGGCGGCTTCGAGCCGTGGGCGCTGCAGGTGATCGAACCTGGCACGGAGGGCATTGCCGAGCTGACCTTCTTCCTCGACACCGAGCGCCTGTTCCCGCTGTTCGGCCTGCCGCAGCGACTGGAGAGCTGATCAGAAGAGCTCGCCGAACCCGGCGAGCTCGATCATCGCGCGTAGATTGCTGGAGCTCCCGCGCAGGTGCAGCTGACATCCGGCGCGCCGCGCGCGCAGCGCGATCAGCGCCAGCGCCTCGAGCGAGACGGCGTCCGCGTTCAAGCCGGCGACATCGACGAGTGCGATGTTTGCCTGCGCCGCGTTCAGGCGCAGGCCGATGCTGTCAGCAAGCGCTGGCAGGTTCTCGCGCTGCAGCGCGCCGCGCAGGACGAAGGTGAACGTGCAAGCCGCCGGGTCTGCCACGACTGCACAGACCGCGGCGGCTCACAAAACTCATCGCTCGGGGCCTACTAGGCTGCCTGACGCTCCGCCCAGGCCTCCACGTCGCTGGTCTCACCCTCCAAGACGCGCAGCTGCGGGCGGCGCGTACGAAGCAGCGCGATCGCGAAGGCGATCCCGACGAGCAGGCACGCGGCGCCGACGACAAACGCGAGGTGGTAGCCGCTCAGCAGCGAGGAGGTCAGCGGGTGGCCGTGCAGGAGAAGCGACTTGGTGTGGCTTGTGGCGATCGTACCGAGCACCGCCAGACCAAGCGCGGCCGAGACCTGCTGCGAGACGTTAACCAGCCCGGAGGCGAGACCCGCCTCATCGGCCGGCACGTCGGCCATCGCGATCGTCAACAGCGGCATGAACGACAGTCCGATTCCCAGGCCGATCGCGAACGTCGCAAAGAAGACCGTCGGGAAGAACGCCGTGTGCATTCCCGCCGTAGACAGCAGGACGAGTCCGACCGCAGCAAACCCGAGACCAGGGACGAGCGTCCGAAGCGGACCGACGCGCGCCATCAGGCGCGCGGTGACGCCGAGCGAGAGGACGGCGACGGTCAGGGTCCAGGGCAGGAACGCGGCCCCGGTGTTCAGCGCGTCGTAGTGCAGGACATGCTCGAGATAGAGCGTCCCCAGGAAGAACGTCGAGTACATGCCGGTCACCAGGAATGCGCGTACGACGCTCGAAGCGACAAGTCCGCGCAGACGCAGGATCGACAGCGGCATGATCGGGTTGGCGATTCGCTTCTCAAGCGCCACGAATGCGCTCAGCAGCACGATCGCGAGCGCCCCGAAGCCGAGCACGTCGCTCGAGCCCCAGCCGTGGGTGCTCGCCTGGAGGATCGCGTAGACGGCGCTCATCAGAGCCGTGGTCACAAGCGCAGATCCAGCCCAGTCGACGCCGGCTGCGAGGCCGATGCCCTGATCGTCGGGGATCAGCGCCGAGCCGAGCCCGAAGGTCAAGAGCCCGATCGGGAGGTTGACGAAGAAGATCCAGTGCCAGCTGACAGCCTGGGTGAGGATGCCGCCCGCCAGCAGACCAAGCGAACCCCCGGCCACGGCGACGAATACGTAGGCGCTCATCGCCCGCGCCCGATCGGCCGGCTGCGGGAACTCGGTCACGACGATCGCCAGGACCACCGACGCCGACATCGCGCCACCCATGCCCTGCAGGAAGCGCGCGGCGATCAGAAGTCCCTGGTCGCCAGACAGCCCGCACAGCGCCGAGGCAGCGGTGAAGACCGCGACGCCGGCGAGGAAGACCCGCTTTCGGCCGAGCAGGTCGCCGAGGCGCCCGGCGAGCAGCAGGAAGCTCCCGAAGGAGATCAGAAAGGCGTTGATGACCCAGGTCAGGCCGCTTTGCGAGAAATGTAGGTCGCGCTGGATCGACGGAAGCGCGACGTTGACGATGGTCGTGTCAAGGACTGTCATGAGCTGCGCCAGGCAGACCACCGCGAGGGCGATCCAGCGGCGGCGCTCGGCGGGCTGTGATGAGGCGAATGCGTTCATATACGGGGTTCCCAACTGGTTGTGGCAGTGCTAAAGTGGAGGCACCCTCCACACCGATGCAACGCTGATGTGGAGGCTGCCTCCGGTACTATACGGAGGGTACCTCCGCTTTGTCAAGAGAAATTCATGGACACAGTCACCCCACAGACCCCCACCCGCCCCAAGCGCGCCGACGCGCTGCGCAACTACGAACGGCTGATCGCCGCCGCCCGCGAGGCATTCGCCGAGGACGGCACCGCCACCTCGCTCGAAGAGATCGCACGCCGGGCGGGCGTCGGGATCGGCACCCTCTACCGAAACTTCCCCAGCCGACAGGAGCTGCTCGAGGCCGTCTATGTCGAGGAGGTCGAGTCGCTCTGCCGCTCGGCCGACGACCTCGCCGAGCTGCCGCCGTGGGAAGCACTCAGCGCGTGGCTGCATCGCTTCGTCGCCTACATGGCGACCAAGCAGGCGCTGGCGCAGGAGCTACTCGCCTACTTCGAGCGCGACTCGGACCTCTTCAAGGGGTGCCGGCGCGCGTTCTACGACGCCGGCGAGCCGCTCATGCTGCGCGCCCAGGAGGCCGGCGTCGTGCGCACCGACACCGATTTCGACGAAGTGATCCAGATGGTTGCGGGCATCACCAAGATGCCGTCGGCGAGCCCCGAGCAGATCGGGCGCGTCCTCGACATGGCGCTTGACGGACTGCGCTACGGCGCGGCGGCGTAGCGCTCGCAAGCGCGGCCCAGCGCGTCGCGCAGCTCCACGTCGAGCGCAGCGACCAGCTCGGCCGCGCCGCACTCTCGCCCGAGCGCGAAGGCCTGGCCTGCCCACAGGTTGAAGCCACCGGCGTCGCCCGCCGCGCGCGCCGCCGCCCGCAGAGGCGATGTCGCGTGGTGAATCTGCGGGTATGCGGTCGGGGCGATCGCGTCGTACTCGGCCTGGAAGCGGTTGACGATCCCGCGCGCACTGCGACCGCTGAAGGCGCGGGTCAAGGCGGTTCGGCCGGGAGCCGCCAGGGCGTCTCGCTGCGCAGCCGCCGTGCCGGCCTCCGGCGTACGCATGAAGGCGGTGCCGAGGGCCGCGGCCGAGGCGCCCGCGACGAGCACGCCAGCCACGGCGGACCCGTCCATGATCGCGCCGCAGGCGACCAGTGGCAGCGCGGTCCTTTGCCGAACCAGCGCGATCAGCGCCAGGACGCCGACGGGCTCCTCAGCGCCGCTGTCGGTGAATGCGCCGCGATGTCCTCCCGCCTCAGCGCCTTGGACGATCAGCGCGTCGGCGCCGGCGCGCGCCGCCTGATCTGCCTCGGCCGCACTTGTCACCGTGACCCAGGCCTCGCTTCCGGCGTTGCGTACGCGCGCGATGACCTCCGCTGGGGGACAGCCGAAAGTGAACGAGACGACGGCGGGGCGCGCCGACTCAAGCAGCGCCAGCTTCTCCTGCCAGCCATCGTCATCGAAGCGCGCGCGGCCAAGCTCTACGCCGAGCCGCCGCGCTTCGCCGGCCAGCTCGCCGAGATAGGCGTCGATCGCCGCCGGATCAGCGGCGTCGGCTCCCGGCACGAACAGGTTCACCCCGAATGGCGCGTGCGTCAGCGATCGTAGTTCTCCGATCGCCGCGGACAGATTGGCGGGGCTTTGATAGCCGGCGGCGAGAAAGCCGAACCCCCCGGCTTCACCGACCGCCGCCGACAGTCGCGCCGTCGACGGGCCGCCCGCCATCGGCGCCTGGATGACGGGGACGCGAAGCGAGCCGAGAAGCGCGCTCAGACCATCACCGCCGGCTCGGTGCTGTTGGAGCGCGGGAGCGTGACCAGCTCGTTCCAGGCATCGGCAAGGCGGCGGACGCCCTCCGCGATCAGGTCGGGGGGCGGCCCGGCAGCGAGCCGCACGTGACAAGCGAAGCGGTCGTCCGGCGCCGCCGTGCGACCCGAGGAGATCGCGACACCCTGACGAAGCGCGAGCTGAACGAGATCGTCGGCACTGCCCTGCGGCAAATGCGCCCAGACGGTCCAGCCGCCGAGCGGCTCAGGGAAGGACCAGTCGGGAAGGCGGCGCTCGAGCTCGCCGGTCAGCGCACCGAGTCGCTCGGCCGCGACGGCACGCCGCTGTTCGCGAATCGCGTCGTAGTCCTCAAGAAATCGCAGCGCCACGGCCTGCGTCAACACCGCACCACCCATGTCGGCGGCGGCCTTTATGCGACCGAGGCGCAGGACGGTCTCCGACGCCGCGCGGATCCACCCGACGCGCAGGCCACCCCAGATGCTCTTGCTGAGCGACCCGATCGTCAGCACGCCGGCGGGCTCGATCGAGCAGATCGCCGGCGGGGCAGGCTGAGCGAGCAGCATTGACTCAAGCACCGTGTCTTCGACGATCGTGATCCCGCGGCGCTGCGCGATCGCGACGACCTCGCGCCGGCGGATCTCGCTCATCACACCGCCGGTCGGGTTGTGGCAGGTCGGAATCACGTAGAGGAGGCGGACCGGCCCGCGCGCGACTGCTCGCTCAAGCGACTCGGGAACGATCCCTGCCTGGTCGCGCTCGAGCCCTTCGACGACCGCGCCCGCGCTCGCGAAGACCTCGATCGCGGCGGGGTAGGTCGGGGCCTCGACGAGGACGCGGTCGCCGGGCCGAAGGAGGGTCGAGGCGATCAGGCTGAGCGCCCCCTGGCCGCCTGAGGTGACGACGATCTGCTCGCACGTCGTCGACACGCCGTCACGCGTCATCCAATCGGCGAGCGCCTCCCGCAGCGGTGCGATCCCGAGCGGGGCGTAGCCGTGCGATGGAGCCAGGCTCGCTGCTTCGCGAAGCGAGACGGAAAGATCGGGAAGCTCGAGGTCGGGGGCCCCGATCGCCATGTCGATCGGCGCGCGGCGACCCTCGACCAGCAGCGAGAGGAGCGGCGAGCGCCGCGGCGGCGTCGCTCGCGCACCGGCCAAGAGCACCGTCCCGGACCCCTGTCGCGTGCGAGCGATCCGCTGCGCCCGCAGCGCGTCGTAGGCGGCGACGACGGTGCCGCGGCTGACACCGAGATGGCCGGCCAGCGCACGCTCGGCGGGCAGGCGCGAGCCGATCGCAAGATGGCCCTGCGCAGCCGCATCGGCCAGCGCGGCGGCGAGACACAGATAGGTCGGCCCTGTACGGGCGCGCCAGTTGCCGATCGCAGCCGACAGATCCTCTAATTGGATCGATATCTCAATGATATTGGCATCGATAACCTGGTCCACTGCCTGAAACAATACTCAAACATGAGGCCATTTACCAATCCAAACGTTCGGATTCGCATTGCTGGCGAGGACGACGCGCCAGGGCTGGAGAGGCTTGCTGCGCTCGACTCGGCGAGCGTGCCGGCAGGTCGCCTGGTAGTGGCCGAGGTTGGCGGCGAGCTGTGGGCCGCCCGCCAGCTCGACGGCCGGCTCGCGATCGCTGACCCGTTTCACCCGACCGCCGACCTGCTCGCGCTGCTCGCGCTGCTCGCCGGCCAGCTCGCGGGGAGGCCCCCGCGCAGACGGCGCCACCGATTCGCGGCCCGCTCGCGGCTGCTCGAGCCGCGCCTGCGATGAACATCCCCTACCTCCACTACCAGCTCGCGCTGATGCGCGCGCAGGAAGTGCGGGCGAAGGCAGAGACGGCGTCGCGCGTACCGCAGCCCCCGCCGACTCGCCACCGCGTGGCGCTTCGGCGCAGGCGAGCGTTGCGTCGGTGCTCTCAGGCGATCAAGAGCGGAGTTTGACCGGCGCTTAGGTGCGGACGCCGACGATCGGCGAGTCCTGTCAATTAGACAAGGAGGTGGAAGTGATCACCCGCAAGCTCGTCGCCGCCGGCATCAGCGCCCTTGCGCTGACACCGGGCGTCGCCTGGGCGTGCAACGGAGCGGGCAACGGAGCAGCCGGACCGCCGGGCGCCAGGGGCGCCACGGGTGCAACCGGCCCAACCGCCGCGACCGGCACGAGCGGCGTCACAAACGCCTCAGTGCGGCAGTCAAAGCTGCGCCATGTGCATCACGCTCATGCGCACAGGGCTGCCCGTCACGGCTGAGGCCGGACCCACCAGGAGCTCCGGGCCGCGCCGGTGCGCGCGTGCCCCGGGGCTCCTCATCGCTCTCAGGGCGTTGAGACCCGAACGACCTCGCAGTTGATCCAGATGTAGTGGTGCTCGTCGGAGCGATCGACGGTCAAGACGTCATTGCCCGGCCCGCAGTCGATCGTGCCGTGTCCGAAGTAGGCGAAGATGTGATCGTTCCCGGAGCCGGCGAAGACGTGGTTGGTGCCGTGGCTTGTGTAGATCCAGTCGTTGCCGGCGCCGCCGTAGAGGGAGTCGGTCTGATCGGGGCCGTTCGGCGTCGGGTAGCGGTCGCCCCAGATCACGTCGTTGCCCGGTCCGCCAAAGATCGTGTCGTTGCCGGGACCCCCTAGCAGCATGTCGTTGCCGAGAGTGCCCACGCCATGCTGGCCGGCGTTGCCCGCGAACCAGACGGTCACGGTATGGGGCCATCCAACGTGGCTCACGTCGCCGCTGGCGCTGGATACGACGGCGACCAGGCTCGCGAGGACGGCAAGGATCGTCGCGCGGCGCATCAGTGTGACCCGCCGATCGCCATCGCGTAGCTCGGGCTCATCGCGAGCAGCTGCCCCTGACTTTTGAGCACGAAGCGAACGACGAGCTGAGAACCGGCGAGCGAGCGCGGAACCCGCCAGTGCAGCCACAGAATGCGCGGGCGGATCTTGCCGCTGACGATCGTCGTCCACGCTCCGGACGCCGATTGACGCTCGAAGAGCATCTTGCCGGACTGGATCGCGTACGGCATCAGCTCGCGCAGGTTCCACATGTGACCGGCACGGACATGGGTGGGCAGACCATGCACGGTCATCGCGCCCGGGGTCGGAAAGACGACCTTGGCCTGCGCACTCGAGCTCACGACAGACAGAGCGCCTGCCGCTGCGAGACCGCAAATGATGGTCCTGATCTTCGGCTTAGACATCTCGCACCAACCTTTCGATACGAGGGATACCTCGCGATCTTGGATTCATCCCTCGGCAGATTGGCCGTTTGTCGCAACCCGCTGGCCGGATTCGCGGACGGACGTTTGTGCTACGGGCGTTGGCGTGGGGCGGCGCTGCCGCCGGGGCCAGCCGTCGCGGTTGCGATCCCCATCGGCGGCGGCGGCAGACGCCTGCCGCGACTTGACCGACGGCGGTTCGGATGCACCAGGCTAGTCGGGGCTTTTCGGCCCCGCCGAAGCGGTCGATAACGACTCGGTGACCACGTTTTCGCAGCTGTCTGGATCGCTGCGCCTGCCGCGGCGGGCATCGAACGTCGCGAGCGACCTACGCGGCTACCGCCTGGGCGTCTCGGCGCGTTTTGCGACGGTCGTCGTCGTGCTCGCGCTGTGTCTCGCCGCGGTCGGCGCAACCGGAATCTCGGCGGTCCATTCGACGCACAGCTCGCTCGAGCGCATCTACAGCGACAACGTCGTCACCACGCGGCACATCGCCGACCTTGGAACGCGGATCGACGATGCCGAGGAGGCGATCCTCTACGCCCTCCTGACGAACGACATGACCGCCCGCCGTCACCTCGCCGCGCAGGTCACCTCGTCGCTGATCCCGAACATCGCTCAGCGCGTGTCGACGGTGTCGAGGCTCGTGAGCGACAGCGCGGTTCAGAGAACTGCTTCGAAGCGCCTGTCGGCCGCGTTCGTCGACTTCACTCGCGCCTGGTCCGCAAGCGCCACCGCGACCGGGACCTTTGCGGCGCGCAGCGCGCGCGCGCAGAAGCTCGCCACGCTGCTCGATCGAATGTCCGCCTATCAGGCCGCCCTCTTCAGCACCGAGGGAGCGGAGGCTCGCACCCGCGCGACGAACGCGGCACGGGACTACGGCGCCAACGTCCAACTGCTGATCGCAATCGTCGGCGGCGGGCTGCTTGTAACAATCCTCGTCGTCCTGTGGCTGATCCGCGGCACGCTGCCGCGACTGCTCGCCTACTCACGATTCGCCGAGCGGATGGTCGCCGGCGACTACAGCGGGCAGCTCCAACCGCAGGGCCGCGACGAGATCGCGCGGCTGGGGCGAACGCTCGAGGAGGTCGCGCGGCGCCGGCGCGCGGAGGATGACTATGACCGTGCGCAGACCGAGTTCTCAAACGCACTCCAGGTCGCCGGCGACGAACCGGAGGCGCGTGAGCTGCTGCAGCGCTATCTCGAGCGCTCGATCCCGAACGCTCGCGTCGTCGTGCTCAACCGCGACGAGGGGCAGGAGTGGCTCAACGCGGTCACCCCGGTCCCCGACGGATCGGCGCTGGCTGCCGCTCTTGAAGCGGCGGCACCACGGGCCTGCCTGTCGATCCGCAACGCCTCCCAGCACACCGAGGACGCGGGCTCCGAGCGGCTCGTGGCCTGCGAGATCTGCTCGCGCGAGCCCGGGCTTTCGACATGCACTCCGCTGCTCGTCGGCGGCGAGGTGATGGGCGCGATCCTGATCGCCCACCTCAGCCAGCTCGACGATGAGTCGCGGCGGCGGATCCGCGAGTCGGTTCGCCAGGCGGCGCCGGTCATCGCCAACCTCCGAAACCTCGCGCGTTCGCAGTCGCGCGCGGCCACCGACGCCTTAACCGGCCTCGCCAACCGACGCGCCCTCGAGGACACGATCAAGCGGATGGTCGCCCAGGCGCACCGTGCCGATCTGCCGCTGGCTGCGCTGATGCTCGACCTCGACCACTTCAAGGAGATCAACGACGACTTCGGTCACGCCAAGGGCGATGAGATTCTCGCCGCCTTCGGCGCCCAGCTCGAGGACGTGCTCCGCGCCGGCGACTTCGCGGCACGCTACGGCGGCGAGGAGTTCATGGTTCTTCTGCCGGGCACGGATGCCGAGGGTGCGCTGGTGCTGGCAGAACGTCTCCGCGTCGCAGTTCACGCGATCCGTGTGAACGGCCTGGACCGGAGGATCACGACGAGCGTCGGCGTCGCGATCCTCGGGGAACACGCGCTCGACGCCGAGGGCCTCGAACGGGCCGCCGACCGAGCGCTTTACCTCGCAAAGGCCAGCGGGCGCGATCGCGTGCAGATGGTTGCCGACGAGACGCCGCTCGCGGCTGGCGCTTAGCGCCCGGTCAGGCGGCCTCGCCCCACGCGGTCGCGACGATCGAGCGCGGCCCGCCGTGTTCGCGGTGCTCACACAGATAGATCCCCTGCCAGATCCCGAGCGCCAGCCGCCCGTCCGCGATCGGAAGCGTCAGCGACGCGCCAAGGATCGACGCCTTCACGTGGGCCGGCATGTCGTCTGAGCCTTCGAGCGTGTGGGTCCAGTACCCGGCGTGTTCGGGAACCGCTTCGTCGAACCAGCGCTCGAGGTCGCGGCGGACCTCCGGCGAGGCGTTTTCATTGAGCGCCAGGGACGCCGAAGTGTGCTGGAGAAGCAAATGCAGAAGTCCGACTTCGACGCTTGCAAGCTCCGGCAGCACGGCGAGCACCTCGCGCGTGATGAGGTGGAAGCCGCGGCTACGCGGTGCGAGATCGATTTGCCGCTGGGCCCACACCGAGGCGACGCTACCGAAGCCGCCCGCCCGGCTCGGTCCCCGCTGCAGCGCGAGGCGTTTGTTACACAGGTGATGGTCGCGCCGAAGCCGGCCAGCTGAGCACGTCGCGCTCGCGACGCGGGTGTGATTCAGTGCGAGGGTGGACGTGCTCGTTCTCGGCGGGACGGCGTGGCTCGGCCGCGAGATCGCGCGCCGCGCACTCGTTGACGACCACAACGTCACCTGCCTGGCGCGCGGGGAGAGCGGCGCCGTGGCGGACGGCGCGACGCTCGTCGTCGCCGACCGGCGCCGTCCGAACGCCTACGACGAACTGCGCGATCGCGACTGGGACATCGTCGTCGAGATCTCGTGGCAGCCGGGGATGGTTCGCGGCGCGCTAGCGGCGCTAGCCGATCGCGCACGCCACTGGACGCTCGTGTCCACCGGCAACGTGTACGCGTCGCACACCCGGGCCGGCGCCGACGAGTCAGCGGCGTTGCTCGAACCGACCGAGCTCGGCGAGGTTGGCCCGGAGCTGTACGGGGAGGCCAAGGTGGCTTGCGAGCGGGCGTCGATCGAGGCGATCGCCGACCGGCTGCTGATCGCGCGCTCCGGTCTGATCGGCGGCCCCGGCGATCACACCGACCGAACCGGCTATTGGGTCGCACGCGCGGCGCGCGACCCCTACTCCGCGATGCTCGTCCCGGATACACCGGCGCTTGGGACGCAGGTGATCGATGTCCGCGACCTGGTCGACTGGATCGTCCAGAGCGCCGTCGCCGGCCGCCACGGGATCTTCAACGCGATGGGCCCGACCGTGCCGTTCGGCGAGTGGATCGAGCTGTCGCGGGCTGCCGGCGGCCACCGTGGGGCCGTCGTCGCGGCGGCGCCGCACTGGCTCAGCAAGCAGCGCGTCGAGGAGTTCATGGGACCGGAATCGCTTGCGATGTGGACGGGCGACCCCGCCTGGGCGGCGTTTGGAGAGCGCTCCACGAAGCGGGCCGCCGAGGCGGGGCTGGTGCAACGCCCGAGGGAGGCGATGCTCGCCGACCTCCTCGATTGGGAGCGCGCACAGGGGCTCGACCGCGTGCGTCAGGCGGGCCTGAGCCCGGCTCGCGAAGCGGAGCTGTTGGCGCGCCTGCGCGGTCCCGCGCCGCCCGCGCAAGCGAGCTGACCAGCCGCGCACGCTGGCGGCCGATGCGCAGTTAGAGTGCCGCAGCGGCCATGCGGATCGTCGTCACAGGAGGAAGCGGAAAGGTCGGCCGCGCTGTCGTGCGCGACCTCCTCGAACACGGACACGAGGTCCTGAACGTCGATCGCGTGGCGCCGGATCCGGCGAAGTCGGCGCCCGCGCCATTCCTGCCCGCGGACCTCACCGACTTCGGCGAAGCGCTCGAGGCGGTGAGCGGCGCCGAGGTGCTTCCCGGCGTCGAGGCGGTCGTCCACCTCGCCGCGGTTCCGTCGCCGTTTCACGCGACGCCGGATGTCACCTTCTCCACGAACATCCGCAGCACCCACACGGTGTTCGCGGCGGCTGCGCGGCTTGGTCTCAAGCGCGTCGTCTGGGCCTCGAGCGAAACGACGCTCGGCCTGCCGTTCGACACGCCGCCCCTGTACGCGCCCGTCGACGAGGAGCATCCGCTTGGGCCCGAATCAAGCTATGCGCTCTCGAAGGTACTCGGCGAGGAGATGGCGCGACAGTTCTCGCGCTGGAGCGGAATCCCATTCATCGGACTGCGCTTCTCAAACGTCATGGAGCGAGAGGACTACGCGCAGTTCCCCTCCTACTGGGACGACCCGCAGCTTCGCAAGTGGAACCTGTGGGGCTACGTCGACGACAGCCACGCCGCGCAGTCCGTCCGCCAGGCGCTGACCGTCGAAGCAAGCGGCGCGTCGGCGTTCATCATCGCTGCCGCCGACACGGTGATGAAGCGGTCAAGCCGCGAGCTCATGGCCGAGGTCTACCCCGGCGTGCCGGTTGCGGACTCGGTTGGCGAGCACGGCACACTGCTCGGGATCGACCAGGCTCGCCGCGTGCTCGGCTACGACCCGGCGTTCACCTGGCGCGAGCTGTTCTAGCCGCCGCGCCCGGTAAATGGGGTCGCCGCGCCAGCGAACCTCAAACACGCGCCGAGATCTGAGCTGCACGCGGCGAGGACTTCCCGGGCGGCGCCGATACGGGGAGCGTGGGACGCGCCAACACCGGGACCTCGCGGTTTGCCCGCCGTCGGCGAAAGGGCCTGCTCCTGGCCTTAGGGACCGCCGCAGCGCTCGCCGCCTCGGCGCCGATCGCCGCCGCCGCCGGTTCAGGCCCAAGCGACGTGATCACCCAGCCCGTCGTCGGGGCGACCTGGGCCGGCTATGACTCGATCGCCGCGAGCACGCCGGCGAGCGCCGCGCAGACCTATTTCACGAGCGTTACGGGCTCCTTCGCGGCGCCGGCGCTCCGCTGCGATCCAGCCGCTCCAGCCCGCGCGTCGGTCTGGGTGGGCCTCGGCGGCGTCCTCTCGACGCGGGCCGTCTACGGACCGCTCCAGGTCGGTATCGACGCCGACTGCCACCACGGCCGCGCGAGCTACTTGGCGTGGTATGAGGCCTACCCCGAGCCGCTTCAGCCGGTCCGTCTGGCGGTCGCCGCCGGTGACATGCTCACGGCGACGGTCTCGATCGATCCGGCCGGCCGTCCTCGCGTCGTACTGAGCGACACAACGACGGGCGACTCGATGGCGAAGACGCTCGCCGGCGTTCGCGTCAAGCCGCTCGCGACCGACTCGGCGGAGTGGATCGTCGAAGGGCCAGCCAGCCAGCAGGCACTCGCCAACTTCGGAAGCGTGACCTTTTCGAACGCGACGGCGACCGAGTCCTCGGCCGCGACCGTCCACAGCGGCCCGATCGATGACCCAGCGTGGGACTACAGCGAGCCTGATGTGATCGGCCTCCAGGGCGGCGGCGTGCACCAGTCAGACGTGGCCGCATCGGCGGCTCCCGGTCCCCTCGGACCCGCCGGCAACAGCTTCACGGTCAGCTACGGCGCCGGGGCATCGTTCGACCAGTGACGACGCCGCGCGAAGGCCGCCGCACCCCAGGGCGCGGCGGCCTTAGGCACGATTGGCTAGCCGAGAATGTCGCCGCCGGGCTTGCCGTCGGCTTGAGCGTTGTTCAGCGGCGTGTTCGAATCGGTCCACGAGCCATTGCTTGTGGTCGTGTACACGAAGTCGTAGTTCGTCACACCGGGATAGCTAGATCCGGGGAAGAACGCCTGCTGGAAGGCGTCGTCGCCCTGGTCGTTTGAGGAGGTCGAACCGGACGTCTGCGCCGAGCAGCCTGAGCATGAGGCGTTCGGATCGAAGTCGGCCGACTCGCCTGCACCCGGCGCGGGCACCGTCCACGACTCAGTGCCGTAGAAGTCGCCGTTCACACCGCCGGACTGCGGGTCGGTGGCGCATACCAGCGGGTTCGGCTGATCGACGCCGCCAAGCGTCACAAACGTGCCCTTCACCGTCTCGAAGATGGTGAAGCTGCCGTCTGCCTGCGGCTCGACGACGAACGTGCGGCCGTAGGTGTCGGTCGCCCACGTGTTACCGCAGTCGCCGCTGTCGGGGCCGACGCTATCGGTGTAGGTGTAGACCAGCGGCGAGTTGACGCCCGATTCTCCGGGCGTGCCGGGATCACCCTGCGGGCCTTGCGGCCCCTGGGCACCCTGGGGTCCCTGCGGACCCTGTTGACCCTGCACTCCCTGCTGACCCTGGGCACCCTGCCCGCCTTGCTGGCCGGCCACACCCTGCGGTCCCTGCTGGCCCGTCGCTCCGGCGGGACCGCGCGTGCCTCGCGGACCGCGCACGTCGTTTGAGATCTGCGTCAGCACGCTCGGCTTGATCTGGTGGGTCGAGGTGATGATGTAGGTGCTCGCGGCATACGCGCCACCGCCCGCGAGGGCGAAGAACAGCGCGGTTGCAGCTACGACACCCGAAATGGACGGCTTGCGCCTCAAGACGACTCCTTTCGCTTTTTGCATGCGCCCAGAGGCCCCCGTGTCTCCTGGCTGCTCAACTAACGGGAGCGATCTCCGGGTATGCGGGGCGCATTTCTCACCCGGCCTGAAGTCACGGCCCGGAATGAGGTGAACGCGTCCGTCAGGAGCTCAACGCCTGGCGGCGGGCCACCAACCCGACGCAAGGTGCACGATCACCGGAATGAGCACGCCGAGATCGCTCTCCCCGTCGACGGCCGCGTCCGAGTTCTCGGAGAACGCCTGCCGGCGAGCGGCAAGCCGGCGGGCGAGCACGTCGTCTTTTTGATCGAGCCACGGTCGATCCGTCCCGGCGATCCGTCGCCTGAGGACCTCGACGCGAACGCGCAGATAGATCGCGCGGCCGGACTCGCGCATCCGCGCGAGCGTCGCCCGATCATCAAACGTGCTGGCGGCGAGACTTGCGACCAGCGGCGGCGAGTGCTCGAACAGTTCGCCGGCGACGAGGCGCTCGTCGGCGTGAACCTCGCTCCCGCCTCGCGCTGCCAGCTCGCGGGCGGTGCGTCCCACGATGCGAGCGAGTTCGCTGTCGTTGTCGAGGTACGGCCAGCCGAGAGCGGCCGCGACGGCACGCCCCACGGTCGACTTGCCGGCGCCCATCGGGCCGACGATCCAGAGCCTCCGCGGGGCGGGCGCAGGGACTGCCAAAGCTGCCTGTCAGCGCCTGACGCGTGCGCCGCTCGGTTCAGTCGGTCGTGATCTCGACCTTGTCCTGATAGAAGGCCACGTAACCCTCGATCTCCGCGACGGGCTCATACGGAGTGCTGTATTCCCAGACCGCGTTCTCGAGCGTGCCGTCATCGGTGACGATGCTGTAGTAGCTCGCGTCGCCCTTGTAGGGGCAGTAGCTCGCATGATCGGTGCGCTCGAGAGCGGCGGGATCGACATCGGCGAGCGGGATGTACTGCGACGGCGGATAGTCGGCCTCGCGGAGCGTCAACGCCGCTGCCGTGTCAGCGATCTTGCGCCCGCCGGCGGTAACGACGACGCGGCCCGGCGTCGGCTCGACGGTGATCGGATGGTCGGGGCCCGGTTTGAGGATCGGCTTCTCGCTCACTGCGGCTCCTTCGGGAGATGGTTGCGGTCTTCACCCTAGCGAGCGGCCTGTTTTGGGCCAGGAGGGCTACGCGTTTGCGCGCCGGCGATGTGATCGCGAGGATCACGATTACAGTCAGCGGCGGTGGTCGCCGATGAAGAGAAACATGGCGACTGCGTTCGGCGACGGAGACCTGCTCTCTCGCGCTGGTGTCGGCGTTCTCACTTGCAATGCTTGGCGCTGTGCACCGCGGTCATCGCTCGGGGAGAGGCGGCTGTGCCCACGACCCGCGGCCTGCACCGACCCTTCTGCCGTTGAGTAATTGGCCATGCTGACACGTGGAAAGCCAGCCGCGCGGGCGTACGCGCCGACTCGCTCGCCGGTGATGGGGCGAGGATGCTCCCGAGTGAAGTCGCGCCGGTCATGGCGGCCGGCCCTCGGCGCGGCATGCGTCGTCCTTTCCCTCACGGTGTTCGCGATGGCGGCTGAAACCTCGAGCGCGGACAGCGTCGTTGTGTCATCGGCCGGTGTCGCGGTCGCGAACGCAAACGCCACGACGGCGATGACAGGAATGTCAGTGACCGGCTTCTCCAACCCGAGCCAGCAGTTGCTGGTGTCCATCTCGACGACCATCGGCTCGCTCACGCTCAGCGAGACCTCTGGCCTGACCCTCTCCTTCGGATACAGCTCCTTCACCGGCTCCCAGATCTCCTTCACCGGGGAAGAGGCGGACGTCGATGCCGCGCTCGCAAGCGCAACCCTCACCGACGCGGGGACAACGGGCACCGCGGCGGTGGCGCTCGTCGTCACGGCCGACCAAAGCGGCATCGAGTACTTCGCGCCTACCGGCCACTACTACCAATACGTCGCCGATGCCAACGTCACGTGGACGACCGCCGCAGCCGATGCACAGACCGCCACATTCGACGGCCAGAGCGGCTACCTGGCGTCGATCCCGAGCGCCGCCGTCAACAACTTCGTCACCGACCACCTCAACGGCGCAGAGAACGTCTGGGCGGGCGGCATGTCCGTGGACTACCCGAGCGGCTTCGGCGGGAACACCGGCATCCAGCGCGTCTGGTCCTGGCAATTCGGTCCGCTTGCCGGCACGAGCTTCACGGAGTGCAGCAACGTCTCCGGCTCGTGCAGCCACACCAACGACAGTGGCGACTACTACGACTGGAACCCCGGCGAGCCGAACAACTCCGGATACTCCGGGCCTGGTACGGGCGAGCACTACGTCGAGATCAACTACCTCGGCGCCGGCAACTGGAACGACATCCCCAACTCGACCACGATCGCCGGCTACGTCGTCGAGTTCGGCAACGACGCCACGGGAGGCGACTTCACCGGCTCCTTCTCGGCGTCATCCAACGTCGTGTTGGCCAATGCCCCGGGCGCGCCGAGCGGTGTCGCGGGAACGAGTGGTGTTGACCAGGCGACCGTGAGCTGGACCGATCCGACCTCAAACGCCGGCGCGCCAATCACGTCCTACACGGTCACCGCGCAGCCCGGAGGCGCGACCTGCACCGCCTCCAGCCCGAGCGCGACGTCCTGCGTCGTAAGCGGCCTGGCCGCCGGTATGGCGTACACGTTCTCCGTCACGGCGACCAACGGCGCCGGCACCAGCAGCCCCTCGCAATCGTCCGCCAGCGTCGTGCCGATGACAGTCCCAAGCGCCCCGACCAACGTGACCGTCAACCAGGGAAGCTCGCAGGCAACGGTGTCGTGGACGCCGTCTTCCTCTTACGGCGGGGCCGCCGCGCCACCGACCTACACGGTCACGGCCCAGCCCGGCGGCGCGTCCTGCACGACCAGCGGGACGTCCTGCGTCATCACGGGGCTATCGAACGGCACCTCCTACACGTTCACCGTCACGGCCAGCAACGGTGCGGGTAGCGGCACTGCTTCGGCGGCGTCAAAACCTGTCACTCCAATCTCACCCGCCGCGGCTCCGACGGATCTGAGCGCCAGCGGTGGCAATGGCATGACAACCGTCTCCTGGGCGCCTCCCACCAACAACGGCGGGGCCGCGGTCACCTCTTACACGGTGACCGTTGAACCTGGCGGCGCGAGCTGCACGACGACCGGCACGTCCTGCGTCATCCGTGGGCCGCACAACGGCGCCGGCTACACATTCTCGGTCACCGCCAGCAACGCCGCCGGGATCGGTTCGGCGGCGCACGTCGCCTCGGTGATGCACGGGGCATTCGCTGTGTTGTGGCATCGCCAGCGCCTTGACGGCACCGTATTCGTGGAGCTTCAGCTCCCTGGACCGGGGACCGTCAGCCTACTTGGCACACACAGCGACGCGTCGCGTGCCGCCACGGCGGCGCAGGATCAGCTTGACCCGGGATTTGGGCGCTTCGCCTACGGCCGAGACGCCAACATCGCGATCGGCAAGGCAGGGCTCGTGCACCTGGTCCTTCGCCCCGACGCCGCCGGCACGAGTCTGCTGCGCCGCCATGCCGGCTTCGGAATGCCGCTGCACGTACGCGTCTGGATCAGCTACACACCGACCGGCGGCGCGACGGCGTACGAGTCGCGTACGGTCCGAGTGCTCGCCGCCGGCCAATAGCGCTCAGCTCGCGAGCGACCGGCCGCTACTGCAGGGTTTGCGCGGCGTCAGTCCCCGCTGAAGGTCGCAGCGCGACGATCCGTCGCCGGAGCAGGCCCGGCGGTAGCACGATGACCAGCAGGAGCGCCAGCGCGACTCCGACGACGTAGGGAGCCAGGGCCTCCTGACCGAGGATGCGGCGCGTTCCCGCTGTGGGGCCGGTGCCGACGATCGTGCGCAGATACGAGGCGGCGGCCTGGGTCCCGCTCTCCTCGAACGCGCGCCCGCCGAGCGCCAGTGCGAGTTCGTCGAGCAGCACGCGACCCGTGGGATCAGGGTGGTAGGCCGGCTCCGGCCGGCCGTTTGCGTCGTACACCGCCTCGTCCTGGTTCCAGAAGCGGATCGCGAGGAAGCGGTAGCCCTGCCGGCCGCCGAGCTGGTCGGCCAGCGCCCCCGGGTTGAAGGGGTTGCTTTCGCCGTCGGTCAGCAACACGATCACGCGGCGCTTGACACCGGGCGCGAAGTAGTTGCCGGTCGCGATGTCGCTGAGCGCCGTGTAGTTCGTCGAGCGCACGGCCTGAGTCGTCGGCGGCGGATCTTCGATCGTGACCGCCTGTCGCGCGACCGCGTCAAAGCCGGCGACGTCGGCAACGGGCAGGAGGTCGGGCAGCACGCGGTCGGTGAACGTAGCCACTCCCGCCGGCACCTCGGGGATCGCGGCACGCAGCTGCACCGCCGCGGTGATCGCCCGAGCCAGGCGCGTGGGCGAGGTCGGGGTGAGCGAGGCCGCCATCGACTGCGAGGTGTCGACTACGAAGAGGGCCGCGATGCCGGTTCGCGTGCGCACGACCGACGCGTCGGTCAGCGCCGGCTGGGCCGCCGCCAGGCCAAGCAGCGCGACCGCGACCGCGGCCCCGGCACTGCGCAAGCCGAGCGACCAGCGCCGCGGCGGGTCGAGACCGAGCCGCCGCGCGGCCGCGACGACGCGGCCGCGGCCGTGCATCGCGGCTGCGAGCGGAAGCAGCACGGCGAAGGCCGCAAGCGCTCCGAGCGGCGTCAGGAATGTCATCAGAAGCCGTTACCTGGCACGGCACCCGACGCGCCGTTCCCGGTTCGGCCGAACCCCTTGGCGATCTTGTTCTGGCGCCTGCGGCCGTTGGGCGCTGTGAGGCGCAACAGCAACTCCAGGTCGAACTTTGCGGCTGTGTCGCCGGACTCGACACGGACGGCGTCACTGAAATCGGCGATCGCCGTGTCGGTCGCGGAGGCGCCGCCCCCCGCCGTAGCCTCGGCGAAGGTCAGGATTCCAAGCAGCGTCCGCGCCTGCGCCGCGACCCGCGGGTCAGCTGAGCTAGCCGGGCCGCTCAACGCGTCGATCGCGGCCGAGCGGACGGTCGGGACGGGGATCGCGTTACCCAACTGCTCTTCGAGGTCCGCGACGGCGCGATAGTCCTGCAGCGCTTGGCGTGATGTCACCTCGTCGGCGGTCCCAAGCAGCGTGCTCGAGAGGTCACCGAGATTCGTCGCGGGGATCCAGGTGGCGCGTTCCGGCGCGATCGCATACACGGCATCGCCGCTCTCGAGCGCGACAGGCCACGCGCGGACGTCTGCCGCGAGCAGCGCGGCGAGGACGGCCGCCGCCGCGAGCACCGCGATCGCCACGAGGCGAAGCGCGGTCACCTCGACCCCCTCCAGCCAAGCCGTGGCGCCCAGCCCTCGCGCAACGCGAGTGCGGCGGCCGCCGCCGCGGCGAGAACGACGAGCGCCCACGGGAACGGCGTCTGCTCCTGCCGCGTGGCCTGCGCGGGCGAAGGCGCCTCGACGATCGGCGCACTCCGTCCGAAGACGCCGCGGAAGTACGCGACGTTGGCGGGCGATGGGTTCAGGCCGACGATCCGGATCTGCACCTTGTAGTGCTGCGCGACCGCGCCCACGGCGGTGAGGGCGCGGACATTGTTTGGATCGTCGTCGAGGTCGCTGACGAGCATCACCGCCGCCGGCGGGCGTTGCGCGATGGCGATGTTGATCGCCATTCCCATCGCGGCGGAGATGTCCGTGCCGCCCGTGAACGTGTTCCCCCAGGGATTGAGGGGATACAAGCCGGGCTCATTTGGCTGAGCCAGCGTGAAGTAGCGAACGAAGGGAGCGAGGTCGGCCGCGGGCGTGCCGGGCGGGAGAGCCTCGTAGGCGTCGTCTGAAAAGACGACGAGGCCCACGCGGTCGCCGCTTTGCGACAGGACGCGCAGCGTGGCGCCGATGCGCGAGATGTTGTCGGAGGAGATGCTCGCGGACAGATCGAGCACGACCACGACGTTCGCGTGCGACGGCAGCACGACCAGCGTCTGCGAATGCGGGGACCGCGAGGCGAACAGCGCCCCGACGGCAGCCCCGGCCGCTCCGGCGGCAAGCGCGGCCAGCACGATGCGCGTGGCGAGCGCGCGCGTGCGAAAGGCGCGCGCATCGGCGAGCGGGATGCCCGTGCTCACTCTTGGCCTCCCTGCTCGAGATCTCTGACGAGCTCCTCAAGCTCATGCGGCTCGGGGCTGGGTTTCGACCAGGCGAGCTCCTGCACCGCATTCGAGCGCTGATCTCGCTCGAGCGCGCGGCCGAGCAACGCGAGCGCGCGGCGGCGGTCCGGCGCGGGGCGCCGCTGCGCCTCACGCGTGAGGCGGAGCGCGCGCTCGAGTGCTGTGGTTGGGCGCCGGCGGCGCTCGAGACGCCGGCGCGCCTCCCAGCCTGCCAACGAAATCGCTCCGAGAGCGCAGAGCACCGCGCCTATGTCGAGCAGCGTCGCGAGCGTCGCGGGAGCGATCCGGTAGGTCAACGCGGGCGGTGTCGTGTCGGCCTCGACAGCGCGTGCAGCGAGATCCGCAGCGGTGACCCGCCCTCGCACCGAGAGCGTCGGCCAAGCTGCGGATGCCCGCGCAAGGCGTCCGTCGCGCGCCCGGACCAAAGCGTGAACGACAGGCAACCTGACGCGTGCCACACCGCTTGCGGCAACGCACTGAGTGGTCAGACAGGAGACCGGAAGGACGACGGTCACAAGCTCGACGCTGCGCTGCGTCGTGCGCGACGTCTGCGCCGCGCCGAGCTGCGTGAGCGGCGCGAGGTCGTCGTCGATCCGAAGCGTCTGCGGGCGCACCCTGCGCGTGTCGAGCGCGACGACTACGCGCGCCAGGATGCGATCGCCGAACTGGGCTACGGACGGGTCGTAGCTCGCCGCTACCTCGACCGACCCGCCCGCCGCAACTACGGGAGCAGCCGCAGAGCGCCCGAGTACCAGGAGCCCCGCCACCGCGGCCGCGAGCGCAAGCCCGCAGACGGCGGCGATCCGCACCGAGCTGGGCGCGGCGGGCCGCGTCAGCGCCCCCAGCTCCTGCTCCGGCGCTGCTCAGCCCAGGCGATGAAGGCCGCATCGACGCCGTCGGGATCACTTGTCCCGAGCACGACAGGCTGCAGGCCGAGCGCCCCAAACTCGACGAGCAGGTCGACAAGCCGCTGCTCGTTCTCAACGCAGCGCCTGGCCGCCTGACGGCGGCTCAACCGGACCAGCGCGACGACGCCGCTTCGCGGGTCGGCGATCGGAACGCCGATGCCGCCCACCGCCGGGAAGCTCTGCTCCCAGACCGGATCCTGAATCACGACCGGCACGATGTCCCAGCCGTGGCTGATGGCGCGCAGCCAGCTCTCGGTCGCCAGGTCGGTGAGAAAGTCGGAGAGCACGAAGACGAAGCTGCCGGGCGGCAGTTCGCGGCGATGGGCGGTGAGGAACTCAAACGACCGTTCGAGCCCGTCGGGAGGTGCGGCGAAGGGAGCGTCGCCGCCCTCGCGCTCGGCGATCAGCCAACGGCGGTCGCGCCGGCCGGGAGGCACCCACCATTCCTCGCCGCCGCCCAGGTCGAGCGCAGCGGTGTCCGCGCGCGCGGCTGCTGCGCTGGCGGCGATCGCGTCCGCCGCCTCGCGCAGCGCGGCGTGCTTGTGAAGCCACGGCAGAGGCGCAGGGTAGAGGCTCATCTCGGGCCGGCGGTCAACGACGATCACGACCCGCGGCGCCTCGTCGGCCGCCTGCTCTCGGACGATGAAAACGTCGCTGCCGCTCGCGGTCGCGAGGCGCGCCGAAGCACGCCAGTCGATTCTCGCGACCGGGTCGCCCGGCTGGTAGAGGCGATGGCCGATGACGTTGCTGCCGTGGCCGCGCCGGCGCCCCGGGACCTCGCCAAGCGGCAGCCCGCTCGATTGTTTCCGCGGGACGAGCGGAAACGTGCGCCGGCCGCTTACTGCCGAGCTCACCGCTCCCAAGCCGGGGCCGGCGGCGGAGCCAGCTCCAAGCAGCGCTCGCGAATCTTGTTGAGCGCCTCGTCGCTGCCTAGCGTGCGGGTCTCTGCGAGGTAAGCGGCGCTCAGCAGCAGGCGATGCCCGAGCACCGGCAGGAACAGCCGCTCGATGTCCTCGGGCACGACGTACCCGCGGCCCTCAAGGAGCGCCCAGGCGCGCGCGGTGCGCTCGAGGGTGAGGCTCCCCCGCACCGACGCGCCGATCGCAACCCCGTCGACCTCGCGCGTCGCGCGAGCGAGCTGCACCGTCCAGCGCAGCACGAGTTCGTCGATGTACACGTCCTCGACGGCGCGTTGGAGGGCGGCGAGCTCGTCCGCCGCCACCACCGGCTGCAGGCGCTCGATCGGATGTCCGTGCCGCTGCGCCACCACGATCGAGATCTCCTCATCCTCGCGCGGGTAGCCAAGGCGAACACGAACAGCGAAGCGATCCAGCTGCGCCTCGGGCAGAGCGAAGGTGCCCTCCTGGTCGATCGGGTTCTCCGACGCGATCACGAGGAACAGCCCGGGCAGCGCGCGCGTCACCCCGTCCACCGTCACCTGACGCTCGGCCATCGCCTCGAGCAGCGCAGATTGTGTCCGCGGCATCGCGCGATTGATCTCATCGACTAGCACGACGTTCGCAAACACGGGTCCGGGTCGGAACTCGAATTCGCGGGCGCGCTGATCAAAGATCGAAAGCCCCGTGATGTCGGTCGGCTGGAGATCAGGGGTGCACTGGATCCTCGCGAACGTCGTCTCGCCGATCGACTGCGCAAGCGCGCGCGCGAGGATCGTCTTCGCCGTACCGGGAACGTCTTCGAGCAGCACGTGCCCGCGCGAGAGGAGCGCCGCGAGGACGAGCGCGATCTCGTCATGCTTGCCGACGACCACCTGCTCGACGTTCGCGAGGATGCGAGCAGCCGCGTCGATGGCGACCGTGTCACCCGGCGCCGAGGTGTACGCAGGTGTCACGGTAAGCAAGGCTACTAGCGGCGCTGGTTCGCGTCGCAGTTACCCCGCGCGCGCCAGTCGCTGGAAACGGCCACCGCGCTTGGTGCTGCGCGGCGTCAGCGCGGGATGGCCGGACTCAGTTCGTAATGCACCTTCGGATGGGCGCGCAGAAAGGCGACGGCCGCCTGATAGGGATGGCGCAGCTGCTCCGCCTTGTGCGCGCAGTCGACGAGCAGCGACGGGCTGCCAGCGGGTCCGCCCCAGATGATTTCCGGGATCTCGGTGCAGACGACGCGCGCCGCGGTCACCGCGCTGTTGCCGGCGCGCAACGCGAATGGGCCGTCGAGCAGCACGTAGCGCGCCTTGCCGGCTTCCACCAGGTTCGCGAGCTGGTCGTTGGTCAGCGCGTCGTCGCTTGAGCCGTAGCCGCCCTCGGAGGATGCGTGAAGGCCGAGCAGGATCAGCGTCGCCGCCGGATTGGACGACTGCGTCACGAGTGAATAGGGAGCGGTCTCGCCGTGAGCTGCGAGATAGCGGATCAGCAAGCGGTCGTCAGTCACGATGCCGGGATCGACGCCGTAGCCGCCGTTACCGGCATTGCTGTACGGGCCAGCGGCCGGAAATGTGCCGTTGACGGGCGCACGCCAGACGCTCGAGCTGTAGACGGCGGGCGCCACGAGCAGGGCGGCAACGGCTGCGACGAGCGCCCACCCGCGTCGCCCGCGTGCCACGAGCAGCGCCGCGAGTGCCACCACGACGAGCACGATCAATGGAAGGCGCCACCACGTTGGATAGCGCTCGCGCCCAATGAGGACGAGCTGAATCGCGACTGTGGCGCCGATCCCGGCTGCTGCGAGAGCGACTGCCGCCACTGCGCGCAGGCCGCGCTGATCTCGCATCAGTCGGTACAGCGCGACGCCGCCTGCGCCCACGACCGCGGCAAGTCCGGGCGCCAGCGCTGAGGCGTAGTAGGGATGAACGATCCCGTTGGAGAAGTCGAGGACCACGAGCTCCGCAAGCATCCAGCCGCCGAAGACGAGCAGGGCCGAAGCGAAGCGGTCGCGACGCGCTCTGATCATCAGCGCCAGCGCGATCAACGCGACGAGCGCAAGGGGCACGGTCCAGCCAGCCTGATCGCCGAGTGCGGTCCCGAAGATCCGAACCGGACTCGCGGCGCCAGCGAATGGGATGGGAGCGGTGAACCGCGTGAGCGTTCCCGGGCCGCCGACAGGTGGCGTCGGGGGTGCCGGCGGCGGGTTCGTGTGCGCCCTGTGGTAGCGGCGCTCCGCGGGTGTCGACGGAACGGTCAAGCCTGGGCGGATTAGCGGGAAGAGCTCCTCCGGGCTGAAGAGGTGCTTGGTTCCCGGTCCACCCGACTCACCGACGACCCGCCCGAACCCGTTGTAGCCGAGCTCGAGCTGGAGCTCGGAGTTGGATGCGCCGCTGCCTCCGACAAACGGACGTTGCGAAGCAGAGGTCAGATCGACGAAGAGCGGCCACGACAACGCCACGACCGCCAGTACGACCCCGCCAGCCGCGAGCACGCCAATCCGCCGCAGGAGACGTCCCGGCGCGCAGACCAAGTAGGCGGCCGCGATTCCGGGGACGCACAGCATGGCCGCCAGTGACTTGGTCTCAAACGCCAGACCGACCAGCACCGCGCATAGCATCAGCGTGCGAACGCGCCCGGATTCGATCGCCGCCAGGCCGGCCCAGCAGCTCGCGAGCATCAGCAGGATCAGCAGCGGATCGACGCCGTTGTCTCTCCCCACGGCGACGAACGCCGGGAAGACGGCCAGACATAGCGCGCTCCCAAGTCCCGCGATCGCACCGAAGCGCGAAGCGATGATCTTGTACATCAGCGCCACGGCTAGAACGGCGCAAACAGCCTCAGGTATCAGCAGGCTCAGCGCGCTGAAGCCGAAGACCTTTGCGCTGGCTGCCTGCAGCCACAGCGCGAGTGGCGGCTTATCGATCGTGATCAGGCCGTTGGGATCGGCCGAGATGAAGACGAAGTTGTGCCACGACCGCAGCATCGACTTCACCGCGGCCGAGTAGTAGATGTTCGCGAACCCGTTCTGCGCGAGGTTGACGAACTCGAGCACGCCACTCAGGACCAGGACCGCGACCAGGCCTACGTGGCGGGGCTTGACCGCGGCGTCGTGCGCTATCCGCGCCCATCCGCGCGTAGCCTGAGTCGGCTCGATCGGTCTGGACTGCGCCGAGCTAGAGGCGTTCATGCGGCCGGGGCGCGTTCACGGCCCCGATTCGGGCCGGCCGGGCGAGCGCGTGCCATTCAATCGTCGAGTTTGCTCGGGGTCCAGGACGTTGGAGACGTGGCCGTCCGTGCCGCAGGGAAGGATCCCGCCGCGCGGAATAGGCCTGTAGGCCTGTTCTTCGGGAAATACAGAAGTCCCCCCGCGCGGATACCGAAACTCCGGCGATACGGACGACTTGAGAATCCTATGGTGCTCTTACGCGGAACATCGATTGGCTGTCGTCGCTCTGCGCGTGCGGTGACGCGCGCTGCGCTGGCGCTTGGCGTAGCGGCAGCGATCGGTGCGTGCGGATCAGGCAAGCCGCTGACGGTCCCGAGCGTGGCGGCTACGGTCGGCAGCACGCCGACGGACGTCAACGCCGTTAGCGTCTCGCCGTTCCCGGGGACGCTTGATGCGTCGCCCACCACGCAGATCAGCTTTCTCGGCGCGTCGGGCACGCGGGTTTCTGACGTCGTCGCGGTCGGCTCGGCGAGTGGGACCCACGCGGGCAAGCTCAAGCGCTACTCGACCGGAACCGGCGAGAGCTTCCTACCCCAAACGCGCTTCGTCCCCGGCGAGAGCGTCCGCGTCACCGCTAAGGTCATCACCGCCGGGCACGCCGCGACGGTGCGCACGAACTTCACGATCGCTTTCAACGCCCCGGTGCCGCAGGCCGCGTTCCCCAAGCACCGCGGCAGCCCTCATGCGGTCCAGCACTACCTCTCGGCTCCCGCGCTGACACCTTCCGCGGTGCAGATCACAACGCCGCCAAAACCCGGCGCCGCACCAGGAGACCTCTTCCTCGCCCCCTACGAAGGAACGGGCCGGCCGGGACCGATGATCGTCGACCAGACCGGACAACTCGTCTGGTTCCACCCGCTCCCCGCCGGTGAGTCGGCCACGAACCTTCATCCGCAGACCTATCGAAACAAGAAGGTGCTGACCTGGTGGCAGGGCCACATCCTGAAGATCGGGTTCGGTCAGGGCGAGGACGAGATCTACGACACGTCCTACCGCCCGATCGCCACGGTCTCCGCCGGGAACGGCTATCACGCCGACCTCCATGAGTTCCGCCTCACACCGCAGGGAACCGCCTGGATCGACGCGTTTGATCCCGTCTACGTGAACCTTTCGAGCGTTGGAGGTCTACGGCACGGCGTCCTCACCGACTCGGTGGTCGAGGAGATCGACGTCAAGACCGGTCTCGTCATGTGGGAGTGGCATGCGCTCGGGCATATCCCGCTACGAGACTCCTACACCCCCGTACCGCACATTCCAAGCCACTACTGGGACTTCGTACACATCAACTCGATCGACCCCGGGCCTGACGGGCAACTGCTGCTCTCGTCGCGCTCCACGTCGACGATTTTTGACGTCGACATGCGCAGCGGCGGGTTCCGCTGGAGGATCGGCGGCAAGTACTCGAGCTTCAACCGGGGGCCGGGGACATTCTTCTTCTACCAGCACGACGCGACGTGGGAGCCCGGCGGGCTCGTCTCGGTCTTCGACAACGGGGCAACGCCGCCGCGCGAGGCCCAGTCGCGTGGCCTCTTGCTCGATCCCAACACACAGACCAAAGCGGTGACGCTTGTCAAGGCCTACATCAACCCAAACAAAACGCTGCTTGCCACAAGCCAGGGCAGCCTGACCAAGCTGAGCAACGGCAACTGGCTGATGGGCTACGGCGGCCTGCCGAACTTCACGGAGTACGACAGCTCGGGCGATGTTCTGCTCGACGGCACGCTCGGGCACAACGTTCAGAACTACCGCACCTACCTGGCTCACTGGAGCGGCCACCCGACGACGCGGCCGAAGATCGCAGCCCAGGCGGCGGGTGGGACCGCTACGGTCAATGCAAGCTGGAACGGTGCCACGCGCGTGGCGGCGTGGCAGGTCCTCGGTGGAGCCGACAAACGCTCGCTGACGCCGATTGCGACGACCCCCACGAGCGGGTTCGAAACGGCGATCGCGATCCATAGTTCGCCGACGTACGTTGCGGTCGCCGCGCTTGATGCTGCGGGACACAGGCTGTCAACGTCGCACGCGATCGCGCTGTCGGACTGAGTTTGGGCGCCTCGCGGAGCACACTCTGGTCGGAGCGCCGGTCGTCTCCGATCAGGGCGCGGTGCAACGCATGAACGGCAGGCTCCACCCTCTTTACGGACTCTACGTCGGCTACGGAGGACGCAGCTCCTACGTGATTGGCTCTCTGCCAGTGATGCGCTGCCCGACCGCATCGTGATCTTCCGCGACACACTCGCACACGACTTCGGCAACGATCCCATCCGCTTGCGCCTCGAAGTCACGCGGACCTCCGGCACCAAATCGCACACCATCTCCTCTGGGACGAGTCCAGCGTCCACGGTCTCGGACTCTGAAACGCTGCAGCTGGGGCAGGGCGCCTCTCGAATCGGGGCGACGCGGAAGCGGCTGAGAGTCCGGTGTGCAGCGCGATTTCCGAGCTCGGTGCGAGAACCGCGCAAAGGCAGCGCGCGACCACCGGACTGCGGTGCTCAAACGCTGCCGGTGTAGAACGACGCCGTGACCTGAAATTGGCAGGTTGTGCCGACGCGACGTGTGAAACGGTGACGGCGGGCGGTCCGGGTGTTCGTGCCGAATCCGACGCCGAACTGCCACGACATCGAGTCTTCCGGCTCCTTGATCATTCAAGCAATTAACCTCACTCCGCGAACGAGCACGATGCGGTCTCTTGCGAGGTCAAATTAGACCCTCCCCGGATGACGGGTGTGCACTTGACCCCGAGCTTGTCACCCGCGGTCCCGTGACAGATCCTAAACCACGCCTTCGACACCAAATAGGTGCCGAGACCGCTGTTTTTCCGGCTTTGAGGCTCCTGCGTCAACGGCCAGAACGCAAGATCCACTCGATTGGCACGAGGGATGTCTTGACACAGGCGCGTAAGCGCAGGAGACTGGCCACGGAGAAAGACGCATAACAGGCAAGCCGCGACCGCAGTGTTCTGGAGAGAGTGATCAGCAGTCGTGCAAGGGGGGGCCGGGGGGCCAGCTGCGTCCGGAACGAGTTCCGACTCGACGCAGCACGCTGCAAAAAGCGGCAAGCGTACTTCTGACCCTGCTCCCCGCGCGAGGCCTCAGCTCGTCACCTGGGCAATCGCCGCCGTTCCAGCGATCGGCAGCAGCGTCGGCGTCGTTGGGTTTGTAGCTGTTCTCGGCGCCGCTATCTCTTGGGTGCGCTTTGACGCTGCCGGCATCCCCGCTGACGAGGCGGTCGCCGCCACGCCCCGCATCGACCTGGTTACCACCGGCGCGGTCGACCTGGTCATCTTTCTCTTTCTTGGACTACTCGGCGTACTGGTCGTGTATCTCTTGCAGTCGCGCTTTTCGAATGAGGTCAATGATCGGACGCGGCTTGCCGCGGCTCAACACAAAGCTGACGCCACCTCTCGCCAGCTCGCTAAGGCGCGTGGCGATTCAGACACTGACCCAGACCTGAGAGCGAAGCAGATCGCGAACCTTACGCATCAGCACCAAAGAGCCAAGGCCGCCGTCGCCCGGCTCAGGGGCCAAGTTGCCCTACCCACGTGCGACCGCGTGCGATATGCGGCGAACGAGACAGGGATCCTCAGCCTGGTCGCGGTGGAAATCGCGATCGTCGTGCTCAAATCTCACCACAGCACCTGGATCGTCGTCGCCGTTGCGGTCGTCGTGATCGCTGCGGCCGCGGTCGCGGTCGTGCTCGGGCTTGACTTCGGAGACGCCCGGCGGTCGATCCTGCTCAGAAAATCCAACAAATGGGATGCCGAGCGACGGCTGTGGCTAGGCCAGTCCGCGGCGCTGGTTACGCCGCTAGTTCTGCTGGTGATCCTGATCCACTGGTCGGGCCTGATTCTCGTCGCCGTCGCGCTCGCACTGGGCGGCATCAACATCGCCATCGGCAGGCTGCACCCGGGACACTTCTTCTGGCTCGGATGTTCGATCTTTGTATCCGTGGCACTGTTCGGCGCCGCCTACGGCTTTGTAATCGCGGAGACCGACCCGCAACTTTCGCCGGCGGCCGTGATGCTGAAAGACGGTCGTGTCGTCACGGGCCTATGGGTCACCGAAACAAGTGATCGCGTGTATCTCGCGACCGCCGCGCCGCAAGATCACTCCCGCAAGGCCGCAGAGAACGGCGGGAGTTTGACCTGGTTCAGTCGCAGCGACGTTGTTATCTACGCCATCGGCGAACGTCAACCGCTAGGCCGGGCCGATGCGCACGGCACCCTCTTGCAGACTCAGCTTCTCGCGGACTGCGATCTCATACCGGCGAGTAGCCAGAGCGACACCCAGCTGAGCGGATGCGGGATTGGCGCGACAGGTGCGACCGGCGATACTGCCCTTGCGGTGGGTCCCACCGGTCCCACCGGCGCCAAGGGCGCACAAGGAAAACCCGGGGTCGCTGGCGTACGCGGACCCATCGGCAATTCCGGCTCTCGCGGACCACAGGGCAAGCAAGGCACGCGCGGGGCCTTCGGCACGCAGGGCGAACGAGGTCCGGTCGGCCCAAGAGGCCCAGAAGGACGTGCCGGGCCGCTAGGCTCAGCCGGCCCGAGGGGCCGCACCGGGCCCCAAGGCCCGCAGGGCGCCCAGGGCCCCACCGGCGCGAGAGGTCGGACCGGCCCCAAAGGCCGGAGTGTCCCCGCCGGAGCTGGCTAAGATGCTTCGACCGTCCGATCCTCGCCGGCTGGCCTGCCGTCGAGACGCCGGGCGGAGGGGCGGCACTGGAGCGCGCTACCGTGGCCGCGTGAGCCTTCTTTCGCATCTCGATAGCCCGGCCAGCTCGGTCCGCGGTTGGTTCGCGGAGCACTTCCCGAACACTAGGCGGTGCTTTACGGACGCGAACAAACAGCTACGCGCCGGGCGTCGCACCGGCGAGTGTCCGATCTCGGCTCCGCCCAGCGCGGATGCGGGGTTGGTCGGAACGGCGGTGGACTACCTGGTGAGGCCCTGCCTGCGTCCCGACGCGCTCGCTCTGACGGTCGCGCACGCGGGGCAAGCCAACTCGATGGCTTCGCGCCCGACACAGAAGGTTGCGCGGCGCTGGTTTCTGGCGGCGTCCCGACGGGAAGAGCGATACCGACACCCCCTCACCCAACGAAGAAGCGCAGCATCTACGGGCGTAGACCAGGCACGGAGCCAGCCGGGATCGAACCGGCGACCTCCTGCTTGCAAAGCAGGCGCTCTGAGATTCTCTCTCGTCTAGACGCCCATTTTACTGGCTCTTTGATGCGATAAAGTGCGCTCAGGTGCCACGAGTCTGGAACACGCTGGGGAACACGGCTGCTAGGCTCGCGACGTGGATGAGAAGCAGGAGGTCGGGTCGAGCGGTCATTTGCAGGTGATCGGGGAGCGTGGTCGCCGGCGCTGGCGCGCGTTCTGGTGGGATGCGGATGGCAAGCATTCGCGCGTGCTGGGGCCGGCGTGGGTGCAGAGTTCGGGGAAGCGTTCGGCGCGCGGCGCGATCGTGTGGCATGCCGGCTACGGCGCAAAGCCCGACGCGTCGTATCTGACGCCGCGCGAGGCGGAGCGCGTGCTACGGCGGCTGCTTGAGCACGAGGCGGTGAGGCAGCCGAGCGTCCGCAACACGCGGGGCACGCCGGTGACGTTCGCTGACGCGGCGGCGGCCTGGCTTGAGCATGGCGAGAAGCGCAGGAACCTGAAGCGCTCGACGCTGAAGGACTACCGCCAGGTGATCGGCGCGTATTTGGTCGAGTCGCAGGATGCGGAGTGGGAGTCGAGCGAGACCGCTTACGGGTACGCGCCGTTCGCGCGCACGGCGCTGCGCGAGCTGCGACCGAACGACGTCAAGGGCTGGTACGACAAGCTGCCCTATGGGCGCACGTCGGAGAAGCTGTTGATGGTTGTGCGCGCGATCCTGGCGCACGCGCGCTCGCGGGGCTGGATCGAGCTGAACCCGGCCGAGGCGGTCGAGCGCCAGCAGGTCCGCTACAGCGGGGACTACGACTTCTACAGCCGCGAGGAGATCGACGCGCTTGTCAGCCACGCCGCGAGCGACCAGGACGCAGCGATCTATCTGACCGCCGCGATGACGGGCCTGCGCCGCGGCGAGCTGATCGCGCTGCGCTGGCGTGACGTCGACTTCACGGGCCAGTCGATCCGCGTGCGTGCCAACTACAGCTTCGGCGAGCTCGTGACCCCCAAGAGCGGCAAGATCCGAACGGTCCCGATGATACCCGACGTCGCCCAGGCGCTCGCGCGCCTCGGGCAACGAGCGCTCTTCACCGGCGATGAGGACCCAGTGTTCGCGGGAACGACCGGCGGGCACCTCGACGCCAGCGCGCTGCGGCGACGCTACAGCGCCGCGGTTAAGCGCGCCCAGCTGCGAGCGCTGCCGCTTCACTCGCTGCGCCACTACTTCGGCTCGATGGCCGTCAACCGTGCCTCGCTCGTCCAGGTCCAGTCGTGGATGGGCCACTCCCACATCCAGACGACCGCCCGCTACCTGCACGCGAAGAGTCAGGCCAGCGACGCGCAGCTGCTCGCCGGCGCGTTCGCGGCCGGCGATCTCACGGGCGCCTCGAAGAGCCCCGCGATCGCAGACCGGCGCTGATGGCGAGCCGCAAAGAGCTCAAGGAGTTGCTCGAAGAGGCCGAGCGGCAGGGCTGGCGAATCGAGCATGGCCGCGGTGGCCACTACAAGGCCTACGCGCCCGACGGCAAGAGCATCGTCACGCTGCCCTCGACCCCGGGCGGCAGCCTCGCTCCGTATCTGGCACGGATGCGCCGGATCGGCTTTACTTGGAAGGGGCGCTAGCCATGGAATACGTCGCGACCATCACCCTTGATCACACCGGCGACACCGAGGACGCCGACGCGCTGCTCGACGCGTTTCTAACCGCTCACGCGCAGGCCAGCCCGATCGTCGGCGAGGACCTCCAAGCGGGAACGATCGACATCACCTTCGCGGTCGAGGCAGCGGACGGCTACGAGGCGTTCGAGCGCGCCCGCACCGTGTTCGCTGGAGCGACCGCGCGCACGCAATTCGCCCGCCCAGTCGTCGGCGTCACAGTCGAAGCAGCCGACGCGCGAGAGCCACAAGCCGCGTAGGCGCACGCACCGCGGTTACAGCTCGAGGCCGTCGCTTCGGTCGCGGTCGCGTTCGTGTTGCTCTTCGCGGATGCGGCGCAGCTCCTCCGCGAAGCCGGCCGCCTCGCGGCCCGATTCCGCTCGGCCGTCGCGTTCGCGCGGCTCGTCGCGACCGAACGCCTTGCGCAGTTCCTCGGCGAAGCGGCCTCGGGCTGGCGCATCATCCCGTTCTCCTTCGCGTGGCGCGTCGCGGGCGAGCGCTTCGCGTAGTTCGCTTACGGCGCGGCTTGGCTCATGGTCGGGCTCGACGCGGTCGCGGCTGATGCTGGCTTGTTGGGCGCGGCTGGTGTTGGCGCGCTGGGCGAGGCGGCTGATCGCGTCGGTGTCGATTCCGGCGTGTCCGAGCTCTTCGCGGCTGGTGTAGATGTCTGTTTGTTCGCGTGCGCGGGTGAGCGCGACGTAGGTGGTTTCGCGGTTGGTTTGCCAGCCGCCGGTGAGCACGAGTGCACGATCGGCGGTGAGGCCTTGGGCTTTGTAGACGTGTTGGGCGTAGGCGAGCCGCAGCCCGTCGAAATCGCGGGTTGCGATCTCGATGTCGCGCGGTTTGGGCTCCTCGGTGCGGATCTGGACACGGCTGTCGCGCTCACTCGCGGCGATCACGTCGCCGCGCGTTCCGTTCTCGACGCGGTGCTCGCCGGACACGCGGTGTTGGGCGGTGAAGGTGATTTCGTCCCCGGACCGCAGGCCGTACGGGCGGTCGGGCAGCGAGATGATCTCCCGTCCGAGCTCGCCGGCGTCGAGACGCCGTTGTTGTGCTTGCTGGTTTAGGCGGTCGAGCTCGTGGTTGGACGCGTCGGTGAGCATCACGACACGCTCGCCGGGATGGGCCGCGCGAGTCGTTGCCCAGTCGGCGACCATCCGCTCGCCGGCTTCGGCGCGGGTTTCGTGCATGTGGAGCCGGTCGCGGCCCTGATACTCGGCAAGTGCCTTTTCGGCGTCGCCGTCGCGCAGCCGCTGCCAGGCGCCACGCTCCCACTCGTGGCTCGCGCGATGGACCTCACTCAGCCGTGCCGTCGGCACGCTGTCTTTGAGTTCGTTGAACAGGCCGCCGGCCCCGATCGGCGAGAGCTGCGCGGGGTCGCCGGCGAGCACGAGCTTTGAGTCGCTCTGGCGGGTGACTTCGACCAGCGCGGCGAGGCGGCGCGTGTCGGCCATCCCCGCCTCGTCCATCACCACCACGGTCCTGTCGTCGAGTTGGAGTTTGTCGTGCTCGACGCGGCCGATCAGCGAGTCCGTGGTCATCGTCTCCCCGATCCCGGCATCGGTTCCGAGACGCTGCGCCGTCGCGCCCGCGACGGCGGTGCCGATCACGCGGTGGCCGGCGCGCTCCCACGCCTCCTTGGCCGCATCGAGCACCGCGCCCTTCCCGGTCCCGGCTGCCCCGACCAGCACAACCACGCCACCCTCACCGGTGATCGTCTCCAACGCTCCCGTCTGTTCCTCGCTGATCTCGTGTCCGCGACGATGCGCGGCGATATACATGCCGGCCCGTTGCGCGTCGGCTGAGACAACCCCGACAGGGTCGTGCGTTCGCTCGCGTGCGGCGTTGAGCGCGTGCTGTTCGAGCTCGCGCAGCTCCCTCGTCGTCCACCAGCCGCCCTCCAGCGCGACCAGCTCGCCTGAGCGCTCCAGTTCCGCGAGGTGCTCGCGCGCAGCGTCCGGCCGCTCGACCCCGGCGGCAAGCTCAAACACTCGCGCCTCAAGTTCGCGGGTCTCGATCATCGACCGCTCGCGGGTCACATCAGCGAGCAGCTCGTCGCGGACCACACGCTTCGGCTCGTGGCGGCGGTCGGCGAACAGTGACTCGACCCGGTCGCGGGTGAGGCCGTATTCCTCGCCGACCGCTCGCCACGACGCGGAGACGTCGAGCTCCGTGGTGACCGTCTTCGTGCCCCTCGTCGCGACGGCGATCGAGCTGAGCTCGCCGGCGTGTGGAGCGCGGCCGTAGCGGTCGCGAAACTCGCGCGCGGCGCGTTCGATCACCTCGCTGCGCCGCGACCACCGCCTCGTCAGCTCCTCAGGGACGCCCTGGAGTTCGAAGAACCGTCCGTCACGGCCGGTGCGCCGACGAACGTCGAGGCCGAGCTGGCGCAGCTCGTGCGCGAGCTCCGCCCGATACCAGGCGCCGTTCGCGCGCTGCGAGCGAAACAACTCCCTCGAATCCACAGCAGCGAACCGGCCGTCCTCGCGTTGCGCCGCGAGGATCACGACGTGCGAGTGCAGCTGCGGATCCGGCACGCCGTCGCGCTCCTGATCACGCGTCAACCGCGAAGCGGTATGCACAAACTCCGCCGCCACCAGCGACCTCGCGGTCTCCCAGCGCAGCTCGCCACCCGTGCGGCGGCGCACGAGCGCGACGTCACGCTCGATCCGCCCCACCGCGCTCGCGACCGCCTTGCGGTGCGCGACCTCGATCTGCGCCCGCCGATACGGAGTAGATACGGCCCACAGCGCCGACACCGACTTCGGCGCACTGAACGTCGCATCGACCCCCGCGACGCGGGAGCCGTCGCCGCCGACGCGCCGGATCGGCTCGCCGGTCGCCGGCGATCGACCATCCATCAACGCGACCAGCTCCGACCGGCCTACCGGCGCGGTCGGGTCGAGGCCGAGCTCGCCCAACGCCTCCGACGACCCGTGCCAGCTCCCGCCCTCGCCCTCAAGCTCGCCGCCGACGTAGTAGTCGCCGCGACTCGCCCCGGTCGTGAGATACGCCGCGAACCCCGCGGCCGCAGACCCCGCGATCTTGTGGGTCGACTGCACACAACGACCGTAGAAACGGCCCGGAAAACCTGCAAGGGGCGCCCGACCTCAGCGAACCCCGGCGCACCCCAGAGCACCTCACATGACGAGGCTTAATATCGGTAAGACCGTCCGCGACCCCGAGGCACTGACCCGAGTGCGTAACGTGTGCACTGGCTTTGGTAGCTGGTGCAGCGGTCGGGAGAGGAGCTGATCGACGACGCGGTCCGCACTGGCTTTGGTAGCTGGTGAGCGGTCGGGAGAGGAGCTGATCGACGACGCGGTCCGCGGGGCGCAGCCTAGGGCAGGAGTGGCAGTCTGCAGATGCGGATTCGGTCTGGCTCGATCACGGCGACGCTGCCGGCCTCGAGCTCGGTGGCGAGTGTCTCGAGGTTGCCGAGGAGCAGGGCGACCTGCTCAGCCGGCCGACGCTGAGTGCCCCGGCGGAACAGGACAACCCAGGGCGAAGATGCGCGGCCGCCGG
This sequence comes from Solirubrobacteraceae bacterium, assembly GCA_036267075.1. Lineage (GTDB taxonomy): Bacteria > Actinomycetota > Thermoleophilia > Solirubrobacterales > Solirubrobacteraceae > Palsa-513. Next base: position 43,058 of record DATAWT010000079.1, read on the forward strand.
CCAGCAGCGTCCCGAAGTCGGTGCCGGCCGAAACGAGCACGCGCTCCTCGGCCGCCGCTCGATCGAAGACGACGGCATCCTCCGCGGCCTGCAAGCCGTAGTCGCGAACATGAACGGCATCGTGGCCGGCGACCGTGAGGCCCTCTTGCAACCGCCGGCGACAGAACGTTGTCGATCAGGAACCTCAACCGGCCGCGGCGAGCGGCAACTCGCGGTCGCGCACGGCCTCGGCCGCGTAGCGCAACGCCTCGCCGAGATCGTCGGCCTCCAGATCAGGGAAGGCCACCAGGATCTCCGCATCCGTCATCGCGTCGGCAAGCATCCCCACGACCGTCGAAACCGGGATCCGCAACCCACGGATGCAGGGCACGCCACCCAGCTGAGCCGCACTCACCGTGATCCGCGTAAACGTCATCGACCAAGAGCGCACCTCGCCACTGGGCTCGACAGAACGTCGAGACGGTGTCGAGACGGTGTTGGCGAGA
>DATAWT010000080.1:0-29054 GCA_036267075.1 Solirubrobacteraceae bacterium
CTTACCTCGGAGCCGGCGTCCACCCGCCGAACCCGTCGTGGGGGACGATGATCTCGGACGGCATCAACCAGATCCCGGCCGCCTTCCACCTCGTGCTGGTTCCGGGAATCATGCTCGTGCTCGCGGTGATGTCGATCAACATCTTCGGCGACGGTCTCCGAGACGCGCTCGACCCGCGGTCGACGCTCAAGAGCGTCGGCGGTCCGGCCGGCGGTTCGGGGGCCAGGGACTGATGGCCCGCTTCTTCGTCCGGCGCGTGATGGCCACGATCCTCGTGATGATCGCGGTCTCGATCGTGACCTTCTTGCTGTTCACGCAGGTCGTGAGCAACCCGGCGACGCTGCTGGCAGGACGGCTGGCCAACCCGGCCGAGGTCCACCTGATCGACGTCAAGTACGGCTTCGACAAGCCGATCTACACCCAGTACGCCAAGACCATGAAGAACATCTTCACCGGGGAGGCGTACTCGTATCAGTCCGGATTCAACGTGCTCGACGAGATCGAAACCGGGCTGCCGCGCACGATCTGGCTGGCGGTCGGCGCCGGAGTGTTCTGGTTGCTGACCTCGATCCTGTTCGGCACCTTAGCCGCGATCCGATCCGGGAAATACACCGACCGGGTCCTCACGGTGCTGTCGATGATCGGCGTCTCGATGCCGCCGTTCTTCTTAGGCGCGATCATCATCTACTACATCGGCTACAAGGCCAACCTCCTGCCGATCGGGGGCTACACCCCGTTCGCGCAGAGTCCTTGGGAGTGGTTCAAGCACCTACTCGCGCCGTGGTTCACGCTGTCCGTGCTGTTCATCGGCTTCTACTCGCGCGTGCTCCGCTCGACGATCCTCGACACAGTGAACGAGGACTACGTCCGGACCGCCCGCGCGAAGGGCCTCTCGCCACGCCGGGTCCTCTTCCGCCACGTCCTCCGTAACAGCCTGATCCCCATCTTCTCGCTCTTCGGCCTCGACTTCGCACAGCTGATCGGCGGCGGCGCGATCATCACCGAGACCGTCTACAACATCCACGGCGTCGGGCAGCTCGCCGCCGATTCGATCGGCCACCAAGACCTGATCACGTTGATGGCGATCGTGATGCTGACGGCGTTCTTCGTCGTCGTCCTTGGAGCCCTGACCGACATCCTGTACGCCTATCTCGACCCGCGGATCCGGCTGTCGTGAGCGACCAGCAGCCGACTGCGCCCGCGCCGGGCCCCGACGCCAAGCTGCTCGAGGTGGACGACCTCAGGGTCTCCTTCACGACCGAAGACGGGGTCCTCCGCGCGGTCGACGGCGTCTCCTTCGAGGTGGGGCGGGGCGAAGTCGTGGCGATCGTCGGAGAGTCGGGCTCGGGCAAATCGGTGACCGCGATGACGCTGATGGGCCTCACGCGAGCCACCAACGCGAGCATCGAGGGGCACGCCGCGCTCGACGGTAAGGACCTGCTGAAGATGTCCGAGAGTGAGCTACAGAGGGTCCGCGGTGGCTCGATCGCGATGATCTTCCAGGACCCGATGAGCTCGCTGAACCCGGTCTACAGGATCGGGGAGCAGATCGTGGAGCAGATCCGCGTGCACGAGCCGGACATCTCAAAGGCTCAGGCGATGGACCGCGCGGTCGAGATGATGGAGCGTGTAGGTATCCCGCGCGCGCGGGAACGGCTTCGCTCCTACCCGCACGAGTTCTCGGGTGGCATGCGCCAGCGCGTGATGATCGCGATGGCGTTGTCGTGCTCGCCGAAGCTGCTGATCGCCGACGAGCCGACGACCGCGCTGGATGTGACGATCCAGGCCCAGATCCTCGACGAGCTGCGGACGCTGCGCGAGCAGACTGGGGCCGGTGTCATCCTCGTCACCCACGACCTCGCGGTTGTCGCCGACATCGCCGATCGGGTCGTCGTCATGTACTCGGGACGCGTTGTCGAGCAGGGGACGTTGGACGAGCTGTTCTACGATCCGCTGCACCCGTACTCCTGGGGCCTGCTCGGATCGATCACGCGCGTCGACCGCGACCGCTCGGAGCGTCTCGCCGCGATTCCGGGGGTGCCGCCATCGCTGCTGCGCACGCCAAAGGGGTGTCACTTCCGGCCGCGCTGCGTCCACGCGTTTGACCGCTGCGGCGAGGATCCGCCATTGAGCGCGCGCGTTCCAGACAATGCCGAGCATGTCGACCGCTGCTGGCTCGAGCTCGAGCAGAAGCGCGCCCTGCGCATGGTCGGTGACCAGATCGGACTCGCCAGTCCGGAACCGGTGATCTCATGAGCGAAGACACCGGGCTCGCCCGACCGCAAGCATCCCTCGCCGACGGCGGCGGCGCATCCAAAGGCTCGGACCTGATGGCGGTTGAGCACCTGCGCGTGCTGTTCCCGATCAAGCAGGGCATCGTCATCGATCGCACGATCGGGCATGTCCACGCGGTCGACGACGTCTCATTCACCCTCCGCGAGGGCGAGACGCTCGGAATCGTCGGCGAGTCCGGTTGCGGCAAGACGACGCTGATCCGCACGCTCGTGCGACTCGTCCCCGCGACATCCGGGACGATCCGCTTCCGCGGCGCCGACATCACGACGGCCTCGCGCAGGGGCCTCGAGCCGATCCGGCGGGAGATGCAGATGGTCTTCCAGGACCCGCAGGCTTCGCTGAACCCGCGCAAGCGCGTCAGCCAGATCATCCGCACGCCGCTGCGCCTTCGCGGCGTGCCACGGGAGAAGACCGAGGAAGAGACGCAGGCGCTGCTCACGAAGGTCGGGCTACAGGCCGAGCATGTGAACCGCTTTCCCCACGAGTTCTCAGGAGGACAGCGGCAGCGCATCGGCATCGCCCGCGCGCTCGCCGTCGATCCGCGACTGATCCTGCTCGATGAGCCGGTCTCGGCCCTCGACGTCTCGATCCAGGCCCAGGTCATAAACCTGCTCGGCGAGCTCCAGGACGAGTTCCACCTCAGCTACATCTTTGTGGCGCACGACCTCAGCGTCGTGCGCCACGTCTCTGACCGGATCGTGGTCATGTATCTCGGCAAGCTGATGGAGGTCTCGCCGGCGGATGAGCTCTACGACAAGCCGATCCACCCGTACACCTCGGCGCTGCTCAGCGCGATCCCGATCCCGGATCCGGTCGAGAACCGCGCGCGCGAGCGGCCGCTTGTCGCCGGGGAGCCGCCGAACCCGATCGCCCCGCCGAGCGGCTGCCGCTTCCACACGCGCTGCCCTCGAGCCGCTGAGATATGCACGCGAGTCGAGCCGCAGCTGACGGAGTACGCGGGCGGCCATCTCGCCGCCTGTCACTTCCCGCAGAACGTGACCGCCGAGGAGATCGCCGCGGCGACCCGCTCGGAGAGCACGCCGCTCAGCGCCGGTCCCGACGCGCCCGTGCCCGCATAGAGCGAGCGCCGGCTCGCCGGCGCTCAGCTGGCTCTAGGCGTCGGTCGTCACGCTGTCGGCGGGCGGCGCAAGCTCCGCTTCGCCGCGCTGCTCGTCCCGTTCCCCGTCCTCGCCCTGCCCCTCAAGCTCCTCCTGCGTCTCGTCCACCGGCGGCTCGAGCCGCGCCCGTTCGCGCGCCTCCTTCCTGGCCTCCTTGATCTGACGGCGCTCACGGAGCTTGGTCTCGCGATTGAGCTTGGCCATCGTCGTCTTCTTCTTGCCTCGTGAGGCCATTGGTGGGTCTCCGATCGTTCGGTGCCGGCGCGCGCACGCGAGCCGTCAGGTGGGCTCTCCGGGTTGGCGCCTCGAGAGCGGGAAGGGTGCGCGCGGTCGGCGGGGGGTGGCAGCCGGGATCAGATCACCGCCGCGGCGCGGCGCGTACGCACCGCGATGAAGGCGTGGTCGCCGCAGGCCCACGCTGCATAGCAGAGCGCCGCCACCGTACCGGTTACGGTGAGCAGGACACCGGCCGCGGCAGTGTCCGCCAGCCCGTGTGAGCCGAGGATCAGCACGGTCGCGGTAGCGCCCACGCCGGCGCCGAAGGGCAGCGGGCTGAGGCTCACGCTAACGATCAGCACGGCGATCGCGTTGAGGACCGAAGTGTCAACGCCGACCGCACGCAGAACGAGCCAGTTGCGCGCGATCTGCGCCAGGATCCCCGCCACGATGAGCGCGACCAGGCGTCCGCGGCCGCGCAGCTCACGCACCGCGGCCAGCCCTCCCCACAGGCCCGAGCGGCGACGGCGTGCGACGCGCCGCAATGCGAGCAGGACGCCGATCATTGCGGCGATCACGAGCAGCGGCGTCCACGCGGGGAGATTCAACGGACCGATCAGGGTGAACGTGAACAGCGCCGCCAGCATCGCCTCGACAGCGACGATCGGAACCTCGACCGCCACGAGCGCCGGGGCCTTGGGGGTCGTGTTCGGCGCGGTGCGGCGGATCGTGCCGATGCGCGTCGCGACGCCGAGTTGCGCGCTGAGCACGCTCGCGAGTGCGCCAAGCCCCGCGGCGCGGAATACGACGCGACGCGGGGTGCTGCCGCCGGCGGAGCGCATGCAGAAGTTCCAGGCTTCGCTGCGCGTCACCAGCGAGGCAAGGTGGAGCAGCGCGGCGATCAAGAGCAGCCAGATCGGGGCTGTCAGGACCGCGGTGCTGAACTGACCGCGCCGGCCGACCAGGACGAAGATGAGGGCGCCCGCGGCGCCGAGCGTGGCGACTAGTGCGAAGCCCGCCCGCGAACGAAGACTGACACGGCGTGCGGTTCGCACGGGTCGATGCGTGGCGTCTGCATCGAGGGCTGCAACCGGGATCTGCGGATCCCCTTCCATGGCCGCATGCTCGGCCGCATCGGCCGGCACGCTTCCAGTCGCGTTGCCGCATGCTAGCGACTCACCCGCCACCCGGCGCCAGCTCGATGGCGAGAGGAAAAGCAGCAGGGCGCGGTTGGCGGCGCGATTCAGCGCGACTGTCAACTCGACGCGCCGTCGAGCTTTGCGAGCCTGCGCTCGGGAGTGACGGAAATGACGTCCCAGGCCAGACCGACGCGCTCGAGACCGCTGATCACCCAGCCGCTCGGATCGAGTTGCCTGTGCGTCAGGCCGTGATGAGCGGAGGTGGGGAACGCGTGGTGGTTGTTGTGCCACGCCTCACCGAACGTCGGCAGCGCCAGCCACGCCAGATTTCGTGAATGGTCGCCGGTGTCATACGAGCGCCGGCCGAAGAAGTGGCACAGCGAGTTGACGGAGAAGGTCGCGTGATGGAGCAGCAGGATGCGCACCGCGCCTCCCCACAGCAGGCCGGTCAGGCCTCCGACGATCGTGCCTGACAACGCGACTCCGAGTCCGAACGGCGCCGCCAAGCCGGCGAGCACCCAGACCACGAAGGTGCGATCGATCCAGCGCGTCATCCGGTCGGCGACCAGATCTGGTGCATAGCGCTGGGGTGATGCCAGGTCCTTTGCGTGAAAGAGCCAGCCGACGTGCGCGTGCACGAGCCCGCGGAAGGCGCCGCGCCAGCCCGAGCCGCGATCGACGTGGGGACTGTGCGGATCGCCGGGACGGTCGCTGAAGCGGTGGTGCATCCGATGGTTGGACACCCATTCGATGAGCGGTCCCTCGGCGGCGGCCGAGCCGAGGACGGCGAGCAGCGCTCGAACCACCCGCCGCGTCTTGAAGCTTCGGTGCGTGAACAGCCGGTGGAACCCGACGGTGACCCCCATGCCAGTGAGGCTGTAGCCGGCCACCATCACGACGAGGTCCTGCCAGTTCAGGGCCCCGCCCCAGGCACGCCAGACGGCGACGCCCAAGAGCACCGGCGGGGCGAGCGTCACCGTGAGGTTCGCGACGCGCCCGACGGCGGGGTGTTCAATCGCGACGACGTCGTCGCGCGTCCCGTCGAGGACTATGACGTTCAGCTCCGATGCCGCCGCCGCAGTTGAAGCGGCGGCGACTCAGGTAGGCGCGCTAGATGACCTGGACGTTTACGGCCTTGGGACCCTTGTCCCCGGCCTCTGCGTCGTAGCTGACCTTCGCGCCCTCAGCGAGGGAGCGGTAGCCGTCTCCGGCGATGCCACTGTGATGTACGAACAGGTCCTTGGACTGGTCGTCGGGCGTGATGAACCCGAAGCCCTTGTCGTCGCTGAACCACTTGACGGTTCCTGTAGCCATTGTTCTGCCTCCGGCGTGATGTGCTGCGAACGCGAACATTGCCGGTAGCAACGACGAGCGCTGGCACTGTGTGCGTCGAGACTGGATCTCGACCTGATCTGCAAACGGTAGCACCCCGCCACCCGGCGTGAGCGGCAGTTCACGGGATGCCACGCGCGTTGCACCGGCGGCGCGCCCTGCTAAGTTGGAGAGAGCGGTCGAGCACTTTGGCCGCGAGGCAGCTCGCTTGAGTCCCGCGCGACGCGGTTCGGGTCAGCAACAGCCTCCGAACCGTACGCGGCTCTCGTGCCGCCCAAGGAGTCCCAGATGTCTACATCGTCCTTCGCCGAGCTCGGCGTGTCACACGTTGTGTGCGATGCACTCGCGCGCCGCGGAATCACCGAATCGTTCCCGGTCCAGGAGCTCGTGATCGCCGACGTGCTCGCCGGCCGCGACGTCCTCGTTAAATCCCCGACCGGGTCGGGCAAGACGCTCGCTTTCGGTATCCCGATCGTCGAGTGCACCGAATCCAACGGCCCGCGACCGTCCGCTCTGGTGCTCGCGCCAACCCGCGAGCTCGCCACCCAGATCACCGATGAGCTTCGCGACATCGCCCACGCCAAGGCACTGCGTATCGCCGCGGTCTACGGGGGCGTCGGCCTCCACAAGCAGGCGCTCGAGGCGGCTCGCTCGCATATCGTCGTCGCGACGCCCGGCCGGCTCGAGGACCTGCTCCAGCGCGGCTCATTCGCGCTTGGTGACGTTCGCATGCTGGTGCTCGACGAGGCCGACCGCATGCTCGACATGGGCTTCCGCCCAGCCGTCGATCGCATCGTCGCCCGCACGCCGCGCTCGCGCCAGACCCTGTTCTTCTCGGCGACCCTCGACGGCGTCGCGGGCAGGGTCGCGTCGGCCTACACCTCCAAGGCGGTCCAGCGCGAGCACGGCGGATCCAGGCGCCGCTCGCCGAGCGAGATCGAGCACCGCTTCGTCGAGGTGTCCGATGAGAACCGCGTCGAGACGCTGATCGCGGCGCTCTCCGGCGAGCGCGAGCTGGCGCTCGTGTTCGTGCGGACGAAGCGCGGTGCCGACCGTCTCGTCAAGCGCCTTGCGGCGCAGGGCGTCGGCGCGGCGGCGATCCACGGCAACAAGTCCCAGCGCCAGCGCGAGCAAGCGCTGGCTCAGTTCGAATCAGGTCACGTCGACACGCTCGTAGCCACCGACGTTGCCGCACGCGGCCTCGACGTGCAGGGCATCTCGCACGTCATCAACTTCGATCTTCCCGCCGACCACGACACCTACGTCCACCGCAGCGGGCGGACCGGGCGCGCCGGTCGCCAGGGCACGGCGATCACGCTCGTCGCCAGACCGGATCGCGCGGAGGTGGCGTTGCTCGCCGACACTCTCGGAATCGAGCATGGCCTGCCGGGCGCCGCTGAGCGACCGCGCCGGCGCCCGCAGTCAAACGCCCGGCCCGCGAACCATGCCCAGCGCCGCTCGCGGCGACGCCGTCAAGCGGCAAAGAGCTCCTGAGGTCGTAATACGCGCTAGAAAGCCCGCGGCAGGCCCAGCGCCTCGCGGGCGATCTCGCCGTAGGCCCAGTCGCGCAGCAGCGGGTTTCGGTGTGCGACGGCGACCGCCATGTCGCGGAAGATGCGCTCCATGCGCTGGCCTTCGCGGGCGACCGAGGCGCCGACCGTCTGCCAGAGGTCGGCGTCGATTACCTCCCAGCAGCGGATCATCACCTCGCGCAGGACTCCCGCGAGCAGCATGTCCTCGCCGTAGGTGAACGGCGGGCCCTCCTCGACGTTGCGGCGGCAGAGCTCCATGTGCTGGCGCGCGCAGTCGTCGAGCACCGCCTCCAGCAGCTTGGCGTGTGTCAGTGCCCGGCCGTACCAGCGCTGATAATCGCCATCCTGCAGGCGCGGCCCGATCGGCGGCCGCGGCGTCGTCTTGGTCCGCAGCAGATGCTCGTATTCGTCGAGCGCGTTGTAGACGGCGCCGACCGTGACCGCCGCCAAGGACAGCGTGAAGATCGTCATACCCCGGCCCGAGTACATCGGGTTGGCATGCACGCGGGAGCCCTCGGTGCCGCCCTCGACGTCGATGTCGATCATGCTCCCCTCGCGCGCCCAGCTCGCCGGGATGCGCGTCCCGTCGAAGCGGATGCTGTGCGAGCCACTGCCCTTGAGCCCCAGCATGTCGCCCCAGTCGTCGAGCATCTCCCACTCGCTACGCGGCGCGACGAACAGGTAGACCGTCGGTTCGGCGCTCTGCTCGGTCCCGGCGAGGAATGCCTGGCCCATATAGAAGGTCGAGTGCGGGGTGCCCGAGGCGAACGCGACCTGGCCGTCGATGCGCCAGCCGTCCTCGGCCGGAGTGATCGGCCCGACGGGCATCGCCACGGAGCTCGAGCGGAAGTCGCCGCCGGCGAAGATCTCATCCTGCGCTGCGATCGGCCACCACGATGCGACCTGCAGCGCGTGGTTCATCGCCAGCCCAAGGCACCAGCCGGTCGACACGCAGCCGCGCGCGATCTCCTTGATGACCTTCGCGTAGGTCGGGACGTCGAACTCGTAGCCGCCGTATCGGCGCGGCACGTAGAGGTGGTAGAAGCCGGCGTCCAGGAACGCCTCGTGCATCTCCTGGGAGTAGTAGGTGCGCCGCTCGGTCTCCTGCTGATCGGCGATCAGCGCCGGCCGCAGCGCGACCGCGCGCGCGATCATCTCCTCCCTCGTCAGCCCCGGCTCAGGCGGCTGGGGGTATCCGGCGGGACCCTGACCGAGCGCCTCCTCGTGGACGTCCATGGGCGACATCCTCGCACGCCGAACGCCGCTGCGCTTGCCTCAGAGCGCGCGGAGATAAGACCATCGGAGCGCCCCTGCGGCGGCGGAATCGCCCGGCTCGGCGGCGCCTACCCCCCCGGCGCACCGGCCGCGGTTGCCGATTCCTCGCCCGCCGGGGCCTCCGCCGGGATCCAGCGTTTGAGCACCTCGACGAGCAGCTCGCGTCGCATCGGCTTGGGAACGTAGTCGTCCATCCCGGCCTCCATGCAGCGCTCCTGATCGCCCTTCATGGCGTGGGCGGTCATCGCGATCACCGGCGTGCGCCGGCCGCCCGCCTCGCGACGGCGCAGCTCGGCGGTCGCGTCATACCCGTCCATCACCGGCATCTGGCAGTCCATCAGGACGGCGTCGTAGAAGCGGGTCGCAAGCGCCTCGAGCGCCTGCTGGCCGTCGGCGGCCACGTCGGTGGCGCAACCGCAGCGCTCGAGCGTGCGGACCGCCACGACCTGGTTGACCGGGGAGTCCTCGACGACCAGCACGAGCGGCGTGCGCTCCCAGAGCGACTCGCTCAGGCCGGCGCTCGCGGCCCTCGCCTCCGCGCGATCGGGCACGGCCACCGTCTCAAGCGGGACCTCGACGCTGAACGTGGACCCCTTGCCGGGCTCGCTCTCGCAGCCGATCGTGCCGCCCATCAGCTCGACCAGCTCGCGCACGATCGCCAGGCCCAGCCCCGTCCCGCCGTAGATCCGCGTCGTTGAGACGTCGGCCTGCGTGAACGGCTCGAACATCCGGCTGAGAACCGCGGGGTCGATGCCGATGCCGGTGTCGCTTACCGCGAGGCGCACGAGCACCCCCTGCCCGTCGGGGCTCGGGCCGCCGCCGGCGCGCACCGTGACCTTGCCGACGGCTGTGAACTTGATCGCGTTGGCGACGAGGTTGAGAAGGATCTGGCGCAATCGGCGCGCGTCGCCGCGCACGCAGCGGGGCGCGTCCGGGTCGACGGCGACATCGAGCTCGATGCCGCTGGCGCGCGCCTGCGTGGCGCCCATCGCGCAGGCGGCCTCGATCGTCTCGTGCAGATCGAACTCCGAGACGTCGAGCTCGAGCTGACCGGCTTCGATCTTCGAGAGGTCGAGGATGTCGTTGATCAACGACAGCAACTGCTCGCCCGAGCGGGCGACCTGCTCGACATAGCCGCGCTGCTCCTCGCCGAGCTCCGTGTCGAGCAGCAGGTCCGCCATCCCGATCACGCCGTTCATCGGCGTGCGGATCTCATGGCTCATGTTGGCGAGGAAGGCGGACTTCATGCTCGACGCCTCGACCGCCCTGTCGTGAGCCGCCGCCGTCTCGGCCGCGGCGCGGGTCTGCTCGGTGACGTTGATGCACATCACGATCCGGCACTCGCGGCTGTCGAAGATCAGATCGTCGGAGTTGACGGCAACGTCGATCACCGTCCCGTCCTTGTACATGTGGCGCGAGGGGATGCCGATCTCGGTGCCACGCTCGCGCGGGCCGTCGGCCGTCCGGACGTGCGCGATGAACTCCGCAACCATCTCGGCGGGGCGGATCTCGGTGACCTTCATCTGCAGAAACTCCTCGCGCGTGTAGCCGTAGGCCTCGATCGCGGCGTTGCTCACCGCGAGGATCTCGAAGCTGGCACGGTCGTAGACGAAGACGGGCTGGGGGTTGCGCTCGAACAGCATCCGGTGCTGGCGCTCGCTCGCCGCCAGCAGCTCCCGGCTCGCCGTCAGCGCCCGTTCGATCTCCACCTGCGAGGTGATGTCGCGCGAGATCCCGAGCGTGCCGACGATTTCGCCGCGCGCGTCGCGCAGCGGCAGCCTCGTCGTCGAAAGCCACACGTCGGGGCGGTCGACGAAGGTCTCGATGTCCACCTTGGCGATCAGCGGCTCGCCGGTCTCCATGACCCGCTCCTCGTCCGCGCATGCCGCAGTCGCGCGCGTTTCGCCGATCAGCTGGACGGCCGTCTTGCCGACGATCTGCTCGGGGCTCGGCTGGCCGGGCAGACCCGCGGCGAAGCCAGCGCTCGCCAGCAGCACCTTGCCCTGGGTGTCCTTGAAGACGATCCGCTCGCCTCGGTTCGCGAGCAGGTTGCGCAGGCAGAGCAGCTCGATCTCCTCGCGAGCGAGCATGTGCAGCGGCGCGTCGGGTCGCAGTTCGCTCAAGGGTGGCCCCCAGGCGATCATCGGCCGTTTAGGCCTCCAAATTGAGCGCTTCAGCGCATCTGAACGACCTGCGTCAGCGGTTGATCACCGACATGTCCGCGTAGCGATCGCCGGCCGCCGCGCCGACCGGTGCGACCTCGTCGATCTCGCGCAGCTGATCGGCACTGAGAACCACATCGAGCGCCCCGACGTTCTCCTCGAGATACGCGATCCGCCGCGTGCCTGGAATCGGCGCCACATCGTCGCCCTGGTGGAGCAGCCAGGCGAGCGCGAGCTGGCCCGGCGTGCAGCCCTTGCCCGCTGCGAGCGCCTGTACGCGTGCGACGAGCTCGAGATTGCGGGCGAAGTTCTCGCCCGTGAAGCGCGGTGAGTGGCGGCGAAAATCGTCAGGCGCCAGGTCCTCGACGGAGCGGATCTCCCCACTCAGGAAGCCGCGGCCGAGCGGGCTGTAGGGGACGATGCCGATTCCCAGTTCGCGGGCGGTCGGCACGATCTCGTCCTCGATGTCGCGGCTCCACAGCGACCACTCGCTCTGCAGGGCCGCGATCGGGTGGACGGCGTGCGCGCGGCGGATCGTCTGCGCGGAGGCCTCCGAGATCCCCAGGTGGCGGACCTTGCCGGACTGGACGAGCTCACTGAGCGCGCCCCACGTTTCCTCGATCGGCACCGAGTCGTCGACGCGGTGCTGGTAGTAGAGGTCGATGTGGTCGGTGCCGAGGCGGCGAAGCGACGCGTCAGCGCACTGCCGCACGTACTCGGCGTCGCCGCGGATCCCGAGCCGCTCCCCGTTCTCGCCGCGCCAGTTCCCGAACTTCGTCGCGAGGACCACCTCGTCGCGGCGGCCGGCGATCGCGCGCCCGACGAGCTCCTCGTTGACGAACGGGCCGTACATGTCAGCCGTATCGAGGAACGTGACACCGAGGTCGAGCGCCCGGTGGATGACGGCGACCGACTGCTCATCGTCGGCGGGGCCGTAGAACTCGGACATGCCCATGCAGCCCAGGCCGAGCGCCGTCACCTCAAGTCCGTCGTTGCCAAGTCTGCGTGTCTGCATGCGCCGCTCCCGGGTCCGTGATCGAGCAGCGGACGTTATCGCGGGCGCACATGCGGCCTTCAGCCTCCTTGCGCGACGCGGGTCGAGATTCGTGGCGGTCCGCTTCACCGGGCGGCTAATCTCCCCGCCGTGGACACAGAGCTTCGCTGGGGGCTGATCGGGACCGGAGGGATCGCCGCGACGTTCGCCGAGGATCTCGTGCGCACCGACTCCGGCCGCGCCGCCGCCGTCGGCTCGCGCCGCCAGGAGAGCGCGGATGACTTCGCGGAGCGCTTCGGCATCCCCAACCGCCACGCAAGCTACGAAGCGCTCGTGGAGGACCCCGACGTCGATGCCGTCTACGTCGCGACACCGCACCCGATGCATCTGCCCGCCGCGACGCTTGCGCTGCGAGCCGGAAAGCCGGTCCTCGTCGAGAAGCCGTTCACCATGGATGCCGCGCAGGCCCGCGAGCTCGTCGCGCTGGCGCGCGCGCAGGGCGTCTTCGCGATGGAGGCGATGTGGACGCGCTTTCTCCCGCATGTGCGGGCGATCCGCGAGATCCTCGCGCTCGGGGAGCTCGGCGAGATCGTCACCGTCCTCGCCGACCACGGCCAGTGGTTCGCCGCCGACCCCGCGTTCCGCCTGTTCGCGCCGGAGCTCGGCGGCGGCGCGCTGCTTGACCTCGGCATCTACCCGGTGTCGTTCGCCTCGATGGTGCTCGGAGAGCCGGAGCGCATTCGCGCCGTCGCGACGCCGGCGTTCAGCGGCGTCGACGCGCACACCTCGATGGTCTTCAGCTACCCGTCCGGCGCCCACGCCGTCCTCAGCTGCACGCTCGCCGCCAAGAGCCCGACGCGCGCGGCGATCGTCGGCACCCGCGCGCGAATCGAGATCGACGGCGAGTTCTATCGACCGACCTCCTTCGAGGTGATCACAAAGGACGGCGAGCGGACCGCGTACCCGCTCGAGGACCACGAGGGCAACGGGCTGCGCCACGAGGCCGATGAGGTCGCGCGCTGTCTGCGCGAGGGGCTGCTCGAGAGTCCGCTGATGCCGCTCGATGAGACCGTATCGATCATGGAGACGATGGACGAGGTGGCCGCCTCCGCCAAAGCCTGAGCGCCTGCGCCGCCGCGGCGTCGCCGACGATATGTTTGGCGCTGCGTGGGAGAGACGGCGACGCAGGTTGTGAGCGCTTCGGCGGCGGAGCACGACGGCGGCGGGGTGGCCGCGGTCGGCTGCCGCGCGCTGCGCAAGGCCTACGGCGCCGTCGCCGCCGTCGATGGCGTGGACCTCGAGATAGCCGCTGGCGAGTTCTTCACGATGCTCGGACCGTCGGGATCTGGCAAGACGACGCTGTTGCGCATGATCGCGGGCTTCGAGCGGCCCGACTCCGGCGCCGTCGAGCTCGCCGGCGTCGACGTCACGCGGATGCCGCCCTATGCGCGCGATGTCAACACCGTCTTCCAGGACTACGCGCTGTTCCCGCACATGAGCGTGATCGAGAACGTCGAGTACGGCCTGCGCGTCAAGCGCATCGCACGCGCCGAGCGCCGCCGCCGCGCCGAGGCGGCGCTCGAGATGGTCCGCCTGCCGGGCCTCGGCCGCCGCAAGCCCGTGCAGCTCTCGGGCGGTCAGCGCCAGCGCGTCGCGCTCGCGCGCGCGATCGTCAACGAGCCGCAGGTACTGCTGCTCGACGAGCCGCTCGGCGCACTTGACCTCAAGCTTCGCCAGGAGATGCAGCTCGAGCTCAAGCGCATCCAGCGCGAGGTCGGCATCACCTTCGTGTTCGTCACCCACGACCAGGAGGAGGCGCTGACGATGAGCGACCGCCTGGTCGTCCTCAACGAGGGCCGCATCGAGCAGCTGGGGACGCCGATCGAGGTCTACGAGCACCCGGCGAGCGCGTTCGTCGCCGGCTTCATCGGCTCCTCGAACGTGCTCGAGCGCGGTGGCCGGCGCTTCACCATCCGCCCCGAGAAGATTCGCGTTCTCGGCGACGGCGAGGCGCCCGGACCGGGCACGCACTCAGAGCGCGGGCGGATCGAGGACGTCATCTACCTGGGGGCCGTGACGCGCTACGTCGTGGCGCTTGCCTCGGGCGGGACGGTCACGGTCGTGAAGCAGAACTTCGAGACGGCAGCGGACGCCGAGCGAGAGCGCGGTCGCGACGTCGCCGTCGCGTGGCGTGATGATCAGACCTATGAGATAGGGGCGGCGGCAGCGCCGCCGCACGACGAGGAGGACGGCTGATGAGACACACGAGCAAGAAGCGAGGCTTTGCCGGCGCGCTGATCGCCGCGGCGGTCGCGGCCCTGGTGGCGGTGGTGCTCGTCCCGGCCGCCGCGACCGCCGGGAGCACCACGAGCGGGCTTTCCGCGCCGACCGCGAACATGCCGACGCAGAGCACGATCGGCAAGGGCGAGGGGCATCTCAACCTGATCGCCTGGGAGGGCTACGTCCAGCCGGAGTGGACCAAGCCGTTCGAGAAGTCGACCGGCTGTCAGGTCAACGTCAAGTACGCGGGCACCTCCAGCGACATGGTCTCGCTGATGGCGAACGGCGGCGGCGGCCAGTACGACCTGGTGTCGGCCTCCGGCGACGCCGACCTGCGGCTCATCTACGGGGGCGACGTGCGGCCGGTCAACATCTCGCTGATCCCGTCCTGGAAGCAGTTCTACCCGTTCCTCCAGTCCCCGGCTTTCAACACGATCGCCGGCAAGCACTACGGCGTTTCGTTCGAGTTCGGGCCCAACATCCTGCTCTACTCGACGAAGACCTTCAAGACGCCGCCGACGTCGTGGTCGGTGATCTACGACAAGAAGTACAAGGGCCAGATCACGATCCCCGACAATCCGATCCAGATCGCGGACGCGGCTCTGTATCTGTCCAAGTCGCAGCCGAAGCTCGGCATCACCGATCCCTATGAGCTGACGCAGCCGCAGTTCAGCGCGGCCGTCGCGCTGCTGAAGTCAGAGCACCCGCTGATCAAGAAGTACTGGGACCTCGCCTCACAGGAGATCTCGCTGTTCGCGAGCGGCACGACGGTGGTGGGCGCCGCCTGGCCATACCAGGAGACGACGCTCGCCGGCCAGCACGACGCCGTCGCCTCGACGATCCCCAAGGAGGGCGCGACCGGATGGGCCGACACGTGGATGCTCGCGACCAAGGCTCCCGATCCCAACTGCGCGTACAAGTGGATGGCCTACATGTCGACGCCCAAGATCCAGGCGCAGGACGCCGACTCCTACGGTGAGACGCCGGCCAACACGAAGGCCTGCTCGATCATGAACACGATCGCGAAGGGCTCGTGCGACGGCTACCACGCCAACGCGCCGCAGTCCTACTTCCAGACGATCAAGTTCTGGAAGACGCCGCTCGCGACGTGCGACAACGGCAAGAACGACTGCGTTCCCTTCCAGCAGTGGGTCACCGCGTGGACGCAGATAATCGGATGACGCGGTAGCCGGTCAGTGCCGGCCGCCGCTACCACGGTGGAGCGGCGGGTGAGCGGACCGGCCCGCGTGTCGGCGGCGCTCTGGCGCCGTGGCTGGCTGCGGGCCACGCTCACCCTCACGCCTCCGCTGGCGTGGTTCCTCGTCATCTACCTGGCGTCGCTGGTGCTGATGCTGGTGACGGCGTTCTGGACGGTCAACCCGTTCACAAACGTCCTGCAGCACAACTGGAGCTTCGCCAACTTTGACCAGCTGTTCACCTCGACCTACGGGACGATCATCGCCCGTACGGCCGAGATGGCGGCCCTGGTCACCGTTACCGACATCGCTCTCGCGCTGCCGTTCGCCTATTACATGGCGCGCGTCGCCTCGCCGCGGGCACGACGGATGCTCTTCACAGCCGTTCTGCTTCCGTTGTGGGCGAGCTACCTGGCGCGCGTCTACGCCTGGATCGTGATCCTCCAGAAGGGTGGCACGCTCAGCTGGGCCTTCCAGCAGCTCGGCCTCGGCCCCGTCAACATCGGCTACACGAACACCGCGATGTGGCTGGTGTTCTCATACATCTGGCTGCCGTTCATGATCGTGCCCGTCTACGGCACGCTCGAGCGGATCCCCGACTCGCTGCTTGAGGCCTCGGGCGATCTCGGCGGCCGCGGCTGGCGGACGCTTCGAAGCGTCGTCATGCCGCTCGCCTTGCCGGGGATCGTCGCGGGCTCGATCTTCACCTTCTCGCTGACGCTCGGTGACTTCATCACGCCGCTTTTGGTCGGCGGAGCGAGCTCGCAGTTCATCGGCAACGTCATCTATTCGAACCTCGGCACCGCGAACAACCTCCCGTTCGCGGCGACCCTGTCGCTCGTACCGATCGCGATCATGTCGGTCTACCTGCTCGGCGCTCGCGCGCTCGGCGCGTTCGAGGCGCTCTGATGGAGGGGCGCGCGACGCGGATCGCGCTGCGGCTGTGGACCGCCGGGGTGCTCGCGTTCCTGTTCGTTCCGATCGCGATCATCTTCCTCTACGCCTTCAACAGCTCGACGATCCAGACCTGGCCGATCGGGCACCTGAGCACGAAGTGGATCGCGGTCGCCTGGAACGACCCGCAGGTTCACGCCGCGCTGTGGCTGTCGGTGAAGGCCGGGCTGTTTGCGACCACGGTGGCGCTCGTGCTGGGGTCGGCGGCGGCGTTCGGCGTGCATCGCTTCCGCTTCTTCGGGCGCGAGGCGATCTCGCTGCTGCTCGTGCTGCCGATCGCGCTGCCGGGGATCATCACCGGCATTGCGCTCAACTCCGCGTTCCAGTACGCCGGGGTGAACCTGTCGCTTCTGACGATCGTGATCGGGCATGCCACCTTCTGCATCGTCGTCGTCTACAACAACGTCCTCGCGCGCCTGCGCCGCGTTTCCGGCACGCTCTATGAGGCCTCCGCGGACCTCGGCGCGCACGGGTTCTTCACGTTCCGCACGATCACGCTGCCGACGCTCCAGACGGCGATCATCTCGGCGGCGCTGTTGGCCTTCGCGCTTTCCTTTGACGAGGTGATCGTGACCACGTTCACCGCCGGGGCGCAGAACACGCTGCCGCTGTGGATCTTCGGCGCGATCCGCCTCGGCCAGCAGCTACCCGAGGTCAACGTCGTCGTCGGCGCCGTGCTGCTGTTGACGGTGATACCGGTGGCGATCGCCGCGCGGCTGACGGGCGGCGGCGGTGTGACGCGCGCCTCCGCGGCGGCGGCACTAGAGTAGGCGCCGTGGCGATGAGGGACCGGACGATCGAGGCCTTCGACGGTCGCGCGCTCTGCGTACAGGAGGGCGGGCAGCTCGACGGGCGCCCGATCCTCGCGCACGGCGGGACGCCCAACTCACGTCTGCTCTACCCGCCCGACGTCGAGCTCGCCGAGCGCCAGGGGGTCCGCCTGATCGCCTACGACCGACCGGGCTACGGCACCTCTTCGCCCCAACCGGGACGCAACGTCGCCGACTGCGTGGAGGACGTGCGCGCGATCGCCCAGGGGCTCGGGATCGATCGCCTCGCGGTCTGGGGGGGTTCTGGTGGCGGCCCGCACGCGCTCGCCTGCGCAGCTCTGCTCGGCGATCTCGTTCCGGCGGTCGCGGTCCTCGCCTCGCCGGTTCCCTTCGACGCCGAGGGAATCGACTACTTCGCCGGTCAGGGCGAGCTGAACGTCGAGGACACGAAGCTCCTGCTGGCCGACGAGGAGGCGGCGCGGCGCAAGTGCGAGAGCGACCGCCTCGAGATGCTCGACGCCGGCGCGCCCGAGCTGTTCGAGTACCTCCAGACCCTGCTGTCGCCCGTCGACGCCGCCGCGCTGACGCCGGCGCTGGTCGACCACTTCGTCCTCTGCGTGCACGACGCGATGGGGGAGAACTCCGAGGGCTGGTGGGAGGACAACCTGGCGATCCTCGGCGACTGGGGATTTGAGCTCGATGCGATCAAGACGCCGGTCCTGCTTCGCCACGGGCGCCAGGACCGCTTCGTGCCGTTCGGCCACGGCGAGTGGCTGGCCGCGCACGTCCCCGGCGTCGAGGCGATCCTGACCGAGGACGATGGGCATTTGACGCTCACCACGCGCCACCTCGAGTCGATCCACGAGTGGCTGCTCGAGCGACTCGACTGATCCCGCTCAGGCCCTGATCCGGCTGTTGTCGGCGTCGTAGAGGACGTCTGGGGCGACGAGCGCCTCGACCGGTTCGCCGAGCACCTCGACCGCGACCTGCGCGCGGTCGTCTAGATCGGCGGGGACGCTCGCCAGCGCGACATTGCGCCCGAGCGTGAACGCGTAGGCGCAGCTGCGCACGCGCCCGGCGACCTCGCCGTGCAGGCGGACCGCCTCGCCGCCGTAAAGACGCAGGTACTCGCCCCCGCCGACCAGCAGTGTGCGCAGTCGACGCCGCGGGGCGGCGACCGCGGCGAGCGCGGCTGAGCCGATGAAGTCCTTGCCGCTTGCGACGCAGAATCCCACGCCGCCCTCAAACGGCGTGTCGGAGGCGGTCAGATCGGTGCCGAAGTAGCGGTAGCCCTTCTCGATCCGAAGCGAGTCGAGCACCCGGTATCCGCCCGGACGGATCCCGTGCGCCGCGCCCGCGGCGATCAGCCGATCCCATACCTGTACGGCCCACTCTCGCGCCAGATAGAGCTCGAAGCCGAGCTCGCCGACGAAGGTGATCCGCTGTGCGAGCACGGCGGACCCGCCGATCGTGACCTGAGCCGCGCGCCGGTAGGGGATCGCCTCGCCCGAGACGTCGTCGTCTGTGACTGCGGCGAGGATCTCGCGCGAGCGCGGACCCCAGAGGCCGATCACGGCGAGCTCCGCCGACTCATCGCGCAGCGCCACGCCGCCGCGCTCGCCGAGCGCCAGACGCAGCCAGCCGAGATCGGAGTCGAGCACCCCCGCTCCCGTGACGACGCGGAAGCGCTCCTCCTCGAGGCGGGTCACGGTCACGTCGGCGACGATCCCGCCGCGGGCGTTCAGGAACTGCGTGTAGATGACGCTCCCGGCGGGACGGTCGATGCGGTTGTCGCAGACGCGTTCGAGCAGCGCGAGCGACCCGGGGCCTTCGACGGCGATCTTGCCGAACGAGCTGAGGTCGATGATCCCGGCGCGCTCCCATCCGTTCTTGGCGGTGAAGACCGCACCGTGCTCTTGAAGGCGCGAGTGCAGCGCGCTGAGGCGGCGGCCGCGCCCGTCGCTGAGCTCGTCGAGCGGGTAGCGCAGGCGGTAGTAGTAGCGGTAGGCCTCGCGCGCCGACTCGGCGGCCACGACCTCATCGCGGTAGAGCGGCCCAAAGCGCCAGGCGCGGTAGGCGTCGACGTCGAGATCGCTCGATCCGGCCGTCATCCACTCGGCGAGGCTGGCGCCGAGGCCGCCGGCGCCGCCGAAGCCGTTCAGCGACAGCCCGGCGAGCGTCCAAAGCCCGGGCACCCCGGGCGTCGGGCCAAGCAGCGGGTTGCCGTCAGGGGTCATCGCGTCGGGATGGCAGAGCAGGCGGATCACGCCCGACTCCTCGAGAAACGGGAAGCGGCGGATCGCTCCCTCAAGCAGCGGCGCGAAGCGCTCCATGTCCGAGGGCACCGGGCTTGAGCCGTGCTCCCAGGGAACGCCGTCGCTCCAGCGTGAGACGGGGTCGTGCTCGTAGCCGCCGACGAGCATCCCGCCCGACTCGCCGCGGCCGTAGACGAGGTTGTCGGTGTCGCGGAAGCAGGGCGCGTCGCGCGCGACCTCGCTGCCGGCGACCGCGGCCATCGCCACGTGCTGGTGGTCGACGGGAACCGAGGGGATGAAGGCGCCCGCCATCGCCGCGACGCGCGGGGCCCAGATCCCCGCAGCGTTGACGACGCGCTCGGTCTCGATCGGCCCGCTATCGGTGATGACCGCGCGGACCTCGCCGCGCTTGCCGAGCTCGATCCCGAGCACGCGCGTGTGCAGGCGAATCGACGCGCCGAGCGCGCGGGCCGCGTCGGCGAGGGCGTGGGTCGCGATGTGGGGGTCGACGTGACCATCGTCGGGAAGCCAGATCGCGCCGGCGACGCTCGCCGGATCGGCTCCCGGGAGCAGTTCGGCAACCTCGCGCGCGGAGATCTGCTCGACCTCGAGGCCGATCCCCGCCGCTCGGCTTGCGGCGCGCCGCAGCTCGGTCAGCCCGTCCGCCGTCGAGGCGATCCGCACGCTGCCGACGGTCTCGAACACGCCGAGTGAGCGGTAGAGCTCGATGCTCGCGCGGCGCAGGCGCATCATTGTCGCCGAGGGGTTGAACTGCGTGACCAGACCCGCCGCGTGGTGCGTCGAGCCGCTCGTCAGCTCGGCCTTCTCGAGCAGCAGCACGTCGTTGACGCCGAGCTTGGCGAGGTGGTAGGCCGCGCTGCAGCCGGCGATCCCGCCCCCGATGACGATCGCCCCGGCGCGCTCCATGGCGGCAATCTAGACCTCCGCGCGCCCACCCTGTTTACTTGGCGCGGCCGCGATGGACGACCAGCCACTCGAGCTCGAGCAGGTCCTCGACCTCGTCCCAGAGCTCGCCGGCGAGCGGACGGTGACGCCGCTGGGCGGTGGGCTCACAAACTCCAACCACCGCGTGAGCTGCGCGAGCGGCCGCTACGTGGTGCGTCGCTGGAGCGAGGACAGCGGGCTGCTCGCGATCGATCGCGACAACGAGCACCACAACTCGGTCAGCGCCGCGGAGGCCGGCGTCGGCGCCGGGGTGACCGCCTACCTCCCCGAGCACAACACGCTGGTGCTCGAATGGCTCGAGGGGGAAACGCTCAGCGCCCAGCGGCTGCGCGCCGGCGGGGCGCTGCTCGATGAGCTGGCGGCCGCCTGTCGTCGCCTCCACGGCGCGCGACGCTTCCGCGATGACTTCGACATGTTCGAGATCCAGCCGCGCTACCTGCGGATCGTGCGCGAGCGCGGCTTCCGGCTGCCCGATCGCTACGAGGAGTTCGCGCCGCAGGTCGCGGCGATCCGCGCGGCGTTCGCCGTGCGTCCCGAGGCGACCGTCCCCTGCAACAACGACCTGCTCGCCGAGAACCTGATGATCACGGCGGCCGGGTTGCGCCTGATCGACTACGAGTACTCCGGCAACAACGACCCCTGCTTCGAGCTTGGCAACGTCTGGAGCGAGTCCGGGCTCTCGCTGGATCAGCTCGAGCAGCTCGTCAGCGCCTACTACGGCGGCCCCTCACCCAGCAGGCTTGCGCGGGCTCGGCTGTGGGGGCTGATGTCGAAGTACGGCTGGACGCTGTGGGCCTCGATCCAGGACGGCGTCTCCGAGATCGACTTCGACTTCTGGGAGTGGGGGATGGAGAAGTACGACCGCGCGGTCGCGGAGTTCGCGGGCCCGGATTTCGGGCGCCTCCTCGAGGACGTTCAGCGCCAGTAGGTCTCGACGTTGACCAGGCGCCCGCGGGCTCGTGCAAGGCTTCGCACGGTTTCCGGGCGCAGCGCGTCGAGCGCACTGACCGAAGCCAGGAAGAGCTGCGCCGTCGTCAGCGCGTCGCCCGCCGCGGTGTGCGGCGCGTGGACCGGCAGGCCGCAGGCGCGCGCCAGCTCGCCGAGCTCCGTCTGCGCAGCCAGCGCCCCGTCGCGCTCGGCGAGCCAGAGCCTCGCGAGGACCGCCGTGTCGAGCACGGGCCCGCGCAGCCGCGCGCCGGCGCTTCGCAGCGCGCGGCGCAGGAAGGCGCGCTCGACCGGGGCGTGGTGGGCGATCAGGATGCGCCCCGTCATCGCCTCTAGGAGCGACTTGATCGCCTCCGACAGCGCCGGCGCCTGCGCGAGATCGGCGGCGCGGATCCCGTGCACGCGGATTGACTCCTCTGCGAGCGGTCGCGTCGGACGGACGAGACCGGCAACTGCCGAGGAGAGCACGACGCGACCCTCGTCGATCGCGAGCGCCGCGTAGGAGATGATCTCGCCGTGGCGGGGGTCGAGGCCGCTCAGCTCGAGGTCGACCACGCAGTAGCGGGCGTCGCGCCAGCGCGTGCGCGGCGGGGGCAGGGGCGCCCGCGCGTAGGGCGCCGCCACGCCGCCGCGCCGCGAAATCACAAGCTGGTGACGGCCAGGTCGGCCGCCACGCGCTTCTGGACGGCGGCGACGGCGCGGAAGGCCTCGCGCAGATGGCTTCTGGTCAGCGAGCTGAGGCTGTCGGGGTCGATGTAATCGTCGGGCGGCTCACCGGCCCGCAGCTGTGAGATCTGGTGCTCGACGCGCAGGGCGACGATCAGCTCGAGCGCCTCCCGCAGCGTCGCGGCGTCGCCGGCGCCGAGCGTCCCGGCCTCACCGGCGACCGCCACCCGCTCCGCGGTCGAGGTGCACGTGACTCCCGCCGACATCGCCGCCCAGCGGGCCAGATCGACGATCGGGACGATCCCCCCGTGCTTGAGGTCGAGCTGGCCGCGTCGCTCGCCGCTGTGCTCGACGACGAGGCCGCGCAGGAACCCCGTCGGCGGCCTGTAGGAAAGCGAGAAGCGAGCCAGCTGCCGGAGCAGGACCGGGTGCTGCGGGGCAAGGCCGAACTCCTCGGCCACGGGCGTTCCGGAGTGGATACCCCAGACCGGCCGGCTGTCGACCAGCACCGAGGTCAGGATCAGCGCCTTCTCAAGCGTCGGATCCTCGAGCCAGCTTCGAGCGACGTGCCGCCAGGACTCTTCAGAACGTATGAAGCGCACGTTCGCCGCCGTCGCCCCCTGCGCGTCGGGGCGCAGCCCGCAGGCCTCGAGATCGGCGACGACGCGCTTGGCGATCTCGTGCAGGTGCGGGCGAACCTCTGCCTCATCGGCGTCCCCGTACCACACGATCGCGGAGTCGAGATCCGAGCCGGGAACCGCCTCGCGCCGCGCCTGACTGCCCATCGCAAGCCAGGCAAATGGCGTGGCCGGCTCGCCGAGCTCTTCGATCGCGATCTCAACCGCCCGCCGCGTGACCGCGTCGAGCACGACCGAGAGGATCGAGGAGATGCTCGTCGCCGCGATCCGCGAGTCCTGCAGGGCGATCAGCATCGGCTGAATGTGGCGCGCCGCCGCGGCCAGCTCCTCGGTCGTCTCCGCGCCGCTGATCTGGCGGCGGACATAGAAGGAGTTGCGGGTCTCGACGGCGATCAGATCCTGGTCCTCGACGACCCCCAGCAGCTCGCCGAGCGCGGAGATGACCGGGAAGTGGCGGATCCCGCGGTCGAGCATCTCGAGCAGCACCCCGCCGCCGAGGCGATCGGGACCGACCGTGTAAGCCGGCGCCGTCATCACCGAGCGGATCGGATCATCGACCGCGACACCTACGGCGACGACGCGCGTGCGCAGGTCGCGGTCGGTGACGATCCCAACCGATTCAGGCAGCCGCACGATCACCGCCGACGCCCCACTGGCCGTCATCAGCCGCGCCGCCTCGCGGATCGAGGTCTCCGGATCGACCACGACAGGCTCGCCATGCATCAGCGCGCCGACCGGCTGGTGCGCCGGGTCGCGCCGCGCGACGGCCGATCCGTCGGCTGCGAAGACGTTCGGCGAGGAGAGCAGCGAGCGCGCGACGAAGACCGCGGTCTCCGGGCTCGAGAGCACGGCGAGCGCGACGTCGTCGTCGATCCGGTAGCAGAGCGTGTCCTCATGCGCCCGCGCCGAGAAGCCCGCGGGCAGGCCGGACAGCATCGAGCTGTGCCCGAACAGCTCGCCTGGGCCGAGCAGGTCGAGCAGCACTCCGTCGTGGATCAGCTCGACGGCTCCGCTTCGAACGATGCGCACGTGGGCGACCGGCTCGGCACTCGGCGAGAGGATCGTCGCGCCCGCGAGGTGGAACTCGATCTGCGCCGAGGCCGCGACGGCCTCGACGGCGCTGGGGGCGAGTGCGTCACATGGCGCGTGCGCGCGCAGGAAGTCGACGACGTCTGTGAGCGCGCCGGACGGCGCGGTGCTCATTCGCCCTGCCGATCCGCCTCCGCCTGGATCATCTGTGCGCACTTCTCTCCGACCATCATCGTCGTTATGCAGGGGTTGATAGCAGGCAGGAACGGCAGGATCGAGCCGTCGGCGACGCGCAGGCCGCTCGTTCCCCGCACGCGCAGCTGCGGATCGCAGACGGCGGTCGGATCGGAGTCCGGCCCCATGTGCGCCGTGCACGCCGGGTGATAGACCGTGTTGTGCGTCTTGTGCATGTAGTCGATCAGCTCGTCGTCGATCTGCGCGTCGGGCCCCGGCGCGAGTTCGGCTCCGGCCCACGGAGCCATCGGTGATTGGCTGACGATGCGCCGTGCGAGGCGGATCCCGTAGAGCATCACCCGCTCGTCGTGGCCGTCGGGGTCGGTGAAGTAGCGCGGGTCGACGCGAGCGCGGTCGCGGTAGTCGGACGTGCGCAGGCGGACCGTTCCGCGCGAGCGCCCGCGGCAGACGTTCGGCGTCAGGCAAAAGCCGTTCTCCGTCGTCGGGTAGCCCCAGCGGGCCGTGTTCATGTCGAACGGGACGCTGCCGTAATGCATCATCAGATCGGGGCGATCGAGGCCCTCCTCAGACGTCGAGAAGAGGCCGATCTCCCACCACTGCGTCGAGGTCCGGATCATCGGCTGCACGGCGTCCCACTGGACGATGCCCTCGACGTGGTCGTCGAGGTTTGAGCCGACGCCGGGCGAGTCGACGAGCGTCTCGATGCCGAACTCGCGCAGGTGCTCGCCGGGCCCGATCCCCGACAGCATCAAAAGCTTTGGCGTGTCGATCGCCCCGGCGGAGAGGATCACCTCGCGCCGCGCGCGCACGCTGGCCTGGGTGAGCAGGTCGGGCGTCAGGTACTCGACCGCGCGGGCGCGGCGCTGCTCGTCGAGCTCGACGCGCTTGACCCAGCAGCCGGTGCGGATTTCGAGGTTCGAACGCGATCCAAGGATCGGATGCAGGTAGGCGTGCGAGGAGGACATCCGCGTGTTGTCGGCCGCGGAGTTGATCTGGAACCAGCCCGCGCCGTTGGTCACCGTGTGCCCTTCGTTGAAGAGCGACGTCGGCAGCCCGGCCGCTGCAGCCGCCTCGAGGATCGCGACGCCGCAGGGGTCCTCCGGCGGGACCGTGCGGATGTTCACCGGGCCCGATCGCCCGTGGTGCTCGCCCGGGCCGTCGTTGGTCTCGAGCTTGGTGATCAGCGGCCAGCACTCGGCCGAGCTCCAGCCTTCGCAGCCGGACGCCGCCCACTCGTCGAGGTCCTCCTTCGGCGTCCAGAAGGCGATGCAGGAGTTGTGGGACGAGCAGCCGCCGAGGACCTTCGCGCGGGCGTGGCGCAGAAACGAGTTGCCCTTCTCCTGGGGCTCGACGAGGTAGTCCCAGTCATAGCCCGAGTCGAGCAGGTACATCCAGTCCTCGAGGCGCAGGATCGCCGCGTCATCCACATCCGAGGGCCCTGCCTCGATCAGGCAGACGGTGACGTTCGGGTCCTCGCTGAGGCGGGCCGCGACGACGCAGCCCGCGGTCCCGCCTCCAGCGATGACGTAGTCGAACTCGCCGCCGTCGTTCATCGCGCGCCGCTGCTCACGGCGCCATCTCGCCGAGCGCGACCGGTGTCTGCAGGTCGAACTGGGCGTCGGCGCGGTGTGCCTCGATGACCTCGATCGGCTTGCGCGCGTAGACCGTGAAGTACCAGATCATCCCGAGCAGCACGGTGGCGCCGATGAACTCGTAGGCGCCGAAGCGGAAGTACCACGCCGTCCCGTAGACGGCGGCGCGAGGCCAGGCGATGTTGAACGCCACGACGCCTCCGTAGAGGACCGCTCCGGCGTTCACGAGCATCCCATAGCGACCGAGCGAGAAGTAGGGGCCATGATCGGGCTTCGGCCACGTTCCGCGCAGCCGGCGCACCAGCATCGGCCCCGTGATACCCAGGTAGCAGAGGTAGAACATCACGATCGCGACGGAGGTGAGGGTCAGGAAAGCGGACTGGTTCGCGATGTTGATCGCGAGCAGCCCGAGCGTGATAAAGCCGGTCACGAGCGCCGGCACGATCGGCACCTTGCGCCGACCGGAGACGCGCGCGATCGAGTTGCCGAACGGAAGGCGGCCGTCGCGGGCCATCGCAAAGAGCAGGCGGATGCAGGCGGTCTCGATCGCCAGCGTGCAGACCGTGATCGCGATCGCGGAGTCGACGAGGAAGATGTCGCCGAGCGTCGTGCCCATCGCCTGCTTGACGATGTAGGGCAGCCCGAGCAGGCCGATGTTCTTGTCGGTGATGCTCCTGACGTCCATCATCGCGAGCAGGAGCAGCAGGCCGCCGATGATCCCGGCGGCGATCAGCGCACGCCAGATCGCGGGCGGAGCCGCGCGGCGCGGGTCGTTGGTCTCCTCGGCGAGCGTGCCCGCCGTATCGAACCCGTACATGACGTAGGCGCTCATGATCCCGCCGACGATGAAGGCACCAAAGTAGCCCCACGGGTGCGTCGCTCCGAGCCCGAGGTTGTGGACGATGACCTGCGGTCCACGGTGGATGTGGAAGAGCAGGAGGATCACCAGGATCGAGGAACCGATCAACTCGGCGAGGACGCCGAAGTTGTTGATCCGCGCCATGATCTTGACGCCGAGCATGTTGATGATCGTCGCGAAGACGACCAGGATCGCCCCGAGGATGATCGCGTTCTTGGCCCCATTGGCTGTGCTGTAGGAGCCCGCGTCGGCGGCGCCTCCGATGAACTCGAAGCTGTGGGACACCTGCGGGAGGACGACCTGCCAGGCGACCGCGACGGCGGCGACGGTGACGAACGAACCGATGATGTAGATCCAGCCCGTCATCCACGCGGTGAAGTCCCCCGCGACGCGCTTTGACCACTGGTACACCGATCCGGCGAGCGGATACTGCCCGGCGAGCTCGGCGAAGCACAGCGCGACGAGCATCTGGCCGCCGAGCACGATGATCCACGTCCACCAGAGCGGCGGGCCGGCCTGCGCGAACCCGAACCCGAACAGCTCGAACATTCCGGTCAGGATCGAGATGTAGCTGAAGCCCGCGGCAAACGAGGAGAAGTTGCCGAGCGATCGATCGAGCTCCTGCTTGTAGCCGAAGCTGGCGAGCTCGCCCGAATCCGAGCCTGTGGTCGGTGCGGCCATTGCGGTTCCTCCCTCTTGTGAGGGCGCCGCACGCGAACCCCCGCGGCCGGCGCCGTCGCTGTCCTACGTGACTGGGTCGCTGTCGAGCCGGTTGGTCCCTCCCTGGCGCTCTGAGCGAGAGCACGCTCGGCGCCATTGACCTCCGGTGACCGGGCGGTTATATATCAGTTGTCTGATGCTGTCAACGCGCGTGTCCGGCGGCTAGCGAGTGGCGGCACAGGCCTCTTGCGAGCTCTTCGTCGGCGGTGAATGGGGGCCGAGCGCGACCGGCCAGACGGAGCCCGCGACGAGCCCGGCGACCGGTGAGGAGATCGCCGCCGTAGCCCGGGGCGACCGTGCCGATGCGCGGCGCGCGATCGACGCGGCACGCGGCGCCGCCGAGGGTTGGGCGCGGCTGACGGCTTTCGAGCGCGCGGCGAAGATGCACGAGGTCGGCGACCTGATCGAGTCGCGCCGCGACGAGCTCGCGCGCACGCTGACCCTCGATCAGGGAAAGCCGCTGCACGCCGAGGCACACGACGAGGTATCGGAGCTCGTCGAGTACTGGCGGATGGCCGCTGAGGACGCAAAGCGACTCGGCGGCGAGCTCCCGAACTCCTTCTCAGCCGGCAAACGCGTGATGCTCGTGCGCCGCCCGCGCGGCGCGATCGGCGTCATCAGCCCCTGGAACTGGCCCTACACGATGCCCGCCGAGCTGATCGCGCCGGCGCTGGCCTGCGGCAACACCGTCGTCTGGACGCCGGCTCCATCGACGACCGTCTGCGCCAACGCGCTCGCGCGCTGCATCGCCGACGCGGACCTGCCGCCCGGCGTCTTCAACCTCGTCATGGGCCCGGGACCGGTCGTGGGCGATGAGATCGCGCGCAACCCGGGCCTCGCGGGGATCGCCTTCATCGGCTCGACGGCCACCGGCGGTCTCGTCGCGGCCGCGTCGGCCGGCAAGGCGGCACTCCTTGAGATGGGCGGCAACGGCCCACTCGTCGTGATGGACGACGCCGACGTCGCGGCGGCCGTCGAGGCGACGCTCGTGGCCTGCTTCCTCTGCGCCGGGCAGAGCTGCACCGCCGGCGAGCGGATCCTCGTCCAGCGCGGCGTCCACGACGAGTACGCCGAGGCCCTGGCCCGCGCCGTGGCCGAGCGGATCCACCTCGGCGACCCGTTTGCCCAGGAGACCACGATGGGCCCGCTCAACAACGAGCCGGTTGCCGCCAAGATGGATGAGCACGTCGCCGATGCGCTCGAGCGCGGCGCGACCCTGCTTGGCGGCGGCGCGCGAGCCGGCGGCTATCCGACCCGCCTCTACTGGGAGCCGACGCTGCTCGACGGCGTCCCAGCCGACGCACGGATCGCCACCGAGGAGACCTTCGGTCCCGTCGCCCCGATTGTCACGATCGACTCACTCGAGGAGGCGATTGAGCTCACCAACGCCTCGCCCTACGGCCTGCTCGCGGCGATCTTCACGGCCGACCTCGCCAGCGGGCTGCGCTTTGCCGACTCGGTTCGCACCGGCTGGGTCAACATCAACGAGTCGACCAACTACTGGGAGGCGCACCTCCCGTTCGGCGGCCGCGCCGGCACCGGCTCGGGCATCGGCCGCGTCGGCGGCGATCACGTCATGCAGGCCTTCACCGAGCTGCAGACCGTCGTGATCAGCTAGAGGACGCTGCGGATCTCCGACTCGAACGTCGCGATGTGCTCGGCGACGATGTCGCGGGCGCGCTGGGGCTCGCGCGCGCGGATCGCCTCGAGCAGATCGGAGTGCTCGTGTACGCGCGCGGAAAGATGCGGCAGGCGCTCGAGCACGAGGTGCCAGATCCGCAGCGAGAGGTTGAAATAGCGGCTCAGCGTCTGCTCCAGATAGGGGTTTGCGGCGCTGCGGTGGATCAGACGGTGAACCCGCGCGTCGAGGGCCATCAGCTGCGCCGCATCCTCGTTGTCGGCGTTGGCGCGAAGCTCCTCGAGGAG
>DATAWT010000081.1:0-1810 GCA_036267075.1 Solirubrobacteraceae bacterium
CACGCGAGGGGTGCATGTTCGCCTGCGAGGGCGTGCGGTCACCCTTGCGGCGGTTGCAGGGCGCGCAGGAGGCGACGATGT
Organism: Solirubrobacteraceae bacterium; assembly: GCA_036267075.1. Taxonomy (GTDB): domain Bacteria; phylum Actinomycetota; class Thermoleophilia; order Solirubrobacterales; family Solirubrobacteraceae; genus Palsa-513. The sequence goes on from DATAWT010000081.1 coordinate 82, forward strand.
TCTCCCAGCTCGAAGCGCCGCCCTTGGAGCGCGGTATCACGTGGTCGACCGTCAAGTTCGACCGCGCTCCGCAGTACTGGCAGGTCCACTCGTCGCGTGCGAAGACCGCGCGGCGGGTGATCTTGCGGCGGTGCGCGTCGCGCGGCACGCGGACATAGCTGGTCAGGCGGATCACGACCGGCCGTGCGAACTCCGCGCGCTCCGAATGCAGCCGCGCGGCGCCGTTCTCGAGCACCTCCGCGCGCGCCTTCAGCAGCAGCACGATCGCGCGGCGCACCGTGCACACGTTGATCGGCTCAAACGTGGCGTTGAGGACGAGCACCCGGCCACCGTCAAGCCCGCGTCGCCGGTGCCCTTCTGGCGACGCGGACCTCGCTGGTGGGGGTATTACGGCGGCACCCATGGCGCAGGCGCGAGTCTAGCGAGCGCGTCCGGTGAACCGTGGCGGTCAGCCGGCGCGGTAGGAGCCGAGCACGCGCACCGCCTCGCAGCGCCCGCGCAGCCCCTCGATCGCCTCCGCCACCTCGCGCTGATCGGTGCCGCCGCCGAAGTCCGCGAAGAACATGTAGTGGCCGAGGCCGATCCGCCGCGGCCGCGACTCGATCCGCGTCAGGCTCACGCCGCGATCGGAGAGCTCCGCCAGGCAGTTGACGAGCCAGCCCGCCGACCCGTCGCCGGCGCCCCAGAAGACGATCGACGTCTTCGCGTCGCCCGCTCCGGCGGAGACGGCCGCGCGCACCGTCTCGGCCTGCTCGCTCCGCGCGAGCCAGACGAAACGGGTCTGGTTGCCGTCGTGGTCGTCGACATCCTCGAGCAGGATCTCCCCGCCGTAGAGCGCCGCCGCCAGGCGATTGCCGAGCGCCGCCTGTGGAGCTCCGGCGGCTGCGACGACGCTGCGAACCGCCTCGGCCGTCGAGCTCGTCGGGATGACCGTCGCCTGGCGCAGGCGGGTGCGCAGAAAATGCGCGCACTGAGCGTTCGCTTGGGCGTGCGAGTAGACCGCCTCGATCGCCGCCAGGTCGAGCGCGGCCGCCGCGATCAGGCAGTTCCTGATCTCCGCGACGTGCTCGCCGACGATCGTCACGTCGACGGCGTCGATCGCGAGGGTGTCGAGCGTCACGTCGACGGATCCCTCTAGTGAGTTCTCGATCGGCACGAGCGCCGCTTCGACAAGGCCATCCTGCACGGCCATCACGGTGTCATAGAGGGTCGCCAGCGAGACCGGCTCGGTGTCGGCGAGGGCGCTGTCGAGCAGCGCCTGGTGACTGTAGGTCCCCTCGGGCCCGAGGTAGCCGAGGCGCACGCTAGTTCTCCAGCGCGAGCCGCAGCGCCTCTTCCTCCTCCGGCGACAGCGTGAGCTCGGGCGAACCGGCCGTGACGAGCTTGGCGTACAGGCGCGCGCTGTCGCGATGGTGGATCGAGGTCAGCACGATCCCCGAGCGGTTCGAGTCGAGCAGGGCGATCGAAAGCGACTGATGGCCCGACATCTCGTTGTATGCGTCGTAGCGCACCAGCGCCCGGTGGGTCACCGCGCCGTCGAGCCGGCGCTCGGTCGCTCCGACGCGCGAGTCGAAGCGCTCGGCGATCTCCTCGACGTACTCGCGCAGATCGGCGAACGCCGACTCAAGCTGCGCGCCCTGAGCGATCAGGTCGCGCTCGCCATGCTCGCCGAGCACCTGCCGCTGCGCGCGGCGCAACCTCGCCAGGCGCAAGGCGAGGACGAGCGCGA
>DATAWT010000082.1:0-100430 GCA_036267075.1 Solirubrobacteraceae bacterium
AGCTCGACTGGCCGAAGAAGTGCGCGTGGATCAGCTCGCCGTCGCGCGAGAGCGCGCTCGAGGCGTCGCCGGGCCGCTCGGCGGCGAAGTTGTAGTCGAAGAAGCGGTGGCAGTAGGTCGGCTTGCCGCGCCGGCAGCAGACGCAGCTGCCACAGGAGTCAAAGGTCATCCCCACGCGCTCGCCGACCGCGACCTTGGTCACCGCCGGGCCGACCGCCTTGACGACCCCGGCCCCCTCGTGGCCGAGCACGGCCGGGAGCGGCACCGGGACCCACTGGTCGCGGCAGATGAGGTCGGTGTGGCAGATCCCCGACGCGCTGATGTCGACCAGCACCTCGTCGTCGCGCAGCTCGCCGAGCTCGAGCTCGGTCAGCACGAAGGGCGCGCCCTTCGACTCCGTCACGGCCGCCTTGACCTTCATCCGCTCCCCTTTCGCGAGATCGCAAACCTCAGCGCGGCAGGCTGATCGGCCCGATCCGCGCCGCGACGCCGTCGAGGCTACCGGCGTAGCGGTCGGCGGCGAGTCCGACGTAGTTCTCAGCCAGCGTCCGCGCCGCCGCCTCCGAGGAGACGACGTAGCGCAGCTGCGAGATCTGCAGGCGCTCCTCGAACGGGTCATCGCCGAGGCGGTGGAGCATCGAGGTCATCCAGTAGGAGAAATGCTCGGCGCGCCAGACCCGCGCCGCGCAGGCGGCCGAGTAGGACGTCAGGGCCTCCTCGTCGCCGCTCGCGTACCACTCGATCAATCCCCGCGCGAGCAGCGCCACGTCGCCGAGCGCGAGGTTGAGCCCCTTCGCGCCGGTCGGCGGCACGATGTGCGCGGCGTCGCCGGCGAGGAACAGCCGCCCGTGCTGCATCGGCTCGCAGACGAAGCTGCGCATCCCCGTGATCCCCTTCTCGAGGATCTCGCCCTCGGCGAGCTCCCAGCCGTCGATGCCGAGGCGCAGCTGGAGCTGCTCCCAGATCGCCTGATCGCTCCAGGCCTCGATGCGCTCCTCGGGCGCGCACTGGATGTAGAGGCGGCTGAGCTCGGGCGAGCGCATCGTCAGCAGCGCGAAGCCGCTCTCGTGGTGTGCGTAGACGAGCTCGTCGCTTGACGGCGCGACCGCCGCGAGGATCCCGAGCCAGGCGAGCGGGTACTCGCGCGAGAAAAACGCCAGGCGGCCCTCGATCGCGGCGCGGCTGACGCCGTGAAAGCCGTCGCAGCCGGCGATCACGTCGCACTCGATCTCCTCGGCCGCCCCGTCGTGCACGAAGCGCACGCGCGGGCTGGCCGTCTCGATCCCCTCGAAGGTCACATCGGAGACGCTGAACAGGAGCGGGCGCTCGTCGTCGATGCGCCGCTGGATCAGGTCCTTCACGACCTCCGTCTGACCGTAGATCATGATCGTGCGCCCATCGGCGAGGTCGCTGAGGCGCAGATAGTGGCGCTCGCCGGCGAACTGCAGATGGAGGCCGTGGTGGACGAGCCCCTCGCGTCGCATCCGCTCCCCCACGCCCGCCCCCTCGAGCATGTCGACGCTCGACTGCTCGAGCAGGCCGGCGCGGATCCGCTGCTCGACGTAGTCGCGCTCGCGCGCCTCGAGCACGATCGAGGAGATCCCCGCCTGGTCGAGCAGCCGCGCGAGCATCAGCCCGGCCGGCCCGGCGCCGACGATCGCGACCTGTGTGCGAAGCGTCATGGGCCCGCGCCGCCGCCCGCGCCGTCGCGCAGCGGCGGCGCCTTGGAGGCGCGCAGCCGGTAGCCGAGCGGCATGAAGCGGATCCCGGTCCGCGCCTCGAGCTCGCCCCACAGCCCGCGCGGCAAGAACAGCGCGAAGGCGATCGCCGTCGCGCCGAGGGCCACCAGATACCAGGTCCCGTTGCTCGAGAACTGGTTCTGGATGACGTAGAAGATGATCGCCCCGATGATCGGACCCTCGAAGGTTCCGAGCCCGCCCACCAGGACCATGAAGATCATGTAGGCGCTGTAGTTGACGCTGAAGATCGACGTCGGCTCGATGAAGAGGATATTGGCGAGCGTCATCGCGCCGGCGGCGCCGCAGCCGAGCCCGGCGAGGATGAACAGGACCCGCTTGCCGGCGACGACACGCACGCCGACCGACGCCGCCGCCTCCTCGTCGTCGCGGATCGCCTGGAGCGAGGAGCCGAGACGGCTGCGCAGCAGCACGAACAGCGCGCCGACGAAGAAGACCGTCATGCCGAGCGTCATCCAGTAGGTGTAGTTCTCGCGCGGGCCCTGCGAGTAGGCGTCGAGCTGCGTCAGCGAGGTGCCCGTCCCGGCGCCGAGCGAGCTGTCGAAGGACACATAGATCCCGATCGCCTCGGCCACGACCCAGGTCCCGATCGCAAACTGAGCGCCGCGGAATCGGAGCACCAGGAACGACAGCGGCACGGACACCGCGCCGCAGAAGAGCGTCGCGATCACCATCGCCAGGTAGGGGCTGACGCTGTGGCTGGCGAGCCACACCGTCGCGTAGGCGCCGAGGCCGATGTAGGCCTGCAGGCCGACCGAGACGAGCCCGCCATAGCCGGCCAGCGCGTTCCACATCACGGCCATCAGCACGAACGTCAAAAGCGTCGTCATCTCCTGCACGGTGTTGCCGCCGAGCGCCACCGGCACGAGCGCCATCAGCGCGATCACCCCGAGGAAGCCGCTGCTGAAGCCGGCCGAGACGCGCGTCCAGCGCTGCACCGCCGCGCGCGGGGCCTCGACCGGTCCTGCCGCCGCGCTCACGCGCTGACCCCGCGCGCCGAGCGCACGCGCGCGATGCCGCCCGCCCCGAGCGTCAATAGCCCGCCGCGCGGTGAGGCGAGCACGAGCAGGAAGACGAGGTGCCCGGCGAGGATCGAGTACTCGGGGTTGATCTGGCCGCCGATCGTCTGCGCGACGCCGAGCACGATGCCGCCGAGCAGCGCGCCCCACAGCGATGAGCCGAGCCCGCCGATCACGACGGCCTCGAAGGCGAAGATCAGGTTGTCGGGCCCGGCGTAGGGAAAGAACGTCGAGCGGATCGCGAGGAACATGCCGGCGACCGCGGCGATCGCGACGGCGATCGCCGTCGCCCAGCCGTAGACGGCGCGCGAGTCGATCCCGACGAGCTCCGCGGTGTCGGGATCCTGGGCGGTGGCGCGCATCTGGCGGCCGGGCTGGGTGCGCGAGAGAAACCACTGCAGCGACCCGAAGATCACGATCGCCACGCCGAGCGTCAGCGCTCCGATCGTCGAGATCGACAGCTTGCTCGTGATCTGCCAGCTCGACGTCGCGATCGAGCCGGCGTTCTCGCCGAGCGAGCGCACGTCGGGCGAGAAGCCCTGCTCGAGCAGGTTCTGGATCACGATCGAGAGCCCGAACGTCGTCAGCAGCGGGACGAGCAGCCCCGAGCGAAGGCTGCGCTCGAGCATCGTTCGCTGCAGCAGGTAGCCGAGCAGCAGCATCACCGGCAGGACCGGCAGGATCCCGATGAACGGCGAGACGTGCCAGTGCTCGAGCAGCAGGAAGACGAGGTAGGCGCCGAGCACCGCGATGTCGCCGTGGGCGAGGTTGATGATCCGCATCAGCCCGAACATCAGCGCCAGGCCGCAGGCCAGCAGCCCGTAGAAGCCGCCGAGCGTGATGCCCTGGACGATGTCGTTGATCCAGGTCACGCCGCCGCCCCGCGCGAGAGGCCGAAGTAGGCGCTCGTGATCTGCTCGCGGGTCAGCTCGCCGCGGCGCCCCTCGAGCACGAAGCGCCCCTCGAGCATGCAGACGACGCGCTCGGCGACGCCGACGGCCCGCGTCAGATCCTGCTCGACGAGCAGCACCGTCGCGCCCTGCGCGATCACCGTCGCGAGCGACTCATAGACCGCGTCGACGGCCAGCGGCGCGAGGCCGAGTGAGACCTCGTCGAGCAGCAGCAGCCGCGGGTTGGCGATCAGCGCGCGGCCGATCGCCGTCGCCTGCTGCTCACCGCCCGAGAGCGTCTTGGCACGGCGTTCGCGCAGCCGCGCGAGCATCGGGAAGGCCTCGAGCACCGTCTCGAGCGTCCAGTGGCCGCCGCGGCGCCGCTGTGCTCCGACGAGCAGGTTCTCCTCGACCGTCAAATCGCCGAACAGGCGCCGGCCCTCGGGCACGAGCGAGATCCCCATGCGCACGCAGTCGTGGGCGCGCAGGCGCGTTATGTCGCGGCCGTCGAAGACGATCCGCCCGCGGCTCGGCCGGTGCGCCCCGGCGATCGCGCGCAGGAGCGTCGTCTTGCCGGCCCCGTTCGCGCCGACCAGCGCGACCGTCTCGCCCTCCGCGATCGCGATGTCGACGCCGCGGACGGCCTCGAGCAGGCCGTGGCGCAGCTCGAGCCCCTCGACGCTCAGCAGGCTCACGCGGCGGCGCTCCCGAAATAGGCGTCGACGACGCGCGCGTCGCGCATCACCTCGGCCGGCTCGCCGTCGGCGATGATCTGCCCGAAGTCCATGCAGACCAGGCGCCCGACGACCTGGACGAGGACGTGCACGATGTGCTCGATCCAGACGATCGAGAGGCCGCTGTCACGCAGCGCCTTGATCATCACGACGAGCTCGGCGGCCTCGGCGTCGGTCAGCCCCGCTCCGATCTCATCAAGCAGCAGCACGACGGGATCGGTCGCCAGCGCCCGCGCGAGCTCGAGCCGCTTGCGGCCGAGCAGGCCGAGCGTGTCGGCGCGGCGGTTCGCGAACTCGCTGAGGCGGCAGCGCTCCAGCACCTCGATGCAGCGCTCGTAGGCCGCGCGGCGGCGCAGCCCGCCGCCGGTGCTGGCGGCGACGAAGCAGTTCTCGAACACCGTCATCGCGCCGAACGGCCGCGGCACCTGGTGCGCGCGGCCGATCCCCATCCGCGAGCGGGCGCTCGCGCCGGAGAGCGTGACGGCGCGCCCGCGGAAGCGGATCTCACCGCTTGACGGAGCGATCGTGCCGGCGAGCACGCTCAGCAGCGTCGTCTTGCCGGCTCCGTTGGGGCCGACGATGCCGATCGCCTCACCGGCTGCGATCGCAAAGTCGACCCCGTCCAGAGCGGCCAGCGCCCCGAAGGTGCGGCGGACGCCGACCGCCTCCAGGACTGGCCCGGATTCCATGCGCGTAATTCTGTCTGCTGCGCGCTAGCTGTAGGAGATCAGCTTGCTCGCGACCGGGACCTGTGGATCGTCGGCGTGATCGACGACGACGAGATTGAGGTTGAAGCGGCTGCCCTTCGGCGCCTTGCGCCACTGGTTGCCGATGATCGGCGTGGCGACGATGTTGTCCACGGGGTTCTTCGCGCCGCCCGCACCCCAGTGCAGGTCGCCGATCGTGGTCTGGACCTGCAGCTTGCTCATCGCGTGCGCGACCGCGGCCTTGTCCTTGGGGTTGCCGGACGCCTTCAGCGCCGCCGCGGCGACGTCGAAGAGCGCGAGGCTCGCGCCGAGCTGCTGGTTGGGGTAGCGGCCGGTCTTCTTCGTGTAGCCCGAGCCGAGCTTCGCGCTCGAGACCCCCGTCAGCGGCGAATGGTAGGGCCACGTCGGACCCCAGTACTCGCCGCTCGCCAGGTTGTAGCCGAGCGAGCCGACCGCGTCGACCTGCGAGGCGAACAGGCCGGTCTTTGCGATCTGGGCGATCTTGACCTGCTTGGTGTAGCCCTGCTGGGCGGCCTGGCGCCAGAACGTCGTGAAGTCCGGCGGGATCGGGAAGGTGTTGAAGATCTGGCAGTCCTGCTGCTTGAACTCGGTGATCTGGGGCGTGTAGTCGTTGGTCCCGTCCTGGTAGGCGCCGGGGTCGACGATCGTGTAGCCCGCTCCCTTGAGCACCGGGCCGAGCGCCGCGCGGATCGCGTTGCCGTCGTCGTCGTTGGGCCACATCACGCCGACCTTCTTGTTCGTCGGGATCGACTTCCACATGCTCAGGTAGGCGGCCGCGAAGTCGGGGACGCCGAAGGCGAAGTGGTAGATCCACTTGAAGGCCGGCGAGGTCGGATTGCCGGTCGGCCCGAGCTTGCCGCCGACGCCGAGCCACCAGGACTCCCACGGGACGACCGTCGAGATGCACGGCACGCTGGCGGCCTCAGCGGCCGTCGAGACGGGGACGACGACCTCTGGCGTCGAGGTGGCGAGCAGGAGGTCGACGTCGCTGCCGCCGATCAGCTGCTGGGTGACCTGGGCGGCGGTCGAGGGCACCGACTGCGAGTCCTTCTCGATGATCTGCACCGAATAGGTCTTGCCGCCGATCTTGAGCCCCTTGCCGAACGCCGCGCGGGCGAGGCTGATCACGTAGGGGTCTGGTTCGCCGAAGCCGGCGTCGGGGCCGGTCAGCGGGCTGACGTAGCCGATCTTGATCGTCGACGCCGCCTGGTGGGCGAGTGGGCCGCGCGGGCGGGCCCAGGCCGTGCTCGCGCCGGCGCCGCCGAGAACCGCGCCGCCGAGCACCGCCCCGCCGCGCTTGAGGAAATCACCGCGGCTCAGTCCGCCGCGCTCGGCGGGGGTCCGCTCGTCTGCCATCTCCATCTCCTTCTCCCTCGATTTGCGAGCGCCCGGCGGGCGCTTCTCGATGCTATGTAGCGCAATCGGGCAAGTCAAGAGGAATAGTAAAAGAGCGCTCTTTTATGCTAATTTGCCCGCCATGGAGGCCGTCTCCCAGCAGCTGCAGCAGGCGATCGCCGACCGCGAGCTGCGCCCGGGCGATCGGATCGGCACCGAGGCCGAGCTCGCGGTCGAGCTCGGCGTCAGCCGCCCGGCACTGCGCGAGGCGGTGCGCCTGCTCGTCGGCTCAAACCGCGTGCGCGCAGCGCGCGGGCCGGGCGGCGGCGTCTTCGTCGCCCACACGCCCGCCGGAAGCCTCGCCCAGACGATCAGCGAGGCGGTCGCGGCGATGCTCGCGACCGAGGCGACGACGATCGCCGAGCTGACCGAGGTCCGCCTGCTGCTCGAGGTCCCGCTCGCCGGGCTCGCCGCCCGCCGCGCCAGCGAGGAGCAGCTCGCCCAGATGCGCGATGCGCTCGCGACCGCGGCGGCGGCGGCGGACGACGACGCGATCCAGCGCGAGACCGACATCCGCTTTCACCGCTCGATCGCCGCGGCGGCCGGCAACCGCGTCGCGAGCGCGCTCGGAGGCTGGTCGGCCGACGTCCTGCAGTCGCGCCTGAAGGACCTGATCGCGCCGGCGATCGTCGAGGCCGTCGCGCGCGAGCAGCACGCCGAGATCCTGCGTGCGATCGAGGCGCGCAACCCGGCCCTCGCCGAGCGCGCGATGCGCCTTCACCTGCAGTACCTCGACGACCTCCTGGAGACGGTCGCCGTCCGTTCCTGACCCAGGTCTTTGGGGTTCGGCGCACGCGCCGAACCCGGGTTGGCTGCATGCACACAACCCCGGTCGGTGCATGCACCGACCGAACCCGACCAGCTAGCGACTGCGCATGTCCTCCACGCGGCGCGCCTTCGCGCGCGGTGCGACCAGCACGCCGGGCATGACCGGGACGACGCGCACGCGCAGCGCGAGGCGCGAGAAGATGCGCTCCTCGATCGTGTGCACGAGCTCGGGGTCGGTGGCCTCGACGAGGACGCGGATCTCGTCGCGCTCGGAGGCCTCGGTGTAGAAGCGGATCCGGTACTCGCCGAGCACGCCGGCCTCGCGCAGAGTCTGCTCGATCGCCGAGGGGAAGACGTTCATGCCGCGGATCACGACCATGTCGTCGCTGCGCCCGACGATCCCGCCCGGCAGCCAGACGTCTGAGTGCCCGCCCGGGCAGGTCTCGCCGCGCAGCGCGACGTCGCCGCTTCGAAAGCGGATCGCCGGGAAGCCGCTGCGCGAGAGCGCGGTCAGGACGAGCTCGCCCTGGGCGCCGCTTGCGACCTCCTCGCCGCTGCTCGGGTCGAGGATCTCGCAGATGAAGTCGCGCCCGTTGATGTGCAGGCCGCCGCCCTCGGCGCAGGGGTAGGAGAAGACGCCGACCTCGGTCGAGCCGGCGTGGTCGAACACGCGAGCTCCCCAGGCGTCCTCGATGCGCGCCCGCGCGGCCGGGATCGAGGCGCCCGGCTCGCCCTGGCAGATCACGGCGCGCACCGAGGCGAACGCGTCCGCGAGGCCCCACTCCTGCGCGACGTCGATCAGGCCGAGCGCGTAGGTCGGCGTGCAGACGATCGCCGTCGCCTCGAACTCGGCGATCGCGCGCAGCCGCTCACGGCCGTCGAGACCGCCGAGCGGCAGGGCGAGCGCCCCGATCTGCTCGACCCCGGCGGCGGCGGCCCAGAACTGCAGGTAGGCGCCGAACGGAAACGGCAGCGCGACGCGGTCGGCGGCGCCGATCCCGGCGGCCGCGAGCACGAGCGCGAAGCAGCGCCCGCTGACCGCCCAGTCCTCGGCCGTCTGAAGGACCCGCAGCTGCTCGCCGACGGTGCCGCTCGTGAGGTGCAGGTGCGTGTAGCTCTCGAGACCGAACGTCAGGTTCGTCCCGTAGGGCGGCGTCCGGGCCTGGTCCTCGAGCAGCTCGTCCTTGACCGTGAACGGGAGCGCGGCGAGGTCGGCGGCGGTCCTGATCGGGCGGTCGGGGAGGCGCGCGCGCTGGAAGGCGTTCGTCGCGCGAACGCGCTCGAGCAGGCTGTCGAGCGCCGCAAGCTGCGTCTTGCTCGCGCCGCTCACCGCAGCGCGGGCATGACCTTGCCGGCGAACAGCTCCATGCTCGAGACAACGCGCTCGTGGGGCATGTCGCCGATGCACATCAGCACGTTCATCGAGCCGAAGCCGAGCGTGTCGCGCAGCTGCTCGAGCGTCTCACCGACCGTGTCGGGGCTGCCGGCGATGACGATGTGCTCGCGCAGCAGGTCCTCGTAGCTCATGTTCTCAAAGCCCGCGAAGCCGCTCGAGAGCATCCCGCGCATCGAGCCGGGCGTCATGTAGCCGGGCGGGAAGATGATCTCGAAGCCCTGCTTGAGGCCCTTGTGGAAGAGCCACTCGACGGGCCCCCGCGCCTGCGCGTGCGCCAGCTCGTCGGTCTCCGCCACATAGAGGGGAACCGAGAAGACGATCTTCTCGGGGTCGGGGTCGATGCCGGCCTCCTCCGAGGCGCTGCGGTAGCCGTCGAACCAGCGCTTGGTCAGGCTCGAGGGGGCATACACCGACATGTAGCTGTACTGGTGCTGGGCGACCCAGCGCATCGTCTCCGTGGAGCCCGCGCCGGGGATGTAGATCGGCGGATGGGGCTGCTGGAGCGGGCGCGGCCAGACGTTGACGTAGCGGAACTCGTAGTTGGGGCTCACCCACTGGAACGGCTCGCGCGTCGTCCAGGCCTTGATGATCAAATCGTGCGCCTCCTCGAAGCGCGCCCGCGAGCGCGTCGGGTTGACGCTGTGGGCGAAGTACTCCCAGCCGATCCCGCGCACGAAACCGGACACGACGCGGCCGCGGCTGAGGTGGTCGAGCATCGCGATCTCCTCGGCGACGCGCAGCGGGTTGCCGCGGATCCCGATCGCGTTGCCGAGCACCATCAGGCGCGCGTTGCTGGTGCGGCGTGCGAGCGCCGCGGCCATGAGGTTCGGCGAGGGCATCAGGCCGTAGGCGCTCTGGTGGTGCTCGTTGACCGCGATCCCATCGAACCCGAGCTCGTCGGCGAGCTCGAGCTCGTCGAGGTAGCGGTGGTAGAGCTCGACGCCCAGCTCGGGGTCGAAGTAGCCGTTCGGATAGGTCAGCGACGGCGAGGAGAAGCGCTTCTCGAAGTCGTCGGGGAGGCCGGCGTAGGGCATCAGGTGGAAGTAGGTGAACTTCATCGCGCGACCGCCTCGGCCTCGACCTCGGCCAGGAAGTCGCCGATCACGGCCACGACCTCCTCGGGACGCTCGAGCTGGAGCGCGTGCCCGCACTCGGGGATCGTCTGCAGGCGCGCGCCGGCGATCAGCTCGGCGTAGCGCTCGGCGTGCTCGCGCGGAACGACGCGATCGCCCTCGGCCCAGACGACGAGCGTCGGCGAGGCGATGCGGTGGAGCCGCCGCTCGAGCTTCGGGTTGGCCATGAAGGGGCTCCAGGTATAGCGCGCGAGGGCGGTCGAGTCGCGGTAGATCGCCAGCAGCATGTCGGCGTCGGGCGGCCCGTCGGGCGCCGGCAGCTTCGATGGGTCATGGAAGATCATCGCCGGGATCTCGGGCGGGGGCACGAAGAAGACGTCGGTGATCGGGTGCTCGGGAAGGCGCAGGCCGACCGGGCTGAGGAGGACCAGCGCCCCCACGCGCTCCGGCGAATGGACGGCGATCTCGGCGGCGACCCAGCCGCCGAAGGAGTGCCCGACGATCGCCGGGCGCTCGAGGCCGAGGCGGTCCATGACATCGAGGTAGTGGTAGACGAGGTCGTCGACGCCCTCGACCTCGGGCAGCTCGTCGGACTCGCCGAAGCCCGGATGGTCGGGGGCGATCACGCGGTGGGAGGCGGCCAGCAGCGCGTGCGCGGGCTGCCACTGACCGGCGCCGCCACCGCCGTGCAGGAACAACAGCGGCGGGCCGTCGCCGCCGCTTCGGATCGAGATCTCGCCGCCGCCCAGCGCGAGTCGCTCGGCGGTGCCTTGGGTGGTCGCGTCGGGCATCGGGCTAGAGGGCCTCCGTGTGCGGCTCGAGGCCGCAGAGGACGCGGCCGTAGAGCTCGATGTTGGTATCGGGGTTCATCACGGCGTGCTGGGCGAGCGCGTCGATGTCGCGGACGATCCGCTGGATCGGAGCCTCGCGCCTGATCGCGCTCGCGCCGCTGCCCTGCCAGAGCAGGTGCGCCGCGGTCCGCGCGAGGCCCGTGACGCGGCCCACGTCGGAGCGGATCCGCGCGCGCTCGAGCATCGTGTAGGGCTCGCCCGTGGCGCAGTGCAGATCGACCGCCTGCGCGCAGCGGCGGGCATGGAAGGCCGCCGCCTCGACGGCCGTGGCCGCCTCGCCGACCTGCAGGTGCGTGATCGCCGCCTCGCCGCGATCGGCGTAGGAGGTCAGCGTCATCGGCCGCGGCGGCCGCAGGCCCTCGAGGTAGTGCTCGAGCGCGGCCTCGGCCAGGCCGAGCGGAGTGCCGGCGCTGTTGGCGGTGATGAAGGGGCCGATGATCGTGCGCCAGTAGGGGTCCTCGCGGTGGCGCGCGCTGCGCGTGATCCCGCCGCCCGCCTCGGCCATCGGCCACAGATGCTCCTCGGTCAGCGGCACGTCGTCGGCGGCGATCGTTCGGCTGCCCGTGCCGGCGAGGCCGCTGACGTCCCAGTCGTCGGCGAGCTGGAGGTGCTCGTAGGGGACGATCGCGAGCACCGCGTCGTCCTCGTCCGCGCCGCCCGGGCCACCGTCGCGGAACGCGCCGACGATCGCGTGGTGGGCGTCCAGGCAGCCGGTGTTGAAGCCCCAGCGGCCGGTCAGGCGGTAGCCGCCAGCCTGCTCGCGGGTCAGGCGGCCGGTCGGCGCGCCGACGACGGTGATGCGCACGTCGGGCTGCGCGAAGACCTCCTCCTGGACGGCGTCAGAGAAGTTGCCGGCGAGCCAGATGCCGACGCTGTAGACGGCGCAGACCCAGGAGGTCGAGCCGCAGCCGCGCGCGAGCGCGGCCAGCACGTCGACCTGCGTCGTGACCGGCAGCTGGTAGCCGCCGGCGTCGATCGGGGCGGTCATCTTGAAGACGCCGGCGTCGGCGATCGCCTCCAGGCAGCGCGCCGCGACGCGGCCCTCGCGCTCGGCATCGCGGGCGCTCGCGCGCAACAGCGGCACGAGCGTTTCCGTGCGTTCGAGCAGCTCCTCCGCGCGCTGCCTTTCGCTGACCGCCATCGTCGGTGAGAATACGGCCGGCGCGACGCGGTTTGGCGCCCCCGCGCGCTCGTTTCCTCAATGCGCTGCGCGGAGAGCACAGGAGAATGAGCACACCTACGTCTGACCGTGTCCCATCGGTTCCGCTTCGCGGCGGGACCGCGATCCCCCAGCTCGGCTTCGGCGTCTTCCAGGTTCCACCGGAGAAGACGACCGAGACGGTCCTCTTGGCCTTCGAGGCCGGCTACCGCCACATCGACACCGCCGCCGGCTACCGCAACGAGGCCGGCGTCGGCGCGGCCGTGGAGGCCTCCGGCCTCGCGCGCTCGGAGGTCTTCATCACGACCAAGCTGATGAACGACGACCACGGCCACGAGGAGGCCAAGCGGGCCCTCCACGAGAGCCTCGACCGGCTCGAAACCCACTACATCGACCTCTACCTGATCCACTGGCCGGTCCCGGCCAACGACCGCTATGCGGAGACGTGGCGCGCGTTCACCGAGTTCGCCGCCGACGGCCACGTCCGCGCGATCGGCGTCTCGAACTTCAACCAGCCGCACCTCGAGCGCGTGATCGCAGAGACCGGCGTGGTGCCGGCGATCAACCAGATCGAGCTCCACCCCTACCTCCAGCAGCCCGGGCTTCGCCACGAGCTCGCCGAGCTCGAGATCGTCACCGAGGCGTGGAGCCCGCTCGGCCAGGGCGCGGTGCTAGATGACCCGGTGATCGTCGAGATCGCCGCGCGCCACGGCAAGAGCGCCGCTCAGGTCGTGGTCCGCTGGCACCTCCAGCTCGGCAACGTGGTGATCCCCAAGTCGGTCACGCCCGAGCGGATCGAGGAGAACATCGACGTCTTCGACTTCGAGCTCTCAGCCGAGGATATGGCGGCGATCGAAGGGCTCGACCGCGGGCAGCGCACGGGACCCGACCCGGAGCTGTTCATCCGGCCGTAGGGCGCGGCGAGCGGGGTCCGCGCCGCGTGATCAGGCGTGGGCTTGACCTCGGCGTTATTGTTAACCATATGGTTAATGATCTTGTGCTCGATCGCGCGTTCAGCGCCTGCGCGCATCCGATCCGCCGCGGCATCCTCGAGCGCCTCGCCGGCGGCGATGAGCTGACGGTCGGCGAGGCGACGCAGGGTTTCGAGGTGTCGAAGCCCGCGATCAGCCGGCACCTGCGGGTGCTCGAGGAAGCCGGCGCGATCTCGCGCGTGATCGACGGCCGCACGCACCGGCTGCGCATCGAGGAGGAGGCGCTCGGCGCCGTCGGCGGCTGGCTTGAGCACCAGCGCGAGCTGTGGGAGCGCAAGTTCGACGTCGTCGAGGACTTCCTGGCCGAGCAGCGGCGCGCGCGGGAGCGGTCGTGAGCGCGCAGGCGCAGACGGTGCGCCTCGAGCGCGTCTTCGCAGCGAGCCCCGAGGAGGTCTTCGACGCCTGGACCAACCCGGTCGTGCTGCAGCGCTGGTGGGGGCCGTCGCCGGCCTGGGACTCGCCGGGCTGCGACGTCGACCTGCGCGTCGGCGGCAGCTACCTGCTTCGGATGCGAAACCCCGACACCGGGACGGTCCTCGAGGTCGGCGGGGAGTACCACGTCGTCGAGCGCCCGCGCCGGCTCGTCTACACGTGGTCCTGGATCGGCGGCCCGATGGCGGACGCCGTCGAGGACAGCCTCGTCACCGTCGAGTTCCTCGGCGAGGGCGAGTCCACGCGCGTGGTGCTCGAGCACGCGGGACTCCCGACCGAGGAGTCGCGCGCGGCGCACCGCGAGGGCTGGGAGGGCTGTCTGGCGAACCTGCGGGGTCGCGTCTTCGACGCCTGAGCCCGCTTTTTTTGACACAGCGAAACGGGAGGGATGCACAGATGAGCAAGTACCTGTTGGCGTACCGCGGCGGCGGCATGGCCGCGACCGATGAGGAGCGCCAGGCGGCGATGGCGGCCTGGGGTGAATGGATGGGTGGCCTCGGCGGCGCGCTGGTTGACCCCGGAAACCCGTTCGCGGGCTCGGCCGCGGTCGACGGGAGCGGCGGCGTCAGCGACGGCGCGAGCTCCGACCTGACCGGCTACTCGATCCTCGAGGCGTCGAGCCTCAGCGAGGCCAGCGGCATGACGAAGGGCTGCCCGATCTTCTCGGGCGGCGGGAGCGTCGACGTCTACGAGACGCTCGCGGTGATGTAGCGGGGCGGGCGCGGCCGCGCTGCGGCCGCGCCCGTCTGCGTCGCTTCGATCAGTGCACGCCGCGCGTGGCGTGCGGGACGCGCGCCGTCTTCGTCACGGCCTCGTTCAGGAAGGCGACGTCCTCAAGCGAGGTCCCGGCCGGGAAGCCGACGTTGCGGTGTGTCGTGACCTGGCGCTCGCCGAGCAGGGCCGATGTCGCCGGGTCGAAGATCAGCTCGTAGCGAACGTCGTGCGCGAGGTCGTCGAAGGCGATCTCGGCGCCGACGCGGCCGTCGAGGTCGCGGCGCATGCCCGCGTAGTGGACGCCGGGGATGATCGCGAGCGCGCGGTAGAGACCGCTTCGCACGCGCGCGGGAAGCGTCACCTGGACGAAGTCCTGCTCGATGTCAGAGAAGGCTTCGAGCGCGAAGGCGAAGCCGTTGGGGGCGGCGTGGATCGGCCGCGCCTCGCCGGCGGTGATCGTGGAGTAGGTGTAGGAGTAGCTCGTCTGAGTCGAGGGGTGGCCGCCGGTGAAACCGGGCAACGAGCGAAGCCAGGCGCGCGCCGACGGGCGGTTTCCAAGCGTCAGCTCGAGGAGCTTGCGCGGGTCGCCGGGGAGCGCGATGACCTCCTCGCGCGAGAGCTCGCCGCTGCTGCCGGCGCCCGGGCCACCGAAGTACAGGTACCAGGGGTCGCTCTGGGAGCCGCGCGAGATGCGCACCGTGCCGCGCTCCTGGCCGCCGTTCTCTCGCCACAGGCGGGCGTCGCGCGCCGAGCCGAAGGCGAGGCTCACGATCCGCGTGCGCGCGAGCGAGCCGCGCCGCACGCTGAACCAGCGCTCGGTGACGACCTTCTCGACCGCGGTGACGCTGACGCCCTGGCGCGTCGACATGCCGGCCGGGATCCGCCCGACCGTGCGCACGTAGAGGTACTCGTCAGGGAGCGGCAGGATCGAGGGCGCCCGTAGCGCCGCGGCGGCCGCCGCGTGCAGGAGCGGGGCCGCGGAGGCGCTGGAGGTGGTCTGCGCACCGTCGGTGGCCAGGAAGAACGCCAGCACCGCGGCCGCCACTGCGGCAGCCGACATGGTTGCCGCGAGCACCGTGCGCGGGCGCCGGCGCCGGGCGGCTCGCGCTTCGGCACGGCGCATCGCGACGACAAGCGTTCCCTCGAAGCGCTGGAGGACGGGCGGCAGGTCGGCTTCAAATGACAACTTCGGGGCTCCCTTCGAGTGATTCGGCCGAGCGCGCGAGCGCCCGCAGCGCCCGGCTAACGCGCGCCCGCGCGGTCTGCTCGCTGATTCCGAGCAGTCGCGCGACGTCGCTGTAGGAGCGCTCCTCGACGATCCGCAGCGCCAGCGCGTCGCGCTGTGGCTTGGACATGCCGGCGAGTGCGCGTTCGATCGCCCGCCGCTGGTCGGGCAGGCCGCAGAGCTCCTCGACGCGCTCGAAATCGAGATCGGTCATCGCGTCGCGCTCCAGGCCGAGGCGCGCGAGCGCGCGGCGCTCGACGACGCCTTTGCGGAAGTACTTGCCGAGCTGGTGGCGCGCGATCCCGTAGAGCCATGCCGCCGCCTGCGCGTCGTGATCGGCGCGCCCGCGAAAGTGGGCACGGTCGGCGAACGCCTGTGCGAATGACTCCGCGACGAGATCGACCGCCACCTCTGCCTGCAGCGTGCGTCGCGCGAAGTAGCGCAGCAGCCCGGGTGCGTGCGAGCGATAGAGGCGCGTGATGTCATCGGCGTCGAGTGGCATCCGTCAAGTGGCTTCGACAGTAGGGACCGCGGCGCGTCGAAGTTGTGACGCGCCGAGGTGCGACTGCCCCCGCGACAGGGCACGAAGTTCCCCTGATGGCGTGCGCGGCAGCCGCCATCCTGCTGCGATACGGGGGTCGCGTCTGGAAACTGCAGCTTAGGGAGACAGCGACGGTGAATGGCGAGTGGACGATGGGTGACACGGCGGAGACCGGTTTTCCGCGCGAGAACGCGCGGGTCCGCATCGCCCTGACCGACCGCGAGGCGCGGGCGGTCGTGCGCGCCACGGCGCTCGTCGCCGACCTGCTGCGCCCGGAGCTCTTCCGCCACGGCGGTCAGGCGGAGGAAAGCCCGCTGATCACCGCCCATCAGGTATTGCGCGGCGCCTGCGAGCGCTGCGGCGTCAACCTCGGGCTCGACATCACAGCCTGACCAGAGGCCGCGCGCTAGCCTGCGTGCGTGCCGCTGATGGCTCTGCTCAAGCGCTTCGGTATCGGCGCGCCGCTGATCGCAGCGGTCGTCGCGCTGATCGTGCGCTTCAAGCGCCGCAGCGGCGAGAGCCGGGATCAGCCGGCCGAATAGGCGCTGCGGCTAGATCGCGGCGAGCGCGCGTTCGAGGTCGCGCCAGAGATCCTCGACGTCCTCGATCCCAACGCTCAGGCGGATCAGCGTCGGCGGCGTGCCGGCCGCCGCCTCGGCGGGGTAGCGGGCACGGCGCTCGAGCAGCGTCTCGACACCGCCGAGGCTCGTCGCGTGCGTGATCAGCTCGACCGCGTCACAGACCCGCTCGGCGGCCGCCCCATCGCCGGTCGTCTCGAATGCGAGCATCGCCCCGAAACCCGACATCTGACTCGCCGCAAGAGCGTGCCCGGGATCGGTCTCGAGGCCCGGGTAGCGCACGCGCGCCACAGCCGGATGGGCGTCAAGGCGGCGCGCGAGCTCGCCGGCGTTTCGCTCCGCGCGCTCGAGGCGTACCGCGAGGGTGCGGACCCCGCGAAGGGCGAGGAACGCCTCGAGGCTTCCCGGCGTCGAGCCGTCGATCTGGCGGCGATGCAGCAGCGCGGCGATCCGCTCGCGGTCGCTGGCGGCGACGATGCCGAGCAGCAGATCGGAGTGGCCGCCGATGTACTTCGTCGCGCTGTGCAGGACGAAGTCGGCACCCAGCTCGAGCGGCCGTTGCCGAAGCGGCGTCGCGAGCGTGCTGTCGACGACGACCGCGGCGCCGCGAGCGTGGCCTGCCGCGCCGAGCGCGGCTATATCGGCGATCGCGATCAGCGGGTTCATCGGGCTCTCGAGCCAGAGCAGCTGGGCGCCCTCGCAAGCGCTCTCGACCGCGGCGAGGTCGAGCGCGTCGACGCGGACGTGGCTCAGCCGCCCCGCCGCCTCGCGCTCCTCAAGCAGCACGTGCACGCCGTGATAGGCGACCTGTGAGACGACGACGCGCGCGCCGCCCGGCAGCGTCTCGAGGACCGCCGCGGCGGCCGCCATGCCAGACGCGAAGGCGACCGCATCGCCACCCTCAAGCGCCCCGATCACGGCCTCGAGCTGCGCCCACGTCGGCGTGCCGGTGCGAGCGTAGACGAGCTCACCGCCCGCTCGATAGGTCGAGGTCAGCGTCAGCGCGGCGTTGACGGCGTCGCCGGCGCGATCGGGGCGGCCGAGTGCCACAACGAGCGATTCGCGGGTCCACTCGGCGGCCATTGGCCGCAAGCTACACGACGGCACGCCGGCGGCGTGCCCGCCGCGCGCCGCTATCCTGGCTCGGACGCCCACGAACGCAAGGACGGCCGAGTGAGCACCGACGCACCAGCTCAGCGCATGATCGGCGCGCAGATGAGCGCGCGCGAGAGTCGCCGATCGCGCACGCGCTGGGCCCTGCTGCTCGCGGCACTGATCGTGGCCGCGGCGCTGCTGGTGCCGACGCTCGCGCGCAGCCGCGCGACACCGTCGCCGCGCGCTCCGCTGATCCACGTCCCGCGCGCCTTCGCGGCGATCGCCCACTACACCCGCGCGGTGCGCGCGTACCGCTTCGACGGCGACCGCCTGCCGGCCGACTGGTCCGAGGGGACCTGGAACTACGGCTTCGCGGCGACGCAGTTCCAGCCGTCGCAGGTTCAGACGAGCACCGCCTCGGCCGCGCTCGAGGCGACGGCGGGGGTGGCCTCGCAGGGCCTCCCCTACAAGTCGGGCCTGATCTCGACCGCGGGCGCCTACACGCTGACCCACGGCACGATCGACTTCCGTGTCTGGATGCCCGGCGGCCAGGGCCTCTGGGGCGGGCTCTGGATGGATAACTCGGCCGGAGTCGAGATCGACGACGCCGAGGTGCTGCTGGGCCATCCCCACACCGTCTACGGATCGCTGCACACGCACACGTGGTCTGAGATCCAGCCCGGGCAGCTCCGCGCCAACCTCACGCGCGGCTACCACAACTTCCAGGTCGTCTGGCAGCCCGGCCTGATCACCTGGGCCGTCGACGGCGTCGCCTATGCGCAGTACAGCCGCGCCCAGGCCGATGCCGCTGGTCAGCAGTGGCCGTTCGACAACAGCGGCGGCGTCTATCTGATCGCCGACCTGGCGGTCGCCGGCCCGAGCGAGTGGGGCGGTCCCCCGACCAAGGCGACGCGTCTGCCGGCGCGGATGCGGATCAGGTCGGTGACGGTCTGGCAATAGGGCGGCGGGCGTGATCGTTCGCATCCGGTTTCGCCTCCGCGCCGCCGTCCGCGCTAACCCGCCGCGCCCCGCGCGCGCGACCGATCGCGCTGGCGCGCGCGCAGCTCCCGGTTCTTGAGCCGGTTCCCGCACACGGCCATGTTGCACCAGTGGCCCTGCCTGTTCTTGGAGCGGTCGTAGAACGCCCAGCGGCACGTGTCGTTGGCACAGACCTGCAGCCGTGACCAGGTGCCGTCTTCCTGGGCGGCGCGGACGATCAGCAGGAGCTGGAACAGGGCGTCGGTGACGTCGCCGTCGCCTGCGGGGGCAAGCGCCAACGCTCCTCCCTTGCCGACGAGCAGCCTTGCCGTCCGCGCCGCCGCCACCTCGGACAGCGGCTCGAGGTCCCCCGCGCCGGACTCAAGTAGCTGACGCATGCTCTCCCGCATCGCCCGCGCCAGCTCGAGCTCCCCGGACCCGACGTGGGCGCTCTGATCAAGAAGCCCGGCTGCCACCAACCAGTCCGCGCTGAGCAGATCATCGCCCTGCTCGACATCGAGCGTGTTGACGAACGCCTGCACGAGTAGAAGCGGCATCGGCGCCGGCTTGGTCTCGGTCTCCGGCCAGGGGTACCACTCAGGGAGCGCAGTCACGAGACCCATTCTACGTGACCAGCAAAATAACTTGACAAGTCAGCATGACCGGCGTAAAGTTTTAGAAGGTCATGGCGCCCCCTCTGTACATCGCACCGCCCGAGCGGCTTCGTGATCGTTTGGCGGCACGACTGCGCGCCGGGGCGCTCGACACGGCGTTGGCGAACGGAGCCCCCTCCGAGGCCGGTTCATCGCTCGCCCTGCGGGCGCGGCGCCTGACGAGGGCGCCCAGCCGGCGCAAGCTCGCGCGGTCGATTGAAGAACTCATTCGCGACGCCGACCACGCCGAGGGGCGCTGGCATCTGCACGTCGGTCCGCTGACCGAGCGCGTGTCGGCCGCGACGGCGGAGCTGACCGTGTTGGCCGAGAAGCTCGCCGAGCCGGCCCCGGTCTGCGCCCGCGGGGTCGCCGAGGCGGTGCTCCTGCTCACCGATGGAACGGGGCCGCTCTACAACGCGCGCTGCCAGACCAGCGTGCGGGCCCGCGCCGCGAGCGCCGCGGCGCACCTCAGCCTCGCCGCGTAGCGAACGGGCCGGCGCCGAAGCCCGTCGATCTCGCCGACCGCCTGCGGCGGGTTCGCTCGCGAGCCCGACGTGGACGGCGGACGCCGCCACGCTTAGAAATTGCTCACTTGAAGCGCGTAGGGTGCTCGGGCTCATGCGCGCTCTCGCCACGCGATGACCGTCGAGACCCCCCACACCGCGTCGCAGGCTGGGAGCGATGTCCGGCCGATCGTCGCCACGTCGCTCAGCAAGCGCTATCGCGAAGTCCTCGCGGTCGACGGAGTCGACATCGATCTTCCCAGTGGCGTGGTGGGTGGCTTCGTCGGTCCGAACGGAGCCGGCAAGACGACGACGATCCAGTTGCTGCTTGGCTTGGTCCGCCCCACCGGCGGGACGGCGCGGGTACTGGGCGAGACGATCGAACATCCCGAGCGCTACCTGCGCCGCGTCGGGGCCCTGATCGAGTCGCCGTCGTTCTACCCGGCGCTCTCAGGCCGGCGCAACCTCGAGGTGCTGACGCGTCTCGGACGGCTCGACGGATCACGGATCGATGAGGTGCTCGCGCTCGTCGAGCTGACCGAGCGCGCCGACGACCGGGTCAAGACGTACTCGCTCGGGATGAAGCAGCGGCTTGGCGTGGCCGCGGCGCTGCTGCCAGACCCGGCGCTGGTGATTCTCGACGAGCCGACAAACGGCCTGGACCCGGCAGGCATCCGCGAGATGCGCAGCGTCATGCGCGGGCTCGCCGATCGCGGGATCACGGTCCTCGTCTCGAGCCATCTGTTGCGCGAGATCGAAGCGATCTGCGACCACCTGATGATGATCGACCACGGCCGGATCGTCTTCCAGGGCCCGATCGGCGGACTGCTTGACGCCCAGCAGACGGGAGTGATCGCGACGCCGGAGCACAGCGAGGATCTCGAGAGGCTGGCCGCGCTGTGCGCAGCGGCCGGCAAGCAGGCGCGCATCGACGGCGACGTGCTGCGCGTCACCGCCGGGGAGGACTGGGCCGCCGAACTGAACCGTCAGGCCTTCGCCGCTGGAATCACGCTGCGCGGACTCGAGGTGACGCGCGCGACCCTCGAGGAGGCGTTCTTCGCGATCACCGATGCCGAGGCGGCCGACGACGACGCCGGGGCCGATGGAGAGGAGGCCTGATGCGGGGGGCGTTCTCGAGCGAGTGGGTGAAGCTTCGGCGGCGCAGCATGCTCGGCTGGGGGTTCGGTGCCGGCCTGTTCTTTCCGGTGCTCGCGACGATCCTCACGATCGAGCGCGCCGTCCGCAATCCGACCTTTGACGGCGGCCGGCATGGCATCCGAATCAGCTACGCCACACTCGAGCAACCGACGGGGCTGGTCCACGGCGTCGTCGATGTGAGCAGCCTGATCGGGCTCGTCGCTCTGTGCCTCTTCGCCGCGGCCTTCTCACTGGAATACAGCCAGGGAACGCTGCGAAACCTGTTGGTGCGCGAGCCACGCCGTGCGCGACTGCTCGGCGGCAAGTTCCTCGCCCTCGTGCTGTTCATCGGACTTGTCGTGATCATCGCCGTCGGCGTCTCGGTGGCCTTCGCCTTCGCCCTCGCGCCGGGCAAGGGCATCAGCACCGCCGCCTGGACGAGCAGCACGGGAGTCAACGACATGCTCCAGGCGGTCCTGCACGCTTTTCTCGCGGCGGTCCTCTACGGCGTGTTCGGCGCGGCACTGGGGATCCTGCTGCGCTCGCCGGCAGTCTCGATCCCGGTCGCCGTCGCCTACTTCCTCCCGATCGAGGCGATCATCACGGGCGCGATCTGGTCGGGCGGCGCGAATTGGCTGCCGAACCATCTGCTCGTCGCGCTCGCGCACGGCGGCAACGGCGACTCCACCTACTCCCATGCCCTGCTGATGCTCGTCATCTACGCCGCGGTCGTCGCCGCGAGCGCCACCGCGCTCTTCCGAGCACGCGACGCGTGAGCCCGGGCCCGGTGCGCGGAGCCGGGTTCCGTGGACGCTTGACCAGGCGCCACCAGAGGGCTACTCGCCGGCTCGTGGCGACCGCGGTGGAGATCGCCGCGAACACGCCGAAACTCGGCGTCCCGGTGTGCCCAAACGCGCGCCGGTTAGGCAGCGGACCGGACAGCGGATCTGCTGACCGCTGCGGATAACGTCTCACCGATGAGCGTCGGCCGCGCCGTCAGCGAGCCCATGAAAATCGCCCGCAACCGCCAGCACCGTGCGTTCGACTGCGTCGTCGTCGGCGCGGGCGTCAACGGACTCGCGACGGCGCGAGCGCTCGGCCAGGCCGGTGCGCGAACTGCCCTGCTCGAGCAGTTCACGCTCCAGCACGCCTTCGGCTCAAGCCACGGCGATTCGCGAAGCGTCCGCCACTATCCCGCGCCGGAATGGATGGCCCTGTGGCGCGAGGCAGAAGCTCTGTGGACACAGCTCGAGGAAGAAGCGGAGGTGAGTCTCCTCCAGCGGGTCGGCGTGTTCACACACGCTGGCGAGTCGCGCCGCGACCTCGAGGCGCTGGTGAGACTCGGCGTACCCGCCGAGGCTGTGGACGCCGGCGAAGCCCGCCAGCGCTTCGGGATCCACCTGCCGGACGGCGGTGAGAGCTACTTCGACCCAACGTCGGGATTCATTCTTGCCGCCCGAGCCTGCGAGGCCCTCGCCGAGTCCTGCATGCGACATGGGGTGACGATCATCGAAGGAGCGGCGGTCAGCCGACTCAAGCAGTCGCCTGAGGACGTGATCGTCTCAACGGATCGCCACGGAACATTCACGGCTGACGTAGCGATCGTCACCGCCGGAGCCTGGGCGCGCGAGTTCCTCGCACCGCTCGATGTCGACCTGCCGGTCTATGTCTCCCGCGAAACCGTCGCGTACTTCGGTGCGCCGGGCGCGGTCGAGGTGCCGGTCATCATCGACTACACGACCGCCGACGCAGTGACCGGGCAGGGCATCTACGCGCTCCCCAGCCCTTCGCTGGGGCTCAAGGTCGCCGCTCATCACAGCGGGGTCCGAAGCGGCGAGGTGCCGCAGTCACGCGAGCCCGATGCGCGCGTGGTGGAACGGCTCACGGGCTGGGTGAGCGAACGCCTTCCGCACCTTGCCGGAGCGCCGATCAAGAGCGAGACCTGCCTGTACACCGTCGCGGCGGATGAGGAGTTCCTGCTGTCGCGGGAAGGACGCGTGATTGTCGGTTCTGCCTGTTCCGGGCATGCCTTCAAGTTCGCGACGGCCACCGGGCAGCGACTCGCAAGCCTCGCGCTCCGATGATGGTCAGCCGACGGCGAGCACCTTGATCTAGGAGCCAAGCCGGTGTGCGGCCCCGCTCGCCGCCTGCGCCGCGCCGTGTGCGCCGGAGCAGCCGCCGAGCCAGACGCTCCCTTCGGCTAGCGCTCGCGGAGATACTAAGGCCGTGCCGCCCCGCGTCACCCACGAACTACGGCGGCTCCTCGGGCATCCGCGCGCGCCGCTCGTCGCGCTCGTACTGATCCTTTTGTACTCACTCGGAGCCAGAGCGTTCTACATCGGCGAGCCGTGCTCGACGCCCTGCACATCCGGCAGGAGCCACACGCTGATCTTCGACGAGGCCTATTACGTCAACGCGGCACGGGTGATCGACGGGATCCGCCCGCCGCACGGCGCTCCGTATGCCGGCGCGCCTCTGCACAAGGACCCCAACGCCGAGCATCCGCAACTGGCGAAGCTCGTCATCGCCGCCGGGATCGAGGTCTTCGGCGACGACCCCTGGGGCTGGCGGATCGGCAGCGTGCTCTTCAGCCTGATCGCGATCCTCGCTCTCTACGCGCTGGTGCGCGGAGTGGGGGGCAGCCCCTGGCTGGCCGTCGGCACCAGCGCCGTCATGGGTCTCGACAACCTGATGCTGGTCCACGGCCGGATCGCGACACTCGACATCTACTTCGTCGCGATGGCCCTGGTCGCCGCCGCGCTGTACGTCCGCGGCCGGCTCTTGCCGGCGGGCGTGGCCCTCGGCGTGGCGGCGTGCATGAAGCTCGAGGCGCTTGCCTTGATCCCGGCGCTGGCTTTGTTTGAGGCCTTTCGCGTCGCGTGGGCTCGCGGCGTGCCGGGAATCGCGAGGGCGCTACGAAAGCGGGCGCTTGCGCTCGTGGTCGTCGTTCTCGCCGCGGTCGCCACGACGCTCCTCGGCGTGTGGGTCATGGACCTCCTCGTTCCCGGGTATGACCCGGGAACGGGAATCACCTACGCCGGCAGCCCGTTCACCCACATCGCGCACATGCTGTCCTACGCCGCCGAGCTGAAGGCGATCCCCAACGCCACCGGGATCAGCTCGACGCCGTGGCAGTGGCTGGTCAATCAGGTTCCCATCGACTATGCCCGGGTTGCTGTCAACTCCGTCGCCGGCGGCAAGACCGTCGCGAGCGCGGCGCTCTTCGCCGCCAAGGGCGAGATGAACCCCTTCATCATCTTCCTCGCCATCCCGGCCCTGATCGCCGCGCTCGGCGCCGCGTGGCGGGAGCGCGACCGGGTCGCCGCGCTCGGCGCCGCCTGGTGCGTCGGCACGTTCGTCCCGTTCGTGATCCAGGCCAGCGTCTTCGACCGGATCTCCTACATCTACTACATGCTGCTTGTGATGCCCGGGATCTACATCGTGACCGCACGGCTGTTCTCGCCGTCTCGAATCACACGTGCGGCCACGGCCGGCTGGGCGATCGCCCTGATCTACGGGTTCGTCTACCTATACCCCGTGCGCAGCCTCAGCGGGCACTAGAGCCGCTCCGTCCTCACCCGCTGATCGTGATCGTGGTCGTCACGGTCTCGGTGTCGGTCTCGGTCGCGGTGAGCGTCGTGGTGGTGGTCGTCGTCGTCGTCGTGTCCGCGCCGGTCTTGGAGGTGGTCACCGTGACCGGTTCAGGCGTCGTCGTCACGGTGGCGTTCGGCTCGGTCGTCGTGGTGGTCACGGTGACGTTGGAGCCCGGCTGGCTGACCGTGTGATTGGCCCCCGTAACGGTCTTCGTGAGCGTTGACCGCGTGCCGGTCACGGTGGTCTCGGGCCCGGTGCTCGTAAGGGTGGTCGTCGTGGTCACCGTGCGAGTGTGAGGCGGCGCAAAGGCGAAGACGAAGCGCGGCACGGTGAGGGTCACCGTGATCGTCCGCGTGATCACGCAACGCTCGACACGCTCGACTCGACGCGTGCCGCGATGCTCGATCCTCGTGAAGCACTGGCTCGCGCCGGCGTCGGCAGGCCCCGCACCGGCAAGGAAGACGACCCCGACAGGCACGAGCAATGCAGCCGAGGCGCCGGCGAGGGCCGTCGACCTCAAGAGACGTGAGCGCCTCATGGCTCCGGCGTCGAGACGTCGACCTCGGTGGCGGTCGTCGTCGTGGTCGTCGTCGTGGTCGTCGTCTCGGTCTCCGTGGCGGTGTCCGTCACCGTGCTTCCCGGCACTGTCTCCGTGAGCGTGTCCGTCTCTCCCGGCGCGGTTTCCGTGGCTGTGGTTCCCGGCACGCTGCTCGTCAGCGTCGTCGTCGTGTCCGGCGCTGTCACCGTCGTCGTGGTCCCGGGCACCGTGCGCGTCGATGTCACCGTCCCGCCGGGCACGGTCGTCGTACCGCCGGCGGTCTTCACGACGCTGGTCTTCGTCGCGGTCCGCGTCACCGTCTCGAAGTTCGGCAGCACGAATGTGAACGTGCGGGTGACGAACGCGTAGGCGACGCAGCTGTTCCCCTCGCGCGTGTCGCCAGGCGCACAACCCGCGTAGGACGGGCCGCCGGTGTTCGAGAACGCGAGCGCCGCCGGAAGCAGCACCATGGCCGCGGTCACGCAGATGATCAGCCGCCGCAGCATCCCCGGCAGCGATGCTAGTTGATTCGCCGGTCGAGCTCGTGGCGATAATTGCCCCCAGCTGGGGTGCCTCGGGTCACCCACTCAAGCAGCGCCAAACAGTCTCGATCCGGCTCCGCGGCCGACCAGGGTGCCGGCGTCGCGTCGTCATGTGGTGGCGGCCAGGCCCCCGCGCGGGACGTTCCCGGGCGCGCCCTCCGGTTGGCAGCGTAGTGGGTGACGGCGACTCCCGGCTGCGTATCTCCACGGCTGGTCGAGGGCAGCCTCAGCGTCGGCGCCTCGCCTAGCCGGAGCATGAGGGCATGCCACGATTCCGGCGCATACAAACCGACTAGTCGGTTTGTTAGTATGGCTCTGTGCCGAAACTTCGTCCCGAAACACGAGTCGCGCGTCGCCAGGAGCTGATCGACGCTGCGTGGCGATGTGCCGGCCGCTGTGGCTTCCGCGATCTGACGGTCGACGACGTGTGCGCCGAGGCTGGGGTCAGTAAGGGGGCGTTCTACGGCTACTTCGAGCAGAAGCACGATCTGCTGCTGGCCTTGCTCGAGGACGATGTGATGGCGCTGGATCGCGAGCTCGAGCTGATCACCCGAATGTCGGCTTCGGGGGTGCAGCGGGTGCGGAGGTTCGCGCGTGCGATGCTGGCCCGCGGCGAGGACGCGGCGCGTGTGCAGGTTCGGGCGGATCTGTGGTCGGATCTGCTGACCGAGGAGGGGGTGCGGCAGCGGCTCGCGGAGACGACGCGGCGTCGGCGCGAGGTCGTGCGGGGGTGGATCGAGGAGGCGAGTGCCTCCGGCGAGTTGGTTCCGATTCCCGCCAACGCGCTGGCGTCCATCTTGCTTGCGCTCGCCGATGGGCTGACGCTGCACGGCGCGCTCGATCCCGAGGCGTTTCGGTGGTCGAACGTGCGCCGGGCGATCGACCTGCTGCTGGCCGGGATCGAGGCGCGATGAGCGCGCGGATGCTGCGCGTGTCGGACTGGCTGGCGGCGGCCAAGCTTGGGCTGCTGGTGATGGCGATCTTCGTCGGCGTGGGCGCCGGGCTCGGTGCCGCCGGCTTCCGCGACCTGATCTACCTGTTCACGTGGCTGTTCACCGGCAGGCGGGCGTTCGGTCAGCAGGGTCATGCGGGCAGCCTTCATCTCCCGTTCCTTGGCATCTGGTTCGTGCTGGTCGTGCCCGTGGTCGCCGGCGTGATCTACGGGCCGTTGATCCAGCGCTTCGCGCGTGAGGCGCGCGGGCACGGCGTGCCCGAGGTGATGCTGGCGGTCGCCGAGAACGGCGGTCGGATCCGCCCGCAGGTGACGATCGTCAAGGCGCTCGCTTCGGCCCTGTGCATCGGCGGCGGTGGCTCGGTCGGCCGCGAGGGCCCGATCGTGCAGATCGGCTCCGCGCTCGCCTCGACACTCGGCCAGCTGGTGCGGATGAGCGAGGGACGCCTGCGCGTGATCGTCGCCTGCGGCGCCGCTGGCGGCATCTCGGCAACGTTCAATGCTCCCCTCACGGGGCTGTTCTTCGGGTTCGAGATCGTCCTCAAGGAATTCTCGCTCGACGCGCTCGCCGCGACCAGCCTGTCAGCGGTCACCGCTGATGTGATCAGCCGCGCCTTCTTCGGAGGTGCCCCGTTCTTCTCCGCGATCCCACACGATCTGACCGTCAACAACGACTTCGCCTACGTGCTCGTCGCGGTACTCGGGGTCGCCGCCGGATTGATCGGCGTCGCGTTTCAGAAGACGCTCTATAAGGGCGAGGACGCCGCCGACGCGCTGTGGGGCAAGCGACCGCAGTGGCTTCGCCCCGCCGCCGGCGGAATCCTGCTCGGCCTCGTCCTGTTCGCGCTGCCGCAGATGTACGGCGTGGGCTATCCGGTGATGGACAAGGTGCTCGCCAACCACGTCGTGCTGTGGCTGATCGTGATCCTGATCGCGGGCAAGATCCTTGCCGCAAGCCTGACGCTCTGGATCGGCGGGTCGGGCGGCGTCTTCGCTCCCTCGCTGTTCATCGGAGCCTCGCTTGGAATGGCATTTGGGATCGTCGTCCACCACCTGTTCGGCGCAGCGACCGGCCCACCGGCGATGTACGGCGTGATCGCCATGGGGGGTGTGTTCGCGGCTGCTGCGCAAGCGCCGCTGACATCGATTGCGAGCGTGGCCGAGATGACGGGCAACTTCACGCTGACGTTGCCGATCATGCTCGCCTGCGCAATCTCAGCGCAGCTCGCAAAGCGGATCACCTACGGCAGCATCTACACGACCAAGCTGCTGCGGCGCGGCATCGACATCGAACGACCGAAGGCGATCGGCGCCCTGCAGGCGTTGACCGTAGAGGACGTCATGCAGCCGCTGGCTAGCCTCGACGGACAGGCCCGCCGACTCGGTGCCGATGCGGCCGCCGAACTGCCGGCCGTGTCGGTCGGCGACTGGGAGCGACTGGTCGGCCCGGTCACCCTGACGCGTGAGCCGCAGGTCCTGTTCGCGGAGGAGAATCTCGAGCAGGCACGCCGCCAACTCGTCCTGTACGGCCGCGACGGCCTACCTGTGCTCTCACGCGAGGGCGAGCTGCGCGGTTGGCTGACGCGCGCCGACATCCTCAAAGCACTCGCCACCAAGCTGAGCTCAGCCGAGCAGGAGATCGAACACGGCGCCACCGCGGCCGAGTTCGCCGTCCACGATCCAGCCGCGGCGATCCACACGCCAAGCACGCCACTGCACGGCTTCGAGCTACTCGAGCTACGCGTGTTCGCGAACTCGCCTGCGCAAGGTCGCCGCGTCGCCGACATCGACTGGCCGATCGGAAGCACCGTCGTCGCGGTCACGCAAGGCCGCGAAGTCCACGCCGCCGGCCCCGACCTCCGACTCCAACCCGGCGAACGAGTGATCGTCCTCGCCCGGACCGACAGAAACGACGAGGCGGAGCTCCAAGGCACGCCGGCCATAGAGCTGGGCGGCACGCCTGAGACCTGAGCAAGCAAAAAAGCCCAAGCTGTGCTGAGCTTTTTCTGACGCGCCCGGAGAGATTCGAACTCCCGACCTTCGGTTCCGTAGACCGACGCTCTATCCAGCTGAGCTACGGGCGCAGCGAGCAGCCAGTCTAGAGGGACCGGCGATCACAGTCGCCGTCGCGGACGCTATGGTCGTTTGCCAGAGAGCGATCCGTAGCTGATTCCCGGGGGGAGTGCTTGATGAGGTTGCCGCGTGGCGGTGTCGTACGCGTCGGTCTTGCCGTGGCGGCTGGCGGCGCGGCGGTTGCGGTGGGAGTGGGGTTGCTGCTGTCCGCGATCCTGAATTCGCGCGACACCGCCGACGCGACGCTGCGCTCCGACACGCTGCTGCAGCGCGTCATCGTCGTTGAGCAGTCCGTCGTCGATGCCGAGACCGGCCTGCGCGGCTATGTGATCACCGGCGCCAACGTTTTTCTCGCTCCGCTTGAGAACGCGAAGCGTGTCCTGCCAGCACAGGTGCACGCCCTCGATGATGCGGCGCGCGCCGACAATGAGTTCGTCGACTCGGCTCGGTTACTCGGTACCAAGGCGCTTGCCTACCTCGCCGACTACGTCCCATCCGTGCTGCGCCTGCTACCGCAGAGGCACGCAGCGGCGAGCTCGCTATCGGTGACGCTGCAGGGCAAACGCCTCGTCGATGCCGTTCGCGTCCAGACCGCCGTGCTGCAGTCAGCCATCGCGCGCCAGGAGTCAGACCGCCAGCACGATGCGCACACGACCGCCAACGACGCCGTCGAGGAGGCCGTGATCGTGCTCGCGCTGCTCGTGGCGTTGGCGATCATCGTCGGCGCCGTGGTCGGGCGTCTCGTTCTCTCGCGCGAGCGCGCCCGTGCCCGCGCGGAGTTCCGTGCGGCGGCGAGCCGCCGGCTCGATGAGAGCCTCTCGATCGGCTCCGTGCTGGCCGCCGGAGCCGAGCTACTCGCCGGGCGCTTCGCCGACGCCTGCCTCATCGCCGACAGCAATAGTGAGGCGGCGCTGCGCGCGGAGCGCGGCGATCGCGGTCTGCTTGAAGAAGTGGACAGCGATCAGACCGCCGCCGCCGCGCTGCGTGCCGCCGCCGCCGCGGGGGCCAGTCGCGCGAGCGCGGCAGAGGCCCTGGCGCTACCGGGCGCCGTGATCGGTCTCGCCGTCGCTGGCGTAGCCCACGGCCGCCAGACGATCGAGATCCTGTTGCTGTGCCGCGCGGGCAGGCAGTGGCGCAGCGACGAGGTCGAGGACATCGTCGAACTATCGACCCGCATCGCGCTGGCGGCGCAGCTTCGCCAGCTCCAGGCGCGCACGCTTGAGCTTTACGAGCGCAGCAACCGGACCGCGCACACGCTCCAGGAGAGCCTGCTGCCGCGCACGACGCCCGAGATCCCGCTCTGCGATGTGGCGGTTCGGTTCAGTCCGGCCGGCGAAGGCGACCTTGTCGGCGGCGACTTCTACGACGTCTTCGCGGTTTCCGCGCCGCACGAGTGGGCCGTCATGATCGGCGACGTCTGCGGAAAGGGCGCCCAAGCCGCGGCGATGACGGCGATGGCGCGGTGGACGCTTCGCGCGCAGCCCGACGAGCCGCCGGCCGCGGCACTGCGTCGTCTGAACCAGGCGATGCTGCGCCGGGACCTCGAATCGACGTTTATC
Organism: Solirubrobacteraceae bacterium; assembly: GCA_036267075.1. GTDB lineage: Bacteria > Actinomycetota > Thermoleophilia > Solirubrobacterales > Solirubrobacteraceae > Palsa-513. The sequence goes on from DATAWT010000082.1 coordinate 29,877, forward strand.
ACCGTCGCCGTGATGCACCTCCGCGTCGAGGAGGACCACGCGGTCGTCGCGGTCGCCTGCGGCGGTCACCCTGCGCCGATCCATGTCCGCCGCGGCGGCACTGCTTCGGCAATCGATGCCGGCGGCGATCTGATCGGCATCTGGCCCGACCTGCGCCTGCGCACCGCGGAGGTTCGCCTCGAGCCCGGCGAGCTGCTCGTCGCTTTCACCGACGGCGCGACGGACTTCACCCCCGAACCACTGGAGCGCCTCGAGGATCTGCTCAGCCATCTGCCGAGTGCGAGTGCCGCAGACGCGGCGTCTGCCGTCGAGCGGCACGCACTCGACGGAGTCGCCGCCTCGCGCGATGACATCGCCGTTGTGGCGATCGGCTTCGCCGGGCGTCGGGGCGCCGCGCTCACGCCGAGCCGGTCGCTGCTCGCCGCCAGCCGATGAGCGGATGATCCAATCCGCGCGCCGGCCCGTAATAGAGGGTCTGAAAACCGCTTTGTAACCCCATGATCCGCTCCACGCTCCTTTCGCGCTCCTCCCCGGACCCCCGATCGCTCGCCGACGAGGATCTGATGGTGCGCATCTACGACGGCGACTCGCGCGCATTCGCCGTCGTCTTCGACCGCCACGCCGCGGCCGGCTTCTCGCTCGCGTACCGGATCTGTGGCCGTCGCGGCCTCGCGGAGGACGTCGTGCAGGAGGCCTTCCTGACGCTGTGGCGTGCACGCGGCCGCTACGACCGCGCCCGCGGCAGCGTCCGCACGTGGATCCTGACGCTCGTCCATCACCGAGCCGTCGACGTGCTTCGCCACGAGCTCGCAACCTCGAGCCGCGACGTCCACGACGAGGGCCTCAGCGCCCTCCTGCCGGCCGGCGAGCTGACCGACGCCGAGGCCGAACGGCGCAGCGATGCGGCACTTGTGCGCGGCGCCATGGAGGAGCTCCCCGCCGAGCAGCGACAGGTCATAGAGCTCGCCTACTTCGGCGGCTTCACGCACAGCGAGCTGGCCGAGATGCTCGACATTCCCGCGGGCACCGTGAAGGGACGAATGCGGCTCGGACTCGGGAAACTCCGCCTGGCGCTTGGCGAGGCGGCCGACGCGGTGCTATGACGGTGACCTGCGATGAGTGAACGTGGCTGCGGAAACGATGCTGCCGCCTACGCGCTCGGGGCTCTTGACGCGGCCGAGGTGGAGGCCTTCGAGCACCATCTCGAAGGTTGTGCCGTCTGTCGTGACGAGGTCGCCGAGTTCTCGGGCGTGGTCAACGCGCTGCCGATGGCGGTGCCCCAACACCCGCTGCCGCGCGGTCTCCGCCGGCGCATTCTGCGCGAAGTTCGCGCCGAGCAGCCCGCAGTCTCCACGCGCTGGCGGCCCACCGCCGCCGGACGATGGCGCATTCGCGTCCCGGCGTCCGGGCTCGGGCGGCTTGCGGTCGCGGCGGTCACTGCCGCCCTTGTCGTCGGCATCACCCTCGGCGTCAACTCCGGGGGCGGTCCGCGCCTGATCCGGGCCAGCGTCGGCGAGGCGACGCTGCGCGTTTCCGCCGGTCGCGCGGACCTGATCGTCGACCACCTGCCTCCGCCGTCGAGCCGCAAGATCTACGAAATGTGGATCGAGCGCGGCGACGGCCCGCTGCAGCCGAGCACGCTGTTCAGCGTCAGCCACGCAGACCGCGCGGATATCGGCGTGCCCGGCAACATCAAGGGACTGACGCGCGTGCTCGTCACCGAGGAGCCCGCCGGCGGTACCGCACAGCCCACCTCGACGCCTCTGATCGTCGCCAAGCTCAGCTGAAGGCTCGCTCAGGCCCGCGGCGGAGCGCTGAGCACCGAATCGCCGGCAGCGCTCGGCGAAGCGAGGTCGAGCGGGATCCACTGGTGGAGCTTTTCGACCAGCTCCGCATGGCGCATCGGCTTGCTGACGTAGTCGTCCATCCCCGCCGCGATGCAGCGCTCGCGATCGCCCTCGAGCGCATGGGCCGTCATCGCGATGATCGGGACGTGGCGCTCGGAGCCCTGCTCGAGCAACCGCAACTCCGAGGTCGCCGCGTAGCCGTCCATCGTCGGCATTTGGCAATCCATCAGGACAAGGTCGTAGTCCTCGGTCTTGAAGGCGGCGATCGCCTCCCGGCCGTCACCCGCGACGCGGACGGTGGCGCCACAGCGCTCGAGCATTCTGGCGGCCACGATCTGGTTCACCGGGCTGTCCTCGGCTACGAGGATCCGCGGCGGGCGCGGCCACTGCGCCGTCTCGCCGCTGCTCTCCGCCTGGTCGGCGTTGGCGTCAGCGAGATCCGGGGCGCCAAGCGCGACCTCGAACCAGAACGTGCTGCCGCGACCGAGCATGCTCGTGGCGCCGATCGTGCCGCCCATCATCTCGACGATCTCCTTCACGATCGCGAGACCGAGCCCGGTCCCGCCGTAATGGCGGGTCGTCGACACATCGGCCTGCGTGAACGGTTCGAACATCCGCTCGAGCTCCGCGTCGTCGACGCCGATCCCGGTGTCGGTCACCTCCACGCGGACCAGCGAGCCGGCTCCGGCGCCGCCGGCGAGCTTGACGCGCACCGTGATCCGTCCTTCGGATGTGAACTTGACGGCGTTTGAGACGAGGTTCAGCACGACCTGGCGGACACGGCGGCCGTCGCCCCGACGGCGGCGCGGCACGGCCGGATCGAGGTCGACGGCGAGCCGCAGCCCCTTGGCGCGCGCCTGCCCGCCAGCGACCGAGCAGGCCTCGTTGATCGTGTCGTGCAGGTCGAAGTCGGCGATGTCGAGCTCGAGGTGGCCGCCCTCGATCTTCGAGAGGTCGAGGATGTCGTTGAGGATCGCGAGCATCTGCTCGCCCGAGCGACTGATCTGCTCGGCGTACTGACGCTGCTCCTCGTCGAGCCCGGTGTCGAGCAGAAGTTCGGTCATGCCGATCACGCCGTTCATCGGCGTGCGTACCTCGTGGCTGACGTTGGCGAGAAAGGCCGACTTCATGTTCGAAGCCTCGACCGCCTGGTCGCGCGCGATCAGGACCTCCCGGGCCGCCTTGTTGCGCGCCGTCACATCGTCGAAGTGGGCAATCCGGCAGTCGCGGCCGTTGAGGAACAGGTTGGTGCTGGTCACCTCGACGTCGATCAGCGACCCGTCCTTGAGTCGGTGCTGGCCCGGATAGCCCTCTGGCAGCCCGGCCAGCGTGGGCTTCGACCCGTCCGGGTGCGCGGCCAGATAGTCGGACAGCTTCTGCTCGTCTCCCTCCTTCTGGAGGTCAAGGACGCTCATTGAGCACAGTTCCTCGCGCGTGTAGCCGTACTTGGCGATCATCGCGTCGCTGACGGCGAGGATCTCGAGCGTCTTGCGGTCGTAGGTGACCATCGGCTGCGGGTTCTGCTCAAACATGCTGCGATAGCGCTCCTCGCTGACGCGAAGCTGCTCGCGCGCGTCCTCGAGTGCGGCCATCGTCTTGTTGCGCGCGGTCACGTCGGTGTAGAGCGCGAGACGGCAGTGACGCCCGTCGAGCTCGATGTTGTCGCTGGTCACCTCGATGTCGATAACCGTCCCGTCCTGCAGCCGGTGGTGCCCCGGATAGCCGCCGACCCGGCCGGCCTGGCCCGGCTTCGAGCCTTCGGGGTGCGCCCGTAGGTAGTCGCGCAGAGCCTCGGCATCCTCGGGCAGCTCGAGATCAAGAATCGTCATCGAGCACAACTCCTCGCGCGTGTAGCCGTACCGATCGACCATCGCGTCGCTGACCGCCAAGATCTGGAACGTCTGACGGTCGTAGGTCGCCATCGGCTGCGGGTTCTGCTCGAACATGCTGCGGTAGCGCCCCTCGCTGACGCGAAGCTGCTCCCGCGCATCCTCGAGCGCGGCCATCGTCTTGTTGCGCTCGGTGACGTCGGTGTATAGAGCGAGCCGGCAGTCGCGGCCATCGAGCTCGATGTTCTCGCTCGTGACCTCGATGTCGATGACCGTCCCGTCCTTGCGCTGGCGCCGGCTCGGGTAGCCGGATGGAGTGCCCGCCATCTTCGGAGTCGAGCCCTGGCGGCCCTTGCCGAGGTAGGAACGCAACATGTCGACGTCCTCAGGCAGGACGAGGTCGAGGATCGTCATCGACTCGAGCTCCTCGCGCGAGTATCCGTAGCCGGCGACCATGGCGTTGCTGGCCGCAACGATCTCGAGCGTCCCGCGGTCGTAGGCGACCATCGCCTGCGGGTTCTGCTCAAACAGGCGCCGGTAGCGCTCCTCGCTGGTGCGCAGCTGCTCGCGCGCGACGGCGAGTTCGCTGTGCGTGCTCTCCTGCGCGGTCACGTCCTCGCAGATCAGCATCCGGCAGCGCTGGCCATCGACCTCGATGTCATCGCCGGAGATGATCACTTCGATAATCGAGCCGTCCTTGCGCACGTGACGGCGGCGGTTCTCAAGCTGGAGGCCCGGCGTTTCGGGCGTGAACGAGACGGCGTGGAAGGCGTCGAAGGACGCCAGGTCCGACTCCGGGACGAGCGCTCGAAGCGAGAGCCCGATGAACTCCTCGCGGCTATAGCCGTAGACGTCGACGGCCGCGTTGCTGACGGCGAGGATGTCCCCCGTCTCCCACTCGTAGACCATCATCGGCTGCGGGTTGCGCTCGAAGAGAAGCCGGTGCTGGAGGATGCCCGAAACCGGAGCCGGCGGCTGGGTGCCACCACTCGATTTGGTCTGATTCGGACCGTCGTGCAGGCTGGATGCGGCCACTGAGGGCCGCCGCGTCAGGGCACGCCGCATCGCGCGCATACCCGAATATCGGCGCTGCGGCGATGAAACATTAAGCGCGGCGGGCTCCTTTGCGTCCAGCCGCTACGGACTTCCCCGTTCAGGCGAGTGCTCGCTCGACCCAGCTGAGAATCAGTGCCAGCACCTCGCCGTTGTTGTCCTCAATCGGCACCATGTGTCCGTTACCTGAGACTCCGTGCTCGCGCAGGCGGACGTCCTCGACCGCGCAGCCCGCTTCGCGCAAAAAGGCGATCGCGTCGCGGTTCAGCTGGGCGAAGCGCGGGTCCTCGGTCGTGACGATCGCGATCGGTACCCGAGCGAGGTTGGGAAGCGTCCTCGCCGGGTTGGGCTGCGCGCGCCGCGGGACGCCCGCGAGCGGGCCCCAGTCGATGCCCGGCTCCCCGGGGAGCGCCACGAGGCCGAGCTCCTCGACGCTCGTCACCGGCGGGTCGTAGGTCAGCGGAACGGCGAGCGTCCCCGGGCCGATCCCCTCCACGGACACGAGTGCCCGGACGAGCTTTGGCGCAGCGTCCGCCACGAGCCAGCCGAACGGCCCGCCCGCCGAGTGGGTGATCACGATCGCCGGGCCGACCCGCTCGAGCAGTTCCACGGCACGGCGCCGCGTGAGCTCCTGAGCGTAGGCGGCGCTCTCGCCGCGCATCGGGCGCTGCTGCGCCATGAACGCGTCGACCAACGGGTCGCCGACATCGCCGCTGCCCGGCCAACGGCCCCCGGCGGCCGCGACCTTGAACAGCGGCGTCATCGCCTCGTGCGGGGTCGGACGGCTCATCTCGCCGACGAGCTTCGGGTGCGGCGGGTTGCGGCCGTAGCCCGGCCGGTCGACGATGTAGACCGTGTACCCGGCGGCCAGCGCGTGGTGAAGCCAGCCCGGGCTTCCGTCGCCGCGCCCGAGAAACGCGACACCCTGCCCGCCGCCACCGTGAACGAAGACGATCGGCAGCTCGTGGCGCTTCTCGGCGGGAACGTAATAGGAGACGAACATCTGCTCGCCGGTCGTCGCAGTGCCGATCCCTGGCACTTCTGTGCGCTCGACCCCGACCCAGAAGTAGTTGTGCTCGGAGATCAGCGCGCCCGCCATGGCGCGGATGTTACGGCCGGATCCACGGTGTCAACGAGTCGGCCGAGGCGCGCGAGCGACGCCCCGCTCGGGCGGAACTTGCGAGAATCCGCTCGTCAACAGCCCGGAGGCGTCGTGAAGAAGACCCAGATCAACCCCTGGACGTGGCAGGACGCACTCGGCTTCTCCCAGTGCCTGCGGATCGAGGGAGACGCCTCGGTCCTCTTCATCGCGGGCCAGAGCGCGGTATCTGCGGACGGCGCGCTCGTGGGCGAGGGGGACTTCGAAGCGCAGGCACGTCAGGTGTTCGAGAACCTGCGCACCGTACTCGAGCAGGCCGGAGCGGATTTCAGCGCGGTCGTCAAAGTCGTCATCTACCTGACCGATATCCGCCACCTCGGCGATTACGAGCGCATCGCGTCCGACTACCTCCCACACCCCAAACCCGTCGGCACAGCGCTCGGGGTTGCCGCTCTCGCCGTCCCGGGGATGCTGATTGAGGTCGATGCCACGGCCGTCGTCTGATCCGCCGGACTCACCGTGCTGACGCCCACGCCAGCGCGCGGCGGCGCGGTTCCGGTCGATGAGTTCACCGGCGCGGTCGTGGCCAGGCTGGCCGGCGTCGAGGCCGGCACGACGGCCGAGATCGACCTCCCCCCGCCCGGCTGGGCTCATCGTCACACCTTCTACCAAGTGGTGTACGTGGCTGAAGGGCACGGCGCCCACCACATCGACTGCGAGACCTACGAGCTGCATCCGGGAACGCTGTTCTTCCTGCGGCCCGAGCAGGTTCACTCCTGGGACTACGCCGATCCACCGACCGGAGTGATCGTCGTCTTCACTGAGGAGTTCCTGCATTCACAGCAAAGCCGTGAAGATGTCTCGCGCGTGAGCGAGCTGTTCAACGACCTAGCCGACGTCGGCGAGCTGCGGCTGACGCCGGCTGAGGCGCGTCGTATCGTGCCGATCCTCAAGGACATCGTGCGCGAGTATCGGGCCGGCGAGGACGACTGCCGTTCGGTCATGCAGGCGCACCTGCATATCTTTCTGGCGCGCGCGCACCGCCTGCTGCCGGGCAGTTCCGAGCGGCGCGTGACGAACCGCGCGACGCTCCTTGTACGGCAGTTCACCGAACTCGTCGTACAAAGACGCGGGCCGTTTCAGACAGTGCGTGAATACAGCGACAGCCTTGGTGTGACACCGAGCCACCTGGCCGAGACGGTGAAGAGCTCGACGGGCCGCACGCCGGGCCAGATCATCCGCGGAGCCCAAACGGTAGAGGCACAGAGACTGCTGCTGCACACGGACAAGAACATCGCCCAGATCGCGTACGAGCTCGGGTTCAAGGACACCGCGTACTTCGGGCGCTTCTTCAAGCGCGAGACGGGCGTGACGCCGGGCGAGTTCCGCCGCAGCGCCCGCGAGGTCGCGGCCGCTTGACGGCTTGACGGAAGCGGGCCCGGCGTCACGTCCTGCGAGCGACCTGGACCGCTCGCCTCAGCTGCTCCCGGCCGCGCAGGCCACGCCCGGGAAGACAGCCGCCCGGCGGGGCCGGAGCACGCTCCGGCCCGCGGTCGGGCAAGTTCGTTCGCGGCTCAGGCCGTGACCAGCTCCGGAGTCGCGTAACCCATCGTCTCGTAGCGACCGCTCACGCAGATCGCGGCGAGGCCACACGGCCGCTCGACGCTGATCACCGTGAGCGGGCAGTGCGTCGTCCCCGCGGGGATGAAGATGCCGCACGTCGAGTCGATCACGTGCACCTCGTCGGCGATCTGAAACTCGAACACGGCACCGAGGTCCAGCGTGTCCTCGGGGTTGAACCCCTGGAAGAAGAGAACCTCGTCGTAGGGGTGGTCATGCGCCATGACGTAGGGATTCTTAGGTGGCACGGCGTGGATGATTCCCCAGGTGATGTGCAGCGGCGCCCCCGCGACCTGCGGGCTGCTCATGAACGTCTCGGTCTCCGTGACACCGGTGTTCTCGCCCTCGCCCGGAGCCTCGTTGGGCAGGTCTTCGTAGAGCGGTTTGCGGACGATGTACTTCTCGTATTCACCAGCCAAGTGGCTCTCCTTTTCCCGACACAGGTCGCCGACTCGCTCCGGCGCGCGTCGAAGGATCGCGCCGCCTGGCGAGGCTCGGTGAGGTTAGAGGGAGGCCGTTTGAGGCGTCTAGGGACTTTCGCGGGAGGATGTTGCACTCATCGCGGATTGCGCGAATCGCCCTCGCGGACCGTCGCGGCGCGGCCCCTAGCATGTCGTCGCGTGGGGCGGGCAAACCGGGGAAGGCAGGGTGATGGCGGGCCCCAGAGTTGACATTTCAAGCGCCGTGGAGCGGCGGTTCCGCGTTGTTCCAAGGGCCGAGACGGTCGGGAGTCTGCTTCGCCCCGAGCCGCTCAAGCGCATCCTCGCACGCCTGTTCGAGGCGCACAGCTCGCATGCGCGCCCTCTCCTCGGGGAACAAGAACGGGACGCGCTCCACGAGCTTGACCTGCTCGCGGAAGAGGCGATCCGCGACGCCGTCCGCCGCCAGATCGATGCTGGGCTGGACGTCGTCACCGACGGCGAGATGCGCCGGGCCCATTTCGTCAACTCGCTTTTCGACGCCGTCGAGGGCATCGCCGACAACCCGGTCGAGGACCACTTCGACGTCGCGGCCGAAATCGGCCCGCCTCCCGATCCGCTCGCGGCGGAGCGACTGCGCATCGTCGACAACCCGATGGCGCGCGAGATCGCATTCCTGCGCGAGCTCACCAACTGGCCTGCCAAGGTGGCGATTCCGGCCGTCTCGAACTTCTACATGCTCCAGTACGACACCGGCGCCTACCCGAGCCGTGAGGAGTTCGTCGCACACATGGGCGAACTGACGACGACGCTCGTGAAGGGCGCAGTCGAGGCCGGAGCGCGTTACGTCCAGTACGACTTCCCGCTCTACCCGGCGCTCGCTGACCCTGAGAAGCGCGCGGAGCTGGAAGAGGGCCTCGCGATCAGCGCTGAGGAGCTGCTCAGCAAGGCGATCGCCGCCGACAACGCGGCCCTCGCCGCGCTGCCCGCCGGCGTCACGAGCGCCGTGCACATCTGCCGCGGCAACTTCCGCTCGCGCTGGTGGGCGCGCGGGTCGCTGGAACCGGTCGCCGAACGGATGTTCAACGAGCTTCGATTCGACCGCTTCCTGATCGAATGGGAGGACACTGCGCGCGAAGGAGGCTACGACGCGCTGCGCTTCCTGCCTAAGGGCCGGCCCGTGGTGGTGATGGGAATCGTCAGCACGAAGGTCGCGGAACTCGAGAGCGATGATGAGATCATGCGGCGCATGGACCGCGCCGCGTCAATTGCTCCGCTCGAGCAGCTCGCGCTCTCGCCGCAGTGCGGGTTCGCGTCGGTGTGGCATGGAAACGATCTCGATGAGGAGGCACAGTGGCGCAAGCTCGAGCTCGTCGGGCGCGTCGCGGACCGCGTCTGGGGACGCAGTTGATCGCCGCAGTCTCCGCGCGGCGGAGGTCTTCGTGATCCGAAGCGTCGAGCGCATCCTCACGACGCACACGGGCAGCGTCGCGAGACCCGACGAGCTGGTCGAGGTGATGCGCGAGAAGGAGAACGGGCGCCCCTACGACGATCAGGCGTTCGAGGCGGGAGTCGTTGATGCCGTGGCCGTCTGCGTCGCGCGCCAGATCGAGGTCGGCCTCGACGTCGTCAACGACGGCGAGCAGCGCAAGAGCGGCTTCACGACCTATCTCACCGAGCGCATCGGCGGATTCGAAGCCGAGCCGCAGGCCTTCGATCCGCTGCGGGACACTGGCTGGCGCGAGGTCGCCGAGTTTCCCGAGTACTACGAACGCTACTTCGCAAACGCGATGTACGGAGCGATGCTCGGGCCGCTGCGGCGGCTCATCTGCCGTGCGCCGGTCAGCTACGAGGGGCACGCGGCGCTGGTCGCCGACATCGCGAACCTCGCGACGGCTCTCGAGGGGCGCGAATACACCGAGGCCTTCATGTCGGCTCCGCTCGCGACCTCGCTCGCCGACTACCACAACGAGTTCTACGCCTCCCAGCAGGAGTTCCTCGCGGCGCTGGCCGACGTCGTCCGGGAGGAATACAAGGCGATCGTCGATGCAGGGTTCCTGATCCAGGTCGACGATCCGGGAGCGGCCACATTGTGGGGTCACGCCGATCTCGAGCCACGCGAGCGCGAGCGGCGCGTCGGCGAGACGATCGAGCTGATCAACCATTGCCTGCGCGACATTCCGCCCGAGAAGATCCGCTACCACACCTGCTACAGCATCAACCAGGGCCCCCACATCTACGACCTGCATTTGGGGGACTACGCGGAGGCGATGTTCCGCGTCAACGCGCAGGCGTTCTCGTTCGAGGCGATGAACACCCGACACCTGCACGACTACCACGCGTTCGAGGAGATCAAGCTTCCCGAGGGCAAGGTGATCGTTCCCGGCATGGTGAGCCACGGCGCCAACTGGGTCGAGCACCCGGATCTGATCGCCGAACTCACGGTTCGCTACGCGGAGCTCGTCGGCCGCGAGAACGTGATGATCGGCAACGACTGCGGCTTCGCCTCTCAAGCCGGCACGCGCGAGGTCGACCCGAAGGTCGGATGGGCCAAGTTTGCCGCGCTCGCCGAGGGTGCGCGCCTGGCGAGCGAGCGACTCTGGAGCAAGTGAGGGCCGCGGCGTGCGCGTGATCATCGCCGGCGGCGGAACGGGCGGGCTCGCGACAGCCCTGGCGCTTCGACAGCGCGGCATCGAGCCGCTCGTGCTGGAGCAGTCAGAGGCATTCGCTGCGATCGGCGCCGGGCTGGGCCTCCAGCCCAACGCGATGAAGGCGATCACCGGCGTGGGCGGCGACGCCCTGTGGCGATCCTCTTCTGCTCGCATCGACGAGGAGCGCCAGCACAGCCTGACCACCGGCGAGCTGATCACGCGTTGGGAGATCGGCGCATTCGCCGAGCGCTACGGCGAGCACTACTACTGCGGCCACCGGGCCGACCTGCTCGCCAGCCTGCTCGAGCCACTGCCCAGCGACTGCGTCCGCCTCTCGAGCCGCGTCGTCGGCTTCGAGGAAGGCGGCGCAGGGGTGGCGGTTCAGCTCGACTCTGGCGAGGAGGTCCGCGGCGACGTGCTGATCGGCGCCGACGGGCTGCGTTCGGCGACGCGGCGCCGCCTCTTCGGCGAAGAGGACGCGCGCTTTACGGGCGTCGTGGTTTGGCGGGGACTGATCCGCAGCGAAGACATGCCCGAGGAGTACCGCTGGCTGATGCTCGGCTGGTATGGCCCGCACCGGCACGTGCTCGTCTACCCGCTCCGGCACGCCGGACACCCCGAGAGCCTCCACATGCTGACCGTCTTCGTTCCCGTCGATGAGGTCGAGCGCGAATCGTGGACGGTCTCAGGTGACCTGGCGGATCTGCGCGCGTCGCTGTCTGACGCCTGCGACGCGATCCAGGTGCTTCTCGACTGCATGCCCTCGGCGCTGATCACAGGGATCTATTTCCGCGACCCGCTCGAGCGCTGGAGCAGCGAGCGCGTGACCCTCGTCGGCGACGCCGCCCATCCGGTCCCGCCGAACGCCGGCCAGGGCGCGGGCATGGCCCTCGAGGACGCCGTCATGCTCGGTGCGGCCCTCAATCGTCACCGCGACGACGTGGCCGACGGCCTCGCCGAGTACGAGCGACGGCGCCGCGTGCGGGTTGAACGCGTGCTCGAGTCCTCGCGCGTCAACCTCCTCTACCGACAGCTGTCGGACCCCGCCAAGGTGCGCGCGCGCGACGGCTATTTCAAGGGCCTGCACCGGCTCAGTCCGGCCTCTCCGCTGCGCGACTGGTTTCTGATCCATGATCCGGTCGCGGCAGCCGCGGCGCTGGGCACCCCCGCCGCCGACCTGCGGGCGCTGAAGCGCCCGCAGGCACGACGCGCCTTCGACCTGTGGCGAAGCGCACTCAGTCTCGAGGACCGATGCAATGGTTGGCTCGGCGAACGCGCGGGATACGCGGCGTTCCTCGAGCGCGAGACGACTCCTGCGCCGGGTGCGCGCACAGAGGAAGTCGAGCTGGGCGGTGTCGAGGCGCTGCGGATCGGAGCGCCCGGCGCCGACGAGAGCACTCCGATCGTTCTCCACCTGCATGGCGGCGCGTACTCGATGGGCGCGGCCCGCAGCGCCGTCGCTCTCGCGGCGCGACTGGCCGCCGCCGCGGGCGGCGTCGCGGTCGTCCCCGACTATCGCCTCGCCCCCGAGCATCCCTACCCGGCCGCCCTCGAGGATGTCGTAGCCGTGTACGCACAACTTCGCTGCGACGATCCGCGCCGCCCGCTGATCGTTACCGGCGAGTGCGCCGGAGGCGGGATCGCGCTTAGCCTCCTCGACGTCGTGCGTGCCCAAGGGTCACGTCAGCCCGATGCCGTCTACGTCGTCTCGCCGTTCTGCGACCTGACGGTGTCTGAGGCGGGCTTCGACTTCGACGCGGCAACGGAGCCGTGGCTCGATCGGGTTTTCGCAACCCAGCTCGCGGCGGCCTATGTGCAGAGCGCGGACACGGCCGACCCGCGCCTGTCTCCCCTGCTGCTCGACTGCGCCGGCTTTCCGCCGCTGCTGATCCACGCAGCCGCCGAGGAGGCAGCGCTCCCGGGAGCCGCAGCGGTGGCCGCCAACGCGCGAGCCGCCAACGTGGACGTGCGGTTCCGAGCTTTCGAGGACAGCGTGCACTCGTTCGTGCTCTTCGACTTCCTCCCCGAGACAGAAACGGCGCTCGAGGAGTTCGCCGCGCTGTCGGCCGTCGCGCTCGAGCGCGCAGTCGCCATCGAGGGCTGAGCGCGCGCCCTACCGCGTGCCTGGCCGCGCACGCAGCGTGCCTCCGGCGAGTGCCGCTGCGATCAGAGCCAGCAGAGCAAGCGCCCCGAGCGGCGCCGCCTCGGTGAGGCGCCCGGCAAGTGCCGGCACGCCGCTTGCGCCTGCGATCTCGCCGCACGCGAAGGACGTGTTGACGACCGCCGCAGCGGCCGCCAGCGATCCGCCGGCGCGCTCGGTGGCTTCGGCGGCGCGCGTCACGCACGGCCCGATGCACCCGCCCGCTCCGGCGGCGATCGCGATGATCGTCAGCGCCGCGAGGAGCAGCCCGGCAGACGGCGCCGCGATCGCGGCCAGGCACAGCGCGCACACCAGCAGGCAGGCGCGCAGCGGCAGCGACGGCCCGCGTCGATTCACGGCGGCGCCGACAAGCCGCGCTGCGAGCGCCGCCACCAGCGCCGCGCCGACGAAGGTGACGCCGACCTCGAGCCCCGACGCGCCGTGGTCGGCGAGGCGCAGTGGCACGAGCACGCCAAGCGCACCGAGCGTCGCGCCGACGACCGCCACCAGGGCACCCGCCGCCAGCGCGGGCCGCAATCGCGAGGCCGACGCGCCACGCAGCAGCGCGCCGGCGTCGCTTCGCTCGCCGATGCGCAGAATCGGCAGCGCGAGCGTGGCGGAAAGCACGCCGAACGCGGCGAAGACCCAGTCCCCGGCGCCGGCGACGGCGACCGTCCCGAGGACCGGCCCGAGGACCGTGCCGGTTGTCGCTGCACCGAACGCCGTGCCGATCGCTCCGCCCCGCTCGCGCGGCGCGACCGCGGTGATCAGCCACGCGAGGGCGGCGCTCCAGATGACGCCGCCGGCGATGCCCTGAATGAGGCGCGTTCCGTCGAGTACATCGATGCTCGACGCCGCCCCAAACGCCACGGCGGCCGCCGCGAAGAGCCCGATCCCGCACAGCAGTGTTCGGCGCAGGTGCCAGGCGGCCGCCCAGCCCCCGAGCGGCGCTCCGAGGATGAAGCCCACGCTGTAGGAGGCCGCAAGCAGACCCGCACCGGCCTTTGAGAGGTCGTACGTGGCGGCGTAGCGGGGCAGCAGCGGCGTGACAGCCGAATAGAGGACGCACTCGGCGGCGAAGAGAAGGCCGACGAGTGCCGTCAGCCGACGCATCGGCCGTGCCTCCTGCTCTGTGTCTAGGTCGGCCAGACGCGCTCGGCGACGCGCGCGACGAGCTCCAGCTTGCGCCACTGGTCTTCCTCGGTCAGATCGTTGCCGTGCCAGACCGAGGCGAAGCCACACTGCGGCGAGATCGCGAGCTGCTCGACATCCAGGTGACGCGCGCAGTCCTCGAGTGCAGCGACGACATCGTCCTCGTCCTCGAGCCGGCCGATCTTGGAGCTGACTAGGCCCATCACCACCGTCGGACCGGGCGGTACAAAGCGCAGCGCGCTGTAGTCGCCCTCGCGTTCGGTGTCCTCCCACTCGACGAGAAAGCGGTCATGGCGCAGCTCGTTGAACATGCGCTCCGCCACCGGCTCGAGCGAGCCGCGCGCCCACCAGTGCGAGCGGAAGTTGCCACGGCAGACGTGCAGTCCGGTTGTGACGCCCTTCGGCAGCCCCTCAAGCACGGCGTTGTCGGCGGCGATCGCGGCGTCGAAGATCGTGTCGAAATCGTCATCCGAACCCGCCAGCAGCTCCGCGCGCTTGTCCGGATCGGCGAGCGCCGGGTAGAGCGGATAGTCGAACTGGATGTAGCGCACCCCAGCCTCCACCGCCCCCGCCACCAGTTCGCGCACGACGGCGATGACATCGGTCACGAAGTCGGCTCTGCTCGCATACGCCTCGGCGCCAAAGCGCGCCGCCGGGAAGTAGAAGCTCGAGGGCGTCTGGATCGCGACCTTCGAGCGATGCGCCGTCACCTTCGCGAGGAACTCGTGCTCTCGCACCAGGGGATTTGCGCGGACCGCGATCTGCTCACGCGCGACCGGCTCGGGCGGAGGCGCGACGCCGTCGTCTCCCGCGAAGTATTCGGGCACGTCGCTCTCGGCCAGGCCACTCAGCCCGTCAAAAAGCGAGTTGACGTAATGGGCGCGGCGCATCTCGCCGTCGGTCACGACGTCGAGGCCGAGGTCGACCTGGCGCGCGACGGCCTCGCGGATCGCCTCATCGGCGAGCGTGTGCAATTCGGCGAGCGTGTCGAGCTCGGACCCCTCGAGGATCGCCTCGACGTGCGAGGTATGTCCGCCGAACAGGCGCTCGTACATCGCCTTCAGACGCGGGGGGCGCAGCAGGCTTCCGACGGGCTCGGCCCGAGGCGTCGAACGGGTGGCGGGGGCGGACAAGCGGCCATCGTAATCTTGCCGTCCGGGCAGGCCTGAGCGCGCTCGTCGGCTGCCGCAACGAGTGCCAGAGCGTCCGAGAAAAGTTCATTGAGGGCGCGTTCGGGGTCTGGCACGCTTGCGCGGGTCCAACCGCGAGAGCCGCATGGCGCGAGGCCATGCCTGGAGGTCAACTGGCAGTAGCTCGTACCGGCGACCACACGAGAGCGCTCATCCCCGCCGCCCGCACCGCAGGGGCGATTCCCGCCGGCCGCGGCGCGGAGAGTCTGCACCCAGATTGAGGCAAAGCGGCAGCGCGAAGCCGCCGCGAGGAAAGAGAGGGACCATGACACAGGACAACTCGGCCGGATCCGCCGGGCGCCAGGACAGGCCGGACGCTGACAGCGCCCTGACGCGGCGCCGCTTCCTGCGCGGCGTGGGCGCGACAGGCGTCGGCCTGGCCGCTCCGGGCCTGTTGGACGTGCCCGGCGCCTCGGCCTTGATGCACAGCTCAAAGAGCGTCCCGCTCGGCGGCCCGAAGCCGAAGACGCCGAAGAAGGGTGGAATCCTCCGCATCGGCTATGTCGGCAACGGAACCAGCGAGACCTATAACCCGGCGCTCGCGAACACGCCGATCGACGGCTTTCACTGCTACCTCGTCTACGACCCGCTGATGCGGGTTGGCCCCTACCACGAGCTCGAGCCCGGCCTCGCCGTCGGCTGGCAGCACAACGCCGACGCCAGCGTCTGGGAGATCCGGCTGCGCAGCGGCGTCGAATGGCAGGACGGCAAGAAGTTCACGGCCGACGACGTCATCTACACCTTCCACACCATGGCGAGCCCCGCCCACCTCGGCCACTCGGCCGTCGTGAGCTTTGACATGAACAACGTCAAGAAGCTCTCCGACACGCTGGTGCGGGTGCCGCTGAAGACGCCGAACGCCGACCTGCCCTCGCTGTTCGGCTACATCAACGCGGCGTGCGTCGTGCAGAACGGCGCGAAGAACTTCACCAAGCCGGTCGGCACCGGGCCTTACAAGCTCGAGTCCTTTACGCCGGGCAAGCAGAGCGTGCTGACCGCCAACCGTAATTACTGGGACTCGCCGCATCCCTATCCGGACGGACTCGTGATGCTCTCGATCGACGACGACGCGGCGCGGCTGAACGCGCTGATGAGCGGTCAGATCGACATCTGCGGCACGGTCAACTACACCCAGGCCAAGGCGGGCGTGCCGAGCAACTTCCAGTTGATCGTCGGCTACGCGGGTGCGCAGGAGAACTTCAACATGCGCGTCGACCAGGCGCCCTTCAAGGACGTCCGCGTGCGGCAGGCGATGAAGCTGATCGTCAACCGCCCGGCGATGATCGAGGCGGCGCTGAACGGCTATGGCGTGGTCGGCAACGACGTTCCCGGGGCCGGCTTCCCGCATTACGACGGCTCGCTGCCGCAGCGCCACCAGGACATCGAGCAGGCGAAGTCGCTGCTCAAGGCAGCGGGCCAATCCGATATCCGCGTTCAGCTGCAGACCGCCGACGGCGGCCTCGGCCAGCTGCAGGCGGCGCAGGTCTTCGTCCAGCAGGCACAGCAGGCCGGATTCAAGGGGATCACGCTGAAGGTTCAGCCGGTCGCCTCCTATTACAATCCGACGCTGCTCTTCACGAAGATGACCTTCGCTCAGAACATCTGGGCGATCGGTTCATTGAACTCGTTCTACTCGCAGGCGCTGGTCACCGGAGCCGCGCTGGATGAGACGCATTGGAACAGCACCTCGTTCGACAAACTGTTCCAGAAGGCGCAGGCCGAGACGAACGCTGAACGCGCCCAGCAGTACTGGAATCAGCTGCAGTCGGTGCAGTACAACCAGGGCGGCTACATCTTCTGGGCCGAGGTCCACAACATTGACGCGATCTCCGACAAGGTCGCCGGGTTCGGGGGTCCGGGCGTCGGCTGGGCCTACCCGACAGGCGACCAGCGCGTCTGGGAGTGGGGATTCACGACCTGAGCGTCGAGGAACAGCGGGCGGCATCCGGGCCTGCGCGGATGCCGCCTGAGTCGGAGCCGACGGAGCCTGCAGCGGGCCGGGCGCCCGCTGTGCCGTCGCGCAACCGCGCAGGTGCCGACGGGCGCCCCCAACATCCGGTAGCGCGCTTCCTGGTGCGCCGTGTCGCTCAGGGACTGGTCACGCTCGTCGTCGTCTCGATCGTGATCTTCCTCGCGACTTCGGCGATCCCCGGCTCGCCCGCGACGGCGATCCTCGGGCGCAACGCGAACCCGCAGGCGATCGCGCTCATCAACCATCGACTGGGATTCAACAAACCGCTCGCCGAGCGCTACGTCGACTGGCTCGGAAACGCCCTGACCGGGAACCTCGGCAACTCCGCGGTCGCGATTGCTCAGGGATCGCCGAGCGCGCCCGTCTGGCCGATCATCCGCTCCCCGCTCGCCGACTCGGCGACGCTAGCTCTGGTCACGGTGATCCTGCTGATCCCCCTCTCGCTGCTGCTCGGGGTCTGGTCCGGGCTGCGCGCCGGGAAGTGGCAGGACCATTCGATATCGACGATCACGCTGATCCTGATCTCGATGCCGGAGTTCGTAATCGGGGCGCTGCTGATCGCGATCCTGTTCGTGGCGACCGGGTTATTACCGCCGGTGTCGCTGCTCGCGCCGGGCGTCTTCCCACTTGTGCATCCGAACCTGCTTGTGATGCCCGTACTGACCCTGCTCGCCGTGTCGGTCGCGTGGACCGTCCGCCTCGTCCGCGTCGGAACGATCGAGGTGCTCCAGACCGACTACGTGCAGATGGCCCGCCTGCACGGGATCCGCGAGCGCAAGGTCCTGCGGCGCTACGTGCTGCGCAATGCGCTGGCGCCGAGCGTGCAGATCTTTGCGCTGTCGATCCAGTACCTGTTCGGCGGCGTGATCATCACTGAAACGGTGTTCAACTATCCCGGCATCGGGACACAGCTCGTTCAGGCAACAACCAACCACGACAACACCGAGGTTCAGGCGATCGCGCTGATCCTCGCGGCCGTCTACATCTGCATCAACATCGTCGCCGACCTGCTCGTGATCCTGCTCGTGCCGAAGCTTCGGACCGCACGATGAAGGCCAGGGTGCCCCGCTTCGTGCGCCTGCCGCAGGGGGCGATTGGCCTGGGGATCTTCGTCTTCGTCGTCGGTGTAGCGCTGCTCGGCCCCGTCTTCTCTCCCCACGACCCGAACTCGATCGTCGGCGCACCCGGCTCCTCCCCGAGCGCCGCCTTCCCATTCGGCACCGACTACCTCGGGCACGACGTCCTCAGCCAGGTGCTGTGGGGAGGCCGAAGCACCCTCTGGCTCGGACTGGCCGCCACCGCGCTCTCGTTCGCGCTGGGAATGATCGTCGGCGCGATCGCCGGCTACAGCCGCACGCTCCTCGATCCAGTGCTGATGCGCCTGGTCGACGTTGTTCTCTCCTTCCCGCCGCTGCTGCTCTTCATCCTCGTCGTCACGGGGGTTGGGACCAGCAACCTGATGATCATCCTGACGATCGCGGTGATCCTCGCGCCGGGCATCGCGCGCATCGTCTACAGCGCGACCCGCGAGGCCTCGGTGCGCGGCTACACCGAGGCCGCGGTGACCCGCGGCGAGAACACGCCATCGATCCTCGTGCGCGAGATCCTGCCCAACATCATGGGACCGCTGATCGCCAACCTGGGCCTGACGATCACCTTCGCGGTGCTGCTCGTCGCCGGCGCCACCTACTTAGGCTTCGGCGTCCAGCCACCGGAAGCCAACTGGGCGCTGATGATCTCCCAGAACCGCGACATCCTCGCGATCAACGTCTGGTCCACGGTCGTGCCGGCGGTGATGATCGCCCTGCTGACGATCGGCGCCAACATGGTCGGCGACGCGGTCTCGCAGACGCTGGGCCGCAGCGGCCGCCGCACGCAGGCCCCGACGGGCGTCGTCGAGGAGCTCGCGATTCCCGCGGAGATGATCTGATGGCTGAGCCGATTCTGCGCGTCAGCGATCTTCGCGTCGAGCTGACCTCCGGGCAGCCCGTCGTGAGCGGCGTGTCCTTCACGCTCGCCGCGGGCGAGACACTCGGTCTCGTCGGCGAGTCGGGGTCCGGGAAGTCGACGATCGCCTTGGCGCTGCTCGGCTATGCCCGACGCGGCATGCGCATCGCCGCCGGCGAGGTCGAGATCGGCGGTGAGCGCATCGCGCTGCAGGACGAACGCGCCGCGCGCGCAATCCGCGGGCGGCTCGTTTCGCATGTGCCGCAGGATCCGAACACGAATCTGAACCCGTCGCTTCGCATCGGACGCGCGATCAACGACGTGCTGGTCGAGCATCGGGCCGCGGAAGCCGACGAGGCCCACGTCTACGCGGCGCTCGAGCGCGTCGATCTGCCCGGCAACCGCGCGTTCGCCCGCCGCTTCCCCCACCAGCTCTCGGGGGGCCAGAAGCAGCGCGTGCTGATCGCCGCTGCGCTCGTCTGCGAGCCGCCGCTGGTGGTCCTCGATGAGCCGACGACGGGCCTTGACGTCGTCACCCAGGCGCGCATCCTCGAGGAGGTCAAACGCCTTCACCGCGAGCGCCAGATCGCGATGATCTATGTGTCACACGACATCGCGGTCGTTTCGCAGGTCGCCGACCATGTGGCGGTTCTCTACGGCGGTCTGATCGTCGAGCAGGGTTCGACCGCGCGCGTCCTCGCGACGCCGCGCCATCCGTATACCCGCGGATTGATCGGCGCCGTGCCCGATCACACGCAGCCCCGCAAGATGCACGGAATCCCCGGCGTCGCGGTCGGCGTTGATGACCGCCCGAACGCCTGCCCGTTCGTTCCGCGCTGTGAGCTGCGCGTCGAGCGCTGCACACACGAGATGCCGAAGCTCGAACCGTTTGACGGGCGCGACGTCCGCTGCTTTGAGGCCGCGCGAACGCCGGGCGTGGCGCTCGGCGACCTGCGCGAGCGCGGCGGCGGCAACGCGCGCGAGGACCTGCTCGTCGTTGAGCATCTGCGGGCGGTCCATCGCGATGGCCGCAACACCGTGATCGCCGCCGACGACGTCTCGCTGCGCGTGGCGCAGGGGTCCTGCGTCGCGCTCGTCGGCGAGTCCGGATCCGGCAAGACGACGATCGCCCGCGTGATCGCGGGATTGCACCGCCCGAGCGCCGGGCGCCTGACGCTCGGCGGCGTCGAGCTCGCGGCACGCGCGCAGGATCGCCCACGCGAACTGCGCCGCCGCTGCCAGATCGTCTTCCAGGATCCGTACGAGTCGCTGAACCCGCGCCGTCGCATCGTCAACGAGATCGCGCGACCGGCTCGCCTGCTTCGCGGCCTGAGCCGCTCCGAAGCGCGCGGGGAGGTCGGCCGGCTGCTTGAGCAGGTCCGCCTGCCGGCAGCGATCGCAGAGGCATACCCGAGCGAGCTGTCGGGCGGCGAGCGCCAGCGCGTCGCGATCGCGCGAGCGCTCGCCTCCGAGCCCGACCTGCTCGTCTGCGACGAGATCACATCCGCGCTCGACGTATCGGTCCAGGCGGCGGTGATCGAGCTGCTCGCCGACCTGCGCTCGAGGCTCTCACTCTCGCTCCTCTTCATCACCCACAACCTCGGCGTCGTCGCAGCGATCGCCGACCACGTGCTTATCCTCGACCGCGGCCTGATCTGCGAAGAGGGTCCTGTCGATGAGGTCTTCAGCAACCCCCGCAGCGAGCGCGCCGTGGAGTTATTGGCCGCGGCGCCGACGTTGCGAGCGGCCGCCTGAAATTCGCCGCCTACGCGCTCGGCGTGGCATCGGCGACCCAGTTGCCGGGGATGTCTGTCGGGCGGTCGATGCGCGCCAGCGCCGGGAAGGTCCAACGCCAACCGAGCGCCAAGGCGATCGTCAGCACGCCGCCCGCCAGGACCGCCGGCACGGTCCCGATCAGCGCCGCCGCGACACCTGACTCAAACGCGCCGAGTTCGTTGGAGGCGCTGATGAAGACCATCTCGACGGCGCTGACGCGCCCGCGCAGGCGGTCCGGCGTCGCGTAGGTCGACAGCAGCGAGCGGATGTTCATGCTGAATACATCGACGAAGCCTGAGACCCCGAGCGCGATCAGCGAGAGCGGGAAGGCTCGCGAGACGCCGAACACGAGGATGCTCGCCCCGAACGCCGCGACGACGACCAGCAGCGTGCGGCCGAGCCGGCCGTTGAGCGGACGGCGGGTGAGGATGGTCGCGCCGAGCAGCGCGCCGACGGCCGGGGAAGCCCGTAGGAAGCCGAGCCCGGTCGGGCCGACGTGCAGGATCGAGCTCGCGAACACCGGCAGCAGGGCCAGCGCGCCGCCGAAGAGCACGCCCAGCAGATCGAGCAGCATCGCGCCGAGAAGAATCGGCGAGTCGAGGACGAAGTGAAGCCCCTCGAGGACGTCGCGAACATTCTGCGAGGCGTGCTCAACCGCCGCCGGCGCCCGCTTGATCGTGAGCACCGACAGCGCGCCGCCGAGGCAAATGCCGCCTGCCGTCCCATACGCCGCGACCGGTGAGGCCGCGAAGAGCGCGCCTCCGAGCGCCGGACCGAGCACCGACGCGGCGCGCGAGGAGACCGTGCTGAGCGTCACCGCACTCGGCAGCAGCGACACCGGCACGAGGTTCGGGACCATTGCCCAGGAGGAAGGGGTCAGCAGAGCCGACGCCACGCCGATCGCGAGCGCGAGCAGCAGGTACGGCGCGAGCGAGCGGACCTCGAGGGTCGATAGCAGGCAGAGGCCGGCGCCGATCGCCGCGCCGAGGACGAGGGCGAACGCAAACAGCAGCCGGCGCTCGACGCGGTCTGCGAGGTGGCCCGCGGGAAGAGCGAGGACGAACATCGGCACGAACTCGAGCAGGCCGACGAGACCGAGGTAGAGAGTGCTGTGGTGCTGAGCGTAGATCTGCCAGCCGATCGCGACGTCGATCATCTGGAGCGCCATCCAGGTGGCGAGCGTCGCCACCCACCAGCGGCGGTAGTCACACACGCCGAGCGCAGGACCAAGGAGGGAAGTCAAGGAATTCGGGACGGTAGTGCGGACGCCGGCCGACGATAGAGCCGCCAAACCGCGGCCGGTATGCACTTTCGCGGGAGACTGTTGTCTTTTACGCCGCCCATCCTAGGAGGGCGCCATCGGTCTCCCTTCGGCGGCCTTTAGGTTCGCGCTAGCGCGCCGTTAGCTGGCGCGAAGTTGCGCGCTGTAGAACACCCGCGTGAAACCGGCTTCGCGCTCGACGCCGCCCCTGCCGCTGATCCTCCTCGCCCTGGCGGCGGCGGGCGCGATCGTCGCCGGCGTACTTCTGCTCGGACCGCCGGGATCCGCCACGGGCTCGGGTACGACGATCCGCCTGGCGAGCGTCGGCCGCGGCGTCGTCCAGGAGACCGTGACCGCGACCGGCAACGTCGAGCCGCTCAACGAGGCCGGACTGAACTTCAAGGCGAGCGGGATCCTCACGAAGCTGTACGTCGCGGCGGGTCAACACGTCAAGGCCGGGCAGCTTCTGGCGGAGATCGACCCGACCACGGCCCAGGTCGCGCTAGAGCAGGCCCAGGCGAACCTCAAGTCCGCGCAGGCCAGCCTCGCACAGGTCCAGGCGACCGGCTCCTCCGCCAGCGCGACATCGCGCTCCGCTGCAACTACGGCTGCGACCGATTCGGTCGAGCTCACCGCGGCTACCGGCGTCACCGGCGCCACCGGCCCACTCGCCTCGCCAGCCGGCGCGACCGGCGCCACGGGTGCGGCGACTCCGGTTGGCACGACGACGACCCCCCACAAGCCGAGCACGAAGAAGAAGCCAGCGAGCGGCAAGCCTGCCGCCAGCACGACGACGCCTCAAGCTCCATCAAGCCCGACCTCGCGCAAGACCGGCTCGACCGGCTCGAGCGGCTCGGCGGCGAGCAACTCCAACTCGGGCGCCAGCTCGAACGCCAACACCCTCTCCCCGGCCGCGATCGCGGCGAACCTCGCGACCGCTCAAGCGGCTGTGGCAACCGACCAGCTCACAGTCAAGTCGGACAAGGCAGCCCTCGCCGGGACCAAGCTTTACGCGTCGATGTCCGGCACGATCGCGTCGATCTCTGGGGCTGTCGGCTCGGCGGTGACCGCCGGCAGCGGCGGCTCGAGCAGCACCGCTAACGGCAACAGCGGATCGGGCAACTCGTCGGCGTCCTCGGCGATCGCGAGCGCGCTCGGTTCAAACAGCTCAAGCTCGAGCTCGTCGGACTCCTCTGACACCTCCGGTTTCATCGTCATCGCGCAGATGAACCCGCTGAAGATGGACGTCTCCGTCGCCGAGGCGAACATCGGCCAGATCCACGTCGGCCAGTCAGCCGACGTGTCGATCGACGCGATCACGGACCTTCAGCTCGCCGCGAAGGTGACGTCGATCTCGGTCCTGCCGACGAGCTCCTCGGGCGTTGTCTCCTACGACGTGACGCTCGAGCTGACCCAGTCCGACCCGCGCGTGCGACCAGGCATGTCGGCGTCGGCGACGATCGTGGTCGCGCAGGCAAGCAGCGCGGTGACCGTTCAGTCCGCCGCGATCACGAGCCGCGGATCGACCTCGACGGTGACCGTCGACGACAACGGCAAAGCCGTCGTCACATCCGTGATTCCGGGGCTGGTCGGCACCAGTGCGACGCAGATCGTCGCCGGCCTGAAGCCCGGAGAGACCGTCGAGATCCCGATCACCACGCGCCTTTCGACGGCGGCCTCCGCGGCGACGAGCGGCACCCTTGGCGCCGCCAGCGGACTCGGCGGGGCCGGCGGGGTGGCTGGCGCCGGCGGCGGTGGCGGCGGCGGATTTCGGCGCCTTTTCGGGGGTGGCGGCTGATGCCGGCGAACGCGCGCCGCAGTCGCTCGCCGTTCGTGCGCCGTGCTCGCCATTCTGGAGCGGCCGGGCGGCCGCACGATGCCCGCCCGCGTGATGTCATCGAGCTGCACGACGTCACGAAGACATATGCGACCGGCGCGGTGGCGGTTCAGGCTCTGCGCGGCATCTCGCTGACCATCGAGCGAGGGGACTTCGTCGCGATCATGGGCTCGTCGGGCTCGGGGAAGAGCACGCTGATGAACATCGTCGGCTGCCTCGACGCCCCGACGGCGGGGCGCTATCTGATCGATGGCGTCGACGTCGCGGCGCTTGACGAGGACGACCTCTCCGATCTGCGCAGCCGAAAGATCGGCTTCGTCTTCCAGTCCTTCAATCTCGTGCCGCGCACCAGCGCGCTCGCCAACGTCGCGCTGCCGCTCGCCTACGCCCGGATTCCCCGGCCCGAGCGCCACGCCCGCGCCGCGCGAGCCCTGATCGCGGTCGGCATGCGCGACCGTGCCCACCACGCACCGGCCGAGCTTTCGGGCGGACAGCAGCAGCGCGTCGCGATCGCTCGCGCGCTCGTCGCCAACCCCGCTCTGATCCTCGCCGACGAGCCGACCGGCAACCTCGACTCGCACGCCACGGCGGAGGTACTCGAGATCTTCGAGCACCTCCACGACCAGGGCCGGACCGTCGTGATCATCACTCACGAGGAGTCCGTCGCCGCACACGCACGACGGGTCATCCGCCTCGAGGACGGGCTCGTCACCGAGGACCAGACGCGCGAGCCGGCTCTCTCCGCCGGGAGAGTGTGAGGCGATGGGCACCGAAACAGTCCGCCTCGCCCTCACGGGCATCGCCGCCAACAAGCTCCGCTCGGGATTGACGATCCTCGGCATGACGATCGGCGTGGCGGCCGTGATCATCCTGATCGCCGTCGGGAACGGCTCATCGAAGGCCGTGCAAGCCTCGATTCAGGCGCTCGGCTCCAACGTCCTGCTCGTGCAGTCGGGCTTCAGCTTCGGCGGCACATCGCTGGCGTCGATAAGTCCTCCGGTGCAGCTGACGATCGCCGACGCGAACGCCCTCCAGGACAAGATCCTCGCCCCCGACGTGGAGGCCGCCGCGCCGTCGGTGAGCGCAAGCCCGACGCTCGTCTACAACGGGACGACCTACTCCCCGAGCCAGTTCTTCGGCACGACACCGGCCTATGCGAGCGCCCACGACTACGGCGTCCAGGCCGGCACCTTCTTCTCCTCCGCCCAGGTCACCCACCACGACCGCGTCGTGGTGCTTGGCCCGACCGTCGTCACGAACCTCTTCGGTGGCGCCGACCCGGTCGGCGACACGGTTCAGATCAACGGCAGTCCCTTCCAGGTGGTCGGCGTGACCAGACCGAAGGGCACCAACGGCCTGGTCGACGAGGACGACGTCGGCTTCGCGCCGATCACGACGGTTCAGGACCTGCTGAGCGGCTACGGCGCGGTCAGCTCGATCACCGTCCAGGCGCGCTCGCAGTCATCGCTGAACGCCGCCCAGGCCGAGGTCACCTCGATCCTCGAACAGCGCCACCAGATCACGGACACGACGAACCCCGGGTTCCGCGTGATCAACCAGGGCACCCTCCTGACGGCATCCTCGACGAGCTCGAACGTGTTCACGACGCTGCTCGGCGAGGTCGCGGCAATCTCGCTGCTGGTCGGCGGGATCGGCGTGATGAACATCATGCTCGTCTCGGTCACCGAGCGAACACGCGAGATCGGCATCCGCAAGGCCGTCGGCGCACGCCGCGGCGACATCCTGACCCAGTTTCTTACCGAGGCCGTGCTCGTCTCGCTGCTCGGCGGGCTTGCGGGAGTGGGGCTCGGCCTGATCGGCAGCCAGTTCAAGATCGCGGGCGTTCGGCCCGCTGTCGAGACGTACTCGATCTTCCTCGCGTTCGGCGCCGCCGTGCTGACCGGACTGTTCTTCGGCACCTATCCCGCAAGCCGCGCAGCCCGGCTGCGCCCAATCGAGGCCCTCCGCTTTGAGTGACGACCAACCCACACAGACCCAGCCGATTACTCGCGCACTGCCTGAGTACGCACCCTCGGATCAGCACCTCGAGGAACTGCCGCCGCGCCCGCGCACGCGCCTGCTGACCCCGCTCAGCGTGGCGCTGGCGCTCGTGCTGTTCGCCGGCTGCGGCTTCGTCGGCGGCGTGCTCGTCGAGAAGGGACAGACCTCAAGCTCGACGGGCGCCACCGGCCTCGCCTCGCTGCTCGGCGGCGGGCGCAGCGGAGCCGGCGCCAGCGGCACCGCGGGCGGCTCGGCTACGAGCGGCGCCGCCGGGCGATTCGCGAGCCTGTTCGGCGGCACGGGTTCCCGTGGCACCGTTGGCACGGTCGCCAACATCTCAGGTGACAAGGTCTACGTGACCACCACGGCCGGCAGCACGGTCGAGGTCGTCGTCCCGTCAGTGGCCAAGGTCACCAAGTCCCAGTCGGTCGGACGCCGGGCGATCCGGCCGGGCGACTCGCTTGTCGTGACCGGCATCACCGCCTCGAACGGGACGGTCACCGCGAGCGCCGTCACCGACTCGGGCACTGGCGGCGGCGCAGGCGGGTTCGCCTCGCTGTTCGGCGGCGCGTCCTCGCCGTCGTCCTCCTCCTCCTCCTCGAACTCGTCCACGAACGGCGGCGACGTGTCGCTGTTCGGCGGCGGATAGCGCAACCGAAAGGACCACTTAGATGCATCACCGCCATAGGCAGGGCCGAGTCGCGGCGCTTGGGATCGCGGTCATCGTCGCCACCACGGTCGCCGCATGCGGCGGTGGCAGCTCACCTTCCTCGACCACGTCCACCACGAGCAGCACGGCTGCCGCCGCCCGGCGGCCAACGGCCGGCGGCGGTGGCTCTGCCAGCACGAGCCTGGTGGCCTGCCTGCGAAAGAACGGCGTGACGCTCCCCACGGGCACCTTCCCCGGACGGCGGCTCGGGGCTACCGGCGGTGCCGGACCGTTCGGCGCCGGTCGGCGCCCGAGCGGCGCCACGGGTCGACGCGGCTTCCCGGCCGCGGGAGGGTTCTTCCGCGGAGCAACCGGGGCGCGCGGCGCGGCACGCGCCTTCGCCAACAACCCGAAGCTCGCCAAGGCGTTCGCGAAATGCCGCGGCCTGATCGGCCCGGCCGGCGGAGGCTTCCAGCGCTTTGGTGCGACCGGCGCAGGCGGGGCGGCCGGCTTCCTCTCAAGTCCTGCGGTGCACGCGCAGGTCACGCGTTTCGTCGCCTGCATGCGCAAGAACGGCGTCAAGCTCCCAACGCCGAACCTATCGGGGACCGGAACGATCTTCCCCGGCGTCAATCAGGCCAGCACGGCGTTTCGCACCGCGTACACCACATGCCGCGCGCTGATCAGCTTCCTGCCCGGAAACCGCGGAGGCGCACCAGCGACGGGATGAGCCGAACCACCGGCTGCGCTGGCCTGCGCGCGTGTCGACCAGACGGTCGACACGCCTTCAGATCTGTGCGGGCTCGTCCTTGGCGATCCGGATGCGCAGGACGTGCAGTTTCAGACGGCCGGAATTTGGATGCATCCGCCGATATGCAGTTTCGGCCTGAGCGAGCGCGTCGTCCTTGCCCGGAGCGTCGAAGGTGCCGCGCACGAGGGGGAGCTCGCTGAGCGCGATCGCCGGCTCAACGGTAACGGTGTAGATCACGTTGCTTCCGGCTTCTGGCTGGCATCGCCGGACATTCGCGTCACAGCTGCCCGGACCGTTGCGATTGCGGGCGGCTCGACCCACGGGCGGACGGCGCGAACGCCTCGAAGCCGGTGAGCGTTGCTGCGGCCATCGCGTCTCCTCCTGCGCTTGCGTGCGACGAGCCGGAGAATTGCGGTCAAGCAAAAGGGCGACCAGGGGCACTAGTTAGTCGAGCTGTGGCGCGCGACTTGGCGCCATCCACCATAGCAGCGGGGGTTCGACGCTTCGTGCTCCGTCCTCGCGCCAGCGCGGCAGATGTCGCGCGCGGCTACGGCTTGCGTCTTGGCGGCGGCTTTGGCCGCGGCGGGTAGCGCTTTCGCTCCTGCGCCGTCATCTGGCGAATGATCAGCGACCCGTTCTCGACCTGCTCGCGCAAGGAATCGAGCTTTGCCGTGCGCCGCTCATTCGCGATGTCGGCGGTCGATCTCTTCGGCTTCGCTTCCACGATTGCTAACCCGTTACAAGATTCGCTACCGCCGTCGCTGGACCTGCGCGAACCGTCGCATCGGCAGTCGGCAGGCTCGACAGCATCGACGGCAAGCACGAACTTCCTCAGGCCTTGGCCAAGTTCCGTAGTTTCCCGTCGGGTCCCGCGGTGCGCCGTCCTCCACAAATCCCTGCGCAGTCTTGTTATATAGATACCCAAGCGGGTACTGTTATTACAGGCAGAGCAGACGCTCGTGGGGGGAGCCGCGAACGGAGGAGCTCTGGCGTGGCAGATATGGACGGTCTTCGGTGCGCTGGTTGCGGCGTGGCGTTCGGCGCCGATGAGGTCGTGGTTGCTGAGGTCGCCGAGAGCAGCTCGCTGCAAATCGCATCGGTGGAAGAGCTCGAGGATGCGACCGTTGTGCGGGCCTGGCACTCCGGGTGCGTCGTCGTCGGCGATGAATAGAGTCTCGTGCCGTGTGACTCGACGAGCGTCGAGCGTGACGGGCAACCGAGGCGACGCAGATTTCGCGCGAGGTGCGATTAGCTACGGCCGGTTTAGGGAAGAAGAAGTGCGTCCTTATGACGCACCCAATGGGTTAGGTGGCATAGGTCCTGCCTGGGGTAATTGTCAAATGTCCCACGACCGGTCGACCCGTGTGGACCGGCGTGACGATCAGCGCGGCTCTGCTCGGCGAACTGGATGACTCCGCGTTCTTCAGCTTCCGCTGCGGAGTCTGCAATGAGCTGCACGCCTGGTCGAAGGCGGACGCTTGGCTTGAGGTCGAAGAGGGCGTCTGAGTCGCGCTAGAGCGCGCCCGTCAGGCGGAGGACGTCTGTCAGGAGCAGCACGGCGCAGACGACCGTCATGGCGATCGTGAAGCGTTCTGATCTGATTCTCCGCTGCATGGCGTAATAACACGAGCGCGGGACCGATGGCGGCCCCTGCGCGTCTCGACGGCTATCGGCGGGCGCCGTGCCCGGGGTCGTGCGATCCAAGCCGGCGCTGCGCGTTTCTGGCCGTCTAGGTGAGCCTGCGCTACATAACCGGGCGCTGAGGCGCAGAAACGCGCAAATTGCGCTGCATGCGTTCAAGCCAGTTGTAAACCAGCGCGGCATGCATGCCGATGCCCGGTTGCGTGGGTAGAGCCGATGTCACTGCATTTGTGGTGATTGCCAAGGGCGCGATCACCGGAATGGACTGCCGCCGTGCGCGCGGCGAGTCCGGCGCGTCCCCTGCTGTGAGGGGATTGCGATGAGCGCCGCTCCCCAGCTCGCGGTGCTCCTGATCGAAGACTCCGAGAGCGATGCGCTCCTGGCGGTCGCAGCACTTGAGAGAAGCGGATTCGAAGTTGTGTCGCGACGCGTCCAGGACGCCGACGAGATGCGCCTCGCGCTCGAGGAGGGCCACTGGGACGTGGCGCTCTGCGATCACGTGCTGCCGCGCTTTGACACCTTGGCGGCACTGGAGATCCTGGGCGCGAGCGGGCTCGATACGCCGCTGATCGTCGTCTCGGGAGCGGTCGGCGAGGAGGCGGCAGCATCCGCCATTCGCCACGGCGCGGCCGACTTCGTCAGCAAGGATCATCTCCTGCGGCTCGGCTCCGCAGTCAGGACGCAGCTGCGAGCGACCGACCTGCGTGCCGGACAGCGCCGCGCTGAGGCGCAGTTCCGCAGCGCGTTCGACGACGCCCCGTTCGGGACGGCGCTGATCACCCTCGATCCGGAGCCCGGAAAGATCGTTCGCGTCAACCACGCGATGTGCGAGGCGATCGGCTACGACAGCGAAACGCTGCTCGGCTCGCGAGTACAGGATTACCTGCACCCCGACGAGCAGGCGCGCCTCGAGCGAGGGCTCGAAGCAGTGCTCGGCGGGCGCACCCACACCTATCGCGCAGAGACGCGGATCGTCACCGCGGCTGGGACGGAGGCGTGGTTCCTGTGCAGCGTCTCCTACGTTCGTGCGCCAGGCGGTGTCGACGCGATCGCCCACTTCGTCGACATCGACGCACGCAAGCGCGTCGAGGACGCTCTGCATGTGGCGCACGAGCAGGCGCTCGAGGCGTCGCGGCTGAAGTCTGAGTTCGTCGTGAACATGAGTCACGAGCTGCGCACGCCGCTGAATGGCGTGATCGGGCTCGCCGGGCTTCTGTCGGAGACCCGGCTCAACACCGACCAGACGGCCTACGTGTCCGGCATCCGCACATCGGGACAGGCTCTGATGGGGGTGATCGGCGGGATCCTCGACTTCTCAAAGATCGAGGCCGGCACGCTCGCGATCGAGCCTGTCGAGTTTGAGCCGGCCGAGATCGTGGCCGAGGTCTGCGCGCTGGTCGCACCAACAGTGAAGGAAAAGCGGCTTCTCCTGAACGCCACCGTCGCGCCTGACGTACCGGACCGCGTGCGCGCCGACGCAGTGCGGATCCGCCAGGTGCTGACGAACCTCGTCGGCAACGCCGTGAAGTTCACCGACGAGGGGACGGTGAGCGTTCGTCTCGCCAGCGGCGACACGCCGTCCAATGCGCTGCGCTTCGAGGTCACCGACGCGGGCCCGGGCATGGAGCCGGGCGCGACTCCGTTTGAGCCGTTCTGGCAAGCCGACTCGTCGATGACGCGCCATCACGGCGGCACCGGCCTCGGCCTCGCCATTGCCGACCGGATGGTTGAGCTGATGGGTGGTCAGATCGCGTTTGCGCCGGCTCCCGGCGGCGGCACGCGCTTCACCTTCAGCGTCCCGACCGACGAAGTCGCCGCGACGCCCGCCGCCGAAAGCACGTTCACCGGCATGCGGGCACTCGTTACCAGCCCCGACGACGGGACGCGCGTCGTTCTCGGGCGCCAGCTGAGCGGCATGGGCGTTCACGTCACGCTCGCGGAGCGACTCACAGCGTCCCTGCTGCGCGATGCCGTCGTGGCGGGTCAGCCTTATGGCCTTGCCGTCGTCGAGCCGGCGCCCTCCGACAGCCTCGCCGCTGTCGTCAACGAGATAGCCGCAGCCTCGGCGATACACGAGACAAGTCTGCTGGTGCTCACGGACCTCAATCGCGCCCGCGCGGACGGCACGGTGGTCGGCGGGGAGTGCGTGCTGGCGATGCCATTCGGGCCTTCGCGGCTCGCGATGACGGTGGCCCGCCTGCTGGGCGGCGCGGGATCCGCGTCGAAGACGCGCCGGCGCTCTCGCGGTCGCCTGCTGCTCGTCGAGGACGACGCGATCAATCAGCTCTTCGCCGTCGATCTCCTCAAGCGCGATGGCTGGGACGTCGAGCTTGCCGAGGACGGCGAGGCCGCCGTGTCCCTGGCGACCACGGGCAGCTACGACGCGATCCTCATGGACTGCCAGATGCCAAAGCTCGATGGCTATCGAGCGACCGAGGAGATCCGTCGCATGGAGGCCCCCGGCTCCCACACCCCGATCATCGCGGTGACCGCACACGCCACCGAACGCGACCAAGAGCGCTGCCTGGGCGCCGGCATGGACGGCTACGTCGCGAAGCCCTTTACGACCGAGGAGCTCGAGGCCGCCCTCAGTCGGAGTGTCCCGTCGCGAGCGCCGCGGGCGCCCGCCTCTCGCCGAGCGTCACACCGTCGCCTGCAGCCGGTGCTCGACGCCAGCAAGCTCGCCGGAATCGAGCCCGCGACCGCGACCAAGCTCGCCGCGCTGTTCGTCGAGAAGTCCAGGGAGCGGATTGCGGATCTTGAGATGGCAGCTCACACCGGCGACGACACGTCGCTGCGCGAGCTTGCCCACACGTTGAAGGGCTCTTCGGCAACGATCGGCGCCCTGCGGATGCAGGAGGCCTGCCGGCGCTTCGAAGAGGCTGTGTCCAGTGGGCGAAGGAGTGAACTAGCAGCGCGGCAAGGAGATCTTGCGCGCGCGTTTGCCCAGACAGAGGAGGAGCTATACCCGACGATTAGAGGAGGTCTCGATGTTCAACGATGACGGGCCCCGCGAGCGCGACATGAGCAGCACGACGTACGAGGAGCAGATCGCGACGACGGACCGCCCCAAACTGGTAGTCGCTGATGACGACGCGTTCATGTGCATGATGCTGTCGTCGCAGCTGGCGCACGAATTCGACTGCGTCGCAACGGCGTCGGATTCCGACAGCGCCGTCGAGGCGGTCAGAACGCACCGACCCGAGGTCGCGATCCTCGACGTGGTCATGCCCGGCGGCGGTGCCGTGGCCACCACGCGCGCGATTCGCGAGTGCTCGCCCAACACGGCGATCGTGATTCTGTCCGGCGATGAGCTTGACAGCGAGGTCGTTGCACTGCTGAACGCCGGCGCGAGCGGCTATCTGCGCAAGGGCATCGAGCCCGCAGATCTCGCCCGCAGCCTGACGGTCGCCATCGCCGCGCACGCCAGCGCCAGCGCACGCGCTGCGGCGACGCGGACCACCCCCGAAGCAGCCACTCGCTGAGCAGATCAGAGGATCAACCGTGCATCGTCGCCGTCACCCAGCCACCAGTCGCCAAGCATTGAAGGGGGGCCAGCAATGACCGAATTTGTCGCCGGACCCGCACTCGAAGGGGCGCGGAGCGCCGTAACCGCGAAGCCGGCCCGCACCCCGAGGCGGGCGATCCGCCAGCGCGCGGGCTGGCACCCGCACGTGATCCTCGCGTTCGCCGCGTTCATGATCGCCCTGCTGCTCGGGGTGTTCGCGGAGTTCCTCGTCACCTCTCAGGCCCGCTCGCGAAACGACTCCCAAGAGCGCTTCCTCGACCAGGCAAAGATTGCCGCGGGGCTCACGCAGGCGATCTTCACCACCAGCGACGCGCCAGAGGAGGCGGCAGCCGCCAAGCAGTTCGGCGCGGCGGTGATCGCACCGGCCACGCTCGATGGCTACGTGCGCACATCCGGGCTGGCGTTCGCCTACGTCACCAATTCAGCCGGGCATGTAATCGCGGCAAGCCACGGCGCCCCCCAACTCGCGCCAGCTCCATCGGTGGTCGTTCGGCGCGCGCTGGAAGGTTCAGCGCGCTTCTCCGACCTCTTCGAGAGCGCCCAACACAGCTACCTTGTCGCGCAGGCCCTGCCATTCAGCGCAGCAAGCGGCCGGCGGGTGCTCGTGCTCGCCTACCCGGCGTCAGCACTCTCGGGATTCCTCTCGCATTACCT
Organism: Solirubrobacteraceae bacterium; assembly: GCA_036267075.1. Taxonomy (GTDB): domain Bacteria; phylum Actinomycetota; class Thermoleophilia; order Solirubrobacterales; family Solirubrobacteraceae; genus Palsa-513. The sequence goes on from DATAWT010000082.1 coordinate 62,895, forward strand.
CGTCGGCGCCGTGCCGGGGCACACCGCACACGCGCTGATCATCGACGGCTCCGGCCGCATCGTCGCAAGCTCAGTGGCCGGCACGGGGGTCGGCAAGCTGCCCACGGCGCAGTTCCTGCACATCCTCCGCTCAGGGCACGCCAACGAGGCGGTGCGCGGCGAGTACTCGGTCCCAACCGGCAAGTACGAGGGCACGCGCTACGTGGTCGCGGCATCGATCGGAGGATCGGCATGGCGGGTCGGGATCACCGAGCCGACGAGCACGCTCTATCCAGCCGACGTCGGCTCGGATTGGTGGATCAGCTGGACCGTGTTCGCGGCGTTCGCCTTTGCCGCCCTGTGCTGCTGGCTGTTGCTGCGGCGTTCGCTGCGCGGCGCCCAGCTGCGCGTCGCGCAGGCTCAGGAGATCGATGCGGCCAACGCTGAGCTCAAGGCGACCAACGCCGAGCTCAACGCGTTCAGCTACTCGGTCTCGCACGACCTTCGCGCACCACTTCGAGCGATCGACGGCTTTTCACGGATCGTGCTCGAGGAAGACCAAGCCGCGCTGACGGACACCCAGCGGCGATACCTGGGACTGGTGCGCCAGAACACGGCCACGATGGGAACGCTCATCGACGACCTGCTCGGATTCTCGCGCCTCGCGAGCAAGCCGCTCCAGAGAACGCAGGTCGATACGGCGAGCCTTGTGAGCGAAGTCGAGGAGGATGTGATCGCTAGCGCCGCCAGCAGCGGTGCGAAGGTCCGCTTCGCCAACGGCGACCTTCCTGCCGTCGACGCCGACCTCGCGCTCCTGCGGCAGGTGTTCACGAACCTAATCGGCAACGCCGTCAAGTACAGCGCCCACAACGCGCAGCCCGAGGTGACCGTGACCAGCGAGCTGCGCGACGGCGAGCGGGTCTTCCTGGTCCGCGACAACGGCGTCGGCTTCGACATGCGCTACGCGGACAAGTTGTTCCAGGTATTCCAGCGGCTTCACCGCGTCGAGGACTACGAGGGGACAGGCGTTGGCCTCGCGATCGTCCAACGGATCATCACGCGTCACGGCGGCCGGATTTGGGCGGACAGCCGCGTTGACGAGGGGGCCACGTTCTACTTCACCCTGAGCTAGGAGGCTCTTTATGACACACCAGACTGTTGAAATCCTGCTGGTCGAAGACAACCCGAATGACCTCGAGCTCGCACTTCACGCGTTCGAGCGTCACAACGTCAGCAACCACATCGAGGTCGCCCGCGACGGCCAGGAAGCGCTGGACTACCTACAGGGCGGCAACGGACGGGAGGCGGGCACGCTCCCGCGTGTGATCCTCCTCGACCTCAAGCTCCCGAAGGTCGACGGCCTCCAGGTGCTGCGCACGATTCGCGGTGACGACCGCCTCAAGCATCTTCCGGTCGTGATCCTCACCAGCTCGCGCGAGGAGCGAGATGTCGTCGAGAGCTATGACCTCGGCGTCAACAGCTACATCGTCAAGCCGGTCGACTTCGACAAGTTCGTGGAGACCGTCCAAACGCTCGGTCTCTATTGGCTACTGCTCAACGAGCCGCCCGTCACGAGCCAGGCACCGGTAGCCCTCGCGGCGAGCTGATGGCCAAGCCGCTTCGCGTCCTGCTGGTCGAGGACCTCGACGCCGATGCCGAGCTCGTGCTCGCGACTCTGCGCTCGACGTTCGGCGACCCGGCCTCGACACGGGTGGAAGATGAGAGCGGCCTGCGCGCAGCCCTCGCCGAGGGTCCGTGGGACGTCGTACTCTGCGATTACGCGCTGCCTCAGTTCAGCGCCCACGCGGCGCTCGAGGTCGTTCTTGAAAGCGATGGCGACCTGCCGCTCGTGGTCGTCTCGGGAACGATCGGCGAGGAAGCCGCCGTGGAGGTGCTCAAGGCCGGCGCGCGCGACATCGTCCTCAAGACGAACCTCGGCCGTCTGGTCTCGGTCGTACAGCGCGCACTGCGCGAAACCGAGTCGCGTGCCCAGCAGCGCGAGGCCGAACGCGAGCGACGCGCGCTCGAGGCGAGCCTGCGTGAGCTGAACGAGCGCCTATCCGCCAGCGAAGCGCGGTACCGCTCGCTGTTCGTTCGCAATCCGCAGCCGATGGCCGTCTACGACTTCGAGACGCTCGAGATCGTCGAGGTCAGCGACGCGATGATCTCCAAATACGGCTTCTCGCGAAGCGAGTTCCTCGGCATGAAGATCACCGAGCTCGCGCCGTCCGAGGACACCGCCCAGGTCGTTCGCTTCCTTGCCTCCCATCCGCCGCCGCAGCATCACGGGAGCGCCGCTCCCGGCTACCCCGGGCGGCACCGTCTCGGCGACGGCACGATCATCGACGTGGAGGCCGCAAGCGACTATCTGACGCTCGACGGGCGCCCCTGCCGCGTCGCGATCTACACCGACGTCACGGAGCGCAACCGCGCCACGGCGGCGCTGGCTCAGGCGCGCGATGTCGCGGTCGAGGCCTCCAACGCCAAGTCTGTGTTCCTCGCCAACATGAGCCACGAGATCCGCACGCCGATGAACGGCGTGCTCGGAATGACCGAGATCCTGCTCGACATGGACCTCACGCCCGAGCAGCACGAGTGCGCCGCACAGATCGCGCGCTCGGGCCAGCAGATGCTCTCGATCATCAACGACATCCTCGACATCTCAAAGATCGAGACCGGCCATCTGGAGCTCGAGGCGACCGACTTCGCGGTGCACGACGTTGTGCGCGACGCCTACTCGGTCGCCGCGACGCCGGCGCACGCAAAGGGCCTTGAGACCATCCTCACGATCGACGATGGGGTCCCGGCGCGGGCGTCCGGCGATTCGCGACGGCTGCGCCAGGTGGTGCTCAACCTCGTCGCAAACGCCGTCAAGTTCACGCCGAGCGGCACCGTCGTGCTGACCGCACAGGCGCGTGAGGAGGGTCGCGAGCGATTCTCGCTGCGCGTCGAGGTCACAGACACCGGGATCGGCATCGCCGAGGAGAACCTGGCCAAGGTCTTCGAGCCGTTCACGCAGGAGGACGCTTCCACGACGCGCCTCTACGGCGGAACGGGGCTCGGGCTTGCGATCGTGCGCGAGACGGTCGAGCTGATGGGCGGCACGGTCGGCGTGCAAAGCGAGCTCGGCGAGGGCAGCACCTTCTGGTTCGAGATTCCCCTCGCGCAGCCGGCGCCCGGGCGCGCCTGGTCAGCCGAGCGCGCGCTTCCGGGCGCCGCGCCGGCGTGGAGCCGGCCGCCGCTCGTCCTTGTCGTCGAAGACAACCCCGTCAACCAGATCGTCGCCGCTCGTACGCTCGAGCGCTGCGGCTGCGACACGCACATCGCCGATAACGGCGTCGCCGCCCTCGAGGCGCTGAGCGAGCGTTACGACCTTGTGCTGATGGACTGCCAAATGCCGGTGATGGACGGCTATGAGGCAACCGCGGAGTTTCGGCGCCGTGAGGGCGGACGGCAGCGCACGCCCGTCGTGGCGATGACCGCCAATGCGATGGCCGGCGATCGCGAGAAGTGCCTCGCGGCGGGAATGGACGACTACATCAGCAAACCGCTTCGCTACGCCGAGCTGGCCGCAAAGCTGAAGCAATGGATTCCGGGAACACCCGACGCGGTGACGGAAACTCGCACCGTGCCAGCCGCGGCGCCGCACCAGGAAGCCTGCTAGTTCGGCGGCTCTTCGCCGGCGGCGAGCAGCGTCGCCCAGCGATCCGCAAATGCCGCGGCGATCGCGCCCGCGACGTCCGCTGACACTTTCTTCGCCTGGCCGTTTCGCGTCCAGCGCGCCGTGATGCGCACGAATCCCGGTTGCTCCATCGGCGCGACAGAGATACTGGCGTCGTAGGGTCCGCCGACCACACGCTCTGCAATGGCGTCCACACAGCTGTGTAGTTCCTCAGCAGGTGTTTGTGAGCCCGGGTAAGCGACTGTTCGAGGCGCGCAACACGTATGTCACAACTCAACTGCGTTGACGCGATCACCGATTTGCTACTCACCATGCGCGTTAACAACGATTCCCCAGCCGGCGACGCGCCGGCCAAGCCGAAAGTCGTCATCGCCGATGACGATGCACTGGTCTGCGCGATGCTCGAAAGTCGCCTGGAGGGTGACTTCGACTGCGTCGGCCGCGGCGCCGACGCCATGGACGCCGTCGCACTCGTCGAGGCGCACCGTCCCGACGTCGCGATCCTCGACGTGATGATGCCCGCGGGCGGAGCGCTGTTTGCAACGCAGGCGATCGCCGAGCGCTGTCCGGAGACAGCGATCGTGATCCTGTCCTGCGATCAGAAGCGCTCGATGGCGTTCAAGCTGATGGATGCCGGCGCAGAGAGCTATCTCTGCAAGGACGTCGACCCACTCGCGCTGCCCATCAAGCTGCGCGCCGCGATGGCCTCAAAGGCACGGCAGCTCGCGGCGAGCGCCTAGCCGCGGCGCGCTGCGCTAGACCTGCGCGCCGCCACAACGTCCAGGCCGCTGGAAGCGGTGGCGAGCCCCCACTAGGGTGGTTGGCGTCAGGGGATCGGGCGCGGTTTGTGCGCGCGTCGTATCCCGGGGACCCACACGCGAGGGGGAAGTATGCAGCTGGGCAGACGCCCTTCCTACGCCAACGTCGCCGCGACGCTGGCGCTCGTTGTCGCCATCGGGGGTGGCACCGCATGGGCGGCGGCGCACCACCGCCCCCACCATCACTACGTCATCACAAGCACGTCGCAGATCAAGCCGAAGGTGCTCAAGAAGCTGCACGGCGCGCGCGGCGCGCACGGCACCGCTGGCAGCAACGGCGCAGCGGGCGCGAGCGGCCCGAAAGGGGCGACCGGAGCGACAGGACCGACCGGCGTCGCCGGCGTCGTGACGTCGTCCAACACGAACGCCTCGCTGTCGGCAACGCTTTCGACGGTCGTCGACGCGACGGCGCCGGTGACCGGCAAGATCCTCGTCACCGGGCAGGTCAATGCCGAGCGGACAAACCCGCAGGGCGATGCTTCCGTGGGCTGCAGCATCGTCGACATCACATCAGCGCCCGGCACCGACCTGGGGTCGGTGCAGGCGACCTTCCCGATCGAGGCGACGGCCAACTCGTTCGTCGACGTCCCGGTGCAGGCGCAGCTGACCGCGACTGCGGGCGACACGATCGGGATCGAGTGCATCGGCGGGGCGGCAGGCTACAGCGCGCCAGAGGAGAGCATCTCGCTGATCCCCATGTCATGAGCGGAGCGGACGCGGCGGGACGCAGCACCCGCCGCGTCCCGATGCCGCCAGGCCACGCGAATCAGGACCGCCCCAGCTGGAAACGCTCGGACCGCGTCAGGTCGGCCCGACCGTCGCCACACCGGTCTCCGCGGCGAAGAAGAGCACCGCGTCCCGGGCCACTGAGAACGCCGCTGTCGTCCCGGGCTCCAGGCGTTCGTCAGCGGCCACCTTCGCAACGAGCGGCCGCTCGCCGAGGCGCAGGTGAGCGAGCCGCTCATCGCCGAGATACTCGACGACCTCGACCGCGGCCTGGAATGACACAGAGCCGTTCCGTGTAGAGCCAATCTGGATGTGCTCGGGGCGGAACCCGGCTAGGAGCGAATCCGCTCCCAGACCCAAGACCGGGGCGGGAAGGACGTTCATCGCCGGCGAGCCTATGAAGGTCGCGACGAATGTGTTTGCAGGTCGCGTGTAGACCTCTTCTGGCGTGCCGATCTGCTGGAGCACGCCGCTGCGCATCACCGCGATGCGATCCCCCATCGTCATCGCCTCAACCTGGTCGTGCGTCACATAGATGGTGGTTGTCGCGAGCCGCTTCTGCAGCGTCAGGATCTCCGCTCGCGTCTGCACGCGCAAAGCCGCGTCGAGGTTCGAGAGCGGCTCGTCCATCAGGAATGCGGCCGGCTCGCGGACGATCGCGCGTCCTAGTGCCACGCGCTGGCGTTGGCCGCCCGAGAGCGCTTTTGGCTTGCGCGCAAGGTGGTCCTCGAGGTCGAGCGCCGCCGCCGCGTCGCGGACGCGGCGATCGGCCTCGGCCCTGGAGATGTGCCGCAGCTTCAGCCCGAAGGCGAGGTTCTGGGCCACCGTCATGTGCGGGTACAGCGCGTAGTTCTGGAACACCATCGCGATGTCGCGATCCTTGGGTGAGACGTCATTGACGATCCGCGAGCCGATCGTGATCGTGCCCGCGCTGATCGCCTCGAGCCCGGCCACCATCCGCAGCGCGGTCGTCTTGCCGCAGCCTGAGGGGCCAACGAAGACCATGAATTCGCCTTCCTCGACCGCTAGATCCAGAGCGTTGACGGCGCGGGTCCCGTCTCCGTAGACCTTCGAGACGCCATCAAAGCGAATCGCCGCCGCCATCAGCCCGTCATCCCTTCAGAGCTCCGCTGAGCCCGGTCCCGCGGAGGAACGCGCGCTGGAAGACGAGAAAGCCGACGATCGGTACGAAGCAGGCGATCAACATCGCCGCGAGGAAGACGCCGAGATCGGTTTGCGCCGCGATCGCGGGCAGGCGCACCGACAATGGCTGCAGGCTCGTGTTGCCGAGGATGAGCAGCGGCCAGAGGTAGTCCTTCCACGACGCGAGCACCGCAAAGATCGAGACGACGCCGAGGATCGGCCGCGACATCGGTAGGACTATCGAGACGAAGAGGCGGATCGGCCCGCAGCCGTCGATGCGCGCCGCCTCGAATATCTCGCGCGGCAGGTTGTCGAAGAAGCGCTTCATCAGCACAACGTTGAACGCGCTCGCTGACTCGGGCAGCCAGATCGCCCAGTAACTGTTGACGAAGGAGTGGTCGATCAGCGGTGGGTGCACGACCTCGATATAGAGCGGGACGAGCAGCACCACCGAGGGGACGAACAGCGTCGTCAACAACGCCGCCATGATCACGTTCCCGTACTTCGGCCGCAAGACGGAGAGCGCATAGGCGCCGGTCGTCGAGACGACGATCTGAGCGACCAACGAGCCGACCGCAAGCACGACCGTGTTCCATAGATACAGGCCGACGTCGACCTGGTTCCAGGCGTCGGTGAGATTGCTCCAGGCGAACCCGTGCGGGAAGAACGAGAGCGGAGAGGCAAGAGTGTCCTGCGTGGGCGTGATCGCCGACTTGGCGAGCCAGAGGATCGGGCCGAGCCCGATGATCACCAGCAGGACGAGGAGCACGGTGTGCGCCGTCCCAAGTCCCCACCTGACACTCGGCCGGCGCCAGTCGCTTTCGAGCACGAGCGCCGACGGGCCACCCTCGTACCGCCGCTCTCGGCGCCGCAGCGGGAGCGCGATCATTCGCTGCTCCATGAGCGCGTGGCTCGCAGATAGACAAGCGAGAACACGGCGAGGAACGCCACGAGCATCAGGCTGAGCGCCGCCGCCTTGCCGTAGTCGCCCCCGAGCGAGTTGCCGAACGCGTAGTCGTAGATGAGCAGCATCACGGTCAGCGTCGCGTTGGCGGGCCCGCCCTGCGTGAAGAGGTAAGGCTCGATGAAGACCTGCGCGGTGCCGATGATCTGCAGGATCATCGTGATCAGCAACACGGTGCGAATCTGCGGCAGCGTTACATGCCAGACCTTCTTCCAGACCCCTGCGCCATCGACCGCCGCCGCCTCATAGAGCTCGCGGTTGACGCCGGTCAGCGCCGCGAGGTAGATGATCACGGTGGCGCCCGCGTTGGCCCATGTCGACTCCAGCACGAGCGAGGGCAGCGCCGAGTGCTGCGCCTGGATCCATGGTTGTGCGCTGATGCCGACCCACCCCAGCACGGTGTTGAAGACGCCGTTCGGCGAGGCGTCGTAGAACGTCTTCCAGAGCAGTACCGCAACGACTGGTGGGATCACCACCGGTAGGTAGGCAAGGGCGCTGTACAGGCCGCGCCGACTTCGCACCTCGCTGATGAGCACCGCCGCGATCAGTGGGATCGGATAGCCGAAAACGAGCGCGAGTCCGGCGAACTCGGCGGTGTTCCTGACGGCGATCGGAAACAGCGGGTCGTGGACTACGGCGGAAAAGTTCGCGAACCCGACCCAGGTCGCCGGCTGCACGAGGTTCGTGTGCTGCAGGGACATCAGCACGAGGCGCACGATCGGATACCACGAGAAGGCTCCGAAAACGAACAGCAGGGGCAGCAGGAAAAGCAGCTTCGAAAGCCCGCCGCGCCGCACCCAGCTCGCCGGCGTACCGAGAACGAGCCCACGCGGCGCGCGGATGGCCGCCCCGCCACGAAGCGCGTGATCGAGCTTCTGCGAACGGGGCGTCATGACATCTGTCTTCGACATTGCGTCGCGTGGGCCTACGCTGGTCGGGAAGCCGACCGGGTGGCCGCGCCGAGATTCAGCGCGACCACCCGTGGGCGGCCCGGCGGGACCCTACGATCCCGATTCGATTGAGCTCTGGCCGGTCACGTTCGCCGCCTGGAGCAGGCTCTTGATGTTCGCGTTCGGGTCGGTGAGCACGTCCTCCACGACCGAGTCGAGATCACCGTAGACGGCCTGGGTCGCCGCCTCGGGCTCAGGGATCACCTTCTCCTTGAAGATCCCGCTGTTGAACGGCGAGAGCTGCTTCAGCGGAACGTTGATGAATGGTGCGATCCAGCTCTGCGAGATCTGGTACTGCTTCTCGTTGAACACCGGCAGTTCGGGCACGCCGACCGGCTGCTTGTTGGCGACGAGTGTCTGTGCGTTGCGGATCGCCTGCTGCTTGTTCACAAGCGGTGACATGTAGAAGAAGGTGATCCACTTCATCGCCGCTGCGATCTGGGCCGGCGTCGCCGTCGGCTTGACCGCGGCGAGCGTGCCGCCGCCGAGGACGCCGGCGTTCTTGTTGTTCGCGAGCGGGATCGGCGCCAGGCCGTAGATGCTCGGGTTGATGTTGTCGGCCTGGACCATGTTGGTGTACACGTCGGAGCCACTGATGAACATGCCGATCTGCCCGGCTGCAAACGCCTGATTCGACGTGCCCCAGCTGAGACCGAAGTTGGAGCCCATGTCGTTGTCCGTCCAGCGCATCGTGTGCAGCATCTGAAGCGCCTGAACGGCTTGCGGATTGTCGAAGTCCGCCTTGGCGTGCGTACCGACTCCTGTTTCCATCCGCCCGCCGAACGCGTAGTCGAGCGTCGTCAGGATCCAGCCCGCCGTGTTGTCGTTCGCGCCCATCTCCGAGAAGCCGGTCATCCCGGTCTTCTGCGTGATCTGCTTCGCGTCGGCTTCGACCTGCGCCCACGTCTTCGGCGGGTCGTTGGGATTCAGGCCCGCCTCGCTGAAGAGCTGGCGGTTGTACTGGAGCGCCTGGGCGTAGGCGGCGGTCGGAATCGCGATGACCTGGCCCTTCGCGTCGGTGCCCTCGGCGATCACCGCCGGGTTGAACTGCTTGAAATACGGAAGCTTCTTGACGTAGGACGTCAGGTTGGCGAGCTGCCCGGCCTCCCCGAGGGAGCGCCCGTCGGTGAACGGAACGGTGAAAACGTCCGGCAGGGTTCCCGCGGCAAGCTCCGCGGCGAATGTCGGGCCGGTCCAGTCGTACTGGACCCCGTTGACCTTGATCGTCGGATTCTGCTGCTCGAACTCGGCGATCTGCTTGTTGAACTCCGCCACCGCCGCCTTCGTGCTACCGGGGATCAGCGCCGCGACATTGATGGTTACCGTCGGCGCCTTCTTACTCGCCGACGCATTCGACGCCGTGCCGACAGCGAGAGCCAGCAGGCTCACCGCGGCGACGGCCGCGCCTATGCGGATCGGCCTCATCGGCCTGATGTTGAATCTCATTTTCCTCTCACTCCCTGACCTAGAAATAGACATTGCCTTGACCTAGATGTGTGCGTTGTCACGCCGGCCGTCGACTTCTGGGTCGACCGCTGATGTGTCTGTGGCCCTAACAAGCCAAACGGTGGTGTCCTGCGACAGCGCGCCGTCGACGAGCTCGGCGCTCCCGACGAGGACCTCGGCCCAGGCTGGGAGCTCAACGGGCTCCGAGCCGAAGTTGACGACGCAAAGAAAGCCGTCGCCGCGCGCAAACGCGATTACCTCATCGCCATAGTCGAGCCAGCTCAGCTTTGAGTCGGCTCCCCACGGCGCCTCGCGGCGGATGCGCAGCCCGACGCGGTAAAGGTTGAGCATCGATGCCGGGTCATCGGCCTGCGCCTCGACCGAGAGCGGCGCCCAGTCGTCGGGCTGATCGAGCCACAGACGCATCTCCGCGTTGGGGCTGAACCCGTAAGGCGGCTTTGCGCCGGACCACGGGATGGGCACCCGGCAGCCGTCCCGACCGGGGTCGACGCCGCCGGACCGGTGCCACATCGGATCCTGCCGGCGATCGGCTGGGATGTTCTCCGCCTCGGGCAGTCCGAGCTCCTCGCCCTGGTAGACGTACATCGAGCCGGGCAGCGCCATCGCCAACAGTGCTGCCGCCCGGGCGCGCCGCGTACCGCGCGCTAGGTCGGTCGGCGTCCCCTCGCGCTTGTTCTCGAAGGCGAAGCGCGTGTCGGCGCGGCCGTATCGCGTGACCGGGCGGGTGACATCGTGATTTGACAGCACCCACGTCGCCGGCGCGTCCACCGGCGCGTGTGCCGCGATCGCCGACTGGATCGATGCCCGCATCGGAGCGGGTTCCCACGGGCACGCGAGGAAGTCGAAGTTGAACGCGGTGTGGAACTCCTCGGGGCGCAGGTAGCGTGCGAAGCGCTCCGCGTCGGGCAGCCACACCTCGCCGACGAGAATCCGCGGCTCCTCGTAGCTGTTCGCCAGCACGCGCCAGCGCCGGTAGATCTCGTGGAGCTCGTCGCGATCGGTGAACGGGTGCTCGCCGGGACCGGCATCAGGTCGCTCCTCGGAAAGCTGCGGGTCCTTGACGAGCAGTGCCGCAGAGTCGACGCGCACGCCCGCCACGCCGCGTTCGAACCAGAAGCGCAGGATCTCCTCGTGCTCGGCCCACACCTCCGGGTGCTCCCAGTTGAGGTCGGGCTGCTCGGGGGCGAAGAGGTGCAGGTACCACTCGCCGCCGGCGCTCCGCGTCCATGCCGGCCCACCGAATATCGACTGCCAGCCGTTCGGGGGCAGCTGACCGTCGTCGCCGCCTCCGGGCCGGAACCAGAAGCGTTCGCGGGCCGGGGATCCCGGCGGCGCAGTGAGCGCCTCCTGGAACCACGGGTGCTCGTTCGAGACGTGGTTGGGGACGATGTCGACGATCGTGCGAATCCCGAGCGCATCGGCCTCAGCGATCAGCTGCTCGGCTTCCCAAAGCGTCCCGAACGCGGGATCAATCGCGCGGTAGTCGGCGATGTCGTAGCCCGCGTCAGCGAGTGGCGACGGGTACCACGGGTTGAACCAGAGCGCGTCGATACCGAGCGCGGCGAGGTAGGGCAGGCGCGCCCGCACCCCCGCCAGATCGCCGATGCCGTCGCCATTGGCGTCGGCGAAGCTCCGAATGTAGACCTGGTAGACGACCGCCTCGCGCCACCACGGGCGCTCGAGTGCGCCCTCCGGCTCGGACAGCGAAGCAGGCGTCGTCGCGTCCCTCTCCCTCATGCGAGCGGAGCATGCCAGACACGACAAATAATTGCAAGTACCCGACTTAGTTCTGCATATTTCGTACTTCTAGCCGCAAGCCGTCGGGCGGCGCGGTCCTGGCGCTGGCGGTCGAGCCCCGCGCCACCAGCTCTGGCTCGAAGAACAGCTCGTCGGTGGAAACCGCCGAGCCTTCGATCTGTCCCGCGAGCATGTCGACGGCCGCCCGGCCGATCGCCTCGATCGGCTGGCGCACCGTCGTCAGCGGCGGGTCGGTACAGCTCATCAGGGCCGAGTCGTCATAGCCGACGACGGAGAGGTCGTCGGGCACCGAGAGACGCGCCCGGCGGGCCGCGCGGATCGCGCCGAGCGCCAGCGGATCGCTTGCACAGATGACCCCCGTGACGCCGCGCTCGATCAGGCGCATGGCCGCCGCCTGGCCGGCCTCAAGCGAGAACCGCGAGCGCTCGACGAGTTCCGACGGCATCGCCACGTCCGCGATTCGCTCGAAGGCCGCGAGCTTGCGGGCTGAGGGCACGTGGTCGGGCGTGCCGAGGATCAGCCCGATCCGCTCATGCCCCAGATAAGCCAGGTGGGCGTAGGCCTGTTCCATGGCGACCGCGTCGTCGGTCGAGACGCGCGGGAAGTCGAGGTGTTCGGCGGCGGCGTTCATGAGAACGACGGGCAGGCGCAGGCGGAGCAGGCGCTGGTAGTGCTCGTGTGGCGCGTCGGCCTCGGCGTACTGGCCGCCGGCGAAAATCATTCCCGAGACCTGCCGCTCGAGCAGCATCTCCACGTACTCGGCCTCCGACATGCTCCCCGTGCGTGTGCAGAGCACCGCGTTGAAGCCACGCTGGGCGAGCGCGCCGGCCACCACCTCGGCGAGCGCCGGAAAGACGGGGTTCTGGAGCTCCGGCACGATCAGCCCGACCATGCGGGCACGGCGGCCGCGCAGGCGGGTGGGACGCTCGTAGCCGATGACATCGAGCGCCGTCAGCACGGCCTCGCGCGTAGCCTCCGAGATCCCGGGGCGCCCGTTGAGGACCCGGCTGACCGTGGCCTCGCTGACCCCAGCCTGCTTCGCGACGTCCGCAAGCTTGCGAGCCACGCAGCAAGTCTACGACAATCCGTGCAAGCCATTCGACGGCGTCGCTTGCAGGTTTCTCGCGGAAGAAGGGAGCACGAGCAGCTTGCCAGCGACTTTAGGCATGAATTTTCAGAAACTCGTCCAATTATTGCTAGTCACGATTCGCTTTAGTACGGTTAGCCGGTGTCCGGGAGGCCCCTGGTCGAGGCCCGGGGCCTCACGAAGACGTACCCCGCCCGCAACGGCGCGCCGCCGTTTCGCGCCGTCGACGGGATTGATTTCGCGCTTGGGCGCGGCGAAGCGTTCGGCTTCCTCGGGCCAAACGGAGCCGGGAAGTCCTCCACGATGCGGATGGTCGGTGCAACCTCCCCTGCCAGCGCCGGCACGCTCCGCGTGCTCGGCATGGACCCCGCCCACGATGGACCGGAAATCCGGGCGCGGATCGGTGTCGTCCCGCAGGACGACTGCCTAGACCGCGAGCTGAGCGTTCGCGAGAACCTCTTCGTCTACGGACGCTACTTCGGTCTGAAGCGAAATGTCATCCGCGAGCGCCTCGTCGGCCTACTCGCCTTCGCGCAACTCGAGGAGAAGGCGGACGCCCAGGTCGAGACGCTTTCCGGCGGCATGCGCCGCCGGCTCACGATCGCCCGCTCGCTGATCAACGAGCCGGAGATCTTGCTGCTCGACGAGCCGACGACCGGCCTCGATCCGCAGGCGCGGCACGTGCTCTGGGACCGGCTCTTCCGTCTCAAGCAGGACGGCGTCACGCTGATCATGACGACGCACTACATGGACGAGGCGGAGCAGCTCTGCGACCGGCTCGCAGTGATGAACGCCGGACGGATTGTGGCCGAGGGCTCGCCGCGGGAACTGATAGAGGCGCACGTCACGCCCGAGGTCCTCGAGCTGCGCTTCGCGACGGACATCCAGGCGGAGGCGGCGGAGCATCTCCTCGCGGCCCAGCTTGGAGAGCGCATCGAGCTGTTGCCGGACCGAGTCGTCATCTACGCCGCCGACGGCGAGGCCGTGCTCGCCGACGTACAGGCGATGCCACTCGCGCCGATCACGGCGCTCGTGCGACGCGCGACGCTCGAGGACGTCTTCCTGAAGCTGACCGGCCGCTCGCTAGTCGACTGACGTGGCGCGCGCGTGGCCCGCATTTCGCTACTGGCTAAAGCTCTACCGCCGCACCTGGCGCGGCACGATCGTGATCAGCGTCGCGAACCCGCTGCTGTTTCTGCTCGGGATCGGGGTCGGGCTCGGCCATCTCGTTGACCACGGCCACGCGTCGACCCTCGGCGGCGTCTCGTACGCCAGCTTCTTCGCGCCCGGGATGCTGGCGGCGTCCGCGATGCAGACTGGCTACATCGAGGGGGGTGGGCGTGTCGCCGCCGCCGCTGGCTGGGTCGGCTCGTACCGGACCGCCGCGACGACGCCGCTTGAACCGGCCGAGATCCTCGTCGGCCATCTCCTCTTCATCACATTTCGCGTGCTCACCTCGAGCGCTGCCTTCGTGGCAGTGATGCTGGTGTTCGGTGTCAGCGTCCGCTGGGGGGCTGTGGCGGCGCTCCCCGCCGCGCTCCTCACCGGTCTTGCCTTCGCAGCTCCGGTGGCCGCGTGGGCCGTAACTCTGCGATCGATGGCGAAGATCAGCGCCGTTTTCCGCTTCGTGCTGATGCCGATGTACATGTTCTCCGGCACGTTCTTCGCGCTCGACCAGCTCCCGCACGGCATCCGCACCATCGCCTCCGCGCTACCGCTGGCTCAGGGAGTAGCCCTGTGCCGTTCGCTCAGCCTCGCGACCGCCTCGGCCGAGAGCGTCGCCGCACACGCCGGCTACCTCCTCGCCTTCGTCCTCGCCGGCGTCGCCGTGGCACGCGTCACCTACAGAAGACGGCTTCACCCGTGATCGCCAGAGGCTGGACGCTCCAGCGCACGGGCAGCCTCATCGAGCGCAACGCGCTGATCTATCGCCGCTCCCTGACACCCGTGCTGTCGAGCTTCGTCGAGCCGATGCTCTACCTGCTCTCGATCGGCTTCGGGGTCGGGGCGCTCGTCGGCAAGGTGCCAGGCGTCGACGTGCGCTACGCCGCATTCGTCGCCCCAGCGATCCTTGCGACAACGGCGATGAACGCTGCCTTCAACCAGACGAGCTTCGCCGTCTTCATGCGGATGAAGGCGGAGCGGGGCTACGACGCGATCGTGCCGACACCCCTCTCGGTCGCCGACATCGCGCTTGGAGAGGTCGTCAGCGCCGTCCTCGGCGGACTGCTGGCCTCCGCGGGATTCGTGATCGTGACACTGGCGCTCGGCCTGGCCGTCTCGCCCGGAATAGCGCTCGCGATCCCGGGCTCGCTGCTCGTCGGCTACGCGTTCGGGGCCGCCGGGCTTGCCGTCACCACCTACCTGCGCGACTTCTCGGACTTCCAGCTGATCCAGCTCGTGATGCTGCCGATGTTCCTGTTCGCGACGACCTTCTATCCGCTGTCGGTCTATCCGGCGTGGGCCCGGCCGGCGGTCGAGATACTGCCGCTGTATCAGAGCATCCAGCTTCTGCGGGAGCCGGCCCTGGGCACCTTCAACTGGGACATCGTCGTCGCCGCGCTCTATCTCGCCGCCTTCGGCTCGCTGGCGCTCGCGCTGGCCACGCGGCGGCTTTCCCGGCAGCTGTTGCCGTAGAGACGGGGATGTGGGTCGGACTACGGAAACCCCGCGCCCCGCACACCGGGCTCAAAGGTCTCGACGACGCTCGTCGTCCCGCCTGGCTGCCTGAGCGTTTCGAGCGTCGTTTCAGCGCTCAACAGAAACAGCGTCGCTCGGTCGTCACCACCAAACGCGCATGCGACGGCCCATCGCTCGCCGACGCTTACCCTCTCGATCACATCACCGCCGTCGGCGACGCGCAGAAACTCGCCGGTGAACACCGACGCCACCCACACCGCGCCGCCACTGTCGCAGCATATTCCGTCAGGCGACGCGTCCCCGAGATCCGCATAGGTTCGGCGCTGCCCGGCTGTGCCGTCATCGGAGAGCTCGAACGCGGTGAGTCGGTGGGCGTAGGTCTCCGCCACGACCAATTCGGCTGGCGACGTCCGGATAGCCAGCCCGTTCGGATTGACCAAGCCATCGATGCACTGTCGAACGTTCCCGTCGACCTCCAGGCACACGACGGTTTCTCCCACATCTTCTGTACTCGCCGGGCGCATTCGGACCGCATCGACCCATGCGCGACCAGCTTCGTCAACGACCATGTCGTTGAGGGTGTCGCAGGGGACTCCGGACAAATCCGCGTGAACCCGATTCGCCCCGCTCTCGAGCCTGATGACGAGCTTGGACTGGCGAAGCACCACGAGAGGCGTCCCGTCAGGTAGGAAGCCGAGCCCAGAAGGCTCCTCGTCAAACTCAGCGATCACCTCGGCGTCCCCTCGCAGGTCGATCGCGACCACTCGGTGCCCAATCATGTCCGCCACCCAGAGCCGACCCGCGTGCCAGCGCGGAGCTTCCGCAAACTTCAGGCCGGACGCAAGAGTGTGGCGAGAACGCTCAGTCATGCCACCGCGAAGCTAGGTCCCGCAGGCTCATCGTATTCGGCTCGGATGTAAAGACGTGGAGATCGGCGACTGACGCCCGACGTCGGCGAAAGGTTGGCGGGCCCTGATCAGGACAGTGGTCCATGGCCCGCGCCCTCCGCCGACGTCTGTTTCGATCGAAGCTACGCGAAGCCGTTCACTTCTTCTTCGGTGGAGGGCTCACGTACTTCTGCACCGGCGAGGCGAACAAGCTCTTCAATGTCAGCGACGGACGGCTACCGGTGTAATCCTTGATTGCTCCTGCCGTATTGAAGAGCTGGAGGGGACTGACGGTGAAGCTCCACGTCGGCGCCAGCTCCTTGTACACCGACGCCAGCAGCGACACCGGCGCGGTCGGATCCAAGAATGGCTGAACCTTAGTTGCGATTGCGGTCGCGTTTTTAGGATTAGCCTCGAACTGGAGCGTTTTCTGCATCGCGCGTGCGAATCCGACAACCGCCTGCGGGTTACTCTTCGCAAAGGACTGATTCGTAGCGAAGCCGGTCGACAATTCGTTGGCGAGCTTCTTTGGACCCTGCCCGGCAGCCCAGTCGAGGAGCAGAGTGGACTGACCTTGGAGTTCTTCGTCAAGTGGCGGGTACGAAACGATGCAGTCCACGCTTTTGGCCTCAAAGGCGGCCTGCATCGAGGGCAGCGATCCGAGCGGCACAATATTGACCTTGGACAGCGACACGTCGGCGTCGTGGAGCGATACCGAGATGTTCTCGTCGGTTACGCTCGCTGGTCCGGGCACAGTGATCCCGATTGACTTCCCGACGAGCTGCTTCATCACGCCTGGGTAGGCGCCTGGCGTCACCGAGCCTGGCTGGCAGAGAAGCTGCGACGCGAACCGCACCGACATGCCCGACGCCATGACGAGCCCTGCGCCTTGAGTATTTGCTTCAACCACCGCATCGGGCGGCTGGGAGACAAACTGGATTTGGTTCGCAGCGAGAGCGGTTTCTGCCGCTGCGCTTGTTGCAAGTACGACGGGGTTTACCTTGAGATGCTGCGAGGCGAAGAATCCGAAGTCACTGCCCACAATCGGGCTGTTAGGAAGCGGCGTACCGAGAAGCACACCAACGTTGATCGTGGTCATGGCGGGCGCGGCCCCTACCACGCCCGAGGCAACCAACATGACCAGAGCCGCCCCGAGGGCGAGGCTACACGCTCCAATGCGACGAGCCCGGCGTAACGACATCGCGTTCCTCCCTCTCATCCCAAGAAATGACTGTCCCGTTGAAAGGAACGGGCGTTTCGTTCATCGTATAGCGTCGTGTAGCGCATGTCAAGCGCAATTGCAAGTGCTTGACGATGACCGGCGAGGGTCAGCGGCCGGCCACGGGCGTTTGTGGGGGGCTACCCGAATCGGCGGACTGAGGCTTCGATACGAGCTTGAAGTGCGGCTCTGCCGCGGTGCTGCTCGCGATTGCGGGTCATGGAGCGGACGGCCGACGGTCCCATTCCGTTCGCCATGAGGTCGTGCCGCCAACCGTCGTAAGCGTCAAATGGTCGCCCGCGATTTCATGCCGTCTCACCAGCTCGCCGCCCACCCAGTTCGGAAACGATGAGACCTCGACACGATGTCGCAGCAGATCCTCGGCGACCTCGTACCTGCCTGCATACGCCACGAAACCATCGAATGCCGCAGCTTTCTCCTCCAGGGAGGCGGAAGCGCGATCATCGGTTCGAAACCGCGGCCGGTCGGCCGCCTGAATGACCACGCACATGTGGCCGCTCCCCGTATACAACGCACGCCCTGCCGGCTGCTCGCCCCACGGGAGATGCAACCGCCCAGAGTCGTCAGTCATCTCTGCCCGCACCAACTCCCACGTCCCTACCAAGCGGTCCACGGCACCTCCGCTCTTCTAGCGGCACGCGTAGGCGTGTAGGCGCAGCGCCGTCCACTGCGCTCCCGCGCCGTCGCAAGGCATCGACCTCCCGCCGCATCGCAGGGAGCACGGCATACGCCGCCGCTGTTTCGTCGACTGGTATGGCAGACGCGCTCCGCCGAACAGCCGTTACGCGATCTATGCGAGCGCCGCATCGATCCGTCACCAAATGCGCCGGTCCGTGCAAACACTCGGCAGCTAGCTGTGCTCTAGTCGCGTGCCCGGAACATCGTCCTCAATTTGCCGCAGTGTCCGCTCGTAGAATCGTTGCGCAGCAAACGTCATGCGCGGAATCATCCAGCCGCTGATCCCGAGCGACCACAGGCGTCGCGCGGACTCGGCGACATCCTCCGGAGTGTCGCCACCCGCGAACGAGAACACCTTCACGCCTCGCGTAGCAGCAAGATTGGTGGCACGGCGGACGATTGCCTCTAATTCTGGATGACGGTAGTCAAACGGGTGCCCGATGGCCTGTGATATGTCCGCTAGAGACAACATGAATCCGCTGAGCCCGTCGATCTCAACGATGGCCTCTAGATTGTCGAGCGCTTCCATGCTCTCGATGTCGGGGACTATCCAGCGGTTGCCGGAGCGGTCATCATCTCGCCGAACCGTTCCGTCGCGCGGCATGTAGAGCGGGCGGTTGATGTACGGACGCGTGTGAACGTAGTCGTTGGCGTTGTCCTCCCGCACCGGAACGAGCATCGCTTCGATGGCCTCGACGGTGTTTACGGAGGCGATGATCACCTCGGCTCCGATTCCGATCGCGCGAAAGACGTCCGAAGGCAGTCGGGGGTCCGGTTTCGAATCTCCTCCCCACGGAAACGACTGGAGACGAATCCACGGTGTCACGTCGTATCTCGCGCATGCCCGAACCAGATCGGCAGCGTGTCCCCAGTCGATCGACACGTTCATCATGTCGATCATTGCGTAGTCGATCCCGACGTAGCCCAAGATCTCTACCCACTCGGCGCCATGCTCCATGATCGTCGCCCCGACAGCGGCATCGCCCCGCCCGAACCGTTCGTACATCCGCGACATTCACACCACCTCCCCGCTCGCACTACCAATCCGCACAGACGCAGCGCGCACTTTGCGGCGCTCCGTGAGGTGGGAAACCTCACATCAGAACACGGCGGCTCAGTAGTAGCCACCGTGAACCTCGACGATCTCGCCGGCCATGTACCCAGCCGCCTGCGTCGTCAGGAAGACCGCCACTTCAGCCAGGTGCTCGCTCGGGATGCCAGCCGCACGAAGACCCAATCGCGGCATGAAGGTCGCCTGAAACGCAGCGTCCTGAACGACGGCCGCCGTCATCTCCGTCTGCATGAGGCCGGGCGAGATGGCGTTCACACGGACGCCGTGGGGTGCCACCTCGACGGCGAAGCAGCGCGTGAACTGCTCGACCGCTGCCTTACTGGCGGAATAGGCCGCGCGATCAGGCCACACGTGCCCAGCCCAGATCGAGCCGATGTTGACAACCCAACCTTGGCCCCGCTCGACCATCGAAGGCACGAACGCTGAGACGCAGTTGAAGACCCCGGACACGTTGGTCTCGAGCACCGCCCGCCACTCTTCGGGAGCGGTTGTGAGAACCGACGTTCGAGACATGATTCCCGCGTTGTTCACGAGAACGTCAGCGTTGCCGACGGCGGCGCTCACCTCGCCTGCGCAGCGGGCTACCGCATCGTAGTCCCGCACGTCGACCTCATAAGCTCGCGCCCCCATCTGCGCCGCGGCCGCCTCGACCGCATCGCCCGAGTGATCAAGCAGGACCACGTTGTCGCCGTTGGCCGAGAACGCGGCTGCGATGTCGCGCCCGATTCCCTGCGCCGCGCCGGTCACGACAACCACACGCGGCTCCATTTAGGATCGCCACCAATCGGTTTCGCCTGACTCGAGGGCGCGCATGGCGGGGTAGTTGCCGGCACTGCCGAAGCCGAACACCGGATGGGTGCCGCTTCGCAAAGCCTCCATATTGGCGAGCTCCTCGATCCGGCCGTTACCGATGTTCACGTGCGGCCCAAACAGCCGAACGAGCCAGAATTGAAGCCACTGACGGTTCGCCCGCGGCCGCAGCCCAGACGCCTCGAAGATGATGTTCTCGGCACCCACCTGGGCCACCACCTCGAGTACCTGGCGGGTTCCGGTCGGTGCTTTCGTGTGGATGCTCTCAGGATCGTCGCCGAGGACCTCGCGCAGAAGATGTCCTTCCCAGTACACCTTCCAGGCGCCTCCCTCGAGCAGTGACTGGAACTCGTGAACGGTCGCCGGTATGTCAAGCGTGTCCGCGGTCAGACGGGTCGTGTCGCCGTCGGCAAACTTGCGCCCGACCTCGCCAATCACCTTGAGCCCAAGCTCGCGGGCAAGCGCGAGCTGCTCAAGCTCCTCGCTCATGTCGCCGCGCGCGGATGTCGTGCTCGACATCTCAAGGATCGTGAAACCCATGTCCGCGATTCGCTTGATGATCTCCGTTCCCCGGCCCTGCGCCTTTGCCATTTCAACGAAGATGCCGCCAGGTTGCACGTCGACGTCGTACTCCCGATACACCTCAATTTTCCGTCGCACCGCTTTGGCGGGCTGCAGGAGGTGTGGGTCCCACAGTTTCGCGATGTCCAGATACGCCCCGTACTGGTCTAGCATTCCCGCAGCGAACTCGATCGGCCATCCTTGGTCCATGACCATGGTGATGCCTCGTTCGCGGGGCTTGTCCCCGCGTGATATCAAGGAAAGCCCGAGTGCCTCGGCTGCTGTTTCCTTCGCCTCGTCCACGCTACTCACAGCCATGTTGTGCCTCCTGGCCCCAGGGTTGTCCCGCTTCCCGATCCCGGCGGGGTCGGAAGTCGACATGTTCGCGACGCACTAAGCTCCCGCAGCACGTCGTCACAGCCCGCCCTTTCCCCCAGTCAGCTGGGTCTCGAGCAACAGTGCCACCGGTCCTTGCGCGGCCTCCGTCAGGCGACACGCCCCGCGAACGATCGGCGCGACCATGTCCAACGACTCAGGGGCAAAATGCGGAACGCCGACGGCATCGAGCAGGTGTCTCGTCGCCACACCGACGGGCACCTGCCCCGGATTAAATTCGCCCAGCAGCCCGCGGATACTGATCACAAACAGGCAGGGAATACGCATGCCAACCAACAGCCCGAGCGTCGCGTTGACCGCATTGCCAAATCCGGTGTTCTGCATGAGAAAGCAGCAGCGGCGGCCGCTCAGCCAATAGCCGGCGCAAATACCGACGCCTTCCTCTTCGCGGTTTAGCCGAACGGTATGGACACGCGATTCGAGCGCTCGATGCAGCTGCGACACGACGCTGTCGGGCAGGTAACAGACAAGATCGATCCCTTCGCCGATCAGAGCGTCGGCCGCGACCTCGCTCCAGGTGGCTTTAGTCGACGAGGGCGAAGACACGTGCCGGAGCTCCCTCCACTCCGCCGTATTTTGCGCACATGAGTCCGATTGTGCAGCGCACGCCGAGGAGACTGTCAAGCGGCCCGCCAACGTGATCAACGACCAGAATGTCGTTTCGAAACAGCTCCGTGTGCCCGTAGGCGTTCGGAAACTGCGCGGGATCCGCGTCGACTTCGCCGAAGATGTCTGGTCGCACGCCCTTCCACTGTGGCAGGCGCATGAACACGTGTTCGGAGGACGACGCATCGATCCCGACGGCGTTCACCCGACGACTCACAAGCCAATCGACGCCTGACTTGTCAAGTCCAGGCGACCTGAGCTGATACTTCTCCTCGTCTCGGCCGTAGTACTGACCCCAGCCACAGCAGAGGATGACATTGTCGCCTTCCTGCACGTCGTGGCCGATTGCATCGAGATCGGCCGCGCCGATGACCCCCCATTCGTCGCGGCGCACGTCGAGGATGATCCCCGGGCCGAAGAGTCGTTCGATCGGAATGTCGTCGATGTTGTAGCCGTCCGGCATGTACAGGCTGGGCGCATCGATGTGCGTTCCCGAGTGCAGCGACGCGTAGACCGTATGCGTCCGAATTCCGTGCCGCGAAAACCAGCGCACACTTTTGAACTCAACCTGTGGATGATCGGTCGAGCGCGGCGTCAAGGGCGAGACTGTGTGCGTCAGATCAACGATTCGCGTCATGGTGCCCCGCATTCGGTAGTCATCGCATCTCGCGTTCTGCTCAGTAGAACAGGCGTGCCGTTAGGCGAAATCCTAATGATGCCGTAGCGAAACGTCAAGTGGTAGCTGGGGTCGACGCCGGATGCCGACTATCGCGCGAGCACGCGTTCGAGGTTCTCGCTGGTGATCTGTGCGAACTCCCGCGGAGTCAGGCCTAGCGACTCAAGGACCGCCAATGATCGCGCCGGATCGGCAAGCGGAAAGTTCGTGCCGTACAGAACTCGCTCCGCGCCGAGCCCGCGGACGAAATCTCGCATCTCATTGCGCGTCCACTGACCGTCCTCGTTGAGGTGCTCAAGTCGCGACGACGTGTCGGTCACAACGTTCGGATACGAGTCGAGCAACTCATGAAGCTCCCGCTCGAATCCACGGGCCATGTGCGCCAGAATGAGCTTCAGCTCCCCGTGGCGATCGAGAACATCGGCGAAGAGCCGTGGCCTTCCATGCGCGGGAGCGTCGGGCGTCGCGCCGGCCCCCGACTGGCTCAGGAGGGGAAGCCCGAGACTGCAGCATGCCTCGTAAATCGGCTCGTAGTCGTCGGCGTTCACGGGCAGCCCGATCGCGGGCGGGATGATCTTTACGCCCCGCGCCCCACGCGTCGCGAGCTCCTCGATCTCGCTTCTCATTTCAGGGCCCGACATCATGCTCGGATTGACACCAACGAACGGCAGGAGACGCGGATCGTCCTCCGCCGCCTCACAGCCCCAGCGGTTGTAGGCCCGGATCCGGCGGACAACCTCGGCGCGGGCGTCCTGGACCGGCACGCCCTCGCCCACCAGCGCCTCGAGCGTCTGCGCCGAGCGATGGAACAAAAGCACCACCGCGCCGCTGAGCCCGGATGCGTCCATGTAGGCGACGAAGTCCGCCAGGACGCCGCTTCGCGGCGCGGTGAGCCCCACCGCCTCCTGCCAGAAGATTCCCTCCTCCGCGGTCGGGAAGATGTGCACATGGCAGTCGAGAACGCGGGTCACGGTTGCTCCTCCACCCGGCGACGCTCGTGTCGCCGCGCTTTTAGGACATCCAGCATCGGCGCATCCGCCGCGTCGCTAGGTCGCGGTGGGCGTGCCGTCGAAGTGCTTTGTGTCAGTCCAGCCGAGCCGTTCCCATTGATGGAACGTGACCATCTCGTATGCCAGGCCCGAATCAAGCGCAGACGTCACCTGCGCCACAACCGGCCGATTGGCTGTCCGCTTTGTCCAGGCGAGGGCGTAGGCGGAGCGGAGTAGGAGGCGCTGCACAAAGTCGCTCACGAAGCCATCGAGCTCGGCCGCCGAGACCGCATAGTTGATAACTCCCATCCGCGCCAGCTCCTCGCCAGTGAAGGCGCGTCCGAGCATGAGGTACTCCTTGGCGAGCGGAGGCGGGAAAAAGAGCGGGATTAGTGCGGTACCGCCGTCGCCGGGAACCAGCCCAAAGTCGTCTGGCCCGATATTTGGAGTCTCACCCATCCCCATGTGCGTGTCGATGATGGTCGCGTCATCACGGGCAATGATCAGGTCGCAAGCGAATACAAGGGTCGAGCCGAAGCCGATTGCGTCGCCGTTCACCTTCGCCACGATCGGCTTCTCGATCAGAGCCATCTGCTCGTGCATCATGGCCGTCGACGAAAATGACTCCCACATGCGAGCCGGATCGGTCCGCGAGCGCCGCTGCTCCGAATCGTGGTAGGACTCGGGCGGACGGACGACGAAGAATGAGTCGCCCGCACCGGTAAGGACGATCACGCGGACGCTGTGGTCCTCGCGGAGATCATTGAATACCTGTGCAAGTTCAACGTGCACGTTGTGGGGGTGCTGAATCGGCAGGTCGACGGGACTGTGCATGGCGACCGTCGCGACACTGTCGGCGATCGTCAGCTTGAGGGCGCCATAATCGCGCATCGTTACTCCTCCACTCGATGTCATAAAGCGCGCAAACCAACGCGACTAAGCGAGGTCAGGTTCGAGCGCCCTCCAACTGTTCGTCGATGAGCTGCAGGGTCCGTTCGTAGAACCGCTGGGCAGCAAAGGTCAGTCGGGGAATGCTGAATCCGCGGACACCCAGGTCCCAGAGCCGGCGCACCGACTCCGTTACGGCGTCTGGTGTGTCGCCTCCCGCAAACGCGAACACCACGATTCCGCGTTGAGAAGCCTTGGTCACGACCTCACGGACGATCGCGAGCAACTCCGGGTGCTTGTAGTCGAACGGATGCCCAATCGCTTGCGATATGTCGGCGAGCGCGAGCTTGATGGCGCGCAGTCCGTCGACGTCGACGATCTCGTCGATGTTGCCGATCGCCTCCGTGCTCTCGAGATCCGGCATCAACCAGCGATTCCCGGAGCGATCGTCGTCGCTACGGGTGGTGCCGTCCCGCGGCATGTAGAGCGGTCGGTTCACGTACGGACGCGTGTGGACGTAGTCGTTCTCGTTGTCTTCATTTATCGGCACCATCAAAGAGGCGATCGCTTCCGCGGTGTTCACCGACGCGGTGATGCCCTCGGCGCCGATGCCGATCGCGCGGAAGACGTCGGCCGGAAGGCGAGGGTCCAATTCGTCGGTTCCGCCCCACGGGTAGGACTGCAGCCGAATGCACGGGGTGACATCGAATCGGGCGCAGGCGCGCACCATCTCGGCGGCATGGCCCCAGTCAATCGAGCTGTTCATCATGTCGACTTGGGCGAAGTCGACACCGACATAGCCGAGGATCTCGATCCACTCCGCTCCGTGCTCCATCATCAGCCCACCAAAGGCCGCTTCGTTGCGCTGCAGCCGCCTGAACATCCGCGTCATGGCTATCGAGCCGCCTGCTCGCCGGCACCCAGTTCGCTCAGCGCGTCCTTGAACCGGTAGCGGTAATAGACAGGGTCGATACGCGGGCGAACGTCGCCGCGCTCCGAGGGGACATCCACGTCGACGAGGGCGACGCCGCCAGCGATCTGCCACGCGTCGATTGCCGCCCCCAGCTGCTCGCCGTCCGCCGCCTCGGTGGCGCTGGCGATACCGCAGGCCTGCGCGACACCGGTGAGGGATACGACTCCATCGCTGAGCGTCTTCTGGCCCCCGGTGCTCTCGAACGCACCGTCGTTGAGGATCACGTGCAGGAACCGCTTTGGAGACTGATCAGCGATGACTGCGAGAATGCTCAGGTTCATCAAGATCGATCCATCGCCGTCAATCACGACCACCGGGCGCTCTGGACAGCCGATCGCCAGTCCGAGCGCGATAGAACTCGCCTGTCCCATCGCTGCGAACGTGTACAGGTTGAGCGGTCGGTCGTCCGTCTCGAAGAGGTAATAGGAGGCGCTCCCAAGCGATGCGACAACCAGCGTGTCCGGCTGGAGACTCTCCACAACGATCCGCACAGCGTCTGCCCTGCGAATCATTTACACCACTCCATCCGTTACGCTGCCCAGCCGCTTGGGCTGCGGTGAGGCTGGGGGGGTGGCCACTTCCAGCTCGATTCGCTCGCCTCGCAGAGCCGCAGACACGTTTGCCGCGTGGTTGATCACCGACTCGGCAACGATCGGTTCGGTGTCGAGCACGAACCGAGGAAGCGCCATGCTGATGCCGATCGACCCCATCACCTGATCGCCCAAGCCAAAGACTGGAGCGGCGATGCCGAGGGCGCCCGGGGTTCGCTCCCCCACGGTCCGCGAGTAGCCGGTCTGGCGAGCTCGCTCGAGTGACTTACGAAGCAGGGTCACCTCTGAGGAGACATCGTCGTGCCCGGCATGATCACGCTGGAACTGCTCAATGATCGTCTCGCGCTCGTCAGCCGGAAGGAACGCGACGACGGACAGACCACTTGCGCCGTAATACGGGGGAAGCCACTCGCTGAGCCGCACGACTGTCCGCAGCTGATGAGAGCTCTCGACGCTGGCGATCATCATGATCTGCCGGCGCCGCGCCTCGTAGGTCGTCAGCCACGCGGTCTCGTCGTGAAGCGCAACGAGACCTCGTAACGCCGGCATCGCGGCTTCGCGGAACGGGAACCTCGCTGCGCCCTTGGTCGCCATGCGGAAGAACTCAGAGCCGAGGCTCAT
This sequence comes from Solirubrobacteraceae bacterium, assembly GCA_036267075.1. Classification (GTDB taxonomy): domain Bacteria; phylum Actinomycetota; class Thermoleophilia; order Solirubrobacterales; family Solirubrobacteraceae; genus Palsa-513. The sequence goes on from DATAWT010000082.1 coordinate 89,057, forward strand.
GCGTCCGGTCGCCGCGTCAATGCTGACGAATCCCTGTTCAGCCAGACCGTGGAGGATGCGATGCGCGGTGCTCGGTGTCAGATCGAGACCTCTCGCCACCTCGCGGACGCCCCACTGGGTTCCCGGAGCATCGACCATCCAATTGAGCACCTCTAAAGCCCGCTCCAGGGGCTTTCGGACGACCCGGCTCTGCGCCTTCGGTCGCTCCGGTTTATCAGTTGGACTCAAATTTGGGCTCCTTGATCCACCGAGCGCTCCATACACCGCTCCCGGCGGCTCGGCGACATCCGGGCGTTTCGTACGACGCAACGCGTGTCTTGCTTAGCAAAGCATAGTCGGCCCAGGTGTTCTGTGTCAATGCTCGACTCTGTGCCGCGGAGACAATGGTGACACTCCTCGGTGACACGAACGGACCGCTGCAACGGTCAATCCCTCCACTCCCTCGGCAGATCCACGAAACTGTCATCTAGCTCGTCGACGGACTCGCAGCCGAGGAACGCCAGGGTACGATCGATGTCGTCGCGAAATATCTCGAGAATGCGCCGTACTCCCGGCTCTCCAGCGGCCATCAACGCGTACAGATAGGCGCGTCCGATTAGGACTGCGTTCGCCCCGAGCGCAAGAGCCTTCACGACGTCGGAACCGCGGCGGATCCCGCCATCCATCCAGACGGGAATCCGGCCGTCGACGGCGTTCACAACGCCCGGGAGCGCCCGCAGGGTTGCGGGCCGACCGTCAAGCCCGTTACCGCCGTGGTTCGAAACCACCACCGCGTCCGCGCCCGCGTCGATGGCGCATCTCGCATCGTCAGCGTTCAAGACGCCCTTGGCGACGATCGGCCCTTGCCACGCGGCGCGGATCCAGTCGAAGTCCTCCCAGGTTGGGGTGAGGCGATAGAGATGGCGGCCCATCTCGAAGATCGGAAGGTCGCGATCGCCTTCAAGCCCGCGTGCCATGGGAAGCGAGAGGCCGCGCCCCGACCTCGCCGGTCGCCGCAGGAACTCGGCCAGCCAGCCCGGGTGTCGCGCGATGTCGGGCGCAGCGCGCAGCAGGTGGCGGATTGCGAGCGACTCAGGCGCGTAGGCGCGGTCGACGTATGTCCTGTCACGCTCGCCGCGAGCCTGCGTATCCATCGTCACCACGAGCGCCCGACAGCCAGCGGCGCGAGCGCGCTCGATCATCGCCTCGGCGCCCGCTCGGCCGCCGAGATAGTAGAGCTGGTAGAAGAGCCGGCCCGGGCAGCGCTTGCTGACATCCTCAACGGCCGTGCCAGTTGCGGAGCTGAGGATCGAGACGACGCCAGCCGCAACGGCGGCGGCGGCCGCGCTTGCCTCCGCCGCGGTACGACCAGCGCCGAGCACGCCGACCGGCGCGAGCATGACAGGCATCTCAAGCTGAATCCCGAATGCGTCGTAGCCGAGCGACCGTGTCGCGGCGAAACGGCCCGCCCGCTGCCGGAAGGTCACCGCCTCAAACGCCTTCACGTTCTCACGCAGGGTGATGCCATCACCAGCGCCAGCCTCGTAGCGATCGTAGAGAAAGCGTGGGAGATGCCGCCGCGCAAGGAGGCGCGCATCCTCAACGGATTGGATGCGTCGCGTCAGACGGGAGTCGCTCATCATCGCCTACCTCAGCCCCTCAAGCGCAACGGTCATGTCCGCCAACTCGGCGCGATCCAATCGAACTTGAGCTCGCGCCTGGCGAACCGCCATTGCCGGTCAGCGAACAGCACCACGACATCTTCGGTGGCGCCGACATGTGTCAGCTCCAGTTGCAGGCCGTCGGGCGAGATGTCATAGGACTGTGTGTAGGTTCGACCAATCACGCGATCGGTGCCGTCGTCCTCCAGCCAGAGGTTGAACGAGAGGTGCCGCCGCGTCGCCGGCCTTTCCATCACGCTCCGGCGGAAGCTCTCGATCTCGGCCCGGGACTCTCCGATCACACGGCCGTTCGATACAAGGCACCCTGCCTCGGCGTAACAGTCGCCATAGGCGACCGGATCATCGCCATCGGCAAGGTGGTTATACCGCGCGTAAAGATCGGATATGGCCGCGTAATCATCACCTGTGAGCATCTACACACCTCCTTTGTGGCCGTACTAAGGCTCTGCGCCTACGGGGTCGTCTTCGTTGACTGTGTCCCGGCCTGGTTCCACCCTCGCCCATAATCAGCGACGACCTCGCAGCCATGTGGAGTCACGATAATCGTGTCTTCGAGCTTGACTAGGCCCACGTTCGGATCGGCGATCTCGGTCTCAGCCGACAGAACCATGCCCGCCTCCAGAAGGTCGTCGGCGTGGGTTGGCAGATATGGAATGCCCGACTTCATCAACCTTGGCGCCTCATGGGACACCAGACCCAGTCCGTGAACAAGCGTGCGCATGAAGCGCCGGTGCGAGCACGTCGACAGCGCGGCGAGCGCCGCATCGACCACGGCGCGCCCGGGCACGCCTGGCATGACCGCCTGCCGGACCGTCTCCTGTACGCGCGTCACTTCCTGTAGGCGTCCCTCGAGGTCAGGCGTCGGCGGGCCGATCGTGGCCATTCTGCAGAGATCGCCGATGTAGCCGTCCAAGCGCCCGCCGGAGTCCAGCGACAGGGGCTCGCCCACCCGCCAATGCCCACCAATCGGGGTGCGCACGAGATTTGCTCCGGCGGCGATCCAGACATAGTCGAATCTGAGACCGCGTCGCCTCACCTCGTCTTCAAAGATCGCGGCCATCGACGCCTTGCTCATTCCCTCTTCGGCCGCGCCGATCGTTGCGAGCATTGCGTCGACGATTCCCACCGACGCCGCGCGGATGCGATCGAGCTCACAGGGACTCTTCACCGCGCGAAGCTGCTCCAAGATGACCGCCGCGTCGACGAGCTCCGCGTCCGGCAGTCCCTCCGCGAGCCCAAGCCATGCTGAGGCCGGCAAGAAGTCCAACTCGACTCCCACCCGGCCCGACGTACCAGCGATCGGCGCCGCCGCAGCTTCGATGGCCGCCTCGACGCTCGACTCGGCACGCACACGCTGCGCGATCCAGATCGGCGTCAGCTCGAGTTGTGTCAGTTCGTGCGGGGCGGCCACGTAGTACGCGTCTTCAATCTGACCGCGCCGGTAGGCGACAACCGGTAGGTACCGCGAAATGCCGATTTCGTCGAACCCCACCTGGAACAGGTACTCGTAGCCGCCCAGCAGGTAGCGGACGTTCGCACGTGACGTCGCTAGAAGCCATTCGATATCGGCCGCTTCCATGAGCGCATCCAACCGCGCACAGTCAAACGGCGGCGCCACCATCACCGGCACACAATCGTATTGGTAAGTGCACCGACGCCCGCGCAGGAGACTGTGACCGTGTCGCCGTGCGCAACGTACGGCTGCGAACTCGCTCCGCTGCCCAACCAGATCACGTCCCCTGGGAACAGCGTCACGTAGCGGCTGAGTCGGGCCAGGAGCCGCGCGGGAGTAAACCGCATGGCGTTGGTACTCCACTCATTGATCAAGCGGCCATTGACGAACGTCTGAATCGTCTGGGCCAGCGGGTCGACGCCGCGGACTAGCACGGGTCCAATCGGCTTGAGCGTGTCGGCATTCTTCCAACGCCAGTTCGTCCGATCGCCGCGTTGCCATCCACGGTCGCCGAAGTCGTTGCCGAGCGTGTATCCGAAGATGTACTCGTGCGCATCAGCCTCGGCAACACGCCGAGCCGTGCGCCCGACGACCGCAAGCAACTCCCCCTCCGACTCGAGCGGGCCGGGAGCATCTGGTGGGATCTCGATCTCGGCGCCGTCGGCACTCAAGGCACCAAGCGCCCGGTGGCCAAAATCGATTTCGTCGATCAGGTCCGGGACCCCGTACCGACTCACCCATGCGTTGTGATCCGCGTAGTTGCCGTTTGCGGAATACATGGCGCGCGGCGCCGTTGGCGGAAGCAGACTTACTTGCGCGAGATCGTGGGTCCGCCCGGTCTGTGCCGGGCGCGCGAACGGCGAGCCGCGCATTTCGACGATCGTCTCGCCGTCGACAATGCCGAACCTAGGTCCCGAAAGCGTCGCAAACCGGCCCCACCTCACCAAGTCCGAGTGGACGCTCACACGAGCGCCGGAGATGACAGCGTGACCCGTGTGCAGACCACTTGCCGGACACGCATTCGGTCAGTTGTGACTGGCGAGGTCTTCGACGTCGGGCGAGTCGTAGCCGAGCGCATCCCAGAGCTGAGCGAGATACTGCCGAAATTGCTCTTGGTGATAGAGATTGCGCGTCTTGCGCGGCCGCTCAAGCGCGATCTCTAGGTCGAGCCGAATTGTTCCCGGACGCGGCGACAGCACGATTACGCGATCGGCCAAAGTGATGGCCTCACTGACGTCATGGGTGACCAAGATCACCGACTTGCGGTCGGTTTCCCACATTTCCATGAACAGCTCGTGCATCTGCGCCCGAGTCTGGGCGTCCAAAGCGCTGAACGGCTCGTCCATCAGGAGGATGTGCGGAGCGGTGGCAAACGTTCGCGCGATGGCGACCCGCTGCCGCATGCCCTGCGACAGCTCGCCGATGTAGCGATGCTCGTAGCCAGCGAGGCCCACGCGCCGGAGCATCTCTTGAGCGACCGCCTGGCGGTCGCCGATCCGTTTGATTTCCAGCGCGTATTCGACGTTGCGGGCCGCGGTTCGCCACGGGAGCAGAGCATCTCTCGCCGGCATGTATCCGACGGTCGGCTGTATCCCGCTGACCGGTTTGCCGTCAATGAGCACGGTGCCTGCGCTGGGGACCAGAAGTCCTGCCGTTACGTTCAAGAGTGTCGTCTTGCCACAACCACTTGGGCCTACGACCGCAATGAACTCGCCGCGCCCGATCTGCAAGTCAAAATTGAGCAGCGTCGGAGTTGGCGTGTCGTCTCGCGCGTAGAACACGTGCGACAGCCCGCGAACCTCGACGTATGCGTCTCCACGACCCTCCGACGCCGCGCGCAAGGGCACCCGAAGGTCGCTCAGGTTACGCCCCTCATCCTGACTGACCTTTGTCTCGTCAAACACACGACCCGCCAGCCTACGGCCCGACATCATCAGACCCCCGGCACGCGCCAATGTAGTGCGCGTCGCTCGATCTGCTTGCCAAGCAGGTCGAAGAGCCACGCCACCAGCATGATCATGACGATGCCGGCAAAGACCACGCCGAGATCGAAGAAGCCCGACGCGGCCACGATTGTGTGACCAATTCCGCCGTTGCCGGAGAACATCTCACCGACCACGGCTCCCGACAGGGCATAGGCCGTGGACAAGCGCATCCCCGCAACGATCCAGGGGGCTGTCGCGGGAAGCATTACCTTCCGGATCGTCTGCATCCGTGTTGCCCCCAGGATCAACGACAAAGTCATGATGTCAGGGTCCTGCGACCTCGCGCCCTCGATCGTATTTACCAACATGATGAATACGACGATGGAAAAGACCAACGCGATATGCGAGCCGCTGCCAAAGCCAAACCAGAGCAGATAGAGCGGTGCCAGCGCAAGGCGCGGCAGAGCGTTCAACATCGTGATGAACGGCTCGAGGATGTCCCCGACACGCGGAAACGTGGCGAAGGCAAAGCCGAGCGGTACGCCGACTGCGATCCCAAGCAGGAACCCCAATGCCGCTTCTTTCAGCGTAACGCCAATGTCCGTCAGAAGTGTGCCATTGCCGATCTGTTGTACGAGGGCGTTCCACACCGCGGAAGGGCTACTTGCCTCAAATTCCGGTAGCAGCCCGGTTGACACCGCCCCCTGCCACGCCCCGATCAGAGCGGCCAATATGAGAAGGCGAATAAGGTTGTTCTCAACCGCCCGACGCATGGACCGCCGACGGCGTTGCTTGCGGCGTTCGTCTCGCGTCAGGACCCCGGGGGGCAGCGCCGCGACGTCGCGTACAGCCGCCGGCGCTTGAGTCAGAGGACTGGCGGGCTGTTGCGCTCGTAGTTCGCGCTGCGAGAACGGGTCGCGCGTGCTAGTCATGGTGATGCGAGATCGATCTCGTCGGCGCGTTGGCGTGCCCAAGGAGCGGCATGTCGAGGGCAGTCTGACTAGCGAGCCTTACAGCGTTGACCATTCTCAGACCAGGCGCAGCGGCTGTCGTGCTCGTAGAGAAGGTGAGCCTTCCGAGGACATGACGCGGTATGCATGCTCTCCCTCCTCTCGGCAGTCTCGGGCGTTGTTGCGGCCAAGAGAACGCTTGTTCTGTCCAAATGTATCGGCGTGGTTGAACCAAGTCAAGCAGCGGTCGCGACACGGAATGCTTCCACGCTCTCGCTTCGTGCGCGAGCGCGCCAGTCGCGTCCCAGTGGGGCCGTGCAGCTGGCGGTCGTCGGACGTAGCCTGCGAGCCACGCCGACCCCGTGGGTGTTGGCGGTCAGGATGCCCGTCACGATTTCGGAACGGTGCCTGACTACTGTGGCCTCGTTCGACGCGTAAAGCAGCCGGGCTGCGGCCAGCGTCGGGCAACCGTTCGTAGCGCACCCGATTCCCAACGAGGGGGACAACACATGCGAAAACTTGTTGCGACGTGTTTTGCCATCGCAGCCGCGACGCTGGCGGCGATAGCGGCCGTAGCGGACGCAGCCGGGGGACCACCGCCGCCAACTTCGCCGACCGGCGCGGCGGTGCAGATGGTGGCCGCCGGCCTCAAGACGCCGACGTCGTTCGCGTTCGGCGACGGCGCGGTCTTTGAGGGCGATGGCGGCGGCGCCCAGAAGGGGCCGCCAAACGGCGGCGTGTACGTGCTCAAGGATGGCGGCGCCAAGAAGCTCGTGGGCTCGCCGGGGTTCGTCGCCGGCCTCGCCTGGTACCAGGGCTCGCTGTACGTGAGCGGGGGAACGGTGACCGGTCCGAAGACCGTCAAGTGGCAGCTGCTGCGTTGGAGCGGCTGGAACGGGACGGGCTTCACGAGCCAGCGCGCGATCTATACCGCGCCGGCGAAGCTCGACGGCCTGAACGGGATCGCGTTCGGACCGGACGGCCGCCTCTACGTCGGTGTCGACGTGGGCCTGACCGACAACAACGACCACGGCCCGGCGTCGCTGTCGAGCTACCTCTACGACATCCTCTCTCTGTCACCCACCGGCAAGCACGTCAAGGTGTACGCGAGCGGGATGCGCCAGCCCTGGCAGCTGGTGTTCCCGAGCGGCTGGAAGGTGCCGCTGGTGTCCGACCTCGGCCAGGACAAGGGAGCGAAGGCGCCACCGGACTTCATTCTGAAGGTACATCCCGGCGACGACTTCGGGTTCCCGAAGTGCAACTGGACAGACGCCGGCGTCTGCAGCGGCTTCGCCACCCCCTACATGCGCTTCGGCCCCCACGACGACATCATGGGCCTCGGCGTCATCGGTAAGCGTCTGTACATGACCTCGTTTGGTGGGCTCGGCGGCAAGGGCCCTGGTGGCGAGGTGCTGTCCAAGCCGGTGACGGGAGGCGCGGTGCGGCCGCTCATAACCGGGTTCGTCGCTCCGGTGGTGGGTCTTGGCGTGCACGCGGGCTGGGTGTACGTCGGCGAACTCACCGGCCAAGTCTTCCGCGTCAAGGCCTAGCAGCTCGCGGCCGAGCCGCCGGACCGCGAGCGGTCCGGCGGCTTGCCCGGGAGGCCCGGACCCTGCCCCGGGTGGGGGCCCGCGCAAGCGGGTAGCGAAGGCCAATGCCGCGGTCGATCTGGAACGGAACGGTCACCTTTGGGATGGTCAACGTCCCCGTCAAGCTCTACTCGGCGGTCGAGTCCAAGACCGTGCACTTCCACGAGGTCCACCTGAAGGACGGCGCCAGGGTCGAGCATCGCCGGGTCTGCGCCAAGGAGGAGAAGGTGGTGGCGTACGAGGAGATCGTCAAGGGCTACGAGGTCTCAGCGGGCCGCTACGTCGTGCTCGAAGCGGGCGAGGTGAAGGCCGCCGCCGGCGACCGCGGCAAGGTCATCCATCTGCGCGAGTTCGTCGAGACGGCAGAGATCGACCCCGCCTTCTATGAGAGCACCTACTACGTCGGATCGCGCGACGACCGTGACGTCTACCGGCTCCTGTTCGACGCGTTGCGAAAGACGGGCCGCGCCGGGATCGGCAGGTTCAGCTTCCACGACCGGGAGTACCTGGCGGTGATCCGCGCCGGAGACGATCTGCTGCTGCTCCACACGCTGCGCTTCCACGACGAGCTCGTAGCAGGCAGTGACCTTGAGATCGACTTACGGGGACGGAAGCTCTCCCTACGCGAGGTGAAGATGGCCGGCCAGCTGGTCGAGACGCTCGCCGGACGTTTCCAGCCCGATCGCTACGAGGACGAGTACCGCGCCGCCGTGCTGGACCTGATCTCCCGCAAGGCTAAGGGCGAGGAGATCGACCTCATCGCCCAAGAGGAACCCGAGCACGGCGACGATCTCGCCGCGGCGCTCGAGGGTAGCCTGGCCGGGATGAGGCGGTAGGGCGATGCCGCGCGCTCTCTGGAGCGGCTCGCTCAGCTTCGGGCTCGTCAATGTTCCCGTGCAGATCGTAAGCGCCACGAGGGACCTCGACTACCACTTCCACCAGCTGCACGAGAAGGACAAGGCCCGGATCGAGCAGCGTCGCTACTGCTCCAAGGAGGATTCGGAGATCGGCTGGGAGGAAGTCGGACACGGCTACGAACTCCGCGGCAAGCAGGTCGTGCTCAGCGACGAGGAACTGGCCTCGGTGCAGCCACGCAAGACACGCACGATCGACATCGACGAGTTCGTCGACCTGACCGACGTCGACCCGATCTACTTCGAGCACTCCTACTACCTGGTCCCGGCCGGCGACAGCGAAGGCACGCTGCGCGCCTACCGGCTGCTCGTCGAGGTGATGGCAGGGCAAGAGCGTGCCGCGCTCGGCCGATTCGTCATGCGCACCAAGGAATACCTGGCCGCCGTGCGGGCACGCGAAGGAGCGCTCACGCTGACGACGATGCGCTTCCATGACGAGGTCAGGCCATCCAAGGATGTCGGGACGGGCGGCAAGAAACCGTCGAAGCGCCAGCTCGAGGTGGCCGTCGCGATCGTCAACGAGCTCTCGACCGACTGGCAGCCGGATCGCTACGAAGACTGCTACCGCACGCGGCTGCGAGCGGTCATCGACGCCAAGCGCAAGCGTCGCACGATCGAGGTGCCACCGCAGGAAAAGGAGCCGCTCCCCGTTCCCGACCTGATGGCCGCGCTGCAGGAAAGCATCGAAGCACTCAAGCGCGGCGAGGACCCGCGCGCGACCGCCAGAACCGGGGCGGGTCGCCCAGGGCGAACCCGAACCGCGAGCGACGGCAGCGCGCGAAGGAAGCCCAGCCGCGCAAAGAAAACTCGCCGCTGAACAGGGAGGATCGGCTGACGAGATGTGGCTCCCCTCCGCGTCAGCCCCGCCAGGGCCGCGTGGAGCCGATTGGTTTGGGGTCGGCCTTTGCGGGCAGCATCGTCGCGTCCATCACGAGACTAAAGGAGCGAGGGGCTAGGCCATGGCTGAACTTACCGTGCTCGACGAGAAGATCGCCGAGGTGTTGGGACTCGCGCAGGCGGCGCAACAGGCAACCAAGAAGGTCGCCGCACTCGCCCGCCAGGAGAAGAAGAAGCGGCTCACCGACCTCATGCAGCGGATGAGCGAAGACGCGCGGGCGGTTGAAGCGCGCTGTCAGGCGGCCGCCGACGCACGAGTGGGACTCAAGACAGCGATCGCGGCAGAGGCGCGGGACACCAAGGCCGAGGTCCTCGAGTTCATGAAGACCTACCTGCAGGACGCCGAGGCGCTCGATGGGATGGAATTCCTCAGCATGGCCGAGGCCGGGGAGCTCGCCCACTGGCGGATCCTCGAGAAGCTCAACGCCAAGGCCAAGAACGCGGAGGTCGCAAAGGCGATTGCTTTCGCTCTGCCCCTCCAGGAGAAGCACGTAAGCCGAGTAGCCGCCGCGTCGCTCGAGCTCGCGGCCGCCGAAGACCCGATGGAAGCCGCCTGACGCGCCACCGGCACGCTGCCCGGCGCGGGCTTGCGTTGCCGGAACCTGTGGGTATCGACCATCAGTCACCACGACGAGGAAGGTCGTATGAGCGAATCAAGTCGTCCCGACGACGTCGACATCGACGAGCAGGGCAAGGACTCGTTCCCCGCGAGCGATCCGCCATCCACGACGCCGCGTCCCGGGCCCGATGAGGAGCCGGCGCGACGCAACGACGAGAACGACAGCGAGGACGCCACCGGCAAGCCCGGCGGCGACACGCCGTAGCCGGTGATGGTTTCGCCGCGCCGGCGCGGCGAAACCTCGGACCGGCCGGCGGATGTACTGACGCGACCGTGACGGCGCGCGCCAGCCCGGTGCCCGGAATCGCCCGCCCGCTTTGGCTACGTCCTCAGCGGAGGGGCAGGGATTCGAACCCTGGAGACGGGGGTTGCCCGCCTAACGGTTTTCAAGACCGTCGCATTCAACCGCTCTGCCACCCCTCCGGGACGGCTCGATGATCGCACGCCGCCGGTCGGCCTTTACACTGGGCAGTCCCCCAAGGAGAGGTGGCCGAGAGGCTGAAGGCACTCGCCTGCTAAGCGAGTATGGGGAGAAATCTCCATCGCGGGTTCGAATCCCGCCCTCTCCGCTCGGCGTCCCAGCCGACCGGCGGCTCAGACGATCAGATCGACCAGGTCAGCGATCGAGTCGACGGTGCGCGAGGCGCGATAGGGGTGTGACTCGGCGTCCTCGCGCGTCGTGATGCCGGTCAGCACGAGGATCGTCTCCATCCCAGCCTCGAGCCCCGACACGACATCGGTGTCCATGCGGTCGCCGACCATCGCCGCGGTCTCCGAATGTGCGTCGATCGCGTTGAGCGCCGAGCGCATCATCAGCGGGTTCGGCTTGCCGACGAAGTAGGGGGCGACGCCCGTCGCACGACTGATCAGGGCCGCGACCGACCCGGTCGCGGGAAGCGGGCCGTCGGCGCTGGGACCGGTGGCGTCGGGGTTGGTGGCGATGAAGCGCGAGCCCGCGCGGATCAGGCGGATCGCGCGCGTGATCCGCTCGAAGGAGTAGGTCCGCGTCTCGCCGAGGACGACGTAGTCGGGCGAGCGCTCGGTCAGCGTGTAGCCGGCGTCGTGCAGCGCCGTGGTGAGCCCCGCTTCGCCGATCGCGAAGGCCGAACCGAGCGGGCGCTGTGACTCAAGAAACCGGGCCGTCGCGAGCGCCGAGGTCCAGATCGCCTCCTCGGGAACGTCGAGGCCGCTCGCGGCCAACCGTGCGGCGAGGTCGCGCGGCGTGTAGATCGAGTTGTTGGTCAGGACGAGGAACGGCCGGCCGAGCTCGCGCAGGCGGGCGATGAAGCGATCGGCGCCCGGGATGATGTGCTCCTCGCGAACGAGTACGCCGTCCATGTCCATCAGCCAGGAATGGATCTCGCGC
>DATAWT010000083.1:0-3755 GCA_036267075.1 Solirubrobacteraceae bacterium
GTCGTGAGCGCTAGCCCCCTCAGGCGCTTGCCGTACACGGTCAGTCCTCCAGGAGGTAGTCGAAGAGCGCGAACGCGATCACCGCGAACACGAGATCATAGAGCGCCAGAATCACAAGCCAGTGCAGTGGCATCGCCCTCGACGGGCTTGAAAAGAGGGGCGTCGTCAAGAGCGCGGCGCCGATCACGACCGGGACGAGCAGCGGCAGCGACAGCAGCGGCCCGAGCAGGTCGCGCGAGCGCGTCCGCACCGCGAGCGCGCCTACCAGCGTCCCGATCGCCGCGACGCCAAGGTTGACGAGCGCCAGCACGGCGAGCAGCGCCGGCATCGCCGCCCCGAGCGACGGCTCGAGCAGAAGCAGCGCGAACGCCGGGACCGAGACGACCTCGACGACCGTCAGATACAGAAACAGCGCCGTTCCCTTCGCCAGCAGCAGCGCGCCGCGATCCGCCGGCGAGAGCAGGAAGCCGTCGAACCCGCCCTGCTCGGCGTCGGCGACGAACAGCCGGTTGATCCCGAGCACGGCGGCGAACAGGAGCGTGACCCAGAGCACCCCGCTCGCGAGCGATCCACCGACCTGGTTCTGCTGGAGCCCGAAGTGGAACAGCACGTAGGTCGTGACGCTGAAGAGCGTCATCGCCGGGACCGACTCGAACGTCCGAAGCTCGACCCGAAGCTCCTTGCGAAGCAGCGCCGCGACGAGCGTTCGCATCGGCGGCGGGCCGCTCACCGGTAGAGCTCCGCGATCGCGGCGGGATCGACGGCGCCGGCGGCGGAGAGCAGCGCCACCCTCCCGCGCACTAGTCCGAGGACGAGGTCGGCCTCGGCGAGCGCGCCGGCGGGATCGTGGCTGACGATGACCCGCGTGCGCCCCGAGCCGCGGCCGATCAGCGGCTCGACGAGCTCGCTCGCGGCGGGATCGAGGTTGGCGCGCGGCTCATCGAGCAGAAGCAGCGGCGGGTCATGCAGGAGTGCGCGGCAGACGGCGGTGCGCTGAACCATCCCCCGCGAGAGCGTCCGAAGCGGCTCATCGGCGCGCCGATCGAGCGCGACGATGGCAAGCAGCTCCTCGGCGGCCGCGATGTCGACGCCGTGCAGCGCGGCGTGGAAGGCGAGGTTCTCGCGCGCTGTGAGCTCGCGGTAGAGCAGCGGCTCGTGCCCGAGCAGGCCGATCCGCCCGCGCACCGCCCAGGCTTCGTCCGGCAGCGCGTGCCCGAGCACGCGCGTCTCGCCGCCGTGCGGGCGCAGCAGCGTCGCGAGGAGGCGCAGCAGCGTCGTCTTGCCGGCGCCGTTTGGGCCGAGCACGGCCAGCGTCTGCCCCTCCTCGAGCGTCAGCGTGACCTCGGCTAGGGCCAGCCGCTCGCCGTAACGGCGCGTCACGCCGTTCAGCTCGATGGCCGCGGCCACGGCTCAGCTTTCCGGGGGTCGCCGCCGCGGCGGCCGGGCGATCGGCACGCCTGCACGGTAGCCGTCGCGCCGCGCGCGGTGCGTTCAGCGGTGCTTCTTGCGGTGCGTGGCGCGAGGCGCGCGCACCTTGGTGATCCGGAGCGTCTTCGTCGACACGTTGCCGAGTTTGTCGATCACGACGATCTTGATCTTGTGCGGGCCGGGCTTGAGGTTGCGCGCGCCAAGCCACGTCAGCGAGGCCTTCAGCTTCGCCGGGAAGCCGTGCTTGGGGCCAAAGTGCTCGCGGCTGCGGCGCGTGAGGTCGACGGTGATCTCGCGCACGCCGTTCGCCGGGCTCGCGGCGGAGACGGCGATGTGCAGCGGGCCGCTGTAGTGGCTGCCCGGCGTCGGGCGAAGGATCTTGATCTTGGGTGGCGCGAAGTTGCCGCACGAGCCCGCTTGGGTGTCGCCGTGCAGCGACACCTGTTTGAAAGCATCGAAGGATGGCTTCGGTGAGTAGTCGAGATTCAGGAGGCCGTAATTGTCCAGCGGCGCGCTCGACGGGCCGCCGTTCTGCAGCTCGAACCACATCGCGGCCTTGATGTAGGAGTACTTCGGCTGCGCGAGGCAGTGGTAGGCCTGCGAGAGATATGTCGCCTGGGTCTGCGCGCTGACGCCGGCGAGCTTCTTGCCCGCCCAGATGCCGGTAGAGCACTCGGCGCTGGTCGATGACCAGCCGATCTCGGTCATGTAGATCGGCTTCGACGCGTCCCCGTTGGCGGCCATCAGCGAATGGATGCCGGTGAAGCCGAGGAAGAAGTACTGGTTGACGACGGTCGTGTCGCGGTTGTACTCGTAGATGTATGGCGAGGTGACGTTGCAGGCCGTGTCGGTATGGATCGCGTCGGCGTTGAAGTAGTTGCGGATCCCGTCTGAGTAGAGCTGGCTCAGCATCTCCGGGCTGTTGGCGCCGAGGACCACCGTCGCCTTGGGGTCGGCGGCCTTGATCGCCGGGTAGGCGGCCTTCACCAGGCCCGCGTACTGGGCGACGCTCCCCGACCACCAGTTCGGCGAGGATTCCTCGTTCCAGATCTCCCACGCGGTGACGCGGTTGTGGAACAGCGTCGCCAGGTGCTGGACGAACCATGCGAAGTCGGCGTCGTTCTGTGGCGGGGCGGCCGGCGAGGAGGAGCCGCTCGCCCAGCTCGGCGTCGAGACGACGTCGACGTCGATCTTGGTGCCGCGCGGAAGCGCTCGGAAGAAGCGGCGGTAGGCGGAGACCTGGGTCGGCTCAAAGCTCTCGCGCTGGGGTTCCATCACGTTCCAGCCGACGAAGACACGGACCCAGGCGGGCTTGCTCGCGCGAAGCGCGGCGAGCGCCTTGGGCGACTCGAAGGCGGTCGTCGTGGTGACGTTGACGCCGGTCTCTGCCCCGAGGGCAACGGAGGCGTACGTGATCGCGCCGGCTGCGATCGTCAGCACGGCGATTAACGACAACCGTCGACGGAGGCGGCAAGCCATGCCTTCTCCATCGGCAGCTTTCCTCAACGCGTCCACCCGCCTAGGCGGACGTCCGAGTCCGGCGGCATCGGCGGCAGGATAACCAGACCGTCTGGGATGACGGCGCTCAGACGGCCGTATGAGCCAGCTTTGCGCCCTCAATCAGCGCAAATACCGCCTTTTCGTCCCCATTCCTGAGCAACTCGACTGGATCCGGATCGCCTTCGACGATCGATTCGAAGAAGCCCTTGCGGTCCTGGAAGGTCGGCAGCGTGGCCTTCGCCCAGCCTCTCGCATCGTTGAGAATCACCGCCAGACGGGCGTATTCCTCGCCGAAGAGCTCGCCGATCTCGCGCTTCATACGTTTGGCCAGGGCGGGAGACGCACCGGCGGTCGACACGGCGATCGCCAGCGGGCCGCTGCGCACGATCGCCGGCAGGATGAAGTTGCAAAGCGGCGGGACGTCGACGACGTTGACGAGCATCGCGCGCGCCTCGGCGTCCTCGTGGACGGCGATGTTGACCTCGCTGTCATTGGTCGCGGCGATCACGAGGAAGGCGCGCTCGAGGTCGGGCGCTCCGCCGTAGGGCCGCGGCTCCCAGGCGATCGAGCCATCCTGCGCAAGGCGCTCGAGCTCCTGGTGAGCCTCCGGGGCGATCACCGTCACCGAGGCGTCGCAGGTCAGCAGGCCTTCGACCTTCTCGAGGGCGACGTCGCCTGCGCCGACGACCAGGCAGCGGCGTCCGCTGAGGCGCAGGCACGCGATGTAGAACGGCACCGCGAGCATGTCGCGCACGCACGACTGGTCACAGATGCCGCGGCGGTACTGGCAGACGCACTCCTTGCCGGCGTAAGCCTGGGCGGGCATG
>DATAWT010000084.1:0-89590 GCA_036267075.1 Solirubrobacteraceae bacterium
ACCCGATCCACCTGAACATCCTCACCGATCAGACCAACGCCGGCCAGCTTGCGGCCGACGCCAAGCAGCTGATCAGCAGTGACCACGTCGTCGGCATCGTCGGCAGCTCGGACATCATCGACTGCGCGGTCAACGGTGCGACGTACGCGAAGGACGGATTCAACGTCATCGACGCCGGCATCGCGGAGCAGTGCTACGCAAGCCCGTGGAGCGCGGCCGTGAACATGGGTCCGCGGTTCTCCGGCGACGGTGCGGCGCAGACCGCGATCCTGCACGGCGCCAAGACGATCGTCATCGATCAGTCCAACGTGCCGGGCTATCAGTACAACGCGGCCGGCATCCAGCTCATCGCCAAGGCGCACCACGTCAAGGTCGTCTCGCTGTCGGCCAACGCCGCCAGCCTGAACGGTGAGACCGAGGCCGAGCGCATCGTCCAGGCCGCAGGCACAGACGGCGCCGCCGACCTGATCTTCACGCCGCCGGTGGCGCAGAAGATCCTCCAGGGCGCGCAGACCCTGCACCTCGAGGACAAGGTCATCTGGACCTGCGCGACGCCGTGCAACACGGACTCGCTGGCCTCCTCGCTCGGCCCGGCTTGGAATCACAAGCTGTACGTCAACGCCGAGATGAACGACGTCCACGACGACAACGGTCCGGACTCGACCCTGTACCAGTCCGTTCTCAAGCAGTACGGACAGGCGGTCTCGGGCGGAATTGGCTCCTTCAGCCAGTTCGGCTTCACGATCGGCCAGCTCGCCACTCAGGCGCTGCTGTCGATCAAGAGCAAGACCTACACGAAGGCCACCGTCAACGCAGCGATCTCGAACCTCAAGGGGTTCAAGACCGACTTCCTGTGCCGACCCTGGTACTTCGGAAAGGGCGCGCCGGTCCATCTGCCCAACAACACCGATTACACGGTGTGGCCCAACAACGGCACGATGCAGGTCGTGCCCGGGTCGGGCTGCCTGCAGATCTCGTCGTTCGATCCTGAGGTCGGACAGGTCCGCGCGATCGAGAAGAAGCAGGGTCTGTAGGAGCAGCGGAAAAGAGACCAGGACGATCACGGCGCACATCAGGTTCGATGCCTAGTTGGTCGAGCTTTGAGCCGTTCATCCCCATCGGGGTGGCGCTGGGCGGGGTCTATGCCCTGTCCAGCGTCGGGATGGTGGTGCTCTACCGGGCAACCGGTGTGCTGAATCTCGCCTACGGGGCGATCGGGGCGATGGGCGCCATGATCTCCTGGTCTTTGATCAATACCGCGGGGGTCCCGAGCGGCTGGGCCTACGCCATCGCGGTGGTGTTCGGGGGTCTCTCGACGCTGCTCTACGGCGCGATCTTCGGCCCGGCGCTCGCCGCCCGGGACCCGCTCGTCAAGGCCGTTGCCACGCTCGGCTTCGCGTTGATCCTGCTGGGGCTGATGACGGTGCTCTGGAGCAACAGCAACATCACCCGCTCGATCTTCCTCCCGACCGACGACTCGGGCTTCAACATCGGTTCGATCCCGGTCGAGTGGACGCAGGTGATCGCCTTCGGCTTCGGCCTCGTGATGGCGATCGGCGCGACGATCTTCCTGCGCTTCACGAAGATCGGCACGGCGATGCGCGCGCTCGCCGACGACCGCGAGATCACGGCGACGCTGGGCGTGCCGGTGCGCCGCGTCGAGGCGGCGGCATGGTTCGCCTCGGGCATCCTCGCCGGCATCAGCGGGCTGCTGCTCGCCGACCTCGACACGCTCGACCCGACCACCCTGACGTTCCTTGTCATCTTCACGCTGTCCGCCGCGCTGATCGCGCGGCTGCGCTCGATCACGCTGGCGTTCGTCGCGGCGGTCGTGATCGGCCTCGTCGACAACATCGTCACGCCGATCAACTCGATCACCAACTACCGCGACATGACGCCGTTCGTGCTCGCCATCATCGCGCTGCTTTTCTTCTCCCGCGGACGCCAGTACAGCTTCGCCCGCGGCGGTATACGCTAAGCCGGGCACACCGATGGAGGCCTCCGGCGTCGTTACACGGGTGGGATCGTCGCTGCGGATCAGTCGCCTCGACGTGGTCCATGGCGGCGTCGCGGTGGTCGGCGTGCTGTTCGCGCTGTTCGCGCTGCCGCAGCTGCTGAGCCCCTACTGGATCGATACCTCGACGACGACGGTGATCTACGCGATCGCCGCGCTCGGCGTGGCGCTGCTGGTCGGGCGGATCGGCATGATCTCGCTCGGTCAGGTCGCGGTCCTCGCGCTCGGCGCCTGGGTCGCCGCGAAGTTCTGCTTCTCGACCACGTTGCCCTATCCGATCGTCCTGCTCGTCACCGGGGCGATGACGATGGTGATGGGGACGCTGATCGGGCTGCCGGCGCTGCGCGTCAGCGGCCTCTACCTCGCGCTCGTCACGCTGATGCTGGCCGGCGCGATCACCGTCGTTTTGACCGTCACCAACTTCCCCAACGGCGGCACGGGCTTCCTCGGCTACAACGACAACTATCCGGGCACCGTCCGCCGGCCGTCGATCGCGACCTCCGACGCGGCCTTCTTCCGCTACTCGATCATCGTCGCCGCGCTGATGTTCGCGCTCGTGCTCTGGCACCTGCGCTCGAAGCCGGGGCGCGCCTGGGCGGCGATCCGCCAGAGTGAGCCCGCCGCGCTCACGGCCGGCGTCAACGTCACCGTCTACAAGATGTGGGCGTTCGCCCTGACGTCCTTCATCACGGGCGTCGCGGGCGGGCTGCTCGGCTCCAGCCAGGGCAAGCTCTACACGTTCCAGTTCCCGACCCAGAACTCCGTGATCCTCTTCGCGGTCGTCCTGATGGGCGGCATCTACACGATGTGGGGGGCCGTGATCGCCTCGGTGCTGCTGTGGGTGGTGCCCGCGCTCTTCACGATCTGGGGCATCGACTCGCAGATCCCGACGATCCTCTTCGGCGTCGGCGTGCTGCAGGTCGTGACGACCGCCCCGGCGGGAATCGCGCACCAGTTCCCACGCGACATGCTCAAGCTGGGCAAGCTGCTCTATCGGCTCGTGCGCCGGCCGGCGACGGCGGGCTCGACGTGATCGAGATCAAGGACCTGACGGTCCGCTTCGGCGGCGTCGTGCCGCTCGACGCGCTGAGCGTCACCTTCGAGAGCGGGACCTGCGGCCTGATCGGGCCCAACGGCGCCGGCAAGACGACGTTCTTCAACGTCCTCAGCGGCTTCGTGCGGCCGAGCGGCGGCAGCGTCCACGCCTTCGGCGACGACCTGCTCGCGATGCCGCACTTCCGCCGCGCGCGCTGGGGGCTGCGGCGGACCTTCCAGACCGAGCAGGCGATCGAGGAACTCTCGATCTATGAGAACGTGGCGATGGTCTCCGAGCACTCCTCGCGCGGCCGCTCGACGCGCCGCGAGGACGTGCTCGGCGCGATCAACTTCGTCGGCATCGAGCCTGATCCGTGGACCAAGGTCGCGACGCTGGGAGCTCGCGACCGCCGCCTCGTGGAGGTCGCCCGAGCCGTCGTCGGCAAGCCGCGCGTCGTGCTGCTGGACGAGCCGGCCGCCGGGCTCCCCGACGAGGAGACGGGCCACCTGGCCCGCGTGATCCAGGCGATCCCCGAGCACATGGGGGCGCTCGTGATCCTCGTCGACCACGACATGAGCCTCGTCTCGGCCTGCTGCGGGGTCACCTCGGTGCTCGACTTCGGCGCGCTGATCGCCAGCGGCCCGACGGCACAGGTGCTTCGCGACGAGCGCGTCATGCGCGCCTACCTCGGTACCGAGGAGGTCGGGTGAGCGAGGACGGCGCCACGCTCCGCCTGGAGGAAGTGTCGGTCGCGCGCGGCAACCGCATCGTCGTCGACCGGGTCTCACTCGAGGTGCCGCCGGGCGAGGTCACCGCGCTGCTCGGACCCAACGGCGCCGGCAAGTCGAGCCTCGTCCTGTCGGTCGGCGGCGTGCTGCGCGCCCGTTCCGGCACCGTCTCACTCGGCGGGCGCGAGCTGACAAAGATGCGCCCGGAGGCGATCCGCCAGGCCGGCGTCGCGATCGTGCCCGAGGGCCGTCGCCTGCTGCCGCAGCTGACCGTCGATGACAACCTGCGCGTTGCGACCTACACGCTCAGCCGCGCCGACGCCGCGGCGGCGCGCGAACGCGCGCTCGAGCTGTTCCCGGAGCTCAAGCGGCGGCTCGGCTCACTGGCGCGCCTGCTCTCGGGCGGCGAACAGCAGATGGTCGTCCTCGCCCAGGCGCTCGTCTCGGCGCCGAAGGTCGTCCTGATCGACGAGCTCTCGCTGGGTCTCGCACCGGTCGTGATCACGCGCCTGATCCCGACGCTTCGCACGATCGCCCAGATGGGCACCGGCGTGCTCTTGATCGAGCAGTTCGCGACGGTCGCCCTCGACGTCGCCAACCGCGCCTACGTCATGAACGGCGGCGAGATCGAGTTCTCGGGCATGGCGTCCGAGCTGCGCGAAAAGCCCGAGCTCCTGCACTCCGCGTACCTGCTGCGGACCGTCGGCCACGCCTCCTGAGATGGGCGTCGCCGCGCTCGACCACGTGCTGCTGCTCAGCGACGACATCGACGCGACGCGCGACTTCTACTGCCGCACCGTCGGCATGAGCGTCGGCGAGCGCCCGCCGCTGCCGTTCCCCGGGTACTGGCTCTACGCCGGCGACAAGCCGTGCCTGCACATCGCCGATCGCACGGTCTATCAGGCCCACGCCCGCAGCGTCGGCCTCGATGTCGCGCCGCCCGGCGACGAGCGCATCGATCACGTCGCCTTCTCGGCGGCCGACTACGGCGCGGCCGAGGAGCGGCTCGAGCGCGAGGGGATCGCAGCCGTGCGCAGCGAGGTCCCAGGTGCGGGCCTGCGCCAGCTGTTCTTCTCCGATCCGCTCGGGATGAGGGTCGAGATCAACGTCTTCGAACCGGGGCTTGGCGGATGAGGGCGGCGGTGACGAGCGGGGTCGGCGCGATCGCCGTCGTCGATGTCGAGGAGCCCGGCGAGCCGGCGCCCGGGCACGTCCTGGTCCGCAACGAGGCCGTCGGGATCTGCGGCTCCGACTATCACTTCCTGCTCGGTGAGCTGTCGGAGTCGGCGGGCGGCGGGGCCTCGCCGTTCCCGAAGATCCAGGGGCATGAGTGCGGCGGCACGATCGCCGCGATCGGGGCCGGCTGCCGGCCCGAGCTCGAGGTCGCCGCGCGCGTCGCGACCTATCCACTGCACGCCTGCGGCAACTGCTACCCCTGCAGCGTCGGGCGCCCGAACGCCTGCGACAACTTCACGCTGATCGGGATCCATCTCGACGGCGGCCTCCAGGAGTACCTGCAGGTGCCCGAGGAGCAGATCTTCCCGATCGACGCCGCTGACGCCGCCGTCGCCGCGCTCGCCGAGCCGGTCTCGATCGCGGTGCGCGCCGTGCATCGCGCGAACGTCGCCGCCGGCGAGCACGTCGTCGTGATGGGGGCTGGCCCGATCGGCCAGTGCGTGTGCCTGCTGGCCCGTGAGCGCGGCGCCGAGGTGATGGTCGTCGACCTCCAGGAGAGCCGGCTCGGCATGAGCCGCGACATGGGCGCCGAGGGGCTCGTCTGGACGGACGCCGAGTCGGTGATCGGCGCCGCCCGCGACTGGGCCGGGGGCGGTGGCCCGGCCGTCGTCTTCGACGCGACGGGCGCGGCGCCCGCTGTCGCTGCGATGCTCGAGATCGTCGCCTCGGCGGGGCGCGCGGTTCAGGTCGGCATGTCCAACCACGAGGTCGCGGTGCGGGTCGGCCTGCTGACAGAGAAGGAGATCGATCTGCTCGGCTCGAGCTGCTGCGGCGGCGGCGACTTCGCCGAGGCGGTCGGCGCGGTCGAGCGCAACGCCGAGATGCTGGCGCGGATGATCAGCCACGAGTTCCCGCTCGAGCGGGCGCCCGAGGCGATCCAGTTCGCGATCGACCATCCGGCCGAGGTGATGAAGGTCGTGATCCGTGTCTGAGAGCCGGCGAAGCTACGACTACGTGATCGTCGGCGCCGGCTCGGCGGGCTGTGTCCTCGCGGCCCGCCTGAGCGAGAACCCAGACGTCACGGTCGCGCTGCTTGAGGCAGGCGGAAGCGACCGCCAGGCCGAGATCCAGACGCCGATCGCCTTCCCCGCCGTGTTCAAGTCGAGCATCGACTGGGATCTTCTCGGCGAGCCCGAGCCGGGACTTGACAACCGGCGACTCTACCTTCCGCGTGGGCGCGTGATCGGCGGCTGCGGCTCGATCAACGCGATGATCTACGCGCGCGGCAACCGCGCCGACTACGACGGCTGGGCGGCCGGCGGCGCGGAGGGCTGGGCCTATCAGGACGTGCTTCCCTATTTCCGCCGCTCCGAGGACAACGAGCGCGGCGAGGACGCCTACCACGGCGTCGGCGGGCCGCTCTCGATCAGCGACTCCCGCTCGATGCATCCGCTCGTCGACGCGATGATCGAGGCCGCCACGCAGGCCGGCCACGAGCGCAACCCGGACTTCAACGGCGCGCGCCAGGAGGGCGCCGGGCGCTTCCAGTTCAACCAGCGCGACGGCCTGCGCTGGTCGACGGCCGATGCGTTCCTGCATCCGGCGCGCGAGCGGGCGAATCTCGACGTGGTGACGCACGCGCTGAGCACGCGGATCCTCTTCGAGGGCGACCGCGCGGCCGGCGTGGAGATCGTGCGTGACGACGAGGTCATCGAGATCCGCGCGCAGCGTGAGGTGATCCTCTCGGCGGGCGCCTACCAGTCGCCGGTGCTGCTGATGCTTTCGGGGATCGGCCCCGCCGACCATCTCGCCGCGCTCGGCATCGAGGTCCGCACCGACCTTCCGGTCGGCGACAACCTCCAGGACCACTGCATGGCGAACCTCAACTACCTGACGAGCGAGCCGGGCCTGTTCGGGGCGCTGACGCCCGAGAACTTCGAGATGCTCGCGCAGGGGCGCGGTCCGCTCACCTCAAACGGTCCCGAGGGGGCGGCGTTCATCCGCACGCGGGCGAACCTCGACGGGCCGGACGTCCAGTTCCACTTCAGCCCCTCGCTCTTCTTCGACGAGGGCCTCACCGCGCCGCACGACCACGGCGTGGCGTTCGGGCCGGTCGTCATCAAGCCGACCTCGCGGGGCTTCGTGCGGCTGCGCACGCCACGCCCGGACTCAAAGCCCGTCGTTCTGTGCAACTTCCTGACGACGGAGGAAGACCGTGCGAGCATGCTCGCCGGAGCGCGCCTGGCGATGGAGGTGGCGGCGCAGCCGGCGCTCGCGAGCGTCATTCGCGAGCGCTGGAGCGCGCCCGAGTCAGACTCCGACGCCGACATCATGGCCTGGGTGCGCCGCGCCAGCCAGACGGTCTATCACGCGACCTCGACCTGCTCGATCGGCGCGGTCGTCGACAGTTCGCTGCGCGTTCAGGGGACCGAGGCGCTGCGCGTCGCCGACGCCTCGGTGATGCCGACGATCACGCGTGGCAACACCCACGCGGCGACGATCATGATCGCCGAGAAGGCCGCGGACCTGATCCGGGAAGGCGCCTGAGATGGAGGAGCACACGCCCGGCGAGATCCTCTGGACGCCGCCGGAAACCGTTGATGAATCAACCGTGATCGGCCGCTATCTGCGCTTCCTGCGCGAGCGTCACGGGCGCGAGTTCAGCGATTACATGGATCTGCACCGCTGGTCGATCGGCGACCTCGAGGGCTTCTGGGCCTCGATCTGGGAGTTCTTCGAGATCAAGGCCTCGACGCCTTACGAGCAGGTCCTCACCACGCACGAGATGCCGGGCGCGAAGTGGTTCACGGGATCCCGTCTCAACTTCGCCGAGCACATGCTCGGCACCGAGGAGGACGCCGACACGGTCGCCGTGCTCGGCAACTCCCAGTCGCGCGCCCTCGTCGAGCTGACCTTCGGCGATCTGCGCGAGCAGGTCGCGGCGGTGCGAACGGGGCTCCTGTCGCTGGGCGTGCAGGCCGGCGACCGCGTCGTCGGCTACATACCGAACATCCCCGAGACGCTCGTCGCGTTCCTAGCGACGACGAGCATCGGCGCGATCTGGGCGACCTGCCCGCCCGAGTTCGGCCCGCGCAGCACGATCGATCGCTTCGCGATGCTCGACCCGAAGGTCCTCTTCGCGGTGTCCGGCTACCGCTACGGCGAGAAGGACATCGATCGCCGCGCCGAGGTGGCCGAGCTGCGCGCCGCGATCCCGACGCTCGAGCACGTCGTCCACGTGCCCTACCGCGGCGGTGAGATCGACGCGCTGCCGGACACCGTGCCGTGGGAGAGCCTGCTCGCCGAGCGCGGACCGCTCGAGTTCGCGCAGGTTCCCTTCGATCACCCGCTGTGGGTGCTGTTCTCCTCGGGCACGACGGGCCTGCCGAAGGCGATCGTCCACGGCCACGGCGGGATCACGATCGAGGCCCATAAGAACCACGGCATCAGCTGGGACCTCCAGCCCGGCGGCCGCCTGATGTGGTTCACGACGACCGCCTGGATGATGTGGAACGCGCTCGCTTCGGCGCTGATCCGCCGCGCCTCGATCGTGATGCTCGACGGGAACCCGCAGTTCCCCGACATCGCCGAGCAGTGGCGGCTCGTCGAGAGGCTGCGCCCGACGATGATGGGCGCGAGCCCGGCGTTCATCATGAACTGCCGCAAGGCAGGCATCGACCTGCGCGAGTTCGACCTCTCCTCGCTCCGCCAGCTCGCCGTCGCGGGATCGCCGCTACCGCCCGAGGGCTTCGACTGGATCTACGAGCAGATCGGCTCCGGCGTCTATCTCAGCTGCGGAAGCGGGGGCACCGACATCTGCACCGGAATCGTGCAGGGCAACCTGATGCTGCCCGTGTATCGCGGGGAGATGTCGGGCCCCGAGCTGGGCGTCGACGTCGCCGCGTTCAACGCGCGCGGCGAGCCGGTCATCGGCGAGCTCGGCGAGCTCGTGATCCGCCAGCCGATGCCCTCGATGCCCGTCAAGTTCTGGAACGACCCCGACGGCGCTCGCCTTCGCGCCGCCTACTTCGAGGAGTTTCCCGGGGTCTGGCGCCACGGCGACTGGATCTCGTTCAGCGAGCGCGGCAGCTCGATCATCACGGGACGCTCCGATGCGACGCTCAACCGTGGCGGCGTGCGCCTTGGCACCGGCGAGTTCTATCCCGTCGTCGAG
Organism: Solirubrobacteraceae bacterium; assembly: GCA_036267075.1. GTDB lineage: Bacteria > Actinomycetota > Thermoleophilia > Solirubrobacterales > Solirubrobacteraceae > Palsa-513. The sequence goes on from DATAWT010000084.1 coordinate 9,129, forward strand.
GACATGCCCGAGGTTCAGGACAGCCTCGTCGTGCACCTCGAGGACAACGGCGGCGGCCCCGGCGAGCTGATCCTGTTCGTCGTCCCCGCCGAGGGCGTCGCGTTCGACGACGAGCTGCGTAAACGGATCGCGCTCGAGCTGCGCGGAGCGCTCTCGCCGCGTCACATACCCGACACGATCGCCGCCGTCCCGGCGATCCCGCGCACGCTGACGTCGAAGAAGCTGGAGCTCCCCGTCAAGCGGATCCTGCTCGGGGCGACCGCCGCGGACGTGGCCAGCCGCGACGCGCTCGCCGACCCGGGCGCGCTCGATGCGTTCGTCGAGTTCGCCGCCACCCGGACGCGACCTCCCCGCCCGGGCGTCTGAGCGGCTAGCATGGCTACCCAATCGGCGGGGGGTGGCTTTGTCGGAGGCGAGGGCAGCCCGGTGATCGAAGAGGCGTCAGTCAAGTCTGTGACGGTCGAGCCTGAGCGCTGGCGGCTGCGGACGGCGCTCGGCTCGCAGGCGCTTGACCAGTGGACCGACATCCTCTCGCGCACCCACCTGCAGTTCGACGTCTGCTCCACGCGTCGCACGCCGAGCACCTTCTACGGCGCGGTCACGCGACAGCGCTTCGGAGACCTCGCGCTCGTTGACTGCGGCTGCTCGCCGTTTCTGGGGCGCAGCCTGTCGACGATGTACGCCTCGAGCCGGCCGGCCGAGATCTTCGGCCTGCAGTTTGTCCGCAAGGGCGTCGAACACGTCCGCGAGCGCTCGCGCGAGCTGAGCCTTCGCGCCGGCGACGTGATCCTCTGGGACGGCCTGATGCCGGTCGAGATCGAAGTCGTCGAGCCGTTCGTCAAGCGCACCGTGATCTTCCCCCGCGAGCGCGTGCTCGCCGTCTGCCCGCGCCTCGGCGACGTTCGCTCGCTGCCGCCGCTTGCCGCCGACGCGTCGGTTCGCCTGCTCGTGCGCTTCCTTGATTCGCTGGCGCTCGAGCTCGGCTCACTCGATGAGCCGGGCCGCGTCGCCGCGGCCGACGCGGCGCTCGAACTGCTGCGCGCCGCGGTCGCGCCGAACGTTCCCTCAAGCCGCGCCGCGCGGCGCGCGGCGATGTGCGGCGAGGTCCGCCGCTACATCCGCGGTCACCTCCAGGACGCCTCGCTCGGCCCGGATTCGATCGCCGGCGTGCACGCGATGTCGGTGCGCGCGCTGCACGCGCTGTTCGAGGACTCAGGCGACTCGATCTGCGGCCTGATCCGCCATGAGCGCCTCGCGCGCTGTCACGAGGACCTCGAGCTCGCCAACGGCGGCTCGGTCACCGAGATCGCGTTCCGCTGGGGCTTCCACGACGCCGCGCACTTCGCGCGCGTCTTCAAGGCCCACTACGGCCAGACGCCCAGCGACGTCCGCCGCGCCGCCCTGACGGCCCGCGCCGAACTGGCGCAAGTGACCGCCGGCTGAGACCCTCACTCGTGCGCAAGCCGCCCGCGCGCTGGCGGACCCGTGTCCGCGTCGCCCACGCGCTGCGCCTCTCAGCGCGGCTGGCGTTCCGCGGGGGCCCTCGTGATCGCCGCGGGCGGGCCGCTCGGGCGGGCCTGTTCGCGCAGGCGCTCGATCAGGTGGTCGAGGATCTCGATCGCCCGTCCGAGCACCGCGACGTCGCTGTCAGGAAGGCTCGCCATCTCCTCGTGCAGGAGCGCGCGGTACTCGCGCCGCAGCTGCTGCCAGACCGCCCGCCCCTCGCCGGTCAGGGCGACAAGCACGACGCGACCGTCGAGGGCGTCCGATTCCCGGCGCACCCATCCCCGCGCGGCCATCCGGTTCACGAGCACCGTGATCGCCGGCTGCGTGACGCCCTCGCGGGCGGCGAGGTCGGTGATGCGGCGCGGCTCCTCGGCGAGCGCCCACAGAACGCCCGCGTCGGTGCGCGACACGCGGATGCTCGACTGGCCCAGGAACAGTCGCGAGAGCGTCGCCGCGCGCACCGGGAGCCCCTCGGCTATCTCATCGATCTGGCTGGTTCGCGTTGTCCCCGCCGACGCCAGATGCATCACGCCATTATATTATCTGCTCATATGGCTTTGCGGCAGGGGGAGACAGTGGCGGCTCGCACGGCGTATCGATTCACGCTCAGCAGGCTCGCGCCGAACCGGCGCCCTGGGGTTGGGCACTGATGCGCCAGGGTCGACTCGCCGGCCGCTATCCAGCCGCGGCGGCGATGGTGATGTGCGCGCTGATCCCCTACCTCGCGCTGTCGGCGGCGATCGGGCCGGTGACGCCGATCATCGCGCGCCAGCTGCACGTCAGCCTTCAGACGATGAGCCTGTCCGCGGGCATGGGCAACGCCGCGTACGCCGCCGGGACGGTCCTGGCCGTCCAGTTCACGCAGCTCTTTCCGCAGCGGCGGATGCTGGTCCTCTACGTCGTCCTGCTCGTGATCGGATCGGTTCTCGCCGCGGCGGCGCAGAACGCCGGGATGTTCATCGCCGGACACGTCCTGCAGGGCCTCTGCACGAGCCTGCTGCTGATCGCCGCGGTGCCGCCGCTCGCCCTCGGCTTCGGCGTGGCGAAGCTCCGCGCGACCGCCGTGATCATGAGCATGTGCATCTTCGGCGCCGTCGCACTGGGGCCGACGATCGGCGGCCTGCAGGCCCAGGCGCATGCCTGGCGTCCGCTGTTCTGGGCGATCGCCGGAATCTCGGGCGTCGCCCTGATCCTTGCGGTCCTGACCTTCGAGGACACCCCGCCGGCGAACCCGAGCGCTCCCCGCGACCCGGTCGCGATCGGCCTCGCGATCGCCGGCCCCGTCGCTGCCTTCTTCGGCGCTTCTGAACTGCTCACCCACCGCTTTCTTGACGCCGTCGCGTTCGGCCCGCTCCTCGGCGGGGTGGTCCTGATCGTCGTGCTGGTCGTCAACCAGGCTCGCAAGGCGCGGCCGCTGCTGACGATCCGCGACATGCTCACGAGCACGATCCCGGTCGCCGGGATCGTCGTCGCGCTGTTCGCCGCGGCCGCCTCGGTCTCGGCGACCGCGCTGACCGCCGATCTGCTGGCGAGCCGCGACGGGCCGCTCCACATCGGGCTTCTGTACCTGCCTGAACTCGCCGGCGCGGTGCTGACGGCGTTCGCCCTTGGCGAGACGCTGACCAGGCGCGAGATGCAATACCTGCCGCTGGTCGGCATGGCCTTCCTCGCCGCCGGGATCGCCGTCTTCCTCGCCAAGCTGCCGCCAAACGACGCAACGACGATCATCGGCTCGGGCCTGACGGGCATCGGCCTCGGAGCGACCGTCGCACCGGCGCTCTTCGCCGCCGGCTTCTCGCTGCCGGCGCTTGATCTGCAGCGCGTGTTCGCGATCGTCGAGCTGCTCCGCGCGGTCGCGGCGTTCATGATCGCGCCCGTGTTCGCCCACCTCGCGGCGACCGTCGGCGGCCATCTCAGCGCGGGCACGAGCGACGCGCTGTGGATCGGGCTCGCCCTCGCCGTCGGCGGGGCCGCGATCGCCGTCCTGCTCTACGCCGTCGGCGGGGCCCGGCCGGAAACGCCGGATCTCGAGGGCTTCCTGCGCGGCGAGGGACCGGCCTGGCCGTCGCCGCCGCTGTTTGCTCGCCTGCGCCGCCCTCCGGCGGCCCAGACGCTCGCGCAGGAGCCCGCATCCTGATGGCCGCGAAGAGCGATTCGCGCCTGGCTGTGTTCGCCTATGACGGCACTGAACTCGCGGCGCACGCGATCGAGGAGGCGGGCCGCCTGCTCGACACGGCCACCGAGGCGCTCGTGGTCACCGTCTGGCAGCCCTTCGAGGTCGGCTTCACACCGGCCGGCGGCGAGCAGTTCGACGCCGCGGAGATCTCCGATGTCCGCCGGGCCGCGGAGCAGACGGCGGCCGAGGGGGCGTCGCGTGCCAAGGACGCGGGCTTTGACGCCGACGCCGTGGCGGTCGAGGGCGCGCCGACGTGGAAGGCGCTGGTCGAGCTCGCCGACGAGCGCGGCGCGAGCATCATCGTGATGGGATCACACGGGCGAAGCGGCATCAGCGGCGTCCTGCTCGGCAGCGTCGCCTCGTCCGTCGCCTCCCACTGGGGGCGCTCCGTGATGATCGTCCACCGCAAGGACTGACAACAGCCGGGCCAACGACGCGAGCGAGCAGTCGCCGCGATCTCGCGGCTAGGGCTCGAGCAGGATCTTCAGGTTCGCGTTGCCAGGCGAGGTGAGCGTGCGAAAGCACGCCTCGGCGTCCGCAAGCGGCGCGACCGCCGTGACGATCGCCTCGACGGGGATTGCGCCACGGGCGAGCATCTCGATCGCGGCGGCGAAGTCCGCCCGCGTATAGGTCAGGATCCCGCGCAGCGTCGCCTCCTTGAAGAGGATCGGCGGGACGGGCAGCTCGAGTGGCTCAAGCGACACGCCGACGAGCATCACGCGCCCGACCGGCGCCACGAGCTCAAACGCCAGGCGCGCGGCGGCCGGCGTCCCGGCGCACTCGAAGACGACCGCCGGGGCGCTCGCGCTCGCGCCGTCCGGCGCCTGCGCTGAGACGGCGCGAAAGCCGAGCGAGGCGGCGAGCTGGCGCCGGGCGGGGTTTCGCGAGAGAACCGTCACGTCGCGGTGGCCGCGGTCGGCGAGGACGAGCGCCGTGAGGATCCCGATCGGGCCGGCGCCGATGACCGCCGCCGCCTGACCCTCGCGAAGGCCCGACTGGGCGACCGCGCGCACCGCGACCGCGAGCGGCTCGGTGAGCGCCCCCGCGCGGTCGTCGACCGCCGTCGGCAGCTCGAACAGCATCCGCTCATCGACGATGATCTGCTCGGCGTAGCCACCGCGGCGCCCGGTGCCGAGCCCGACGCCCCGCGCGACGGCCTGCGGGCAGACCTGCTCCTCGCCGGCGAGGCACAGCTCGCACTCACCGCACTGCGCGAACGGGAGCACCGTGACGCGCGCGCCGATTTGCCAGCGCGCGTCGAGCTGGTCGCCGAGGGCGGCGATCCGCCCGCTCAGCTCGTGGCCGGGGACGCTCCCCGCCGGGAAGAGCTCGGGGACGTCGCGGAAGTGCAGGTCCGATCCGCAGATCCCGCAGAAGGCGACGTCGAGGAGCGCCTCGCCGGCGCCCGGCCGCGGCGTCTCGAGCTCGACCGTTGCCAGCAGCCGGTCCTCGCCGACCTCGACCGCTCGCACGGCCTCAGCCGGCGTCGCCGCGCATCGAGCGGGGCCAGATGCCCTGCTTGCCGGGCGAGAGGATCCCCTGCGGGTCGAGCGCGTCCTTGATCGTCTCGCAGAAACGACGGTAGGCATGGTCGTTCCAGGAGTACTGATCCGCCGCGAGGTCCATGAAGTCCAGATGCGCGCGGTACTCGCCGTAGCCGCGCTTCGCCGACTCGACGACGAGGCGCTTCGACACGTCGTAGGCGCTGCGCGCCTGGGCCTCGTTCTTGGTGTCGAAGATGACCATCGTGATGTGCACGAAGCTGCGCGCGTTGATCGCGAGCATCCCCGCGATGTAGTCGAGGCCCGCCTCGGCGAGCATGCCGCGCATCAGGTCGCGCAGCTCGAGCGCGTGGCGGCCGACCAGTGGAGCGGCCGGCGAGAAGCCGATGTGGCCGCCCTCCTCGCCGCCGTACCAGGCGGTCATGTTGTTCCAGTCGAGGTTCGGAACGCCGCCCTGGATGCGCTCGGCGGGGTGCTCGAGCGTCGGGATGTCCTCCGGCGCGTGCTTGGCGCCCCACACATCGGCTCCTTCGATCGCCGCGAAGGCGCGGCGGATCTTCTCGTAGCGGTGGTCGACGACCGCCTCGTCGCCGTAGAGCGCGAAGCGCATGCACCAGCGCCCGAGCTCGAGCTCGCGCGACATTCGCTCGATCGCCTCCTCGGGCATCGGCCCGTCGCCGTCGTGCCAGAGGTCGCGGCGCGAGAAGACCGCGCCGAGAAGCACCGCGTTCATCACCTGCGGCACCATCCGGATCGTGCCGTCGAGCATCAGCCTGCGCAGGATGTCGATGACCGGCCCGAGGTCGTCGTCGCGCCAGACCCGCAGCCACAGCGGCATGTAGACCTCGGGATAGGGCATCAGCCAGACGCCCATCTTGGTCACGATCCCGAAGTTGGACTGCATGAAGAGCTGATCGGGCGTCGGCCCCAGGCCGCGCCGGTAGACGTGCCAGGAGGGGTTGTTCTCCATCGCGCCCATGCCGGTGCGAAGCAGCGAGCCGTCGGCGAGCACGACCTCCATCCCGCAGGGCAGGCCGAAGTCGACGCCGTAGGGCATGTAGGTGATCCCGTGGTCGAGCGTGTTGCCGATCACGCTTCCCCAGCCGACGTCGGCGACCGAGATCATCAGCTGCGCCTTCCGGGCCTGGATCGCCTCGTACAGGTCGAACCAGCGCACGCCGGGCTCGACGACGGCATAGCCGAGCTCCTCGTTGATCTCGAGCACCTTGTTCATGTTGCGCAGGCTCACGATCACCGAGCCCTTGACGCGCGGCGCAGGCCCGCCGTAGCCGTTGTTGCGCCCGGTCGAGTGCGTCCACAGCGGAACGCCGTGGCGGCCGGCGATGCGCACGACCTCCTGGACCTCCTCGACGGTCTCGGGCATGAGGACCGCCGAGGCGGTGAAGTCATCCCAGGTCTCGTGCTGGAACGGGTCGCGCCACTCCGGCAGCCCCTCGGCGTCGGCGATCACGCGATCCGAGCCGAGCGCGGCGATGAAGTCGTCAAGCGCCGCCGAGAGGCCTGTCATCGCCATCGTGGGCGGCAATCTACAGGAGCACTCAGGCCCTCGCCAGCGCCCGCCAGCCTCCGCTGCGCCCTTGCGAAGACGCTTCTTCGAGCGTCCCCAACCGGTGGGCTAAGCTCGCCTTGGACGGCGTGTCGCCAGCCTCGGCGCGGTCAGGCCGAGCCGCCCCGAGCTGAGAGGAGGAGCGACATGAGCACGATCGCAGTCGGGGTACTGCCCGAGACCGGCCTCTGGGAGGTGAACGGGCGCCACTCGACGATGCGCTTCAGCGTGCGACACCATGCGGTCGCGTCATTTCGCGCCAGCTTCTATCCGCTGAGCGGCCGCTACGACGCCGCAACGCGGACGCTCAGCGGCGAGGTTCGCCTCGACGATCTCCAGGTTCCGATCGAGGCCCTGCGCACGCACACGCTCTCGCCGGCGTTCTTCGACGCCGAAGGCAACCCGACGATCGCGTTCACCTCCGAGCAGATCACGACCGAGGGCGGCGTGCTCGTCGTCAACGGAAGACTGACGATGCGCGGCGTCACGAAGCCGCTCGTCGCGAGGGGCTCGCTGACCGGGCCCTCCGAGGTGCCACACCAGAACGATCCTCCGACGGAGCATCTCGGGATCGATCTCGCCGCCACGATCGATCGCCGCGAGTTCGGCGTCGACTTCAACAACGAGATCACCGGTGGCCGGCTCAACCTCGGCTGGGAGGTTGCCGTCGACGTCGCACTCGAGCTGATCCGCTCGGCCGGGCAGTGAGCCGTTAGCGCCGCTCGCCGGCGCTAGGCTCGACAGACGCCACGATGACGACGCTCGACTGGGTGATCCTCGCTGCGACGGCGCTGTTTGCGATCTCGGGCTATTTGCGCGGCTTCATCGCGGGCGTGCTCTCGCTGGCGGGGTTCGTGCTCGGCGCGATCGTCGGCACCCGCATCGCCGACGCCCTGCTGGCCTCCGGCGCATCCTCGCCCTACGCGCCCGTATTCGGGCTGGTCGGAGCGCTCGGCCTCGGCGCGATCCTGGCGTTCGGGCTCGAGGGCGTCGGTCTGCGACTGCGCCGCAGCCTGCGCCTGCCGTTCCTGGGGATGCTCGACGGCGTGCTCGGGGCGATCCTCAGCGCGACCGTCGCGCTCGCGATCGCGTGGATCGCCGGGATCGTCGTGCTCGCCCTGCCGGGCGGTGGCGGCCAGCTGGCGGCCTCGGTGCGACACTCGCAGATCCTGCGCCAGCTCGATGAGCTGATGCCGCCGAGCGGCGTCGTCCTCAACGCGCTCGCGCGCATCGATCCGCTGCCGGCGATCGCCGCCGGCAGCGCGGCGGTCGCGCCGCCGCCATCGAGCGTGGCCGGCCAGGCCGCGCTCGCCCGCGCCGGCCGAAGCGTCGTGCGCGTCGTCGGCTCGGCCTGCGGCCTTGGCATCGAGGGGTCGGGTTGGGTGATCGCCCCGGGGGTCGTCGTCACCAACGCCCACGTCGTCGCGGGGGAGACCGACACGCAGGTCGAGGCCGGCGGGACGCCGCCGGCGCTGCACGCGACCGTCGTGCGCTTTGACCCGCGCAACGACATCGCGATCCTGCGCGTCGCGGCGTTGCGCGTGCCCTCGCTGCGCCTCGCCGGCGACGCCCACAGCCAGACGCCGGGCGCGATCGCCGGGTACCCGCTCGATGGGCCGCTGCGCCTTGAGCCGGCGCGCGTCGGCGTGACGGCCTACATCAACACCCAGGACGCCTACGGGCGCGGCCCGGTCTCGCGCCGGCTGACCGCGGTTCGCGGGCTGATCCGCCCCGGCAACTCGGGCGGGCCCGTCCTCTCGCGCGCCGGCAGCGTCCTCACGACGGTCTTCGCGGCGACCACCAGCGGTGGCCCGGCGGGCGGTTTCGGCGTCGCCAATTCGACCGTCCGCGCCGACCTGGCGCTCGCCCGCGGAGCGGTCTCGACGCAGGGCTGCACGGGATGAGCTGCTCGTGGCGCTACTCTGCGAGCCGATGAAGACGCTCGTCATCGCCGAGAAGCCATCCGTCGGGCGCGACCTGGCGCGCGTGCTGCCGGGTCCGTTCGCAAAGCACGAGGGCTACCTCGAGGCCGAGGAGCACGTGATCACGTGGGCCGTCGGCCATCTCGTGCAGCTCGCCGAGCCCGACGAGTACGACCCGAAGTTCAAACGCTGGCGGATGGCCGACCTGCCGATCGTGCCGGACCGCTTCAAGCTCGTCGTGCGCGACGAGCGCTCAAAGAAGCAGATGTCCGTCGTCGTCGCGCAACTCCTGCGCGACGACATCAGCGAGGTCATCAACGCCTGCGACGCCGGGCGCGAGGGCGAGCTGATCTTCGCCTACCTCTACGAGAAGTCGGGATCGAAGCTGCCGGTGCGCCGGCTGTGGCTTCAGTCGATGACCGCGACGGCGATGCGCGAGGCCTTCGCGAGCCTGCGCCCGGCGGCCGATCTCGCGAGCCTCGAGGAGGCGGCGCGGTCGCGCTCGGAGGCCGACTGGATCGTCGGCATGAACGCGACGCGCGCGGCGACGATCCGGCTTCGCTCGTCGTTTGACGGGGCCGTGTCGCTTGGACGCGTGCAGACGCCGACGCTGGCGATCATCGCCCGCCGCGAGGAGGAGATCCGCGCCTTCGTGCCGGAGCCCTACTGGCTCGTCGACGCGCGCTTCGAGCCCTCCGAGGATGCCGCCCGCCGCTACGAGGGGCGCTTCCACGCCGGCGCCAAGCCGCGCCTTCAGACCGAGGCCGAGGCGCTCGCGATCGTCGCGGCCGTGCGCGACGGCGCCGGCGAGATCACCAAGGTCGAGAAGCGCGAGGTCAGCGAGAAGCCGCCGATGCTCTACGACCTCACCTCGCTTCAGCGCGACGCCAACACGCGCTTCGGCTTCTCGGCGCGCCGCACGCTCGGCGCCGCCCAACGCCTCTACGAGGAGCACAAGGCGCTCACCTACCCGCGCACCAACTCGCGCTTCCTGACCAGCGACATGGCGCCCGAGATCAAGCCGATCGCCGAGCTCGTCGGGGCGCGCTCGGAGTACCGCGACGCGGCCGCCTACGTCACGGGCCTCGACCTGCTCCCGCTCGCCCGAGTGATCAACGATGCCAAGGTCACCGACCACCACGCGATCATCCCGACGCGCGCCGAGCACCCCGTCGAGAAGATGGACTCCGACGACAAGCGCGTCTACGACCTCGTCGTGCGCCGCTTTCTCGCTGCGCTGCACCCCGAAGCGGTGCTCGAGAACACGCGCGTTGAGACGACGGTCGCAGAGCACGTCTTCCGCACCCGCGGCAAGGTCCTGCTCGTCCCCGGCTGGCGCGGCGTCTACCTGACCTCGGCCGAGGAGGCGGCGCCGGCCGAGGGAGCGGGCGATGAGGACGAGGGGCAGGATCAGGCGCTCCCGCGGCTTGACCAGGGCGAGCCCTCGCGGACGCTCGAGATCGAGTCGCTGGCCAAGGAGACCAAGCCACCGCGGCGCTACACCGACGCCTCGCTGCTCGGCGCGATGGAGACGGCCGGCAAGCTCGTCGACGACGAGGGCGTCCGCGAGGCGATGAAGGACTCGGGCATCGGCACGCCGGCGACGCGCGCGGCGATCATCGAGCGGCTGATCGACGTCGGCTACGTCGAGCGCGACGGGCGGGCGCTGGTCGCCACCGAGAAGGGCCTCAACGTGATCCGCCTGCTCGGCGAGCACGCGCTGACCTCGCCCGATCTGACGGGCCGCTGGGAGCAGCGCCTCGGCCAGATCGAGCGCGGTGAGGACTCGCGCGAGAAGTTCATGCGCGACATCGCCGGCTTCGCCAAGGAAACCGTCGACGTTCTCGACGAGACGCTCAAGGACGTCCGCATCCCGCGCGCCAACCTCGGCCCCTGCCCGGTCTGCGGGCACGACATCATCGAGAACCGCAAGGGCTATTCGTGCTGGGCGCGCGAGGACCCTGGCTGCGGCTTCGTGATCTGGAAGGGCAAGGCGGGCAAGCAGCTCGCGCTCGCGGTCGCCCGCGAGCTGATCGCGAAGGGCCGCACCGAGCGGCCCGTGACCGGCTTCCGCGGCCGCAGCGGCCGTTCGTTCCGGGCCCGCCTGGCGCTGATGCAGACGCCCGAGGGGAAGTGGCGCGTCGAGTTCGACGAGCCCTGGGCGCGCGAGGGCGCAAAGCCTCCGGAGATCGAGGGCGAGGCCGCCCCGGAGGAGAAGGCCGCCTAGACACCGCTCGTCCCGTCCCCGCCGCGCGCCACCATGGGCGTTTCGATGGGACTGACGATCGTCACCGGACCTGCCAACGCCGCCAAGGCGCAGCAGATCCTCGAGCGCTACCGGCTGGCGCTCGCGCGCGGGCCGATCCTCGTCGTCCCGCGGGCGGCCGACGTCGACCACTACAGCCGCGAGCTCGCCGCCGCGGGCGCGGTGCTCGGCGTCCGCGTGGAGCCCTTCGGCGGCCTGATGCGCGAGATCTCGGCGCGCGCAGGGATCACGACGCCCGCGATCGGCTCGACCGCCCGCGAGCGCATCGTCTCGAGCGTCGTCGCCCGCGCGCATCTCGACGTGCTCGCCGCGGCGTCGCAGTCGCCGGGGTTCGCCGGCTCGCTCGCCGGCTTCTTCGCCGAGGTCGAGGCGCGCCGCGCGACGCCCGCGCGCTTCACGGTCGCGCTGCGCGCCTGGGCTCCGCCCGGCTCGCGGCGCGCCGCCTATGCCGAGGAGCTCGCCGAGCTCTACTTTGGCTATCGCGGCACGCTCGAGCGGCTCGGGCGCCTCGATCAGGAGCTACTCGCGGCCGCCGCCCTCGACGCGCTCCGCCTGGCGCCCGAGCGCTGGGGGCGAACGCCGGTCTTCATCTACGGCTTCGACGACCTCGAACCGATCCAGCTTGACGCGGTCGAGACGCTCGCCACCCACGTCGGCGCGGACGTCACGATCTCGCTTCCCGGTGAGGCCGGCCGCCTCGCGCTCGCCGAGCGCGCCACGACGCTCGAGACGCTCCGTCCCGCCGCCGAGACGGTGATCGAGCTCGCCGCCGCCGAGGATTTCTATGAGGCGCCGGAGCTCCACCAGCTCGAGCGGGCGCTCTTCGAAGAGCCGGCAGCGGTCAGCTGCGGCGACGCGGTCGCCCTGCTCGAGGGCGGCGACGAGCGCGCCGAGGCCGAGCTGATCGGCCGCGACATCGAGCTGCTGATCCGCGCCGGCTGCTCGGCCGGCGACATCGCGGTCGTCACGCGCGGCGTCTCCGCCGTCGCCGCGGCGCTGGCCCAGGTCCTCGACTCGCGCGCGATTGCATACACCGCAGCGCGGCGCGAGGGCTTCGCCGACACGGCCCTCGGCGGCGCGCTGCTGGCGCTGCTGCGCGCCGCCCTCCTCGGCGGCGGCGCGGCCGACCTGATCCGCTGGCTTCGCGCGGTCGCCCAGCCCGACTTCGCCGACCGCATCGAGGCGCAGCTGCTGCGCGAGGGCTCCGCCGGCCTCCCGCGGGCCCGCGAGCTGCTCGAGGCACAAGACTTCGCTCCGGAGGTTCTCGACCGCCTCGCCGACGCCGCGCGGCGGGCCCCGCCGGCGCTGATCGAGCGCGTCGAGCGCGAAGCGGACGCGCTCTTCGCCGCCCCGTGGCGACGCGACGCCGCGCTGCTTGACCCCTGGGACGCCGCGGTGCTGCGGACCTGCCGGCGCACGCTTCGCGAGCTGCGCGATCTGGCCCGCGCCGACGCCCGCCTCGAGGGCGGCGCGGCGGCGATCGCCGCCGCGCTCGAGACGGCCGTCGTCGAGCTCGCCCCATCAAGCGACGCGCAGGCGGTGCTTCTCTGCGACGCGCTCGCGCTTCGCGCGCGGCGCGTTCGCGCGCTCTACATCACGGGCCTTCAGGAGGGAGAATTCCCGGGCGCCGAATCCGAGCAGCCGTTCCTCTCAAGCGGCGAGCGCGACGAGCTCGCGCGGGCCAGCGGCCTGCTGCTCGCGGGCACGCCGCCCGCCGAGCGCTACCTCTTCTATGCGCTCTGCTCGCGACCGACGCGCTGGCTTCGCCTGAGCTGGCACGGCGCGGGCGACGACGGCGAGCCGGCGGTGCGCTCGCTGTTCGTCGACGAGGTGCTCGACGTGTTCGGGCCCGAGCTCTTCGAGCGCCGCCAACAGCGCGCCGCCGGGGCGCTCGCCTGGACCGAGGACGCCCCGGCCGCCCTCGCGCGGCTTCAGGAAGCACTGAGCGGCCCGCGCCTTCGCGACGGCCTGATCGAGCCCCTCGCCGATCCCTCGCTGATCGGGCGCCTTCGTGAGCGCGCGTCGTTCTCGCCGTCGGCGCTTGAGAGCTGGACCGCCTGCCCGGTCGCCTGGTTCGTCGAACGCGGCCTCAACGCCGATGAGCTCGCCCCTGATCAGATCTGGACCCTCCGCGGCTCGGCGGCCCACGAGGCGCTGCGGCGCGTCTTCGCGGGGCTTCACGAGCGAACCGGCGGCGCTGCGATAACGCCCGCGAACCTGCCCCTGGCGCTCGAGGAGCTCGACGCCGCACTCGACGCTCCCGCGCCCGCGCTCTCGCCGGCCGAAGCGGTCGAGCGCAGCGAGCGCTGGCGGCTTCGCAGCGACCTGCGCCGCTACCTCGAGCACGCCGCGCGCTCGCTCAGCACGCACCAGCCGCAGCGCTTCGAGACCTCGTTCGGGCTCGAACACTCCGAGGCCCCGGCGGTGCTGCTGGCCGACGGCCTCCTCGAGCTGTGCGGACAGATCGATCGCATCGACATCGATCCGCTCTCGGGAACGGCGCTCGTCTATGACTACAAGACCTCCTGGCGCGTCTCGCCGAGCGCGCGCTGGGTCGAGGACGGCCGGCTCCAGCCGGCGCTCTACATGCTCGCCGCCGAGGCGCTGTTGGGGGTGCAGGCGGCGGGCGGCCTCTACCAGCCGCTTCGAAACAGCGACCTGCGCGCGCGCGGCGCGATCCGCGACGACGTCGACACCGACGCCGCGCTGTTTTCAAATGACCGCCTGACGGCGGAGGGGTTGCGTTCGCTGATCGCCGAGCGCCTGGAGACCGCGCTGCTCGCAGCGCAGCAGATGGCGGCGGGGGCGCTTGAGCCCCGCCCCGCGACGTGTGGGAGCTCGGGCTGCCGCTACCCCGAGATCTGCCGAAGCGAGGCCCGTTGAGCGACGCGCTGACGCCCGAGCAGCAGCTCGCGGTCGAGCGCCGCGACGGTCCGCTCGCGCTCGCCGCGAACGCCGGCAGCGGCAAGACGAGCGTGCTGGTCCAGCGCTACGTGCGCTCGGTGATCGAGGACGGCATCGCGCCGTCGCGGATCCTCGCGATCACCTTCACCGATCGCGCCGCGGGCGAGCTGCGCGAGCGGATCCGCCTGGCGCTCGCGACGGCCGGCCGCCGCGACGCGGCGCATGAGAGCCTCGCGGCGTTCATATCGACCTTCCACGGATTCTGCATGCGCGTGCTGCGCGCGCACGCCGCGCTGGCGGGTCTCCCGCCCGACTTCGCGGTGCTCGGCGACGCGCAGGCCGCGGAGCTTCGCGACGCCGCCTTCGACGACGCGGCGACGCGTTGGATCGAGCAGCCCGAGGCGCTCGAGCTGGCCGCGGCATTCGGCGTCGGCGATTTGCGCGAGGCGATCCTCGCCGTCTATGACGAACTGCGAAGCCGCGGCGAGGCGACGCCGACGCTGCCCGCGCCGCATCCACGCATCCAGCCGGGCGAGGCCGCCGAGCGTCTGCGCCGCGCCGCCGCGACGGTCGCCGCCGAGCTGGGCGCGGCCGAGCCGTCGAAGTCGATCGAGCGCGCCCTCGGGCGCCTTGAGGACTGCGCGGCGCTGCTTGCGAGCGAGGGTCCGGTCGCGCCCGCGGCGGTCGCCGATCTCGCGCTTCGCAACGGCTCAAGCGCCCTCGCGAGCGCCGCCTGCGGGGCCTACGAGGACGCTCGCAGCGACTACGAGCACGCCTGCGCCGACGGTCTCGGCGCGCCGGCCGTGATCCTCCTCGACGGCCTGCTGCGCGGCTTCGGCGAGCGTTACGCCGAGCGCAAGCGCCGCCGCGGCGTCGTCGACTTCGACGACCTCGAGCTGCGCGCCGGGGCGCTGCTCCGCGAGCACGCCGAGGTCGCGGCGCTCTGGTCGGAGCGCTTCGGACGCGTCATGGTCGATGAGCTCCAGGACACCAACCCGCGCCAGATGGCGATCCTCGAAGCGCTCGAGCGCGACAACCTGTTCACCGTCGGCGACGAGTTCCAGTCGATCTACGGCTTCCGCCACGCCGACGTCGCGCTCTTCCGCGCCCGCCGCGCGCAGCTGCAGGAGCGTGGCGCGGCCGGCGTCCTGTCGGCCAACTTCCGCTCGCGGCCGGCGATCCTGCGCGCCGTCAACGCCGTCTTCGCCGAGCGCTTCGGCGAGTCCTTCGTCGCGCTCGGCGCGGGGCGCGAGGAGGCGAGCGAGACGCGCCTTGAGCTGATCCTCGCCGACAACGGCGACGGCTGGAGGGAGCACGAGGAGGCGCTCGGCGTCGAGCTCGCCCCGGCGCCGCTGTGGCGGCGCGCCGAGGCGCGCGCCCTCGCGCAGCGAATCGATCAGCTGATCCGCTCCGGCGCGGCAACCCCCGAGAACGTCGTCGTGCTGCTCCGCGCCGCGACGTCGATGTGGGTCTATGAGGCGGCGCTCGCGGACCTCGGCCACGCGACACTCGCGACCGCCGGCGGCGGGTTCTTCGCGCGGCCCGAGGTCCGCGACCTGATCAGCTGGCTTCGCGCGCTCGCCAACCCCCGCGACGAGCTCGCCCTCTACGGCGTCCTCGCCTCCCCGCTCGGGGCCTGCTCCTCCGACGAGCTGCTCGAGCTGCGTCTGCGCGCCCGCGCGGCGGGCCGCTCGCCGTGGGAGGTGCTCAGTTCGGGCGACGCTCCGGGCGCGCGCAGCGCCGCGCTGGCGGCGCGCCTGCGGGCCGCCCGCGCGGGCGTGGCGGCCCGCGGTCTCGGCGAGCTGGTCGCCGCGGCGGTCGCTGCCAACGGCTACGACGTGCACCTGGCGACGCTTCACTCGCCCCAGCGGCGGATCGCCAACATCCGCAAGCTCGAGCGCCTCGCGCGCGCGTTCGAGCAGCGCGAGGGGCGCGACCTGCGCCGCTTCGTCGCGGCGCTCGCGCTCGGGCGCGTCGGCTCGCTGCGCGAAACCGAGGCGCCTCCGCCCGACGCCGGCGAGGCCGCGATCCGCCTGATGACGATCCACGCCGCCAAGGGCCTCGAGTTCGACGTCGTCTGCCTCGCCGACCTCGGCCACGGACCGAACGACCGCCAGCCGGCGCTGCTCGCCGACGAGACGCGCGTCGGCCTGCGCCTGCAGACGCTCGAGCGCGAGCCGATCGACACGCTCGACTTCGGCGCGCTTCGCGAGGAGCGCAAGGCGGCCGCCGCCGCCGAGGAGAAGCGCGTCACTTACGTCGCGATGACCCGCGCCCGCGAACGCCTGATCCTCAGCGGCGCCGTGAGCCTCGAGCGCTGGGGCGGCCAATCCACGATCGCCTGGCTCGGCCCGGCGCTCCTTGAAGACCTGCCGCAGCGAGCGGCCGGCGGGGGTGGCGGCGTCGAGGAGGTCACCGCGGCGGGCGGGGTGCCGATGCGCCTTGAGCTGGTCACGCCCGCCTCCTTCGCTCCGGCGGCCGCGCCGGCCGCGCTCGCGCCGGCCGCGCTCGCCGATCCGATGCCGAGCGCCGCTTCGCCGATGCGCGTCTCAGCCCCGGATCAGCGGGCGCTCTCATACACCGCCATCGCCGAGTTCGAGCGCTGCGCGTACCGCTACCACCTGCAGCGCGTGATCGGCCTTCCCGACGTCGCCGCGCCCGGTCCCGCCGGCGAGGGCGCGGCGGCGCGCGGCACGGTCATCCACGCCCTGCTCGAGGCTGTCGACTTCGCCGCTCCCGCTGCGATCACGGCCGAGGTGGTGGCGGCCGCGGCGGCGGCGACGGGCGTCGCGCTCGACGCCGGCGAGGACCTCGCGGCGATCGCCGAGCTCGCCGGCGCCTTCACGCGCAGCCCGCTCTGCGCGCGCCTTGCCGCGGCGCGCGAGGTGCGCCGCGAGGCGCCGTTCGCGTTCCTGACACACGGCGGACTGCTGCTGCGCGGCTTCCTCGACGCCGCCGGCCTGGAGGCGGACGGAACGCTGCTCGTCGTCGACTACAAGAGCGACCGCGTCGAGGACGCGCGCGCGGCGCTCGAGCGCGACTACGCGATCCAGCGTCTCGTCTACGCGCTCGCCGGCCTGGCCTCGGGCGCCAGGGCCGTCGAGGTGGCGCACTGCTTCCTGCGCAGCCCCGAGCTCCTGCTGTCGGAGCGCTACAACACCGATGACCGCGAGGCGCTTGAGAACGAGCTCGCCGCGCGCCTTGAACCGCTCCGCGAGGGGCGCTTCGAGGTGTCCGCGAATCCGGGCCTTCAGCGCTGCGGAACGTGCCCCGGACGGGCGCGCCTGTGCTCCTGGGAGGAGGTGATGACGCTCCGCGAGCCCCTTTAGCGCTACGGGATTCGCTGGTAGGATTCGCGTCCGCCTCAGGTGACCGCAAGCCGTCGCGCTCACGGCGCACCAGTCGGGATCCCTCAAAAATGACCAGGATTCGCCAGCCCCAACAGGCCGACGGCCTGTACGACGAACGCTACGAGCACGACGCCTGTGGCGTGGCGGTCGTCGCACGCCTGGACAATGTTCCGAGCCACGAGGTCGTGCGCCTGGGGATCGAGGCGGTGGCGAACCTCGAGCACCGCGGCGCCGCGGGCGCGGACCCCGAGACCGGCGACGGCGCGGGCCTTCTGCTGCAGATGCCCGACGAGTTCCTGCGCGGGGTCGCGGGCTTCGAACTTCCGCCGCTCGGCCGCTACGGCGTCGCGATGTGCTTCCTGCCGACCGACCCCGCCGAGCAGGCCGAGCTGACCGCGCTGCTCGAGCGGGTCACACTCGAGGAGGGACAGCTCGTGCTCGGCTGGCGCGAGGTGCCGACCGACGACCGCCGGATCGGCCCGACCGCGCGCGCCTCCCAGCCGACGATCCGCCAGCTCTTCATCGGCGCCGGTCCGCAGCACTCCGAAGACCAGGACGCGTTCGAACGCAAGCTGTATGTGATCCGCCGCCTCGCGGAGAAGGCCTACGAGGACCGCATGTACATCGCCAGCTGCTCCTCGCGGACGGTCGTCTACAAGGGCATGCTCATCGCCTACCAGCTCGACTACTTCTACCGCGACCTCTCCGACGAGCGGATGGCCTCGACCTTCGTGCTCGTGCACTCGCGCTTCTCGACGAACACCTTCCCGAGCTGGGAGCTCGCCCACCCCTACCGGATGATCGCCCACAACGGCGAGATCAACACGCTCCAGGGCAACGTCAACTGGATGCGCGCACGCGAAAGTCAGATGGCGAGCGAGCTGTTCGGCTCAGACCTTCAGAAGGTGCTCCCCGTCGTGCGCTCCGGCGGCTCGGACTCGGCGACGTTCGACAACGTGCTCGAGCTGCTGACGCTGGCCGGGCGCTCGCTCCCGCACGCGGCGATGATGATGATCCCCGAGGCATACGTCGGCCGTGACGGCGAGCTGCCGCCCGAGGTTGGCGGGTTCTACGCCTTCCACGCCTGCTTCATGGAGCCCTGGGACGGTCCCGCCGCGATCGCCTTCACCGACGGGCGCGTGATCGGAGCGACGCTCGACCGAAACGGCCTGCGCCCCGGCCGCTGGATGGAGACCGACGACGGGCTTGTGATCCTCGGCTCGGAGGCCGGCCTGCTCGACGTGCCGGCGTCGCGGATCCGGCGCCTCGGGCGCCTTCAGCCGGGCAAGCTGTTCCTGATCGACCTCGAGGGCGGGCGGATCGTCCCCGACCCCGAGATCAAGCGCGCCGTCGCGAGCCAGAAGCCCTACGGCGCCTGGTTCGACGAGCACACCGTCCACTTCGACCAGTTCGTCAGAGCCCGGCCGCGCGAGCTCGAGCATCCGCTGCGCACCCTCCAGCTCGCCTTCGGCTACTCGCGCGAGGACATCGGCGTGACGCTGCCGACGATGGTGCTCAACGCCGAGGAGCCGATCGGCTCGATGGGCGCCGACATCTCGCTGGCCGTGCTGAGCGACGCCACGCCGACGCTCTTCAACTACTTCAAGCAGCTCTTCGCGCAGGTCACCAACCCGCCGATCGACCCGATCCGCGAGAACATCGTGATGAGCATCTCCTCGGGACTCGGCGCCGAGGGCAACCTGCTCACCGAGAGCCCGAGCCACGCTCACCAGCTGATCCTCGATCAGCCGATCATGCGCAACCACGAGCTCGAGACGCTGCGGACGATCTCCCACGACGTCTTCAAGCCGATCACCCTCGACATCACCTGGCCGGTCTCCGAAGGCGCCGAGGGAATGGAGCCGGCGCTGGCGCGCGTCTGCGAGGGGGCCCACGACGCGATCGCCGCCGGCTTCAACATCATCATCCTCTCCGACCGCGCGGCGGGCGCGCAGCACGCGCCGATCCCGTCGCTGCTGGCCGTCGCCGCCGTCCACCATCACCTCGTGCGCGAGGGAACGCGCCTACAGGCCGGTCTCGCGATCGAGACCGGCGAGGCGCGCCAAGTGCACCACATCGCGACCCTGATCGGCTACGGGGCGAGCTGCGTGAACCCCTGGCTGATGTTCGAGTCAGTCGACGAGCAGGTCGAGCAGGGGCTGCTGCTCGACGACGCCGGCAAGCCGCTCGACGTCGACGCCGCCGAGGACAAGGTCCGCAAGGCGATCGGCAAGGGCCTTCTGAAGACGATCTCGAAGATGGGCATCTCGACCGTCCAGTCCTACTGCGGCGCGCAGATCTTTGAGGCCGTCGGGCTGTCGCGCTCGTTGATCGACCGCCACTTCACCGGGACCGCATCGCGGATCGGCGGGATCGGCATCGAGGTGCTCGCGCAGGAGACGCTGATCCGCCACGCACGCGGCTTCCCGGACGCCCAGAGCGACCTGCTGCCGGTCGGCGGCATCTACGCCTGGCGGCGCGACGGCGAGCACCACATGTGGAACCCCGACACGATCGCGCTGCTCCAGCACGCCGTGCGAAGCGGCGGCGAGGAGGCCTACCGCGAGTTCGCGCGCGCCGCCGACGAGCACGCCGCGCGCAAGGCGACGCTGCGCGGACTGCTCGAGATCAAAGGCGACCAGGAGGCGATCCCGCTCGAGGAGGTCGAGCCCTGGACGGAGATCGTCAAGCGCTTCGCGACCGGCGCGATGAGCCTCGGCTCGCTCTCGCGCGAGGCGCATGAGAATCTCGCGATCGCGATGAACCGCATCGGCGGGCGCTCCAACACCGGTGAGGGGGGCGAGGATCCCGTGCGCTTCACCGACGAGCGCCGCTCGGCGATCAAGCAGGTCGCCTCGGGCCGCTTCGGGGTGACGATCGACTACCTCGTCAACGCCGACGAGTTGCAGATCAAGATGGCCCAGGGCGCCAAGCCGGGGGAGGGCGGCCAGCTGCCGGGCGGCAAGGTCGACGCCTACATCGGCAAGATCCGCCACTCGACGCCCGGCGTCGGTCTGATCTCGCCGCCGCCGCACCACGACATCTACTCGATCGAGGACCTCAAGCAGCTGATCTACGACCTGCGCTGCGCGAACCCGCGCGCGCGGATCTCGGTCAAGCTCGTCGCCGAGGTCGGCGTCGGCACGGTCGCCGCGGGCGTCGCCAAGGCCAACAGCGACCACGTCCTGATCTCAGGCCACGACGGCGGCACCGGCGCCTCGCCGCTGTCGTCGATCTTCGCCAGCGGTATTCCGTGGGAGATCGGGCTCGCCGAGACGCAGCAGACGCTGCTGCGCAACGACCTGCGCTCGCGGATCTGGGTCCAGGTCGACGGCCAGCTGAAGACCGGGCGCGACGTCGCGATCGCGGCGATGCTCGGTGCCGACGAGTTCGGCTTCGCGACGGCGCCGTTGATCGCGAGCGGCTGCATCATGATGCGCGTCTGCCATCTCAACACCTGCCCGGCGGGGATCGCGACCCAGGATCCGGAGCTGCGCAAGCGCTTCGCGGGCACCCCCGACCACGTCATCAACTTCTTCCACTACGTGGCCGAGGATCTGCGGGCGATCCTCGCGAGCCTCGGCATGCGCCGGCTCGAGGAACTGGTCGGCCGCGCCGACCTGCTCGAGCGCTCGCGCGCCGTCGAGCACTGGAAGGCGCATGGGATCGACCTGTCGGGCATCCTGGCCGTCCCGACGATGGCGCCGGGCACGCCGCGGCGGCGCGTGCGAAACCAGGAGCCCGTGCTCGGCGACGCGCTCGACTGGGAGCTGATCGAGCTCTCGCGCGAGGCGATCGAGGAGGGACGCCGGGTCGAGATCGCGCGCGCGGTCCGCAACACCAACCGCTGCGTCGGCGGACTTCTTTCCAACGCGATCACGGTCCGCCACGGCGAACGGGGCCTCGAGGAGGACTCGATCAACGTCCGCTTCACCGGCGCCGCGGGCCAGAGCTTCGGCGGCTGGCTGGCCCCGGGGGTCACCTTCACCCTCGAGGGGGTCGCCAACGACTACACCGGCAAGGGCCTCTCGGGCGGCGTCCTGACGGTCCTCCCGCCGCCCGATGCCGGCTATCGCGCCGAGGACAACGTGATCATCGGCAACACCGTGCTCTACGGCGCGACGGCCGGTCGCGCGTTCTTCCGCGGCCTCGCTGGCGAGCGCTTCGCCGTGCGCAACTCCGGCGCCAGCGCCGTCGTCGAAGGCGTCGGCGACCACGGTTGCGAATACATGACCGGAGGCCGCGTGGCGGTGCTCGGGCCAACCGGGCGCAACTTCGCCGCCGGCATGAGCGGTGGCGTCGCCTATGTCTACGATGAGGTCGGCGACTTCACGACGCGGCGCTGCAACGCCGCGAGCGTCTCCTTCGAGGAGATCGACGAAGCCGACGCGATCGAGCTGCGCGCGCTCGTCGCCGAGCACCTCCAGCGGACAGGCTCGGAGGTCGCGCAGCGGCTGCTCGCCGACTGGGAGCCGAGCCTCGAGCGCTTCGTCAAGGTCATGCCCGACGACTATCGCCGTGTCCTCGACGCGCAGGCCGCGTCGGCGCCCGCAGGCGAGCTCGCCGAGGTCAGCTAGGAGTGCGGGCCACCGCCGGGAGCGCCTGATGGGCGAGCTGAAGGGGTTCATGCGGGTCGGCCGCCAGCCGATCCCCGAGCGCGACGCCGTCGAGCGCGCGGGCGACTACCGCGAGTTCATGATCACGCGGCCGGTCACCGAGCTGCGTGACCAGGGCGGTCGCTGCATGGATTGCGGCGTGCCGTTCTGCCACAACGGCTGCCCGCTCGGGAACCTGATCCCCGACTGGAACGACCTCGTCTACCGCGACCGCTGGGCCGACGCGATCCGCCAGCTCCACTTCACCAACAACTTCCCGGAGTTCACGGGCCGGCTGTGCCCGGCGCCCTGCGAGGCCGCCTGCGTCCTCGAGATCAACGAGGGCGACGCGGTCACGATCAAGCAGATCGAGAACGCGATCATCAACCGCGCCTGGGACGAGGGCTGGGTGCTGCCGGCGCCCCCGGCTTTTGAGACCGGCCGCCGCGTCGCCGTCGTCGGATCGGGCCCCGCCGGCCTCGCCGCCGCGCAGCAGCTGCGCCGCGCGGGCCACGGCGTGGTCGTGTTCGAGCGCGACGAGGCCGCCGGCGGGCTGGTCCGCTTCGGCGTCCCGGACTTCAAGATCGAGAAGTCGGTCGTCGAGCGGCGGCTCGGACAGCTCGAGGCCGAGGGGGTGGAGTTCCGTTTCGGCGTCAACGTCGGCGTGGACGTCGACGCGGCGGAGCTGCTCGGCGAGTTCGACGCGATCGTGCTGGCGATCGGATCGCGCGTGCCGCGCGATCTGCCGGTCGCGGGCCGCGAGCTGCCCGGGACCCACTTCGCGATGGACTACCTCTACGCGCGAAACCGCTGGGCGGCTGCGGAGTTCGGCCCCAAGCCCGTGGGCACGCCGCCGCCGGTGAGCGTGATCAGCGCCGCCGGCAAGGAGGTCGTCGTGATCGGCGGCGGCGACACCGGCGCCGACTGCGTCGGACAGGCGGTCCGCGAGGAAGCCCGCTCGGTCGTGCAGCTCGAGATCGTGCCCGAGCCGCCGATGTCGCGGCCCGACGAGCGCACGCCGTGGCCGCGCTGGCCGAACAAGCTGCGCCTCTCCTACGCGATGAAGGAGGCCCAGGCGGCCGGCCGCGGCGAGCTCGGCTTCTCGGTCGTGACGACGCGGATCAGCGGCGAGGGCCGCGTCCAGGCACTCCACGTCGCCCAGGCCCACGACGCGCCGCCGTTCGAAGCAGTCGATGGGACCGAGCGCGCGATCGGCGCCGACCTCGTGCTGTTGGCGATGGGGTTCATGCACCCCGAGCAGGCCGGCGTCGTCGAGGCGCTCGACTGCCGGCTGGACGCGCGCGGCAATCTCGACGCGCCCGCCTATGCGACATCCGTCCACGGCGTCTTTGCCGCCGGCGACGCGCGCCGCGGGCAGTCGCTGATCGTCTGGGCGATCAACGAGGGACGCCAGTGCGCCGCGGCAGTTGAGCGGTTCCTCGCAACCTTGCCGTCCGCGGTGGGTTAGAGACTTCTGGAGGCCGGTTTCGGCAGCATTTCTTGCTGCCGTGTTGAGACCGCCCTCCCCGGGTAGCCGAGCCCGACGGCCGCGCCCGACCAGCCCCGTAACCGCGTCCCCGCGCGAAAGGAGCCCGTTATGAACCGCTCCCGACTGCCCCACGTCCTGACCGCCCTCGCGGTCGCGCTCGCCCTCGCCGTCCTCGCCGCGGCGGCGCTCGGCGCCGGCTCGCCCACGGCGACCGCCGCGAAGTCGAAGCCGCACATGCCGACGGTGGGCATCGGCGACGAGCAGCCGGCGATGTTCTCAAACGGCGCCTACAGGGCCCTGGACACGAGGATCGCGCGCTACGTCACGCCCTATGACGTGATGAGCAACCACAAGCACAACGACCTGCCGCGGCTGCGCGCGTGGCTGGCCGCCGCCAAGAAGCGCCACGTCCAGCCGCTCGTAGCCTTCTACCACTCAGACCGCACGCCCAAGAAGATGCCGAGCGTCAAGGCCTACACCAAGGCCGTCAAGGCGTTCCTGAAGGCCTTCCCGCACGTGCGCCTGCTGCAGCCATGGGATGAGGCCAACCGGGGCACGGTCAAAGAGCGCGGGGACTCCTTCCACAGCCCGAATGCCAAGCAGTCCGCCCAGTACTACCTGGCGCTGCGCGGCGCCTGCCGCAAGTGCACGGTCGTCGGCCTCGACGTGCTCGACTCGACCGACGTGCGCGCGACGCTGGCCTACATCAACCAGTTCAAGAAGGACGTCGGCCGCAAGCACCAGCCCTCGATCTGGGGCCTTCACAACTACTCCGACACCAACCGCTTCCACGAGGGCGGCACGAAGGCCGTGCTCGCCGACACCAGCGGCCAGGTCTGGCTGACGGAGACGGGCGGCATCGCCAAGCTCTCGCCGACCTTCCCGTTCAACCTCTCGCGCCAGTCGAGGGCCGTCTCCTACATGTTCAAGCTGGCGTCGCTGTCGAAGCGGATCACCCGGCTCTACATCTTCCAGTGGACCGGCGGGATCGCCAAGCGGGAGGCCTTCGACGCCGGCCTGACCGATGTCCACGGCAAGCCGCGGCCCGCTTACTGCGTCGTCTACAAGACGCTTCGCCACAAGAAGCGCTGCCCGTACAAGACGGTCAAGGACTGACCGCTGCGGCTGCGCGTCGCGGGCCGCCGGCACGGGCCCGCGACGGCGCGGTCGCGTCCACCGCGACCCCTACCCTGATGGTGCCGCTGCAGGGCGACCAACAGGAGTTCAGGGGATGCCGCTGTGCTTCATCGAGCCTCATGATGCGATCCGCGTGATCGCCGAGTCGGTGGGTCGCGAGGCTCGCCGCCAGCTCGTCGGGGAGGTCCTCCACGCCTGGGTGGATGAGATCCCCGAGGGCGAGCTCGTCACGCACTACGCGCGCGCAATCGCCGATCTCGACGCCGACGATCTGTCAGTGCTCGCGGCCTGGCACGCGTCACTTGAGACGGTCGGGCAACCGATCGCCAACACCGACTTCCTGGTCTCGATCTACCCCTCGCTCGGCGAGCACCGCCGCGAGGCGCTCAAGGTCGCCGCGGGACTCGGCGGCGAGGACGCCTTCGAGGCGGGCGTGACCGAGGAGCAGGCGCTCGCGAAGGTCCTCCCGCACCTTTCGCAGGGACGGGCGGTCGAGCTCGCCAACGAGTGCATCGAGCTCTACCTCTGGGATCGGCTCGGAACGCCCAACTAGTCCGTCGTCGTGATCGTGTAGACGCCGACGGCGTGGTGCGCCTCGCTGTGCCAGGCAAGGAAGGCGACGCGCGTGCGCTCCCCGCCGGGGTGCGCGAGCTCGCCGCCCGTCAGCGCCTCGCCGCCGATCCGAAGCGGGAACTCGGCGTCCTCTGACTCCCACAGCTCGATCCCCGCATGCCGCGCTAGTCCGGCCGCGTCGTAGGTGGTCGAGATCCGGGTGCGATCGAGCGGCTCAGCCGCGAGCGGTTCGCCGCGGAAGGCGAGGCCGGCGATCTCCTCATCGCCGTGGCCGCCGGCGCCGGGGGGTGCCGACGCGGCGAGAACGAACGAGCTCGCCGGGCCGAACAGGATCGCCGCGGAGCGCTCGAGCGGCGCGACGCGCTCGGGCCGACGCGTCAGCGCCGCAAGGCCGTCGAAGGCGACCCCCGCGACGGCTCCTTTCGCGCTGCAGAGCCAGATTGTCACGCCCTGCGCGCTCAGTTCGCCGGCTGGCGCAAGCGGTTCGAGCGCCAGATCGCAGACGTCGGCGACGCGCAGCGACCGCTCCTCGATCTCGGGCGCGGCGGCCGCAGAAAGCTCCCCGTCGCGCACGATCAGGGCTCCAGCGCCGGCAATCGCGACCCCCTCGACGGCCGCGCCGGGATCGGCGAAGGCCACGCTCGTGCGCTCGCTCACCCGCTGAAGGCTATAGCGGCGGCAGGGCGGGGCGGGCGCCGTCTAAACTGTTCCCATGGTCAGCGCTGAGGACGTCCAGGAGGCGCTCACGAACGTGATCGACCCCGAGCTGGGTCTGGATTTCGTGGAGCTCGGGCTGATCTACGACATCGAGGTCGCCGAGGGCAAGGTCCACGTCACCTTCACGCTGACGGCGCCCGGCTGCCCGATCGGGCCGGAGGTCCAAGAGCAGATCGACGAGTTCGTTTCCGAACTCGACGGCGTCGAGTCGGTCAGCTCGACGATGGTCTTCACACCGGCCTGGACGCCCGATCGCATGAGCGAAGAGGCGAAGTTCGCGCTCGGCTTCTGATGGAGGACGAGCAGCAGGACTGGCGTCTCGAGCTGGCGGTCAAAGAGGCGCACAAGCTCCATTCGCAGCTGCAGCACGACGACGCGCTCGGATCCGGCGTCGTCCTCAGCTACGACGACGACACGCTCTTCGCATACGCGCCGACGCGCGCCGCGATCGACGCCGCCCGGCATGCGATCGAGGCGCGCCTCGACGGTGCTTCGGCCGGCTTCGTGCTCTCCCATTGGGATGACGATCTCGGCGACGGCGGCGACTGGTGGCGCGTCGATCCGCCGCACCCGCCCGAGGAGGTCGCCCGGATGCGCGCAGAGCAGGAGGCCGGCGCGGTGCGCGAGCGCGCCGAGCAGCAGGCCGACGAGCGCGTTGAGACGCGCACCGTCGTGATCACCTCGGGTCGCGTCGTGCGGGGCTGGTTTGAGAGCACCGTCGCCGACGAGGCGCGCGAGCAGGGCGTCGAGCTACAGATCGTCGAGCATCCCCACCTGCTGACGACGCAGATCGCCTTCACCCTGACGGGCCCCACCGGCAAGGTCGAGAGCGTGATCACCGACCTTCGCGCGCGCGCCTTCGAAACCACGCGTTTCGAAAACGTCTTCTGGAAGTAGGCGCGCTAGTGGAACTTGAGCCGCTCGTAGGGCTCGAAAAGGACGCCGACGCTGCCGACCGAGTCCGGTGTGACGGGCCTCGTCGCGATCGGCTCTAACGGCGTCGGGTCGGCCAGCATCGTGATCAGGAGTCCCCGGCGGTCGCCGTGGATGTCGCGGGTGATCAGCACGATCCGCCCCCATAACAGCCGCCCGCCGCGGATCTCCTTGAACGTGAAGGTGTAGCCCGGGATCTTGTTGATGCGGGTTCGCGCGCGGCTCCAGGGCACAAACGTCGGGTCGGCGGCCTGCATCCGCGTGATCATGTTGCTCGCGACGATCGGCAGCAGGCCGCTGATCTCGCCTCCGTAGGCGGGCAGCATGATGATCTTGACCTGGAAGAAGTTCTCAAGCCCGACGCTCGAGTTCTGAACGAGCGTCAGCGGCACGCCCGGGCGTGGTGGCTGGACCTTCATCGAGCGGGGGTAGATCGTGCTGAAGCCGATCGGGCGTGGTGCGGCGTAGGAGAAGGTCGGGTCGCGCAGGCGCAGCGCGAGGACGACGACCACGATCACGATGATCACCGCCACGGCGGCGGCGACCCGCTTGACGAGCAGCGGCAGGCGGTGCATGCGCGGCGCGAGCAGTTGCGGCAGCGTCGGCCCGAATGCGGGCTTCAGCGGCGCCGAGCGCGCCATGATTCGGCGAACGTCCATCGGAGCGGGTGGCGCTCCATAGGATAATCGGCGGCGTGCGCGCCTCGCGAACCGCCTTCTGGGTGAGCAGCGGCCTGCTCGCCTACACGCAGGTCGGCTACCCGCTCGCGCTCGGCATCGCCAGCGCGCTGCGGCGCCGCCCCGATGCAGGCCCGCGGGTCACGCCGCCCGAGTCGGTGGCGCTGATCGTCGCCGCGCACAATGAGGAGGACGTGATCGAGGCGCGCGTCGCGAACGCGCTCGCCCTCGACTGGCCGCGCGAGCGCCTCGAGGTCGTCGTCGCCTGCGACGGCTGCAGCGACGCGACCGCCGAGCGGGCCCGCGCCGCGGGCGCCGATCGGGTCCTCGAGCTGCCGCGGGGCGGCAAGGTCCGCGCCCAGGACGCGGGCGTCGAGGCGACGACGGCCGGGCTGCTCGCGTTCTCGGATGCCAACGCGGCATGGGCTCCGGACGCGCTGCGCGAGTTGAGCGGCGCGTTCACGGATCCCGAGGTCGGCTACGCCTGCGGCCAGGTTCGCTTCACCCGCGCCGAAGACGGCGAGAACGAGGAGGGCGCCTACTGGCGCTATGAGATGTGGGTGCGCGAGCGCGAGTCCGAGCTGCGCTCGGTGACCGCCGGCAACGGCGCGATCTACGCGACGCGCCGCGAGGCCTACATCCACGTGCACCCGGGCATGGACCACGACCTGTCGTTCCCCTTCAACATGGTCAAGCGAGGCTGGCGCGCGGTGTATGTGAAGAGCGCCCTCGCGACCGAGAAGATGGTCGCGACGATCGAGGCCGAGTCCGCCCGCAAGCGGCGCATGATGTCCCACGGCGCATGGCCGATCGTGTTCCGCGGCGGGCTCGCCGATCCGCGCGGTTACGACCCGGGCTACGCGGCGATGATCGTCTCCCACCGGCTGCTGCGCTACGCGACTCCGCTCCTTCACCTCGTCGCGCTCGCCTCGAGCGTCCGCCTAGCTCGCCGCGGCCGCATCTATGCCGGCGCGCTCGCCGCCCAGGGCGCCGTGCTCGCGGCCGCCGCGGCGGCGCCGCAGACGCCGGCGCGCCTCCCGAGGATCGCCCGCTACTACGTCCTCGCCACGGCATCGCTGGCGATGGGGCTGCTCGACTGGCTGCGCCACGGGACCCGCGTCGGCTGGAGCCCCGAAGAGGGCGCACGTTGATCCGTCGCGCCTTCGACGTCGCGCTCGCCGCGTCGGCACTGCTTCTCAGCGCGCCGCTGCTCGCCAGCGCGGCGGTCGCGATCAAGCTCACGAGTCGCGGCCCGGTGCTCTACCGACAGACCCGCGCCGGCCTGCACGGACACCGCTTCGAGGTGATCAAGCTGCGCACGATGGTCCAGGGCGCCGAGTTCATCGGTGCCGGGATGGCGGTCGAGGAGGGCGACGCGCGGATCACGCGCATCGGCGGGCTGCTGCGCCGCACCTCGATCGATGAACTGCCGAACCTCTGGAACGTCCTGCGCGGCGAGATGAGCGTCATCGGCCCGCGCCCGACGCTGCCCGAGCAGATCGAGGCCTACGACGCGCGCCAGCGCCGCCGCCTCGACGTCAGACCGGGGATCACGGGCTGGGCCCAGGTCAACGGGCGCGCCGCGCTGCCCTGGTCCGAACGCATCGAGCTCGACATCCACTACGTCGAGAACCGCTCGCTGCGCCTGGACGCGACGATCCTGCTGCGCACGCTGCGGATCGTCTTCGGCGGCGATGGCGGCGGCGGCCTTTACCACCCCGGCGGCGGGGGCTTCGACCTCTAGACCGAAGCCCAGCCGGAGAGCAGCGGCTCGAGCTCGAACAGGGAGGCGATGACCGCGTCGGGCTCGGCGCCCGGTGGCGCTTTCGAGGCGTGATAGACGCCGTCGCCGCGGCGGATCTGGATCGCGCGCATCCCGAGCGCGCGCGGGCCACCGAAATCCTTGGCGGCGTTGTCGGCGACGTAGACCGCGCTCTCGGCCGCACCGCCGAGCCGGTGTAGAGCCTCGCGGAAGCCAGCGGGGCTCGGCTTGCCGGCGCCGGGCCCGAGCTCGTCGGTGTAGACGACCGTCTCGACCTCGCTCGCGAGGCCCGCGCAGCGCACCTTCGTCTGCTGCGTGCGCAGCGCGCCGTCGGTGAGGATGCCGCTGCGCCGAGTCGCCGCGAGCGCCAGCGCCGCCACGGCGTCGGGCAGGATCGTGAGTTCACGCGGTTCGGTCCGGTAGAGCTCGATGCATGTGTCGAGCTCCGGCGTGCCGAGGTCGAAGTCCGCGGCGAGCTGGTCGAAGACATGGGCGCGATCGGCGGCGAAGTAACCGCTCAGCAGCTGCTCGAGCTCGCCGGGCTCGCGTCCGACGGCGCTTGAGAGATGGCGCGCCACCAGCGCCCAGCCCCCGCGCGCCCATTCCATCTCGGCGATCAGCGTGTCGTCGAGATCGAAAAGGATCGTCTCGGTCACCAGAGCAACTCGTCGCCCTCGAGGAAGATCGAGCTGTCATGGCGCGTCATGGCGGTGCCGGCGCGGGCGATTTGGGTCGGCCCGTCGGGCCAGCTGCCGGTGAGCGCCCACCGGCAGAGCGCCTCGAGCAGTCCGCCCCCGGCGTGCTCGGAGAGCGGCAGGCCGCCGCCGAGCCGTGGATTGAGCTCGCCGACCAGCGGCGGGCCGTCCCCTTGGATGAAGACCTGGAAGTTGAAGGGACCGCTCAGCGCCAGCGCGCCGGCGATTCTGGCGGCAAGGTCGACGAAGGCCTCGCCGTGGACGGTGACGGCGCGCTCCACCTCACCGCCGCGGACCTTCAGGCGCCGCCGCGCGCCGAGGCTGACGATCCGTCCCTCCTGGGAGGCGAGCGCGTCGATCGTCACCTCGGGTGCCACGATGAGCGGCTGGACGAGCCACTCGCCGCCGCCCGGCGGGTCGGTCCACTGCCTCGCCTCCGAGATCGTCCGCACCCCTTCCGCCGCCGCGCCGCGCTTCGGCTTGACGACGACCGGATGGGCGAACGGTGACGGCTTGCCGGTCCGCCATGGCTCGGTGGGGACGGCGGCGATCGCGTGCTCGGCGAGCACGCGCGAACAGGCAAGCTTGTCGAGCGCGGTGCGAACGGCCGTCGCCTCGCCGACCGCGACGCGCGCTCCGACGGCCTCGAAGCGGGCGGCGTTCTCGGCGAGGATCACCAGCTCGCGGTCCGTCGTCGGGGCGACCAGGCCGAGCTGGTGGTGCTCGCAGAGCTCGAGGAGACGCTCGATGAAGCCCGCCTCCTCGACGCGCGGAACGGCTTCCGCGGCGTCAGCGCGGTAGAGGGCCGGGGCCAGCGGGTCGATGTCGACGGCGACGATCCGCCCGCCGCCGCAGGCGACGCGCAGCAGGTCGACCAGCTCAACGCGCCGCCCGGCGCTCACGAGCAGGACGTTCACGAGAAGGCGGGACCGGGTGGCGAGTTCGAATGGGTTCCGCTGATCAGCGACAAAAGCGTCGCCGGACTGGTTCCGTTGAGGACCCGCAGGCGCGGCAGGCGGTAGGGGTCCTCGGTCGGATTCGCCCAGCCCGGCCACGTCGTCGTTGAGCCGCGGAAGCCGGCGGCCTTGACAGCCGCGATGACGGTGGCGTTGTAATGGCCCGAGGGGTAGCAGAACCAGTCGGCCTGAACGTGGTAGAGGCGCTGGATGCGCTGACGCGCGACCGTCACCTGGAAGCGCAGCTCGCTCGGTGAGAGGGTCACGAGGTCGGCGTGGTTCCAGCCCTGCGTATCGAGCTCCCAGCCGGCCTTGATCAGGGCGAGCACCTCGGTGTGGTTGAGACCGCCCTGGGAGAACGGCAGGCCGCTCAGCTGCATGTTCTCGACCGCCACCCAGCCCATCGCGCGCAGCACCGGCAGCGCGTAGAGCTTCTGGGACTCATAGCCGTTGTCGAAGCTGATGACGATCGGCTTGCCCTTCGGGAGCGGCGTCCCGTGGTGCCAGTTATCCCACATCTGGTTCATCGTCACGGCGTGGTAGCCGGCCGCCTGCAGCGCGTGCATCTGCGCCGAAAAGAGCGACTGCGTCACGTAGAGGCCCGGGAAGGGCGCGTCGGGGGGCGGCGAGCCGATCACGTGGTACATGAGGATCGGGACGGACTCGGTGCCGCGCGGCCCGTCGCGGACGACGACGACGTGATGCTTGGCGACGCTCGACGGCGGCGTCTTGGCCGCGGCGGTCGGTGCCGAGCCTCCGCCGGCGCTCAGCGCGATGATCGCGGCGACCGCGCCGGCGATCACGAGACCTGCGCCCGCCGCCGCGGTTCGGCGCCTACGGCGGTAGACCGGCTCGTTGCGCAGGCGCTTTGCCATGCCAATGTTCTAGCCGAAGTGGGCGCAGAAATCCGTTCAGGCCCCGGAAGGCCCGCAAACGGCTGCTAGATTCAGCGCGTGGCCAGATCCATCTGGAGCGGATCGATCTCGTTCGGGCTGGTCAACGTGCCGGTCAAGCTGTACACGGCCGTCTCGCGCAAAGCCGTCCATTTTCACCAGCTCGACGAGTCCGACCAGTCACGGATTCGCCAGAAGCGCGTCCGCGAGAGCGACGGCGAGGAGGTCCCCTACGAGAACATCGTCAAGGGCTATGAGGTCTCGCCCGACCGCTATGTGGTGATCGAGCCGGCCGAGCTCGAGGCGCTCGATCCCAAGAAGACGAAGATGATCGAGATCGAGCAGTTCGTCGACCTCGCGGAGATCGACCCGATCCTCTACGACCAGCCCTACTACGTCGTCCCGGCGACCGGCGCGGCGAAGGCCTACCGGCTGATGGTCGATGCGATGCGTGACTCCGGCCGCGTCGGGATCGCGCGGGTCGTGCTGCGCCAGAAGGAGCATCTCGTCGCGCTTCGCCCGAAGGGGGAGGTGCTGCTGATGGAGACGCTGATCTTCGCCGACGAGGTCGTCTCGCCGGACACCCTGGATGAGGTGGCGGCGTCGACCGAGGCGGAGGTCACCGATCGCGAGCTGAACGTGGCGCGCCAGCTGATCGAGATGCTGTCGGGTCCCTTCGATCCCGAGCAGTACCGCGACGAGTACCGCGAGGCGGTGCTCGCACTGATCGAAGCGAAGGTCGCCGGCGAAGAGATCTCGCTCGCTCCCGCCGCGTCAGCCGAGCCGGCCGTCGTGCCCGACCTGATGGCCGCGCTCCAGGCCAGCGTCGAAGCCGCTGGACGCTACGGCGAGCGCTTCGACGGCGACGGCAACAAGAAGCCGGCAGCGAAGCCCAGGGCGGCCGCGAAGCCGAAGGCGAGTCCGCGCAAGAAGGCGGCGAGTACCGCCGCGCCGCGCAAGCGGCAGACGACCAAGAAGTCGTGAGCAGCGGTCGCGCGCGCCGCGACCCGCTCTCTAACTACCGCGCCAAGCGCGACTTCTCCCAGACGCCGGAGCCGGCTGGCGCCGTCAGCGCCGCAGGGGAGCGGCCGCGCTTCGTTATCCACGAGCACTCCGCGCGACGCCTGCACTGGGATCTGCGCCTCGAGCGCGACGGCGTGCTCGTCTCCTGGGCGCTCCCCAAGGGCATGCCGCTTGAGCCGAAGGTCAATCACATCGCGCCCCACACCGAGGATCACCCGCTCGAGTACCTCGACTTCGAGGCCGACATCCCCGCCGGCAGCTACGGCGCCGGAACACTGCGGATCTGGGATCGCGGCACCTATGACTGCCTGAAGTGGGAGCCGCGCAAGATCGAGGTGGCCCTTCACGGCGAGCGCCTGAGCGCGCGTTACGCGCTGTTTGCGATCGGCGAGGACGGCGGCGACTGGATGATCCACCGCATGGATCCGCCCGACGGCGGACCGACCGAGCCGATGCCGGCGCGCGTGGCTCCGATGCTCGCTCGGGCCGGGGCGCTGCCGCGTGAGGACTCGGCCTACGCATTTGAGATCAAGTGGGACGGGCTGCGGGCGATCGCCTACTCGTCGCCCGGAACGCTGCGCTTCGAGAGCCGCAACCTCAACGACATCAGCGCCTCCTACCCCGAGCTGACGCGGCTCGGCCGCGCGCTCGGCTCCCACAGCGCCGTCCTTGACGGGGAGATCGTCGTGCTTGACGGCGAGGGGCGGACGAGCTTCGCCGCGCTTGCCCGCCGGATGGGTGTCAGCTCGCCGGCGCGCGCGAAGCGGCTCGCCGAGCGCGACCCCGTCACCTACGTCATCTTCGATCTGCTGTGGCTTGACGGCCACTCGCTGATCGAGCGCCCCTACACCGAGCGCCGCGAGGCGCTCGCCGGGCTGGCGCTGCGGGGCGAGCGCTGGCAGACCCCCGATCACATCGTCGGTCACGGTCGCGAGACGCTGGCCGCGAGCGAGCGCGCGGGCCTCGAGGGCGTGATCGCCAAGCGCCTCGACGGCCCATATGAGCCGGGACGGCGCAGCGGTGCCTGGATCAAGCTGAAGAACGTGCGCAGCGAGCGGCTAGCCGTTGGCGGCTGGCTTGCGGGCCAGGGCCGGCGGCGCGAGCGGATCGGGGCGCTGCTCGTCGGTGAACGGCTCGGCGACGGGACGCTCCGTTACGCGGGGCGCGTCGGAAGCGGCTTCAGCGAGCAGGAGCTCGAACAGCTCGCCGCGGCCCTCGCGCCACTGGCGCGCAGCGAGTCCCCGTTCGCGCCGGGCAGCGCCGCCAAGCCGCCGCGCGGCGCCAACTTCGTCGAGCCGCTGCTCGAGGTCGAGGTCGCGTTTCGCGAATGGACAGAGGATGGGGTGCTCCGCCAGCCGTCGTTCAAGAGGCTCCTGAGCTCGCCTGCGCCAGTGGACTCGGCGGTCGAGATCGGCGCGGCGGGCGGCGGGCGTGCAGCGGCTCGGGTAGACGGGCGCGAGCTCGTCCTCTCGAACCTCGACAAGGTGCTCTATCCCGCGACGGGCTTCACAAAGGGACAGGTGATCGACTACTACGCGAGGATCGCGCCCGCACTCCTGCCGCATCTGCAGGGGCGCGCGCTGACGGTCGTGCGCTACCCCGACGGCGTCGAT
The DNA here is from genome assembly GCA_036267075.1 of Solirubrobacteraceae bacterium. Taxonomy (GTDB): domain Bacteria; phylum Actinomycetota; class Thermoleophilia; order Solirubrobacterales; family Solirubrobacteraceae; genus Palsa-513. The sequence continues at coordinate 43,385 of DATAWT010000084.1, forward strand.
GGCAAGGCGTTCTTCCAGAAGCAGTCGCCCGCCCACCGCCCCGCCTGGGTGGCCACCGCGAAAGTCGCCTCCGGCCGGGGCGAGAAGCGCGAGAGCATCGACTACACGCTCGTCGAGGACCGCGCGACGCTCGTCTGGCTCGCCAACCTGGCTGCGCTCGAGTTGCACACGCCGATGGCGCGCGCGGCGGAGATCGGGCGCCCGACGGCCGTCGTCTTCGACCTCGACCCCGGCCCGCCGGCCGGGTTGCTCGAGTGCTGCCGGGTCGCGCTGTGGCTGCAGGGACTCTTCGAGCGGATCGGCCTTGCGAGCTTCGCAAAGACGTCCGGCTCGAAGGGCCTGCAGATCTACGTGCCGCTGAACGCGCCCGGGGTGACCCACGAGCAGGCCAAGTCGTTCGCGCGTGCAGTCGCGTTGGCGGTCGAGCAGGCCGAGCCGGCGCTTGCGGTGTCGAGGATGACCAAGGCGCTTCGTGCCGGCAAGGTCCTGATCGACTGGAGCCAGAACGACGGTAAGAAGACGACCGTCAGCGTCTACTCGCTGCGCGCCCGTGAGCGGCCGACCGTATCGGCGCCGCTTGAGTGGGAAGAGGTGCGCGCCGCGCTTGACTGCGGCGATGGCGCGGCGCTGCAGCTCGATTCAGACGCCGTGCTCGCGCGCGTGCGCGAGCACGGCGACCTGTTCGCTCCGGTGCTCTCGCTCGTGCAGGCGCTCCCGCCGCTGTGAGCTTGCCGTCCACCGCGCATGCCACAGTGATGGCCATGCTGCTCTGCTTCATCGAACCCAAGGATGCGATACGAGTCATCGCCGAGTCGCTCGGGCGCACGGCGCGGCGCGAGTTGGTCGGCGAGGTCGTCGCGGCGTGGGTCGACGACATCCCCGACGAGGAGCTCTGCGTCCACTACGAGAAGGCCGTCGCGGGCCTCGCCGACGAGGACCTCCACCTGCTCGCCGTCTGGCACTCCCATCTTGAGATCGGCAAGCCGATCGCCAACACCGACTTCCTGCTCGCGGTCTTCCCGAGTCTCGGCGAGAGCCGCCGCGAGGCGCTCAAGCTGGCGGCCGGGTTCCGCGGCGAGGACGCGTTCGACGCGGGCGTGACCGAGGAGCACGCCCTCGAGGCGGTCCTCCCGAGCCTCTCGCTGCAGCGCGCGAGCGAGCTGGCCGAGCGCTGCATCGAGCTCTACATCGAGGACCGCCTCGGCAGCGTGAACTGAGGTCTGGGCCGCGTGACGCGGGCGGACAGCGAGATCACCTACGAGCGCGAGTCTGACCGCGCCCGGCTGCGCGTCGCGATCGCGTCCTCGACCGCCGCCGCGCGGGTCCTGCTCAGCGACGAGCGGCTCCCGTCGACGATCATCGTCGAGCTCGACGAGCGCGGTCGCATCGCCGCATTTGAGCTGACCAACGCCTCGCGCGCACTGCCGCTCGAGTTGATGAAGGATCTCCTCTAGAACCGCTCCTGCGCCGGCCGGGGCCCGCCCGGCCGTAGAATTGAAAGCTCGTGGCGGTGATGACCCAAACGATCGAGAAGATCCTGCTCGCTGCGCCGCGCGGTTACTGCGCGGGCGTCGACCGCGCGGTACAGACCGTGGAGCGCGCGCTTGAGCGCTACGGAGCACCGGTGTACGTGCGAAAGGAGATCGTCCACAACAAGCGCGTCGTCGAGGAGCTGCGCGCCAAGGGCGCGATCTTCGTCGAGAGCGAGACCGAGGTGCCCGAGGGCTCGGTGACGGTGTTCTCCGCCCACGGTGTCGCGCCTGTCGTCCACGAGAACGCGAAGGCGCTTCGCCTGCAGACGATCGACGCGACCTGCCCGCTGGTGACGAAGGTCCACGTCGAGGCTCGTCGCTTCGCCGCCGACGGCTACACGATCATCCTCGTCGGCCACGACGGTCACGAGGAGGTCGAGGGCACGATGGGGGAGGCGCCCGACAACATGATCCTCGTGCAGACCGAGGAGGACGTCGACGCACTCGAGCTCGACGATCCCTCGCGCGTCGCCTTCATCTCCCAGACGACCCTCTCGGTCGGCGAGACGAGGGGCATCATCGAGCGGCTGCGCGAGCGCTTCCCGCAGATCGTCGGCCCTCGCACGGATGACATCTGCTACGCGACGACCAATCGCCAGGCCGCCGTGCGCGAGCTGGCCGGCCGCTGCGACCTCGTGCTCGTGCTCGGGTCGCGCAACTCGTCGAACTCGCTGCGGCTCGTCGAGGTCGCCCGCGACGACGGCGCCAGCGCGCACCTGATCGACAACGCGCGCGAGATGCAGGAGGAGTGGCTCGAAGGCGTGCGCACGCTCGGCATCACCTCGGGCGCGAGCGCGCCGGAGACGCTTGTCCAGGAGCTCATCGCCGTCTTTCGCGCCCGCGGCATCGAGGACATCTCGGAGGTCACCGTGACCCGCGAGGACGTCCGTTTCATGCTGCCGAAGACGATTCGCACGCAGTAGTGGAACGCACCCTCGTCGTCTCCGACCTGCACCTCGGATCGCGGTCGGGCAGCGACGTGCTGCGCCGCGACGGGGTGCTCGAGGCGCTGCTTGAGGCGCTCGACGGTGTCGAGCGCCTGGTCCTGCTCGGCGACACGCTCGAGCTGCGCCAGGGCCGCGCCTCCGTCGTCCTCGAGCGTTCGCGCGCCGTTCTCGAGCGCCTCGGCGCGGTCCTGGCGGGACGTTCGGTCGTGCTCGTGCCGGGCAATCACGACCACGCCCTGCTAGGCGGCTGGCTCGAGCGCCGCGGCGGCGCCGCGCTGACGCTCGAGCAGCGCTGCGCTCCGGCGCAGGCCTCGTTCGCCGCTGAGGCGGTCGCGTCGATGCTCGCCCCCGCGCACGTTGAGCTCGCCTATCCCGGCGTCTGGCTCGGCGGCGATATCTATGCGCTGCACGGGCACTACCTCGACGTGCACATGACGATGCCGACGATCGAGCGGCTCGCGGTCGCGATCAGCGGCCGCGTCTCACTCGACGGCGGACGCCGCTGGGACGACGTCGGGGCGCCGGAGGACTACGAGGCCGTGATCGCGCCGGTCTACGCGTGGGCGCACGCAGCCGCCCAGAGCGGCAGGCCGTCGCTGACGGTCGAGGGTGGTCGCACGGTCAGCACCTGGCAGGCTCTGCGCGGTTCCCGCGGACGCGCACTGCGCCGGCGGGCCCTACCGCTGGCCTTTCCCTGGATCGTGCGCGCGGCCAACGCGCTCGGACTCGGACCGCTGCGCAGCGAGCTCACGACCGAGGAGCTCCGCCGCGCCGGCCTCCGTGCCGCCGGCGCGGTCGTCGATCGTCTCGGGATCGAGGCGCGCCACGTGATCTTCGGCCACACGCATCGCGCGGGCATGGTCGAGGGCGACGTCGCCGAGGAGTGGCTCCTGCCGGGCGGGGCGCGGCTTCACAACGCCGGATCCTGGACCTTCAGCCGCGCCTTCTCACATTCGCCGCAGAGCCCCTACTGGCCCGGGACCGCGCTGCTCGTCGAGGACGGCGCACCGCCTCGGCTGCTGCGGCTGCTGCGCGAGCAGACCGCGGCGCAGCTCGGCGGCGAGTAGCTAGCCGTCGTCGCGCGCGCTCGGCGTCGCGCCGAGCGACTGCTCCTTCAGGCGCGTCTCGAGCGTCTGAAGCGAGTAGCGCACCTGGTCGAGCTTCTCGACCACGTCGGCGACGAGCCGCTCGATCTCCTGGGTCTGGTCGACCGTTGTCTTCGGATAGCTCACGTGCTCGACGCTAGCAGGCCGGGGGTGAAGCAGACGGCGTCGCAGCGAACCCCCGGGCCGAGTGTGAGCTCGAGTTCGGCGTGCGTGTGAACGCCGTGCTCGGCGAGCGGATGGACGCCGGTGTGCTCGACGGAGAGCATCGTCCCGTTGACCTCGACGCTGCCCCCGCCCGCCGCTGGCTCGAGCACCGCCCACGCCGCGCCGGCCTCATAGGGGCCCGAGAACGGCTCTTGCAGGCGATCCGGCGTGGGCGGCGCAAAGCGCGCGCCGGGCTCGTCGGCGGGCGAAAACGGCTCGAGCGGCACGCACTCTGTGTCGAGCAGCTCGCAGATCGCGCGCTCGCACTCGCCGTAGTCGCCCTCACCGTAGTGGTAGTCGAAGAGCGTGCCCTCGGCCGTCCACAGGTAGCGCCCGGGCCAGCCCGCGTTCTCGTATTCGTGCCACAGCGCGTAGTCGGTGTCGAGCAGGACGGGATGCTCGATCGAAAGGCGCGCGACCGCGCCGCGCGCCGCGTCGTCGTTCGCGCTCGCGCGAAAGCCCGGTGTGTGCACCGACACGACGAGGAGACCATCCGCGGCGTAGCGCTCGTGCCAGGCGCGCAGATAGGGCAGCGTGCGCAGCGAGTTCACACGGCAGAAGTCCCAGAACTCGACGAGCACGACCCGGCCGCGCAGGGCCCCGATCGTGAGGGGCTCGCTGTTGACCCAGCGCTGCTCGGCGCTCGGGAACGGTGGCAGGGCGATACTGTCGACCGGCGCTCGCGTCACGACCGCGGACCGGCGGCGCTCGGCGTCAGCCGATCGACCCCACCATCTCGAGCTGGATCAGCCGATTGAGCTCGACGGCATACTCCATTGGGAGCTCCTTGGTCACCGGCTCGATGAAGCCGTTGACGATCATCGCTGCCGCCTCGTCCTCGGTGAAACCGCGCGAGCCCATGTAGAAGAGCTGGTCGTCTGAGATCCGCCCGACGGTCGCCTCGTGGGCGACGCTGACGTTGGGGTTCTGGATCTGGATGTCGGGCCAGGTGTCAGAGCGCGAGATCCCGTCCATCATCAGGCCGTCGCACTGCACCCGGGCCTTGGAGCCCTGCGAGTTGTGACCCATCCGGACCAGGCCGCGGTAGCCCATGATCCCGCCGTCCTTGGAGATCGACTTGGCGAGGATGTTGGAGCTCGTGTTCGGCGCGAGGTGGACGACCTTGGCGCCCGTGTCCTTGTGCACGTTGCCCGAGGCGACCCCGACGTTGAGGTGGTCGGCGCGCGCGCCTTCGCCGAGCAGGAACGAGCCCGGGTAGAGCATCACGTACTTCGCGCCCATCGAGCCGCCGACCCATTCGACTGTGCCCTCGGCGTCGACGACGGCGCGCTTGGTGTTCAGGTTGTAGACGTCCTTGGACCAGTTCTGGACCGTCGTGTAGCGCGCCTTCGCGCCCTCGTGGACGAAGATCTCAACGACCGCCGAGTGCATCGAGTTGACGCTGTAGGTCTGCGCCGTGCAGCCCTCGATGTAGTTCACATCGGAGCCCTCGTCGGCGATGATCAGCGTGTGCTCAAAGGTGCCCTCGCCGGCGCCCTCCATCCGGAAGTAGGCCTGCAGCGGCAGGTCGCACTTGACGCCGGGCGGGACGTAGACGAAGGCGCCGCCTGACCAGACCGCGCCGTGAAGCGCGGAGAACTTGTTGTCCTGCGGCGGGACGCACTTGCGCATGAAGTACTTCTGGACGAGGTCCGGATACTCGCGGACGGCTGTGTCCATCGAGCAGAAAAGGATCCCGAGCTTGGAGTACTCCTCCTTGAGCCCCTCATAGACCGGCTCCTGGCGCCAGACGCCGACGACGCCGGCGAGATGCTCGCGTTCAGCCTGCGGGATGCCGAGCGCCTCGTAGGTGTCCTTCATCTCGGCTGGGACGTCGTCCCAGGAGTCGTAGCGGCCGGTCGTCGGCGGCGAGTAAAGGACGAGCTCGTCGAAGTTCAGCTCGGAGAGGTCGACGCCCCACTTCGGCATCGGCTTGTGCTCGAAGATCTTGTAGGAGGCGAGGCGCCGCTCGGCCATCCAGTCCGGCTCGTCCTTGATGCGGGACAGCTCGCGGATGACCTCTTCGGAAACGCCCCGGTTAGCTACCAGCTGCCCCTGATCGTCCTCGACTATCGGGCTCTGCTTAGGGATTCTCTTAGCGGTAGTGGCCATAAAACCTAGTATAGCGGTCGGGATCGTCAGTCCCGATCGGCCGGCCAGCTCCCGTCGCCTGTGAGTGCGTGGCGGACGACCTTCAGCGACAGCAGCGCGCACTTGCGGCGCGTCGCCGAGACCGGGATCCCGAGCAGGTCGAGCATCCAGCCGGCATCGAGTGCCGCGGCCTCCGCGGCGTCCATTCCGATCAGCTGCTCGGAGGCCATCGAGGCCGCCGCCTGGGAGATCGCGCAGCCGTGACCCTGGAAGCGCATGTCGGCGATCCGGCCGTCCTCAGCGAGCGCGATCTGCACGCCGAGCTCGTCGCCGCAGAGCGGGTTGACCTCGTGCGCCGCGTGGTCGTGTTCGGCGAGTTCGCCGAAGTTCCGCGGCCGCTTGTAATGCTCGAGGATGAAGTCGCGGTAGAGATCGTCCATCAGCCTGCGAAGACCTCCTGAGCCTCGGCGATCGCCTCGGCGAGGGCATCGATGTCCGCTGCGACGTTGTAGGGACCGAAGCTCGCGCGTGCCGTCGCGACAACGCCGAGGACGCGCATCAGCGGCTGGGCGCAGTGGTGGCTGGCGCGCACGCAGACGCCACGGCGGCCGAGCAGTTCGCCGACGTCATGGGGGTGGATGCCGTCGAGTGCGAAGGCGATCACGCCGCCGCGGTCGGAGGCGGCCGGCGGGCCGAACACGCGCACGCCGGCCATCGCCGCGAGCCTCTCGAGCGCTGCGGCCGTCAGGGACTGCTCGTGGGAGCGCACGTTGGACATGCCGAGCGCGCCCAGGTAGTCGATCGCGGCGCCGAGGCCGATCGCCTGAGCGATCATCGACGTCCCGGCTTCGAACTTCCACGGCAGCGCGTTCCAGGTCGAGCTCTGCGCCTCGACCGTCGCGATCATGTCGCCGCCGGAGAGGAACGGAGGCATCTCCTCGAGCAGCTCGGCGCGGGCGTGGAGCACCCCGACGCCGGTCGGCCCAAGCGCCTTGTGCCCGGTCCAGGCATAGAAGTCGGCATCGATCGCGCGCAGGTCGACCGGCATCTGCGGCACGGCCTGAGCGCCGTCGATCAGCACCAACGCGCCCGCGGCGTGGGCGCGGCTGACGACCTCGGCGACCGGGTTGATCGTGCCAAGCACGTTCGAGACGTGCGCCAGCGCGACCAGCGCCACGTCGCCGCGCGCGAGCTCTGCGTCGAGTTGCTCAAGCGACAGCTTTCCGTCGCCGTCGACATCCAGGTAGCGCAGCGTCGCGCCGGTCGCCTGCGCGGCGAGCTGCCAGGGAACGATGTTGGAGTGATGCTCCATCTGCGTGAGGAGCACCACCTGGCCGGGGCGCAGGTTCGTGCGTCCCCACGAATAGGCGACGAGATTGATCGCCTCGGTGACGTTGCGGGTGAAGATCGTGGCCGCTGTCGGCCAGTTGACGAACGCCGCGATCCGCCCCCGCGCGCCTTCAAAGAGGGCGTCCGCCTCCTGCGCGAGCGCGTACACGCCGCGGTGGATGTTGGCGTTGTGGTTGCGGTAGTAGTCGTCGAGCGCCGTGAGTACCTGCTCGGGCTTCTGCGAGGTCGACGCCGAGTCCAGATAGACGAGCGGGTGCCCGTCGATCTCGCGGGCGAGGATCGGGAAGTCCGCCCGCAGGTCGAGCCCGGTCGAGCTCGGCGCGGTCATCGTCACCGCGCGAGCGCGTAGCGCTCGATGTCGGCGGCGGCGGCGGCGAGCTTCGCGCCGATCCGCGAGCGGATTGCCTCCTCGAGCTGTTCGTCGTCGAGCTGGACGATCAACGGCTCGAAGAAACCCTCGACGATCACGCGCACCGCCTGCGGCCGGGTCAGGCCGCGGGTCTGCATGTAGAAGATCAGATGCTCGTCGAGCTCGCCGACCGTGCCGCCGTGCGAGGCCGAGACGTCGTCTGCGCCGACGAGCACCGAGGGGATCGCGTCGAGCTTGGCATCCTCCGACAGCATCATCGAGTGAAACTGCAGGTAGGTGTGGCTCTGCTGCGCGCCCTGGTTGATCTTGATCAGCCCCTCGAAGCTCGCGCGGCTCGAGCCCGTCGCGGCGCCGCGCCAGTGGACGTCGCCGCCGGACGGGCCGGTCTCGTGCAGGTCCACGGCGAAGACGTCGAGATGCTCGTGCGCCTCGCTGAACAAGAGCCCCCGGAAGGCCATGTCGCCACCCGTGCCGGCGACGACCAGCTCGTCGTGGTGATGGATCAGGTGCCCGCCGAGAAGTGCCGGCAGCCAATGGCAGTAGGCGTCGCGCCCGACCTCGACGACCGATGTCGAGGCGTCGCTGACGTGGCCCTCGCTCCAGTCGGTGAGCTGTGCGAGGCGGCAGCGCGCGCCGTCCTCGAGGTAGAGCTCGAACTGACCGGCGTGAAGCGCGTCGCCGTCGAAGGCGGCGACGGCGAGGTCGTACTCGCGCAGGCGGATGTCCGCCGTGCGGTCGACGATCGCGAGCGTGTGGGCGTATTGGGCGCTGCCCGCGGCGCCGATCTCGTAGACGATCTGGAAGGGGTTCTCGATAACGAGTCCGGGCGGGACGTAGAGGAACGCGCCGCCGCTCCAGAAGGCGGCGGAAGCGGCTTCGAGCTTGTCGCGATCAAGCAGCAGCCGGCGCATGAAGTAGCGCTCGAAGAGCTCGGTGTGCTCACTCGCCGCCTGCTCCAGCGAGCAGAGGATCACGCCGCGCTCGGCGAGCTCCGGGTCGAGCGATACGTGAACCACGGAGGCGTCGCGCTGGACGAGGACGCCGGCGTTCGCGCGTCCCGAGACGATCTGCGGCAGCGCCGCGTCGGGCTCGCGCTCGACCGGGCCGAGCGTCGCGAAATCGAGATCGGTGAACGAGGTCTGCCAGAAACCCGAGCGGCGCCAGTAGGGCAGCTCAAGTGCGTCGAACGCCTCACGCGCGCGCCCACGCAGCACCGCGAGCGGCTCGCCGCCCGCGCCGCGCGCGTCGAGTGCCGAGTTCAGGGTCGCCTGGGGCGGGGTGCCGGGCTTGGGGGCGGTCGCGGTGTCAGGCACGCGCGGCGACCTCCTCGCGGATCCGGTCGTAGCCCTCCCGTTCGAGGCGCTCGACGAGCTCCGGGCCTCCCTCTAGCACGATCCGCCCGTCCATCATCACGTGCACGAACTCCGGCTTCACGTAGTCGAGGATCCGCTGGTAGTGGGTGATGATCAGGACGCCGAGGCCCTGGTCCTCATGGAGCTTTCGGACGCCCTCGGCGACGGTCCGCAGGGCGTCGATGTCGAGTCCCGAGTCGGTCTCGTCGAGGACGGCGATCTCGGGCGCGAGCATCGCCATCTGCAGAACCTCGGCGCGCTTCTTCTCGCCGCCTGAGAAGCCCTCGTTGAGGTGGCGCGAGGTGAACGAGCGATCGACGTCGAGCAGATCGACGGCGCGCGTCAGCTGTTCGGCGAACTCCTTCATCTTGATCGGCTCCTCGCGGCGCGCGTTGATCGCCATGCGCAGGAAGTTCGCGACCGAGACGCCGGGGATGGCGACCGGGTACTGGAAGGCCAGGAAGAGGCCGAGCTTGGCCCGCTCGTGCGGTTCGAGCTCGATGATGTTCTGACCCTCGAAGAGGACCTCGCCCTCGGTCACCTCGTAGGACGGGTGGCCCATGATCGTGTTCGCAAGTGTCGACTTGCCCGATCCGTTCGGGCCCATCAGCGCGTGCAGCTCGCCGCGGCGGACCGTCAGGTCGACGCCGCGGAGGATTTCGCGGTCCTCGGTGCGCACATGCAGGTTTCGGATCTCAAGCTGTGGGGCCACTATGCGGCTACCGCCTTCTTGTTCGTCGTCGGGATGAGCTCGGCAAGGGTTGTCTCCTCGAGCGTGCGGACGATCGCGCCGCGAACGCGCGTCCACAGCACCTTCGTCGTGCAGATGTGGTCGGCGTCGGCCTCGCGCAGGCAGCGGACCGTTCCGTCGGGCGAGCTGGTCAGGCATTCGATCGGTGCGATCCGGCCCTCGAGCGCCTCGACGACCTCGGCCATCGTGATCTGCGCTGGATCGCGGGCCAGCAGGTAGCCGCCGTGGGCGCCACGGCGGCTTTCGATCAGGCCGGCCCGGCGCAATCGCGCCACGAGGTGCTCGAGATAGGCGAGCGGCAGTCCTTCGTGCTCGGCGATCTCGCCAAGGGCGACGGGCGCCTCGCCGCCTCGCCTTGCGAGGTCGACCATCACGCGCACGCCGTACTCGGCCTTGGTTGAGAACATCATCGCAGAAAAACCCTATCTGCGAGGTAGGATATCAGGAGTCGATGCCGTCCCAGTAGCCGACCGACTGCTCGGTGAAGAAGAAGCGGCCGAAGCCGGCGCCGTCCGCGCGGCGCTCGGCGGCGGCAATCTTGCCGGCGTCGAGATAGAGCACGATGTCGGGGTCGCCGCTGGTCGACACGGACAGGAAGCGGATCGTCTGCGTGGTGCGGTTGGCGATCTGGTGGGCGCCCTCCTCGCCGCGCGGGAAGGCCACCACCTCGCCCGGCTCAAGGTCGCGCCAGCCGTCGGGAGAGCGCAGGCTCGGCCGGCCGTCGAGCACGACGATCAGCTCCTCCTCGCCGAGGTGGCAGTGGTAGGGGTAGGCGCACTGGCCGGCGTCGAGCTCCCACACGCTCGCCCCGAGGCGGCGGGCGCCGGCCTGGCGGCCGACCCGGGCGCGGCGCGCGTCGAAGCCGTCCTGACCGGGATGCGAGCGCAGCTCGTCGAAGTCCGGGTCGAAGATGTTGGCGGCGGTCACCGGCTTTGGGATCCTAACCGCTGGGTAGCGCTTAGACAGTGCTGTCGTGGGGCGCTATACTTTGTAAAGTCACAAAAGCCGACAAGACTTCAGGAGTTTGAGAGATGAGCCCTTCGGGTGCTGAGTTCATCCGCCAGATCAAGGCCGGAATCACCGAGATCGACCCCTCGGCAGTGCACGAGCTGATCGGCAACGGCGCGGCGATCGTCGACGTTCGCGAGACCGACGAGTTCGCGGCCGGCCACCTTCCGGGCGCCAGGCACGTGCCGCGCTCCTATCTTGAGTCGCGGATCGAGGGGATCGTCCCCGACCGCGGACAGCGCGTGGTCCTCTACTGCGCCTCCGGCCAGCGCAGCGCGCTAGCCGCGCATACGCTCGAGCACGACCTCGGCTACTCCGACGTCGCCTCGATGACCGGCGGCATCACGCTGTGGAAGGACCGCGGCTACGAGGTCGACGTGCCGAAGTCGATGACCGCCGAGCAGCGCGATCGCTACTCGCGTCACATCCTGATCCCCGAGATCGGCGAGAGCGGGCAGCGCAAGCTGCTCGAGTCACGCGTGCTGCTGCTCGGCGCCGGCGGCCTCGGCTCGCCGACCGCCCTCTACCTCGCCGCCGCGGGCGTCGGCACGCTCGGCATCGTCGACAACGACGTCGTCGACCTCTCGAACCTGCAGCGCCAGGTGATCCATGACACCGCACGCATCGGAGTCGCCAAGGTCGACTCCGCCGAGCAGTCGATCAAGGCTCTCAACCCGGACGTCGAGGTCGTCAAGTACCACACCCGGATCGACGCCTCCAACATCATGGAGATCATCGAGGGCTGGGACGTGATCGTCGACGGGGTCGACAACTTCCCGACGCGCTACCTGCTCAACGATGCCTCGGTGCGTCTGCAGATCCCCGTCGTATCGGCCTCGATCCTCGGCTTTGACGGCCAGCTGTCGGTCTTCGCGCCGTACCGGGGACCGTGCTACCGCTGCCTCTTTCCGGTCCCGCCGCCGGCCGAGCTCGCGCCGTCATGTGGCGCCAACGGCGTTCTCGGCGTGCTGCCGGGGACGATGGGCCTGCTCCAGGCGACGGAGGTCGTGAAGCTGATCGTCGGCGCGGGTGATCCGGTGATCGGAAGGCTTCTGCTCTACGACGCGCTCGCAGCGACCCTGACCGAGGTCAAGGTGCCGCGCGACCCGCAGTGCCCGATCTGCTCACGCGAGCCCGAGGACATCACCGACGAGGAGATGGGCGTGTTCCCCGATTACGAGGCGTTCTGCGCGGCAGCCGGGTAGGGTCCTCCGCTCCATGGCCACGATCAAGATCCCACCGGTTCTACGGGCCTCCGTCGGCGGCGAGCGCGAGGTGTCGGCGCCCGGGTCAAGCGTGCGCGAGGTCCTCGAGGGCCTCGTCAGCGCCCACCCGGCGACGGGCACCCAGCTGTTCGGCGGCGGCGGCGAGCTCAACCGCTACGTCAACGTCTACCTCAACGACGAGGACGTGCGCGTCCTCGACGGCCTCGATACGGCCGTCGGCGAGGGCGACGTGCTGGTGATCCTGCCCGCCATGGCCGGGGGCGCGGCCCAGCTATCCTGAGTCTGGGATGAGCTTCGAGACCCTTCGAAACCGCCCCTGCGGCGGGCGGTACGGCGACCTCGTCCAGTCGATCGGCAACACGCCGCTGGTCGAGCTCAAGCGCCTCTCGCCGAAGCCCGGCGTGCGCATCTGGGCCAAGCTCGAGTCGCGCAACCCGACGGGCTCGGTCAAGGACCGCGTCGCGCGCTCGCTGATCGAGGACGCCGAGGAGAAGGGCGCGATCGCGCCTGGGCAGACGATCCTCGAGCCGACCTCCGGCAACACCGGCATCTCGCTGGCGATGATCTGCTCCTACAAGGGCTATCCGATCAAGGTCGTGATGCCCGACAACGTGACGCCCGAACGCACGCAGCTGTTGCAGATGTACGGCGCCGAGATCGTCTACTCCGAGGGCGCCAAGGGCTCAAACGGCGCGGTCGAGCTGGCGCTCGAGATGGCCGCCGCCGACTCGAGCTACTACATGCCTTACCAGTACGGGAACCTCGCCAACCCGGCGGCTCACTACAACGGCACGGCCGTCGAGATCCTCGACGAGCTCGACGACGTCGCGGCGTTCGTGGCCGGCCTCGGGACCGGCGGCACCCTGATGGGCAACGCGCGGCGCCTCAAGGAGGCGCTCGGCGACGCCGTCAAGATCGTCGCCGCCGAGCCGATGCAGGGCGAACCGGTCCAGGGCCTGCGCTCGCTCGACGACGGCTTCATCCCGCCGATCATCGACCTCTCACTGCTTGACCGCAAGATCTTCGTGACCAACAGCGACGCGATCATCTGGACGCGGCGCCTGCTCGAGGAGGAGGGCCTGTTCGCCGGCGTCTCCTCGGGGGCGATCGCCCGCGTCGCCGTGCGCATCGCCGGCGAGCTCGACGAGGGCAACGTCGTCTTCATCGTCGCCGACGACGGCTGGAAGTACCTCTCGAGCGGCCTCTACACCAAGCCGCTGGAGGAGATCGAGAAGCTCGAGAGCACGCTCTGGTGGTGACGGAGCGGCGCCGTCGCGACCGCAGCCGATGAGGATCAGCCGCACCCTCTACGACGAGATCGTGGCGCACGCCCGCAGCGAGGCGCCGAACGAGTGCTGCGGCATCGTCGCCAGCGTCGACGGCGAGGCCGTGCGCGTGTACACCGCGCGGAACTCGGCCGCCTCGCCGCTTCGCTACCTGATGGACGGCGAGGATCAGCTCCGCATCGGCGAGGAGATCGAGTCCAACGGGTGGGACTATGGTGCGATCTATCACTCGCACACGCGCAGCGCGCCGCGCCCATCGGAGACCGACATCAACATGGCCTTCGTGCCGCGCGCCGGGCCGCTGTGGCCGGGGACGCTGTACATCATCGTCGGGCTCGCCGCCGAGGAGCCGGAGGTGCGCGCCTACCGCATCGAGTCCGAGACGCCCGAAGAGGTTGCGTTGAGCGTGGTGTGATGGACGCGGTGCTCGTCTGTCCGAGCTGCCAGTCGCAGCATGGTGCGGACGAGCGTTTCTGCGCGGAGTGCGGGATGCCGCTGGTCCCGGCGGGGGAGGGCGCGGCGCGCGTCAGCCGGCGGCGCGAGCGTGCCCGCAAGATCAAGCCGCAATACGCGCAGGGCGCGCTCGTGCGCGTCGCCTGGACGCGCGACCAGGCAGAGGCCGAGCTGATCGAGGGGATGCTGTTTGAGGAGGGGATCCCGTGTGTTCTGCGCCGCCCGCCCGGCTTCGACGTGCCGGACTTCATGGCCTCGGGTCCTCGCGAACTGCTCGTCGCGCGCTCAGGCCTCGACGCCGCCCGCGATGTGCTGCTGCAGGGCGACGTGGCGCCGCCGCGCGTCTACGCGCGCCCGCCGACGCCCCGTGCGACACGCCTGCTGGCCGCGATGCTCCTGGCCGTCGCGCTGCTCGCCGTCGTCCTCTTCATGGCGACGCACGTCTGGGACTAGCGCCCGTCACGGCAGCGCAAGCGTCGCCAGGTGCGCGCGCCAGACGCCCTGGCTGTGAATCAGGCTGCGCCCAGCGAACGCGCGCTCGAGCGCGCGGGCCGGTGAGCCCTCCGGGCGGGTGAACGCGAGCTCGACCGCGGCCGCGGCGCCGCGCTCACGTTCAAGCAGGTCGAAGACGGTGCCGCCGAGCAGCGCAGCGTCGCCGAGCGAGGGCGGGAAGCGCGGCGCGGGGTCGTCGCGCAGGCGCCGCGCGACGGCGGTGCGCGCGAACACGTTCTGGCCCGAGAAGTGCGAAGCCGCTCCCCAGATCAGCCAGGCCCAGCGCGCGTGGCGAGGACGCAGCGGGGGCGGCAGGCTGCGGTTGTTGGCGGCGATCGCCAGCTGCGCGTAGAGCGCCGCCGGGGTCATCATCAGCATGTCGCGCGAAGCCGGTACCGCCGAGGCACGCCGCTCGAGCGCCGCCGGCGCGAGCAGGTGCAGCGTCCGCGCCGAGCACCACCCCGCGAGGTAGCGGCGCGAGACGCGCCTGCTCGCGATCCACGCCAACGTCAGCGGCGGCGCCGCCAGCGAGAGCGCCAGCGGCCCGGCGTGCATCACGACCGTCACCTCGTCGGGAACGCGAGGGAAGATCCGCGACAGCGACTCGCGCGTGTTCTCGAGCAGCTCGAGCACGGCGGCCGTGCCGCGCTCGTCCGAGTCCTCGTGGCGCGCCTCGAAATGCGGCGAGCTCGACTCGGTCCAGGGCACGGCGCCGGGGGAGGCGCGACGACGGCGCTCAGGCGAAGACGGGCTGGCGCGCGCCGAGGGCGATCGATTCGATCTCCTCCGCGGCGCGGTCGAACTCCTCGTCGGCGAGCACGGGTGTGCCCTCGAAGGGGAGGTCGCGCGACAGCTCGAGCCACGAGCGGCAGCCCGCGTACTCTTCCTTGACCTTGACCGTGACCGGCCGCGGAATCCGGTAGGTGCGTAGGAGCAGCACGTGCAGCGGGTGCCGCCGCTTCCACTCCAGTCGCTTCTCGGCGTAGTCGGAGGTCCAGACGTAGAAGGGCGAGAGCGCATCGACGATGCGGGGGTCCGTGACCGTGTACTGGGCAGCCACCTCGGCCCACGCGCGGATGCGGACGCGGTCCGGCGGCAGCAGCGCGAGCCCGTTGCGGGCGTGGCCAAGCACCGGCTCACCGTCGGCCCAGACGCCCTCCTCGAGTGCGCGGCGCAGCTCGGGCCGGTGCGACTCGCGGACGAGGTCTGTGCGCTGGTGGTCGAACGTCGGATACAGGAAGAACCGATCGTGCTCGACCTCGAAATGCTTGTTGGGCTCGCGGATACCGCCCTTGCGCAGGGTCACGAGCTGCTCGCCCTCGGCGAGCGCCCGCACCGTGACAGCCCATTCCTTGAATGCGATCGGCATGCAGATACCTTCGGTGAGACGAGAAGAGTTGCCGCCGAGCCGAAGTCAAACCGGCCCGGGCACCAGGCAAGGATACGCAAGACTAACGAAATCTCCAAATTTCCCTGCAAATTGCGGGGGTTTGGAAGGGGTGCGCGGGGACTGCTTGTAACGCGTTTGTGCGGCCCCGCAGGGACTACGCGAGGCGCAGCCCCGAGCGCTCCTCAACCGCCAGCAGGAGCGCCGCGAAGTCGTCGTCGCCGTGCCCCGCAGCGGCCGCGGCACGCATGTCCTCGAGCGCACGCTCGGCGCTCTCGAAGGGGACGCTTGACGCGTCAAGGCACATCTCGACGTCCTTGATCATGTGTGCGAGGCGAAACAGCGGCGTGAAGTCATGGGTTCGCATCGGCTCCTGCTTGAGCGCCAGCATCCGCGAGCTCCCGGCGCCGCCATCGAGCACCGCCACGAGTGCGTCGAGGTCGACGCCGGCGGCCTTGCCGGCGATCAGGCCCTCCGCCACCGTCGCCGCGTTGGCGACCGTGACCGCGTTGGCGATGACCTTGATCGCCTGACCGGAGCCGAGCGGGCCGACGTGGAGGATCGTCTTGCCCATCGCCTCAAACGCCGGGCGGGCTTCCTCGACGTCGGCGGCCTCGCCGCCGATCATGATCAACAGCGTCCCGTCGCGCGCGCCGGGCAGTGAGCCGGTGACCGGCGCATCCAGCAGTCGCAGGCCGCGCTCGGCGAGCTCGGCGCCGATCTCAAGCGCCGCGGGCTGGCCGATCGTCGAGCAGTCGACGCAGAGCAGGCCGTCGGTGGCACCTTCGGCGACGCCGCGTTCGCCGAGCAGCACTGAGCGCACCTGCGGGCCGTCGACGACCATCGTGAAGACGAGGTCTGAGGCGGCGGCGAGCTCCGCCGGAGAGGCCGCGACAACGCCCCCGTGCTCGGCGGTCCAGTCGCGCGCCGTCTGCTCGGTGCGGTTCCAGACCGTGACCTCGAATCCGGCGCGGGCGAGGTTCGCGGCCATCCGCGAGCCCATGATCCCCAAGCCGATGAAGCCGATCCGTGTGGCTGGCATGCCGGCCACCTTAACAACGTCCGCCGCCGCGCGCCCGGCGCGGCGCGCGGCGGCGGTACCCCCTCCCCGCTTGGACGTCTCAGGCGGCCAGCGCTGCGACCTCGCAGTTCTCTGTCTCCGCGAGGTGCTGGTGCGACGGGCAGTAGCCGTTGCGCGGTAGCGGCACGCGCTGGCAGGCCGTGCCCTTGCGGGTGACTGCACGGCACTGGAGCGGGTTTCCGTTCACGTCGACTCCGCCCGGCGGGAGCGATGCGACGAACTCGTCGGCCAGCTCCATGTAGCGATCGACGACGGCGAGAACCTGCTCCTGCCGGCAGACTGGGAAGTAGCAGCGGATGTCGGTGAACAGCGTGCGCGCGGGGTGCGCGAAGTAGTGACGGTCCGTCGCCAGGCGCTCCACCGAGGCCTCGCACGCCGCCAGTAGCGAACGGCGCACTTCGAAGACGCTCCGGCCCGTTTGATTCGCGCCGACCAGAGGCGCGAGCTCCCTGTAGATACCGCGGCTGAACTGATACATCCGCCACCACCTATCGCCTGCGAACGCCGCTCGGCGTCCTGTTACGGGCGGCAGTATGGAACGGCCATGTGAAGGCGAGCCACAGTTGATGTTATGCGCGTCTTAAGCTAGTCCCAGCGTTCGAAGTGGACCTCCCCGGCGGGATCGACGATCGTGTGCAGGCCGTCGAGGCGGGGGTCGAGGGCGCCGCGATCGCTGCGCTGATGAGCGCCGCGGCTCTCTTCGCGCCCGAGCGCGCACGCCGCGATCAACCGCGCCAGCGGATGCTCGTCGGCGGCGAGCGCTTCGAGTCCCGCACGCGTGCGCGAGAGGCCCGCGAGCTCCCACAGCGCCGTGCGCGTTGCCTCCTCGACATGCGCGTCGACTTCGACGACGGTGGCGGCCGCGTCGGGCGGGGCCGCCGGTTCACTGAGTGCGGAGAGCGCCGCGCGGCGGCCGAACACGAAGCACTCGCTGAGCGAGTTGGATGCCAGGCGGTTGGCGCCGTGCAGGCCCGTGCAGGCCGACTCGCCGACCGCATAGAGGCCGGGAAGCGTCGAGCGCGCTTCGAGGTCCGTCGTGATGCCGCCCATCATGTAGTGGGCCGCCGGGGCGACCGGCACGAGCTCGCGCGTCACATCGAGGCCTGCGTCGGCGAGGGCGCCGACGACGTTCGGGAACAGGGTCGGGTCGACCATCCGCATGTCGAGGGAGACCGAAGTCGCGCCTGTGCGCCCGAGCAGCTCATAGATCGCGCGCGAGACCTCGTCGCGCGGCAGCAGCTCCTCCACGAAGCGCTCGCCATCCGGTCCGAGCAGCAGTGCGCCCTCGCCGCGGATCGCCTCGGTCACGAGGAACCCCTCGCGCCCCTTCAGGCCGATCACGGCGGTGGGGTGAAACTGCAGAAACTCGAGGTCCGCGAGCTGCGCGCCCGCGCGGTGGGCGAGCAGCATGCCGCTCCCGAGCGAGCCGGGCGGGTTCGTCGTGCGCGCCCAGAGCGCCGCCGCGCCCCCGGCGCAGATGACGACCCCGCGAGCGCGGATTTCGCGCCCGTCCTCGCAGGCGACGCCGACGCAACGACCGTCCGTGAGCAGCAGCTTGTCCGCGCGGGCGTGCTCGAGGACCTCGATCATCGGCTCCTGCGCGGCCAGCGCTGAGAGCTGGCGAACGACGCGCCGCCCGGTGGCGCTCCCGCCCGAATGGACGACGCGACGTCTTGAGTGCCCGCCCTCGAGGCCGAGCGAAAGCGCGCCGCCGAGGTCGCGGTCGAAGTTGACCCCGAGCCGCTCGAGCTCGGCCACGCGCTCCGGTGCCTCGGCGCACAACATCGCCGCGGCCGAGGCGCGAACCAGGCCGCGGCCGGCGCGCTCGGTGTCCTCACGGTGAAGCTCGGCGCTGTCGCCGGCGGCGAGTGCGGCCGCGAGACCGCCCTGCGCCCAGTAGCTCGCGGTCTGGGCGAGGGTCGTCGCCGAGACCAGCGCGACACGGGCGCCCTGCGCCGCTGCGCAGAGTCCCGCATACAGCCCCGCGGCACCTGCTCCGACCACCGCGAGCTCGGCCCGGATCACGGACTCCTGCGACATCCGCGGGTACCGTACAGCGATGGCGGCGCCCGTCTTCTTCAGCCACCCGGCCGCCATGGAGCACGACACCGGGGAGCACCCCGAGTGCGCCGCGCGGATCGTTGCGATCGAGCAACATCTCGACACGGTCGGCTGGTTCGGTTTCGAGCGGCGCGAGTCGCCTGCGGCGATGCGCGAGGCGCTCGAGCGCTGTCACGATCCCGGCTACATCGCCGCGCTTGAGCGCTTCTGCGCAGCCGGGGGCGGGCGCCTGGATGCGGACACGGTGGCGAGCGCAGGGTCGTGGGAAGCGGCGCTTCGCGCGGCCGGCGGTGCCGTTGCGGTTGTCGACGCAGTGGTCGCGGGCGGCGCGCCGGCGGCCTTCGCGGCCGGACGCCCACCCGGCCATCACGCCGTCCACGCTGCCGCGATGGGCTTCTGCCTGTTCAACAACGTCGCCGTGGCGGCGCTTCACGCGCTGAGTGTCCACGCGCTCGAGCGTGTGCTGATCCTCGACTGGGACGTCCACCACGGCAACGGCACAAACGACCTGTTCCACGCGCGCCCCGACGTCCTCTACGCATCGATCCACGAGTCGCCGCTTTATCCCGGGAGCGGCCCGGCCTCAGACCGCGGCAGCGGCGCAGGCATCGGATACACGCTCAATCTCCCCGTCAGCGCCGGATCGGGCGATGAGACGTTCTGCGAGCTCGTCACCTCGACCGTCATCCCGCGCGCCCGCGAGTACCGTCCGCAGCTGATCCTCATCTCTGCGGGCTACGACGCGCACGCCGAGGACCCGCTGGCCGGCTGCCGCGTGAGCGAGCAGGGCTTCGCCGCCATGACGACGGCGATGCGCGAGCTTGCCGCCGAGCTCGATGTGCCGCTCGGCATGGTGCTCGAGGGGGGCTACGCGGTCGACGCGCTCGCGCGCTCGGTCGCTGCGACGCTCGAGGCGCTCGGCTAGCTGTCTGGCGCGCTGCTGCTCTGGCAGCGCGCGCCGAATACCACAGGCTCACGGCAGCTCGAGAATCGTCTCCTCGATCTCGGCGGCCCGTCCGGACGCAAAGGACATCGCCGTCGCGATCGGCTGAAAGCCGGCCTTCTGAAGGACCCGTAGCGACGCTGCGTTGTCGCTTGCAGCACGGGCTCGGATCGGCCGGACCGAGAGCTCCTCGAGGAGCAGGCCGAGCGCCCGCGTTGCGATCCCCTGACCCCAGAAGCTGCGATCGATCCAGTAGGTGACCTCGGTCGCCCCCTCCGAGACGAAGCTCGCGATGGTGCCAACGAGCCGATCGTCGCTGGTGATCGCGCTGTGGCGGATCTCGGGGGAGGACATGATCTTTGCCATGTGGTCGTCGAAGGCTCCGCGATCGCTCGGGTCCTCAGCTGTGAAGGCCGCCATGCGCACCGATGCCGGGTCGCGCATCTGCGCGAAGATCGCGTCGAGATCCGAAGCCTCCATGGGGCGAAGCGCGACGTGTGGCACCCGATGGCTCTCGCGGTCCTGGCGCTAGTCGCGTCGCGTCGCCTGCAGCTGGTGAAGCGCAGCTCGCCGCCCGTACCGCATCCTCTCGATGATCCTCCCTGGGCGGGCCGCCGGCACTACGAGGATGCCAGCGTGGCCACGGCATAGCCGATGCCCGCGAGGGCAAGGGCTGCAATCAGCACCGCGATTAACGCCGCCGCCCCCCAGCGGCGCGCCGTGGCGATCCGGCGCAGAGCCGCACCACCGCAGGTCAGGCACCAGCGCTGGCGAACGCCGATCGCGCCGCCGCAGGCCGGGCAGGTGCTCACGGGTCGGCTGCAGCCGGCACCTCGCCGGGGTCGGCTGCGGCCGTCACTTCGCCCGCGTCGGCTGGGTCCGGCACCTCGCCCTGGTCGGCTTGAATCGGCACCTGGACCGGATCGGCTCCAGCTGGCACCTCGCCGGGGTCGGCTGCGATCGGCACCTCGCCGGGACCGGCACCGTGGCCGTCCTCGGAGAGCGCGTCGGTGTCGGCTGTCCGCGGTTCGTCGGTCGAGCGTCCGCAGTTCGGACAGAAGTTCGCGGCGCTGTCGTGAATCGTCGAGCAGCGCGGGCAGGAGGCGATGCCCGGCTCGCGCAGGACGGCGACCTCCTCGTGCGCTCCGAGCGCGTGCTCGAGCACGGCGAGCTCGGCGTCCAGGGCGCTCAGCGCCTCGAGCTTCTCCGATCGCAGCTCGTCGCGGTCCTCGCCGAGGCGGTGGGACTCGAACACGAAACCGCCGAGGTCGTGCAGGAGCAGCTCGCGGCGGCGGCGCAGGAAGCGCAGGCGCCGGCGGACGACCGCGCGCTGCATGAAGCCGGTCGCTGAGACCGCCCCATTGTGCTCACCGGCACCGGCTTGCGCCGAGTCTCTCTCCACCATCGCGCGATGCTAATACCTCCGCCGGTTCGTGGCGAGCAGGCTGTGCCAGGCCGCGGCGACGCGAGCGGCCATTCGCGCCGAGGAGAACTCGGCCGCGCGCTCCCGTCCGGCCACGCGCGGGTCCGATGCTGCAAGGTGCGGCGCCAGCGCGCGCGTCCATACATCGCGGTCGTAGGGCGCGCAGAGTGTCCCGTCGATGCCGTCTAGCGCCAGCGGATGGATCCCGACCGGCGTCGCGAGGACGGGCACGTCGCAGGCCAGCGCCTCGAGCACGGCGAGCCCGAAGCCCTCGGCGTCGGAGGGCACGAGGACGGCATTGGCGGCGTTGATCGCGAGCGTCACGTGGTCGGGCGCCGTGCTGCCGAGCTTCAGCAGCGACACGCGGCCGGCCAGCTCGCGCGCGCGATCCATGCGTTTCTCGCTCCGCGCCGGATCGGCGGGGAAGAGCAGATAGGGGCGATCGCTGTCGAGCCCGAGCGCCATCCTCGCCGCCGGGCGTGGGATCGGGCGGAAGCGTTCGAGCGCGACGCCGCAGGGGAGCACCGCGGGCGGCATGCGCGGGGCCGAGTCCAGCTCCGAGCTCAGCGACTCGGACGTGACCGCGACGAGATCCATGTGGCGCAGCGCGGCGAGCGTCAGGCGCCGCGAGCGGGGATGGCGTACGTCGGTTCCGTGCAGGGTGACGGCGTGCAGCGGCCCGCGCAGCGCCAGTGATGGCCAGGCGGTGAGGCCGAAGTGGGCGTGCACCACGTCGAAGCGCGAAGCGTCAAAGCGGGCTCGCAGTGCGCGCGCCGCAAGCGGGTAGGACGAAGCTCCCGGGGCGAACTCGAAAAGCTCCACATCGACGTCCTCCAGCTGCGCCAGTGCGGCCACCTGATCGCGCACGAACACACCCCGTCCCGGTCGCTCGCGGGAGGCCGCCATGTTCGAGACCACCAGCGCTCGCACCACGCGGCCCACGATACGCCACCCCATTTGGGATCATGGCGGCGGTGCCAAGCGAGGCGATCGCGCCGAACGAGCGTCCCATCGCAGTCTTCGACTCCGGCGTCGGCGGGCTGACCGTGCTCCAGGAGCTGCTCGTCGAGATGCCTCACGAGGACTTCATCTACCTCGGCGACACGGCCCGCTTCCCGTACGGGGAACGCGGCTCCGCGGAGCTGCAGGCCTACGCGCTGGAGATCGCAGAGCTGCTGCTCGGACGCCGCGCGAAACTGCTCGTCGTCGCCTGCAACGCGGCCAGCTCGGCCGCGCTGCCGGCGCTGCGCGAGCGGATGCTCGAGACGACGCTGGGCGTGCACGTGACCGGCGTGATCGAGCCCGAGTCGCGACTCGCCGCGCAGGCGACCGCCAACGGCCGAATCGGGCTGCTGGCGACGACCGCGACCGTTCGCAGCGGCGCCTACGCTCGCGCTCTTGCCGAGCACGCGCCGGACGCACACCTCGTCAGCGTCGCCTGCCCGGACCTCGCGCCGATCATCCAGCAGGGCTTTCCCCTCGATCGCCGCGTCATGGACACCGTGCGCGGCTACTGCGCGCCGCTTCGCGATGCCGGCGTCGACACCGTGATCCTCGGCTGCACGCACTATCCGCTCGTCGCACCGATGCTGCAGCGGATGCTCGGGCCAGGCGTCGGGCTGATCAGCTCCGGGCGCTCGCTCGCCCTGTCGGTCGCGGGCGTGCTCGAGCAGGCCGGGCTCGCCGCCGCTCGCACGGGCGAAGGGGACTACCGATTCCTCTGCACGGGCGACGCCGAGAGCTTTCGCGAGATCGGCTCGCGATTCCTGCAGATGCCGATCGAGCACGTCGAGCAACTCTCGTTTCCGCTCGCCGAGGCGGCGTGACGCGCTCCTACGATCGGGCGGCCGATCAGACGCGACCGCTTCAATGCGTGGCCGACTACGTCGCGCCGGCGTCGGGGTCGGCGCTGATGTCGGTCGGGCGCACGCAGGTCATCTGCACCGCGAGCGTCGAGGCCGGAGTGCCACGCTGGCTAGCGGGGAAGGGCCGCGGCTGGCTGACTGCCGAATACGGGATGCTCCCGGCCTCGACCGGACAGCGCAAGCCGCGCGACTCAACGCGACTTCACCCCGACGGGCGGACCGTCGAGATCCAGCGGCTGATCGGCCGTGCGATGCGGGCCGTCGTCGACTTCGAAGCGCTCGGCGAGCGAACCGTCTACCTCGACTGCGACGTGCTCGCCGCCGACGGCGGAACGCGCTGCGCGGCGATCAGCGGTGCCTACGTCGCCTTCGCCCGCGCAATGCGGGCGCTCAGCGAGGGTGGCACGCTCGAGCGCTCGCCGGTCCAGGGAACGGTCGCGGCGATCTCCTGCGGGATCGTCGGCGGCGTCGCGCTGCTCGACCTCGACTACGGCGAGGACTCTCAGGCCGAGGTCGACGCGAACGTCGTCATGACGGGCGACGGCGGACTTGTCGAAGTCCAGGCCACGGCCGAGCGCACGCCGCTCTCTCGCGCGCACCTCGACGAGCTGCTGACGCTCGCCGCCGGCGGGATCGAGCAGCTGCGCGCCGTCCAGGAGGCTGCGATCGCGAGCTGACGAGAGCGATGATCCTCGCGACGCGCAACCCCCACAAGCTGCACGAGTTCCGTCGCATCCTCGGCGAGAGCGTCGACGAGCTGCCGGAGGACGTCGTGCTCGGGCCAGAGATCGGCGCCACGTTCGCCGAGAACGCAGCAGCAAAGGCGCGCACGGCGGCAAGCGCGACGGGCATCGTCGCGATCGCCGATGACTCTGGAATCTGCGCCGACGCACTCGACGGCGCCCCCGGTGTGCGCTCGGCGCGCTTTGCCGGCGAGCACGCCAGCGACGCTGAGAACCTCGCCCTTCTGATCGAGCGGGTCCCGCCCGGCAGCGGCCTGCAATACGTCTGCGCAATCGCCTACGTCGATCCGCGCAGCGGTGTCGAGCGACTGTTCGAGGGCCGCTGCGAGGGGTCGATGGCGGGCGCGCCGGAGGGCAGCGGCGGCTTCGGCTACGACCCGGTCTTCGTTCCGATCGACTCGGACGGCCTGACGATGGCGCAGCTCGCAGGCGCCGACAAGGATGCGATCAGCCATCGCGGTCGCGCGATCGCAGCGCTCGCGCAATGGCTCGCGGCGGAGCGCGGATGAGCGTCGCCGGCGACGCCGGGGCCGGCAAGCAACGCGCCGCGGCGCTGTCGATCGCATCCAACACGACGCTGATCGTCCTCAAGGTCGCCGCCGGGATCGCGACCGGCTCCGTCGCGGTGCTGACCGAGGCCGCGCACTCGGGCATGGATCTGATCGCCTCGATCGTCGCGTTCGTGTCGGTCCGAAAGGCGGACGAACCGGCGGACGCAGGGCATCCCTACGGCCACGAGAAGATGGAGAACCTCGCGGGCGCGATCGAGGGGACGCTGATCCTGTTCGGCGCCGCGATCATCACCTACGAGGCGATCGCCCGGCTCGCTCGCGGAGGCCGCGTCCACACGATCGGGGTCGGCATCGCGGTGATCATCGCCTCGGCCGCGGTCAACCTCGTCGTCTCGCGGATCATCGCGCGTCGTGCCCGCGAGGCCGGTTCGGTCGCGCTCGAGGCCGACGCGATGCACCTGAGCGCCGATGTCGCTTCGTCGGCTGCGGTCCTCGTCGGGCTGGTGCTCGTGGCTGCCACCGGAGCACAGTGGATCGACGCGGCGGTCGCTCTGGTCGTCGCGTTCGGCGTCGCGGTCGCGGGCGGTCGGATCCTGCTTCGTTCCGCGCGTTCACTCGTTGACGAGGCGCTTCCCGAGGAGGAGCTTGAATGGATCCGCGCGACGATCCGCGAGCTCGGTGCGCAGCGCGGCGTCGTCGGCTTTCACGCGTTGCGAGCACGCCAGGCCGGCGCGCGTCGCTATGTCGACGTCCATCTGCAGTTCGAGGACGGCACCACGCTCGAATCAGCTCACTTCGCAGCCCACGAGCTGACCAACGCGATCCGCGACCGTCTGGCCGGCGCGGACATCCTCGTCCACGTCGAGCCGCGCGATCGCGTCACGCGCGACACCGAGCTCGTGCGCGCTCACTCGCCCCGCAGGTAGGCGTCCTCGCCGGCGAGCCAGTCCTCGCGCCGCGGCGCGAAGACGTCGACCGCGAACGTCGTCTCGATCACGTCGGCGC
The DNA here is from genome assembly GCA_036267075.1 of Solirubrobacteraceae bacterium. Taxonomy (GTDB): domain Bacteria; phylum Actinomycetota; class Thermoleophilia; order Solirubrobacterales; family Solirubrobacteraceae; genus Palsa-513. The sequence continues at coordinate 68,573 of DATAWT010000084.1, forward strand.
TGTGGGGGAGGTCCGGCGGGATGTGCAGCACCTCGCCGGCCTTGACGTCGACGACCTGCGAGCCGTCCTCGCCGAGCGCGAAGCGCAGGTGGCCTTCGACGATGTAGGTGACCTGCTCGTTGGCGTGCACATGCTCGGCGACGTGGGCGCCCTGCTCGAGGAAGAACTGGGCCAGCGTCACCCTGTCGGTCGAGATCATGCGCCGCGCGATCGCCGGATTCAGCTGCTCGCGCGTCACGTCGTCCCAGCGGTGATGCTTGGCCTTGGCTTCGCTCATGGTCTGCGCTCCTGTTGGCGTTAGCGGAGGTTGGTTGCTGCCGCGGCCGCGACGGCGACTGCGACCGCCGGATACCCGGTGTAGTGCCGAAGCAACATCACGGCGGCCGTGATCAGGCAGGCCACGACCGTCAACAGCCATCCGATGCGCGAGAGCGGCACGGGTGTATCTTGGCGTGTTGAGAGGCGGCGCTCAACAGACCTTCAGATGAACCGCCAAAACCTCATCGACCGAGTCGCTCAGGCGACGGATCTGCCCCGGCCACAAGCGGCGCGTGCCGTTGACGCGACGCTCGAGGTGATCGAGGAGGCGCTGCGCGAAGGCGACTCGGTGCAGCTGACGGGATTCGGCAAGTTCCACGTCGCCCAGTACACCGGCCGCGCGGGCGTGAACCCGCGGACCGGCGAGCGGATCCTCGTCCCGACGACCGCCGTGCCGCGCTTTACGGCCGGCGTGCGTCTCAAGCAGGCGGTTCGTTGAGCGAGCGGTTCGCGGAGCGCCTCGGCGACGCCGTGGCGCGGCGCGAATCGCAGATCGTGCTCGGCCTCGACCCCGACCCGGCGGCGCTGTGGCCGGCGGCCGGCGGGGACGACGGCCCGGCGCTCGCGCGCCACTGCCGGGCGGTGATCGCCGCTGCCGGCGGCGCCTGCGTCGCCGTCAAGCCGCAGCTCGCGTGCTTCGAGCGGCTCGGCGCGCCGGGCTGGGCGGCGCTCGAGCAGACCGTGCAAGCGGCCCATGAGGCGGGCCTTCTGGTGATCGCCGACGGTAAGCGCGGCGACGTGCCGGTCACGGCGGCCGCATACGCGCAGGCGCACGCCGCGCTCGGCGCCGACGCCTTCACCGCCAATCCGCTGCTCGGCCGCGACGCTCTCGAGCCGCTTCTTGCGAGCGGACGCGGCGTTTTCGTGCTGGTGCGCACGTCGAACCCGGGTGCCGCCGACGTGCAGGACCTCGAGCTCGCCTCGGGCGGGCCGCTGTGGGAGCGCCTCGCGCAGCTCGTCGATGAGCTGGGCGGAGCGGGCCCCGGGCTCAGCGACGTCGGTGCTGTGCTCGGAGCGACGCGTCCCGAGCATCTGGGCCGCGCCCGCGAGCTGATGCCGCGCGCGGTGTTCCTGCTGCCCGGCGTCGGCGCCCAGGGCGGCCGCGTCGAGGACCTCGCGCCGGCCTTCGCGCCGGGCCGCGCCGCCGCCCTCGTGACGGCGTCGCGGGCGATCGTCGGGGCCCACCGCGAGGGCGGCGGTGAACCGGCTGCCGCGGCGCTCGCCGCGGCCGAGCGCCTGCGCGAAGTCGCCTGGTCGCTCGCGAGCTGACGGCGATTCGCTCGTGAGGCGCTCGATTCCCCTGGACCGGCGGGTAGCCTCAAGCGCGCTGATGCCTGCGCGAGTGGTGATGCGCGCGGCCGCGGCGGCGGTCGTCGCGCTGGCGGTACTGGGCGGCGGCGCTGCCCCGCAGGCGGGCGCGATCCCGCTCTCGCGCGGCGCGGCGCGGGTGCCGCTCGAGCGCGCCGGCACGGCGATCCGCGCCAAAACCGCGAGCTCCGCGCTACCGCCTCCCACCGGCTTGCCGGCGCGCGCCGAGGTGCTGATCCTCGAGGGCTCGGCGAAGGTGCTCTTCGCCGAGAACGCAAACGAGGAGCTTCCGATCGCTAGCACGACGAAGCTGATGACGGCCTGGGTGGCGCTCCATCGCGAGCCGCTCCGCGCGACGCTCGTCGAGCAGCCCTATGACGCGGAGGCCGACGAGTCGACGGCTCCGGTGCCTGCCGGGACCAGGCTCAGCCTCCCCGACATGCTGCGCGCGATGCTCCTCCCGAGCGGCAACAACGTCGCCTACTCGCTGTCGCTCGACGTCGGCGGCAGCGAGGAGGACTTCGTCGAGAAGATGAACGCAGCGGCCTCAGCGCTCGGCCTCGGCCGCACCCACTACTCGACGCCGATCGGCCTTGACACCCCGCCCGGCAACTACTCGACAGCCGTCGACCTCTCGCATCTCGCGCGCGCGCTGATGCGCATCCGCGCTTTCCGCCAGATCGTCGATGAGCCGAGCGCCCGGCTCGCCGACGGGATCGTCGTCGACAACCGCAACGACCTCGTCGGCGCCTACCCCTGGGTCGTCGGCGTCAAGACCGGCAACACCGCCGATGCCGGAGAGTGCCTGGTCGCCGCGGCCCGTCTGGACGGCGTGCGCCTGATCAGCGTCGTCCTCGGGGCGCCCAGCGAGGCCGACCGCGACTCCGACACGCTCGCGCTGCTGCGCTACGGCCTCAGCCTTTACCGGCGCGCGTCGGTCGCCGCTGCCGGCCGCGTCTACGCGAGCGTGCCGGTCAGCGGGCGAACCCGCCCCGCGCGTCTGGTCGCCGGGCGCTCGCTGCGACTCGTGCTCGCGCGCGCCGTCCGCCTGCACGTCGGGCTCGAGGTGCCGTCGCGGCTGACCGGGCCGATCCCGGCAGGGACGCGCGAGGGATCGCTTGTGGTCAGCGAGGACGGCCGCCGCGTGACGTCGGTCGCGCTCGTCACGGCGGCGGCGGTTCCGCGCCCGCGCCAGCACGGGCTGCACGTCCCGGCGGGCGTCTGGTACGGCGGTGGCGCAGGCGTGCTTTTGCTCCTCGTGGTTGGATGTAGCCTCCCGTTGATGCGAAGGCGGGCCGCGCGCAACGCGGCCCCAGGACTTCAGCCGTGATCATCACCGTCACACTCAACGCGGCGATCGACAAGTCGCTCTCGGTTCCGAGCTTCCGCCTCGGTCGCCGCCACAGAACCGTGGAGCGCCGTGCGCTGGCGGGCGGCAAGGGCGTCAACATCGCGCGCACACTGAAGACGCTCGGCCTCCCGGTCATCGCGACCGGCTTCCAGGGGGGACCGACCGGGACGCAGATCGTCGCGCAGCTCGGCGAGGAGTCCATCCTCCACGACTTCGTCCGCATCGGCGGCGAGTCGCGCACGAACACGTCGGTGCTCGACCCGACGACCGGCGAGCAGACCGAGATCAACGAGCAGGGGCCGACGGTCGAGCCCGACGAGCTCGAGCAGTTCCGCGAGAAGCTCCTCTATCTGGCAAGCGGGGCGTCGATCGTCGTCTTCGCGGGCTCGCTGCCGCGCGGCGTCGAGTCCGACCATTACGCGCAGCTGCTGCGCGCGCTGCGCAAGCTCGAGGTGACGACGATCGTCGACACCGACGGCGAGGCGCTGCGCCAGGCCGTACGCGCCGAGCCGGACGTCGTCTCGCCCAACGTCGTCGAGGCCGAGGAGCTCGTCGGCCACGAGTTCGGCGATGACGCGGACTTCGCCGGCGCGGTACGCGAGATCGTCGCGCTCGGCGCACGCTCGGCGATCATGACCACCCGCGACGGGTGCTGGGCGCAGATGCTCGTCGACGGCTCGCCGCACGCCTACCGCGTGACCGTGCCCGCCCAGGAGTCCGTCGCCTCGATCGGCTCGGGTGACGCCTTCCTGGCCGGCTACGTCGCGGCCCGGTACCGCGGCTCATCGCCCGCCGAATGCCTGCGCTACGGGGTCGCCTGCGGCGCCGAGTCGACCGGGCGCCTCGGCGCCGGGCTGATCGACGTGCGCGCCGCGGAGCGTCTGCTCGCCGATGTCGCAGCTAGCGAGCTGGAGGCGCCCGCCGGCGTTGGCTGAGATGTATGCTCGCAAGGGGTGGTTGCCGCCGCTCGACATGAGCTTCGGTAGCTCGCCCTCCGTCCGCCTCGAGACCTAGGATGCTCCAATGGAAGTAGAGATCGGCCGCGGGAAGAAGGCGCGGCGCGCATACGGCTTCGACGACATCGCAATCGTGCCCTCGCGGCGTACCCGCGACCCCGATGACGTCGATATCACCTGGAAGATCGGCGACTACCGCTTCGAGCTACCGGTGCTCGCCAGCGCGATGGACGGCGTCGTCTCACCGACGACGGCCGGAATTATCGGCCGCCTCGGTGGCCTCGCGGTCCTCAACCTCGAAGGCATCTTCACTCGCTACGAAGACGCCGAGGAGCAGCTTGAGAGGATCGCGACGCTCAGCAAGGAAGAGGCGACCCATGAGATGCAGCGCATCTACATGGAGCCGGTCAAGGACGAGCTGATCGCGCAGCGCATCCGCGAGATCAAGTCCGAAAACGTCGTCTGCGCCGCGTCGCTTACGCCCCAGCGCGTGATCCGCTACTACGAGGTCGCCCTCGAGGCCGGCCTCGACATCCTCGTGATCCAGGGCACCGTCGTCTCCGGCGAGCACGTGTCGGCGACGAGCGAGCCGCTCAACCTCAAGGAGTTCATTCCCGAGCTCGACGTGCCGGTGATCGTCGGCGGCTGTGCCTCCTACCACACGGGCCTTCACCTGATGCGGACCGGCGCGGACGGCGTCCTGGTCGGCGTCGGGCCGGGCGCGGCGTGCACGACCCGCGGCGTACTCGGGGTCGGCGTGCCGCAGGCGACGGCGATCGTCGATGTCGCGGACGCGCGCGCGACGCATATGAAGGAGACCGGCGAGTACGTCCAGGTCATCGCCGACGGCGGGATGCGCACCGGCGGCGACGTGTCGAAGGCGATCGCCTGCGGCGCCGACGCCGTGATGATCGGCTCGCCGCTCGCCCGCGCCTTCGAGGCGCCCGGGCGCGGCTACCACTGGGGAATGGCGACGTTCCATCCGACCCTCCCGCGCGGCGCGCGCGTCGCGACGCGCCAGAACGCGACGCTCGAGGAGATCCTGACGGGCCCCGCGCACGAGAACGACGGCACCCTGAACCTGTTCGGCGCGCTGCGAACCTCGATGGCGACCTGCGGGTACAAGGACGTCGCTGAGTTCAACCGCGCCGAGCTCGTGATCGCGCCGGCCCTGCAGACCGAGGGCAAGCAGCTGCAGCGCGACCAGGGCGTCGGCATGGGTTCGCGTGGCCAGTCCGCGCCGGCTCCGGTCGTCGCCGAGAAGGGACCGGCCCTCGTCAATGTCTGACGCGTGAGCGACGCGCTCGCCACCGCGCGGTCGATCGAGACCGAGGGGGCCGCGGGACTGGCGGGCGACGAAGTGCTGGTCATCGACTTCGGTGGCCAGTACTCGCAGCTGATCGCGCGACGCGTGCGCGAGTGCGGAGTCTTCTCCGAGCTTCTGCCCGCGGACGTCAGCCCCGAGGAGGTCGCCCGCCGCGCGCCGCGCGGCCTGATCCTCTCCGGCGGTCCGGCCTCCGTCTACGCCGACGGCGCGCCGTCGCTTGACCACGGCGTGCTCGAGCTCGGGATTCCGGTGCTCGGGATCTGTTACGGCATGCAGGTCCTCGCGCACTCCCTCGGCGGCCTCGTCGAGCGTGCGCCGGTGGGTGAGTTCGGCCGCAGCGAGTTGACGATTCGCGAGCCCGGGCGACTGCTCGCCGGGCTGCCTCGCGAGCAGGCCTGCTGGATGTCACATCGCGACAGCGTCAAGCGCGCGCCCGACGGGTTCGTCGAGCTCGCCGCCTCGACCGCGTCCCCGGTCGCCGCCTTCGAGGACACCGCGCGCGGCATCTATGCGATCCAGTTCCACCCCGAGGTCGTCCACACGCCCTACGGGCAGCAGATCCTGACGACCTTCCTCGAGGACATCTGCGGCGCCGAGCGAAGCTGGACGCCGGCCTCGATCGCGGAGGAGCAGATCGCCCGCATCCGCGCGCAGGTCGGCGACGGACGCGCGATCTGCGGCCTCTCGGGTGGCGTCGACTCATCCGTCGCGGCGCTGCTCGTGCACCGCGCGATCGGCGACCAGCTGACCTGCGTGTTCGTCGACCACGGGCTGATGCGAAAGGGGGAGGGCGAGCAGGTGATCGCCGCCTTCCGCGACACCTTCAAGGTCCCACTCGTCGCCGTCGACGCCGAGGAGCGCTTTTTGACGCGGCTCGCTGGGATCAGCGACCCCGAGACCAAGCGCAAGGTGATCGGCACGGAGTTCATTCGCGTCTTCGAGGAGGAGGCGGCGCGCCTTGAGGGCGCGCAGTTCCTCGTCCAGGGCACGCTCTACTCCGACGTGATCGAGTCCGGCGGGCGGCGCGGCTCGGCGACGATCAAGTCCCACCACAACGTCGGCGGCCTCCCCGACGACCTGCAGTTCGAGCTGGTCGAGCCGCTGAGAATGCTGTTCAAGGACGAGGTCCGTGCCGTCGGCGCGCAGCTCGGCCTGCCCGAGCGGCTCGTCTGGCGTCAGCCGTTCCCCGGACCCGGCCTCGCGATCCGGATCGTCGGCGGCGAGGCGACCAAGGCGCGCCTTGACCTGCTGCGCGACGCCGACCACGTCCTCCAGGACGAGATCCGCCAGGCCGGCCTGTACCGCGAGCTGTGGCAATCCTTCTGCGTGCTTCCCGACATCCGCTCGGTCGGCGTGCAGGGCGACGAGCGCACCTACGGAAACGTCGTCGTCATCCGCGCCGTCACATCCGATGACGCGATGACCGCCGACTGGGCGCGCCTGCCCTACGACCTGCTCGAGCGGATCGCCTCGCGGATGATGGGCGAGCTGCACGACGTCAACCGCGTCGTGCTCGACATCACGAGCAAGCCGCCGGGGACCATTGAGTGGGAATGATGTTTGCGCCCCATCGGCGTCAAACATCATTGGGCGGGGAATATGTGATGGGTTGCGGAGCTGCTCGTTCGCGAGTGCGTGGGATCGGCTCGTTGCGAGGGCTGCCGGCGACTGTCAGCGGAGAGGCGTTTCGCTAACATTGGCGGTCGGCCGCGGTTGTGCGGCCGGTTCTCTGTATGAAGACCTTTGTTGCGAAGCCTTCGGATCGCCAGCGCGACTGGTACGTCGTCGACGCCCAGGGCAAGACGCTCGGGCGGCTGGCGACCCAGATCGCCGACGTGCTGCGCGGCAAGCGCAAGCCGACCTACACTCCGCACATTGACACCGGCGACTTCGTGATCGTCGTCAACGCCGAGAAGATCGCCGTGACCGGCAACAAGCGCGCCGGCAAGCTCTACTACCGCCACTCGGGCTATCCGGGCGGCCTGCGCACGCGCACCTTCGAGGAGATGATCCGGCGCCGCCCCGAGGAGGTCATCCGCCTCGCCGTCAAGGGCATGATGCCGCGCAACCGCCTCGCGCGTAAGCAGCTGACCAAGCTCAAGGTCTACGCCGGGCCCGAACATCCGCACGTCGCGCAAAAGCCGGCCGCGATGGAGCTTCGAGCCTCGTGAGCGAAGAGGAGAACACTGGCGTGCCGGACGAGGCGACCTCGCCGGAGGGCGAGAGCCCGGAGGCCATCGAGGCCGCTGCTCAGCCGGTCGCCGAGGCGGAGCCCGTCGCTGCGGCGGAGTCCGAGCCAGCCGCCGAGGCCGAGCCAGCCGCCGAGGCCGAAGCAGCCGCCGAGGCCGAGCCAGCCGCCGAGGCCGAGCCTGAGGCTGCCGCTGAGCCTGCCACCGAGCCGGCCGAAGAGCAGGCGCCGCGTGAGAGGCCCGCTGTCCCCGGCGCAGACCTCGAGGTTGACATCGTCCCCGAGGGCGTCGACCCGCTCGGCGGATCAAGCGGCGATCCGTACGCTGAGTACGACGCCGAGGAGCCGGCCGCGTCTGAAGAGGTTGAGGACGTCGTCGTCGCTGCACCGATCGAGCAGGTCGCGATCGACCTCGCCGCCGGTGCCCGCTACAGCGCGACCGGCAAGCGCAAGAGTGCGATCGCGCGCGTGACGCTTCGCCCCGGCAAGGGCGAGTACACGATCAACGGCCGTTCGCTGCGCGAGTACTTCCCGCGCGAGACGCTCCAGCGCAATATCCGTCAGCCGCTTGAGACCGTCGGCTATGAGGAGAAGATGGACGTCGTCGCGCGGATGCACGGCGGCGGTGTCTCCTCGCAGGCCGGCGCCCTGCGTCACGGCATCTCACGCGCCCTTCTGGAGGCCGACCCCAACCTCCGCGGCGAACTCAAGCGGCGCGGCTTCCTGACGCGGGATGCCCGCGCGAAGGAGCGCAAGAAGGCGGGTCTGAAGAAGGCGCGCAAGCGTCCGCAGTTCTCGAAGCGCTAGCCGCCTCAGTCGTCAAACTCTGCCGATGGGACGAAGGCTGTTCGGAACCGACGGCGTTCGCGGGCTCGCCGGCGTCGACGTGACGGCGCAGCTGGCTCTGGCGCTCGGCCGTGCCGTCGTGCTGCACTCTGGTCTCCCGGCCCCGCGCGCACTGGTTATTCGCGACACCCGCGAGTCCGGCGAGATGCTCGAGGCGGCGCTTGCCGCCGGCCTCGCGTCAGCCGGTGGGGAGGTCGCGCTCGGCGGCGTCCTGCCGACCCCGGCAGCGCCGCTTCTGGCACGCCGCCACGGCTTCGATCTGGCGGCCGTGATCTCCGCCTCGCACAACCCCTACGGCGACAACGGGATCAAGTTCTTCGGCGCCGACGGCTTCAAGCTGACCGACGAGACCGAGCAGGAGATCGAGCTTCACTTCGACGAGGACGCCGGCTCCAGCGGCGAGCGGATCGGGCGGATCAGCGAGCTTGACGGCCTCACCGAGGACTACCTCGGCGAGCTCGAGCGCCGCTTCTCCGCGCTTTCCCTTGACGGCCTGGACGTCGTCCTTGACTGCGCCAACGGAGCGACACACAGCGTGGCGCCGGAGATCTTCCGCCGTCTCGGCGCCAGCGTTACGGCGCTCGCGGTGTCACCCGACGGGCGCAACATCAACGACCGTTGCGGCTCGACTCACCTCCAGGCGCTCGTCGCGGCGATTCGTGACGGCGGGCATGACGTCGGCTTCGCCTTTGACGGCGACGGCGACCGGATGCTCGCGGTCGACGGCGCCGGCGAGGTGGTCGACGGCGACGAGCTGCTCGCGCTGGCGGCGCTTCATCTGCGCGAGAGCGACCGCCTCGGAGGCGGAGTCGTCGTGACGGTGATGACCAACTTCGGCTTCCACTCGGCGATGGAGCGCGCCGGGATCCACGTCGTCACGACCGCCGTCGGGGACCGCTACGTGCTCGAGGCGATGCGCGCGCGGGGGTTCGCCCTCGGTGGCGAGCAGTCCGGACACATCATCGAACTTGGATTCGGACCCTCGGGCGACGGGATCGCCGCCGCGCTGCTCGTGCTCGAAGCCCTCGACGGCGCCGACCTGCGCGAGCGCGCGGCGATGGAGAAGCTCCCGCAGCGCCTCGTCAACGTGCCCGTGCGCGACCGCGGCGCGCTCGCCGGCGCCGACGGGGTCCATGCGGCGATCGCTCGCGAGACGGAGGCCCTCGAGGGTCGTGGACGGGTGCTGGTGCGCCCGAGCGGCACCGAGCCCCTCGTCCGCGTGATGGTCGAGGCGCCGAGCGTCGAGGAGACCGACGCCGTCTGCGCACGGCTCGTTGCGGTCGTCACCGAACAGCTCGGGTAGTCTGATCAGCATGTGCGGAATCGTCGGCTACGTCGGAAACCGCCCTGCGCAGGACATCATTCTGGGCGGACTGCGCAAGCTCGAATACCGCGGGTACGACAGCGCCGGGATGTCGCTGCTCGAAGACGGCGAGATCCAGACCGTCCGCGCGGTCGGGAACCTCGATCGCCTGGAGGCCGAGCTCGCGACCCGCTCCGTCGGAACGGCGACGGCGACGCTGGTACGGCCGGCGACGATCGGAATCGGCCACACGCGCTGGGCCACCCACGGCCGTGTCAGCGTCCAGAACGCGCATCCGCTCGCCGCCGACTCAAGCCGCATCCACGTCGTCGTCAACGGCATCGTCTCGAACTACATGGACCTTCGCACCGAGTTGGTCGAGAGCGGCTGCGTGTTCGCGACCGAGACCGACGCGGAGGTGATCGCGCACCTGATCGCGACCAACTACTCCGACGACCTCGCGGAGGCGGTGATCCAGACGCTTGATCGCCTCGACGGCTACTTCGCGTTCGTCGCGATGGCCCTCGATGAGCCGGACGTCCTCGTCGGCGCGCGGCGCGAGTGCCCGCTCGTCGTCGGCCGCGGCGCGGAGGAGTCCTTCCTGGCCTCCGCGCTGCCGGCGTTTCTGGTCCACACCAACCGCATCCAGTACATCGAGAACGGCGAGATCGTCGTGCTCCGCGCCGACTCCGTCGAGATCCGCGACGCGACCGGAGCGCCCCGCGAGCGCGAGATCGAGACGATCGAGTGGGACGAGGAGACGGCTGAGAAGGGTGGCTACGAGACCTTCATGCTCAAGGAGATCCACGAGCAGACCGACGCCATCGCCGAGACGATCGCCGACCGCACGGCCAGCGGCGAGAGCGTCGACCTCTCGGACACGGAGGTCTTCGACGAGGACATCCTGCAGGGCGTCGAGCGAGTCACATTCATCGGCTGCGGAACCGCCTACCACGCGGGCCTGCTCGGCCGCGCGGCGATCGAGGAGCTGGCCCGGCTTCACGTCGAGGTCGACGTCGCCTCCGAGTATCGCTACCGGAGCCCGATTCTCGGGCCCGGCGACCTCGTCGTCGGGATCTCGCAGTCGGGTGAGACGGCCGACACGCTGGCGGCGATGCGGCTCGCGCGCGAGCGCGGCGCGCGAGTGATCGCGCTGACCAACACGATGGGCTCGCAGGCCACCCGCGACTCGGACGCCGTCCTGCTGACACGCGCCGGTCTCGAGGTCGGCGTCGCGGCGACGAAGACCTTCACGGCCCAGGTCGCGGCGGTGTACATGCTCGCGCTGCGCCTGGCGGAGCTGCGCGGAACGCTCGCGCCCGAGCGGATCGCCGAGCTCGTCGCGCAGCTGCGGCACATGCCGGAGCTGGTCGAAGAGCTGCTCGAGGGCATCGGGCCGGCCGTCGAGGAGGCCGCCGAATGGTGCTGGCAGGCGCCCTTCTTCCTCTACATCGGCCGCCAGGAGGGTGTCGCAGTCGCGCTCGAGGGCGCGCTCAAGCTGAAGGAGATCGCCTACGTGTCGACCGATGCCTACGCGTCGGGGGAGATGAAGCATGGACCGATCGCGCTGCTTGACGAGCAGACGCCGGTCGTCGCCGTCGCGACCTCCTCACCGGTGCTATCGCGCGTCATCGACAACATCGAGACGGTCCAGGCACGTGGCGCGAAGGTGATCGCGATCACGACCGCAGGCGACGCGACCGTCGCGCCGCACGTCGCGACCGCGATCGCGGTGCCCGCCACCGATCCGATGTTCCAGCCGCTGCTCGCGACGATCCCGCTGCAACTGCTCGCCTACTCGATCGCGCGCCGCCGCGGCCTGAACGTCGACCAGCCGCGCAACCTGGCGAAGACCGTCACCGTCGAGTGACACCGACGGCACGCGGGCCGTCGGGTAGCCTCGTGCCGTGTCCGGCGGTGGGATCGGCCTTGACCTGCTCGAGATCGAGCGGATCGAGCGCGCCCTTGCGCGGCGTCCGAATCTCGCTGGCCGGCTGTTCCATCCCGGGGAGCTCGAGTACTCGCGGGGGAGGGCGCGACCCGGGCAGCATCTGGCCGCCCGCTTCTGCGCCAAGGAGGCCGTCTCGAAGGCGCTCGGCATGAGCGTGTTCGCGCCGCTTGACGTCGAGGTCCTGCGCGGCGGCGCAGAAGTCGGCATCGCCCTGCACGGGGCGGCGGCGGCCAGGGCCGGCGAGCTCGGCGTGGAGGTCGGCCTTTCGATGACGCACACGCGCGGGATGGCAGCGGCGGTGGCGATCCTTCGATGAGCCTCGAGTCGTGGCTCGAGCCGCTGCCCGACGCAGCGCAGATGCGCGCGACCGACGCCTGGGCGATCGAGGAGCGCGGGGTGCCCTCGATCGAGCTGATGGAGCGCGCCGGGGCGGGGCTTGCGACGCTCGCTGCCGAGCTCGCGGGCGACGGCTGCATCGTCGTCGTCGCCGGGAAGGGCAACAACGCCGGCGACGGCCTGGTCGCGGCGCGACTGCTGCGCGAAGCGGGCCGAAGCGTCGATGTCGTGAGCGCCGGCGAGCTCTCGGCGCTCGCAGGCGATGCGGCGGTGAACCTCGAGCGCCTGCCCGGCGAGGCGCCGAGCCGGCTTGACGCCGGCATCACAGCGGCCCCGGCGCTCGTCATCGACGCCCTGCTCGGCACCGGGGCAAGCGGCGCACCGCGCGGTGAGATCGCCGCCGCGATCGCCGCGATCGCCGCCTGTGGTGCGGCGGCGGTGCTCGCCGCCGACGTGCCGAGCGGCGTCGATGCCTCAAGCGGGGAGGTGGCCGGCGACGCGGTCGCGGCGAGCGCGACGGCGACCTTCCACGCCGCCAAGCTCGGACTTTGGATCGAGCCCGGTCGCTCGCACGCGGGTGACGTGCGCGTCATCGACATCGGCATCCCCGACGGCGGCCCGGCGCAGGCCGAGATCGGTCTGATCCGCGATCGCGTGCTCGACCTCGTCCCGCGCCGCGAGCGGGGATCGACCAAGTTCACGAGCGGGCGCGTGCTGGTCGCCGGAGGGTCGGCCGGCCTGACCGGGGCCCCCTCGCTTGCCGCCCTGGCCGCCGCCCGGGCGGGGGCGGGCTATGTGACGGTCTGCGTCCCCTCGTCGCTGTCGCTGGTCTTCGAGACGCGGCTGCTTGAGGCGATGACGCTCGCCGTGGCAGACGCCGACGGCGCGCACAGCGCGGATGGTGTGGCGGCCGTCGTCGAGGCCGCGGCGGCGCGCGGCGGCGCGCTCGTCGTTGGCCCGGGGCTGGGGCGCAGCGACGGTGCGCGCGATTTCGCGCACGGCGTGCTTGAAACCGTGGAGGTGCCGGTCGTGCTCGACGCCGACGGCTTGAACGCGTTTGCCGGAGACGCCGCCGCACTTCGCGGCCACGCCGCGGTGCTTACCCCGCACGCGGGCGAGCTCGGCCGGCTGCTCGGCGTCGCCAGTGAGGAGGTCGAGCGCTCGCGGCTTCGCTTCGCCCGCGACGCGGCGGCGCTGAGCGGCGGCGTGGTCGTGCTGAAGGGCGACGACACGATCGTCGCGGCTCCGCACGGCCCCGTCGCAATCAGCCCCGGGGCGAGCGCGGCGCTCGCGACAGCAGGAACCGGCGACGTCCTCTCGGGCGTCATCGCGGCGATGCTCGCCAAGGGACTCGATCCGTTCCTGGCGGCGTGCGCGGGGGTGCGGTTGCACGCCCTCGCGGGGATCGCCGCGGCGGACGCCCGCGGCAGCGTCGAGGGTGTGATCGCCTCTGATGTGATCGAGGCGCTGGCGGGGGTTCGCTGAGCGTGCCGCGCGCCGTGGCTCGTATCAACCTCGCCGCGATCGAACGAAACTGCGCGCGGCTTCGCCGCTCGACGCCGGTCCTGTGCGCGGTGGTGAAGGCCAACGCCTACGGCCACGGCGCGGCCGCCTGCGCCGCAGCGGCGCTCGCCGGCGGCGCCAGCTGGCTCGGCGTCGCTGCGGCCGGCGAGGCCGCCGAGCTTCGCGCGGCCGGCCTTGAGAGCCGGATCCTCGTGATGGGAGCGCTCACGCGAGCGGAGGCCGAGCTGGCGCTCTCGGCCGACGCCGATGTCGTCGCCTGGAGCGAGGAGCTGCTCGACTGGATCGAGGCGCTCGGCGGCGGGCGCGTGCACGTGAAGCTCGACAGCGGCATGGGGCGCCTCGGGACGCGCGACGGCGCGTTCGCGGAGCGCCTTGCCGAGCGCGCGGCTGCCAGCGAAACCCTGGTGCTCGCCGGGGCGATGACGCATCTCGCCACCTCCGAGGAGGCCGATCGCACGTTCATGAACGAGCAGCTCGCGCGCTTCGATGAGTGGGTGCAACCGCTGCGCCATCGCCACAGCGACCTGCTCGTCCACGCTGAGAACAGCGCCGCGCTGCTCGGCGCAGGCGTTTCGCGCTTCGGTATGGCGCGCTGCGGTGGCGCGGTCTATGGGCTCGATCCGCACGGCGGCTCGCCGGCCGACTGGGATCTCGAGGCCGCATTCGAGCTGCGCTCCTGGGTTGCGGCACTCAAGCCGTGCGCGCCGGGCGAGAGCGTGGGCTATGGACGGCGCTTCGTCGCGACGGCGGAGACGGTCCTCGCCGTCGTTCCGATCGGCTACGGCGACGGAGTGCGGCGCCTGCTGTCCGGCAACGCGGACGTCCTGATCGGCGGGCGGCGCCGTCCCCTTGTCGGCACGGTGAGCATGGATAACGTGACGGTCGACGTGGGGCTCGACGGCGCGGTCGCCGTCGGCGACGAGGTGGTGCTGCTCGGAAGCGACGGGGACGAGCGGATCGCGGCTGAGGAGATCGCCGCACGCCAGGGCACGATCAACTACGAGGTCACCTGCGCCGTCAGCCCGCGCGTGTCGCGCGAATATCACCGCGACGGCGCTCCGGCATGAGCGCGCCGGCACTTGAGGTCGCCCGCGCGGCGCTGCGGGGCGAGCGCTGCTGGATCGTCGGCGGCGCCGTCCGCGACGAGCTGCTCGGCCTGCAGGCCGGTCGCGACCTCGATCTTGTGGTTGACGGGCGCGTCGAGGAAGCAGCGCGGGCCGTGGCGCGCCAGGAGGCCGACGCGGTCGCCTTCTCGCTGTCGGATGAGTTCGGCGGCTGGCGCGTTGTGTCGCGTTCGGGCGACTGGCAGATCGATCTGAACCCGCTGCGCGGCGACTCGATCGATGGGGACCTCGCGCTGCGCGACTTCACCCTCAACGCGATCGCGCGCCCGCTCGGGGGCGGCGCCGCGATCGATCCGCTCGGCGGCGAGGCCGACCTTCACGCCGGTCTGCTGCGCTTGGCCTCCTCGGACGCGCTCGCGGCCGACCCGCTGCGGGCGCTCCGCCTGGTGCGGATGGTCTGCGAATTCGGCTTTGACGTCGAGGCGCAGGCGGCGGCGGCCGCGCGTGCCGCGGCCGGCGATCTAGAGCGCGTGGCGGGCGAGCGGGTCTACCTCGAGCTTGCGCGTGTGGTCGCAAGCGAGCGCGCGTCGGCCGGCATGCGGCTGCTCCTCGACCTCGGCCTCGGATCTTCCATCCTGCCTGAGCTCGAGGAGCTGCGCGGGGTGGCGCAGAGTCGCTACCACCATCTCGATGCCCTCGATCACACGCTCGCGGTGCTCGACCAGGTCGCGCTGCTCGAACGCGACGGCGCCGCGGTGCTCGGTGACGAGCACGTTCCCGCGCTGCGTGAGCTGTTGGCCGAGCCGCTCGCCGATGAGCTGCCGCGGGCGACCGGCCTTCGTTTCGGCGCGCTCACGCATGACATCGCGAAGGGCCGCACGCGCGCCGTGTTCGAGGATGGGCGGGTCGGCTTTCCGGGGCACGACGCGCTTGGGGCGTCGATGGCCCGGGGGATCTTCGAGCGGATGCGCGCGGCCGAGCGGATGCGCGCGCACGTCGCGGCGCTGACCCGCAACCACCTTCGCCTCGGCTTCCTGGTCCACGAGGCGCCACTCGGGCGCGGTGAGATCTACGCCTACCTCGACGCCTGCGACCCGGTCGGCGCGGACGTGACGCTGCTGTCGGTCGCGGACCGCCTCGCGACACTGGGCGATCGTGCTGAGGAGGCGATCGAGCGACACCTCGAGCTGGCGCGCGCCGTGATCGCCGACGCCCTCGCGTGGCATCGCGACGGACGCCCGGCGCCGCTGATCCGCGGCGATGTGCTGGCGCGCGCGCTCGGAATCGAGCCGGGACCGCCGCTTGGCGAGCTCCTCGCCGCGATCGCCCAGGAGGCCTACTCCGGGACGCTCCGGACCGCCGGGGATGCGATCGCCTTCGCGCGCGAGCGTTTGGCGTAGGCTTGGCCGCCGGATGACGGACTGCCTGTTCTGCAAGATCGTCGACGGCGAGCTGCCGGCGACGATCGTCGCTGAGAGCGACCGCGCGCTCGCCTTCGCCGACATCAACCCAGCAACGCGAGGTCACACGCTCGTGATTCCGCGGGCCCACGCAGCGGACGTGCAGGACATCGACGGAGCGGACCTCGCAGCGACGGTCGAGCTCGCGCAGACGGTTGCGCGAGCCGCTCGCGAGCGGCTCGGAGCCGACGGGGTGAACCTCCTGAACTCCTCCGGCGCGGCCGCGTGGCAGACCGTTTTCCACTTTCACATCCACGTCGTCCCTCGCTATCAGGGGGATCCGCTGCGCCTGCCCTGGGTCCCCGCGCCGGGCGATCCTGAGCAGATCGCGGAGGCTGCGGCCGCCCTTCGCGGCGACTAGGAAGCACTCGTCGCGGCCCCGCGGCCGGACCTGCAAGTTTCTGCCTAGTGCGCTCCGCGAGCGGCCGGGTGGTGTTGAATAGGGCGATGAGGAACAAGCTTGTGCTGCTTGTCACAATCGGCGCGCTGCTGCTGATCCCGGCGCTCGCGTCGGGGACCCTGACCGAGGTCGGCTCGGTCGGGCTGCCGTTCGGCACGCCCTCGCCGGTCGGCGTGACGGGCAAAACCGGTGCTACGGGCAAGAGCGGCAAGAAGAGCAAGAGCAAGAGCAAGACGAAGACCGGCAAGACCGGCAAGACCGGCACCACCGGCACGACGTCGACCGGCGGAGCGACCGGGACGGGGTCGACCGGGCCGAGCGGACCCACGGCGCCGCTCGCAAGCTGCCCAACCGCGCCGTGCGAGGTCGTCAGCGAGACGACCGGCATGCAGGTCAAGGTCGGCCCTCACAATGCTCCGATCACGATCCCCCGCAACGGCGTGATCGTCGCCTGGACGATCCACCTGAGCTCGCCGACCGCCGCCCAGATCGCCTACTTCAACCAGCACGAGGGCGGACCGGCCGAGGCCGGCATCGCGATCCTCAAGCAGTCGAAGGCGCTCAACTACACACTCGTCGCCCAGAGCCCGCTCGTGCAGCTGCAGCCCTACTTCGGCGGCACCGCTCAGTTCGCGCTCGCCAACACGATTCCCGTGCAGAAGGGCGAGCGAGTCGCGCTGACGGTGCCCACATGGGCTCCGGCGCTCGCGATCAAGCTCGGCAACACGACGTCCTGGCGCGCGAGCCGCCCGAAGCACACCTGCACGAGCGCGACCGAGGCCTCGACGCAGACCGCTCAGACGACCGCCGGCTCAAACGTGCAGTACGCGTGCCTCTACCAGACGGCGCGCCTGCTCTACACGGCGACGCTGGTCTCGACGCCCTAGGGCGCAGCGGGCGCGCCCGCTCGCGCTTCGCTGTCGCTGCGCTTGCGGCGACGAGGGCGGTGTTCGGCGATCAGCGCGTCGACTCGATGAGGCGCGCGAGCTCGGCGCGTGTGACGCCGTTACGCCGGCCGAGCTGCACGAGCTCGGCGATCTTGTCGAGGAGGGCGCTGCGCTCCGGCGTGCCCGTCACGCGGATGCCGTGCCCCTGACGCAGCTCGAGCAGGCCCTCGTCGCGCAGCAGGCGTAGCGCGCGCAGCGCGGTGTTGGTGTTGACACCCATGACGGCGGCGAGATGGCGCGCCGGCGGAAGCCGGTCGCCTGGCTTGGCTTCGCCATCGGCGATCGCCTGGCGGATCTGCGCGGCAACCTGCTCGTGCAAGAGCGCGGGGTCGTCGCGGTCGATCTTGACATCCAGCATTGTGCCGGTCATAGTAGCGCATTCATGGCGTTCTCGCGCTTCCGCGACGAGTCAGCCAATCCGTGCCCCGTCCGCTACCGCAACAGCCTCGCCCAGGGTCCTCAGTTCTGGGCTCGCGCGAGATTACGCGCCTTGACCGCCACGACCCCACAGCAATGAGCGTCACGACCGACCCGCCTGTCCACGACTCCCTCGACCCCGAAGCTGGCGTGATCGAGGAGGGGCGTGCACGTCAGCGCCGTCACCGGAGCGCCGGCGGCGTCGCGGTGCTCGCTGCGGCGATCGCTACGACGCTGCTGGTGAGCGGCGGCCTCGGCGGAGGCGGCGCGCCTCAGCCGACGCAGCCGACCGCGGGACCTCCCGCGTCCCACGGCCAACGAACCGCGCTGACGGCGTGCGTCCAGCGCGGAGCGCGCGGCAAAGCGCTGCAGGGGACTCCAAGCAAGTCGCTTCTGGCGATCCTCGGCGTGCTGCGGCGACCCGCGACGCCCGCCGATGCGCTACCTGCCGCGATCGAGCGAAGTTTCCTCTCGGAGCGAATCGGCGGAGGGATATTCGTCAAGTACATCCGCCGCGCGCGCGTGATCGGCCCGATCGGCGTCTGGGTCTACCCGATGACGATCCGACCGTGCAACGGCGCCGCCGAGGCGGGGATGGCCGAGTATCGAGCACCGCTTGTCTTTCCGGCCGGCGGGGAGGGCGGCGGGGTCGGCACGGCGGCGCAGATCGCGGGCGGCCGTGGCTTTGGCTCGAGTTCAACCTTCGGACTCAGCCGGGTGACGATGCTCGTCCCGGACGGCGTCGCCTCCGTCGTGCTGCATTACCCGGCTGGCAAGATCGGCGGGTTCGATCGCCATCGCGGCCGCGCCGTCACGCTCGCCGCGACCGTCGTCGGCAACGTGATGGTCGTCGCGATCCCGCGAAACGGCATGCGCCTGCTGGCTCCGATGACGATGACGTGGCGCGCGGCCAGCGGCGCCGTCGTCAAGACCTTCAACTCCCTGTAGATCGCGACCAATTCCGCCAGCCGGCGGCGCGCGGCTCTAGGTCGAGCCTGACGGCGCCACCACCCCGCCTCCCGAGCCGCTCTGGGAGGGGGTTCCGCTGCCGGTCGACGGCGAGGTGCCGCCGCCGGCGGGGGTCGTGGTCGCCGGGGTGCTGCTCGCGCTCGTCGTCGACGCCTCGCTCGTCGTTGACGCCGTGCTCGTGGTCGCCGCCGTCGAACTGCTCGTCGTCAGCGTCGAGCCGCTCTGGGTCGTCGAGCCGCTGTTGCCTCCGCCCTGGTTGTCGAGCGTCGGGTTCGTCAGCACCGGTGTCAGCTGCGTCGTGTTGGTCGGTACGACGTCCGCGACCTTGCTCCCGCCGCAGGCCGCGATCACGAGGCCGGCGGCGAGGATCGAAGCCGCGAGGGCGAAGCTGCGGCGGGGCCGCACCATCGGCTCAGCCTCCGATCGGACCCATGCGACGCCCGCAGGTCGGGCAGTCGTTGAGGTCGCGCTGCGCGAACTGCTCGCACCACGGGCAGACGCGGAGATTCTCGATCGTCCAGGGCAATTTCGAGTGTGACGGCGCGAGCGGCAGGACGCGTCCGACGATCTCGAGCGGCTCGCCGGTCGACTGGTCGCGGTAGATGCGGTCCGCCTCGGCCTCGACGATGATCTCGCGCCCGGTCGAGGGCGTGCGGAGCCGGTAGCGGTCACGCGGACTCATGCTCCGCCAGATCCTAGCGGCCGAAGCCCCCGCGCCGCGGGCTCGGATAGAGTTCGGCCGGGTATGGCGGATCGCGCGTCGGTGAGGCGAAATATGCTCAGGGCGGGCGTTGTCGTGGTGGCAGGACTGGCCGCCGGCGGCTGCGCTCTCAAGGGCGGCCAGAACGTCAGCCTCGTCCAGGGCAAGATCCTCTTCGTCAAGAACTGCGGCCGCTGCCACACGCTCGCGCGCGCGGACACGACCGGCGTGATCGGGCCGAACCTTGACGCCGCGTTCGCCGAGAGCATCCAGTCGGGCTTCGGCCGGGGCGATATCGAGGGCATCGTCGAACAGCAGATCGAGTATCCGGCGACCGGCGGCGCGATGCCGAAGCTCCCGCTCAGCACCCGCCAGGCCGCCGACATCGCTTCCTATGTGAAATACGCCTCGGCACGCCCCGGCAAGGACACCGGCCTGCTCGCATCTGCGGTGCCCGCGCCGGGATCTGGCAAGCCGGCGGTCGAGAAGGACGGCAAGCTCGCGATCGACGCCAACCCGCAGGGCCTGCTCGCCTACACGGCCAAGACGGCCACCGCGACAGCCGGCTCGATCACGATCTCGATGACGAACATGTCGGGGATCGCGCACAACCTCGCGATCCAGCCGGGCACGAGCGGCGCGGTGCTGAAGGCCACGCCGATCTCAAGCTCCGGCACGCACTCGATAACCCTGGACCTCAAGCCCGGCAAGTACACGTTCTTCTGCCAGGTGCCGGGCCACCGCGCCGCCGGGATGTTCGGCACCCTGACCGTCAAGTGAGGCTCGGTCGAGCCGCCCTCGGCAACTCCAGCTGCCCGATCAGGCCCTACTGATCAACAGACGCGCCTCTGCGGGGCCGAGGATGAGATCGTGAAGGTCGCCGCCAACCTCGAGTCGAGCGGATAGCTCGAGCCCGCCGACCTTCACCGGCTCGAAGCCGGCCGTTCGGATCAGCCGCTCGACCTCCTCTCCAGCCCGGTCATCGTCGGCCGCGTAGAAGAGGACGGCGGGCTCCGGTGAGCGGTTGCCAGCGGACTCCAAGAGCTCTGCCGACATCGTTCCGAACGCCATCGCCAGGCGCGCCCCCGCCGGCAGCCACCCGCCCACAACCTCACCAGAGGCCTCGCCGCTCGGCAGGATTGGTGTGACGTTGCCCTGCGCGTCGAGGCCGACCGGGTTGCTCGGAACAACCACGAGCTTCTCGGTCAGCGACTCCGCGATCTCGTCGATGACGGCCTTCAGCACGGTGAATCGCAGGGCAAGGACGACCGCGTCGGCGCCCCGCAACGCGTCGTGGTTGTCGACCGCGACGACCGCGCTCTGACTGATCTCGGCTGCCAGCCGCGCCGCCGTCTCACTGTCGGCGCTCGAAAGCCGCAGAGTCTCGCCGCCCGCGCCGAGCCGGCGGGCGATGGCCGATCCGATCACGCCAGTGCCGATCAGAGCGGTGGTCACGTCGGGGGTCTCCTCATCGTCGGGGCACCAATTTCGGCTGCGACCTTGGCGGTTACTCGGGCTTGTTGGTTGCTGGCCAGTGGGTTGGTTCCCAGTCGCCGCTTGGGTCGGTGGTTTGTCCCACTTCGATGAGGTGGCCGTCGGGGTCGCGGATGTAGCAGCGGATCTCGTACTGGTGCTGTTTGGGCGGCGTCAGGA